>JAEYNR010000055.1 GCA_023412475.1 Fibrobacterota bacterium | reverse complement strand
ATTTCAATGGTGTATCTTTGGTTATTTATCATTTGATATAGCAATCTCGGGACCTGCACAAAAGAGACCTGAGGAAGGTTTGAGAGGAATTACTTCTGAATAGGTATTGTTTTGATATTATATAGCTCCACTGCTGTCCAAAATAAGTACACATTAATCAAAAAGCTTTTCTAAATTCCATAAAATCGCCATTTTTATCAAATTCTAAAGTTGAAGTTTACGTTTTTAACCCGTTATGCTGTCCAATTTAAATTGGTAAACACATCTGTTGCTCCAATTGTACCGGTGGTGTTGTTGCCAGGGTAATAAAATATGCATAAAAGAACTGGTATTTATCCGTAAGGAAACGTTTCGCATTTAAAAGCATAGTTTTATTCAATGATCTTTTGTTAAAATTAACCGACCATTACTGTTCTTCAAACCTATTGAGATGAATTTTATTGAACTGCAGCTTTTGCTCAGCCAAAGACTCCTTCTTTTCGTCTGGATAGCCAATTCCGATGATTGATAAGACTCGCATATGTGATGGAATATGAAGTAATCGCTGAACATATTGTTCAGATGAAATCTCTTCATTGTGATTCCGTTTTCTGATCTGTATCCAGCAGGAACCGAGGCCCAGATCTTCTGCGGTCATTTGAACGATGATAGATGCTATCGAACAATCCTCAATCCATACATCGGAGTGATTTTCGTTTCCAAGAATGACTATTCCCAGACTTGCGTTTTTCAGGAATTCTGAACCATGCTGCTTTGATCGGGAAAGCTCAACAAGTGTTTGCTTATCATTAACCAGAACGAATTCCCAGGGGTTGATACCGCGTGAGGAAGGTGAGCGCAGAAGAGCTTCTTTTAGTATCGTAACTTTTTTGTCTTCGATCGGTGAAGGTTTATAGCTTCTGATACTTCGCCTTTTTCTCAACAAATTAATCATCTGTCCACCTCTCCAGTAGTAACAATTCAGGGTAAAATGAACAGTACAATATATATTTGCGGCAAATTCAACTGAATCAATTATTGAAGTGCAGTATTAACAGTTCCTGGGCGGTATCTTTATCGTTGCGATTTATGATAAGTTGAACAGGAATGTTGTCTTCTGGTGAAAAATCAAAAAGCCTGAACTCATCTCCGGTTACAACACAACTGATTCCGTTTGATTGCAGAATCTCCTTAGCCATATTGGCTTGAAAGATATCGATAAAGGAGCCAATCTTTATAAACTCGTTATGATTAGAATCCATATTCTCTCTGTTTCTATCTGCTTGTAAGAAGGTGTAGACAAGGATAAAATAGTACGTTCTCTGATATCCAGTATTTCTTAAAAAAACCACATTTAACAGATTGATAGCTTTGTCAGGTTTCAGAAGCTCCTGTCTGCAAATCTGGAAAACAGGAAAATCCTGACTGGACAAAAAGCCTCTGTGGTTGAAAGGTCAGATACAGAACACGCTTTTTTTACCATATTTTGGCATATTTCAATAAAGTGTACTGGTATTTGCACTTCCGGCAACAGTATGTATTTTCAGGTTACACTGCTGTTTGTGATATATTGGCGTTTTTTTTCTTTAAAGTTTCCTCCGTCAACTTTGAAGAAACTATTTCTCTGGAGGTTAATTTGTATAGATTTCTTTGCTGCATTCTGATATTTTCTTCCATTATCTGTGCTTTTGATCCAATCGGTTATTATCGATGCAAAACTGTCTGGGTTAGCCAGTTTCGAAACGGTGCAGTTTCCCGAAGAAGAATATCCGCCAAAAGTCTCTACCTCAACATCACCAGAGACAAAATTTTTATATATGGGGTTGAGAGCGGAAGAAATATCTGCAAAGATTTAAAGGTCGATAAGATTTTCAGAGATACTCTCTTTTTTACCCCCAGGTTAAACAGAGAATCCAATGATAAGGCACGGCTGTATTTTAAAAAGGATACCCTGGCGGGTGATTACAACTTTTTAGACAATGGATCTTCTGACAGTGTTGCTGTGAAAATATTGACATCCAGAGTTTCTGCATCCATGATGGATCGGGTAAAACGTCAGTGCAGACAGGATTAATTAGATGTTTTTTTTGAAGGATATGTTTATAATTAATTGAGTTAAAGCGTTTCCAAAACCAGAAGAATGGGATAGAGTAAATTGATAGCTTAACTAGTTTCTTCAGTCACCTTGGGAATAAACCGTTTCGTTTCGGAGTTTCTGTAAAAATGAACAAATACCTGCCATTTAGTTGTATTCTGATTATGTCTGTACTCCTTTGTTGTGCACCAAAATCGAAAATACCGGTTACTCTTCCAGCCCAGAGTAACCTTGAGGAAAACCCCATTGCTGATACGGCACAGGCTCCGGATTTTTCCTGTGCTCCGCTTACTACAGTTCCTGTTAAAGATTGGAAGGGACTCGATTTTCTGGTACTTGAGAAGCAATCGATGTTTTGCCAGGCGGGTTATGAACTATATAATTTCAGCAATCCTGAGCTGGGTCTTACACCTGAAGACCTGTCTGAATTGAAACCGGAAAACAGGATCCCGTGTGATAAAATCAAGGAGCATCTGCTTACGGTTACAGGGTTATATGAGGATGGGGAGGAGTGGTTTGTTTCCTTCTCGGATAAGGAGACTGGAAAGGTCATCACAGCCAGGACCCACAAGCATTCCATTAAAGAAATAGTTCCTGAGACAGATCTGAATTGGGCAAAAAAACGCTGGTTGAACCGGTTTGTCTTCTCAAGAAAAGGTATCATATCCACACTCAATAAAGAAAACAGCGGTTTTGGGAGTATAAAGGTCAGAATTCAGGACTCGCTTCTGGTTGAGGATGTAGTTGCTGGGTTTACGCCTCTGCCAGTAAATCCGATCTGGCTTGTTGTAAAACTTCCACAGGGGCAGCAGGGGATAATCCCGATCAGAAGCAGTTGGACTAATACCATGAGCGATAAAATTATGGAGGATGATCCCTGGGAATCAGAAATTATGGAAAAAGATCCTTCCAAAATTTATACCTGGGACCAGTCGATGTGGGAAATTATAAATAATCACCGGGTAGTACTGGAAATGACCAAAGAGCAGGTTCTCATGAGCTGGGGTGAACCTGTTAAGCGTGAGGACGTCGATATTGATGGAGAAAAAATGGAATGCTGGTTTTATGCCGCTCAGATGCTCTGTTTTGATCTACATCAACTGGTATCAATCAAAGATATCCAGTAAACCTCGATCTGACTTATTCTATTTTTAAAAGATGTTATCGAAATAGTATTTTCTACAACAAAATCTTTAAAAAAAAGGATCCTGAATAGCGAATGAAAGTTTTCCTCCCTATCTTAACTGCTCTGATTGTCGGTGTAACATCTTTTTATTTTTTTCAAAAAAATATAAGTGAACAAAAGCTCGATTATAGGATACAGAAGCTAAGAATCGCAGAAAAGACCGTAAAACAGAATTTGGATCTATTATCCGGTAAAATTTCCCGGCAACTGAACGCTTTTGCCGAAACTATAGCCGCTGACAAGAGTTTTGCCTTACGTGTTTTAGCAGAAAATGATCGCTCTTCGACTGATGTGACCGAATTGGCTGGCAGATTTATATCGCCTATGGATTTTTCTGTGTTGGAGGTCACCGATTCAAAACTTAACATTCTCTCCTCCGGACACTTTGTTGCAAATGCTGGAAATAGTGTTACTGAAAAAGAAAGACTAAAAAGTGAGCCAACCTGTTTTGATGATAACATTATGGGACAGAAGCGATTAACATTGCAATCCAGGGTAAGATTTACCATCTCGGAGATCCCGTTTTTCGTGCTGGGTGGATTGGAAGTCAATGAAAAATTCCTCAGATCATTAACTCCAAACAATGATATTTCTGTTCTGTTAAAAAGAGGCAAACAATACTGTGGCAAATCCGATATCAGTTCTATTTCAGAGGTAAATAATGACCGGATAATCATAAATGATAAAGAGTACTGGGCTTCGGAGCTGAAGCTGCCCTATATCGGTACAGATGAAGCGCCTTCGCTTATAATCTACATGGAATAATGTTCTGTTTTGATATAAATTATCTGCGATTAACCAACAGATATTCGTTTTTTGCTGAATTCTAAACTGTAAGTAGCTTCTGAAAACAGAAACTAATTAAAAATAGGTATATTATATTATAGAGCAGTTTAAAACAGGCTTACACTGTTAGATCGGTTTCAGGGAGGAAAACCAGCTATGCAACAGATAGATCCAATTCATAACTTAGGTTATAATGCAAATGGGCATATGCTTTTTGGCAAATCAAAGCGTTTGAAAGACAGAAGTTTCAAACGGAACAGACCCATCGATGCCGTTGCCTTTGATGCAGTGGAGCTGTCCGGACAAAAAGATGAATCATACTCATGGCTGGTTTCCTATATTAATAAGCTTCCTGACACAGTGATCAGAGAGCGAACCAAAGCTTACCGTGATTCTTTTGAGTCCATAGAAGATTATCTTGCCGACAAACTGATTATTGATGAAATATAGATTCCTCAATCAAATTGGCTACAAAATGGGTATTGCTGACCAGATAAGAGAAACTATTCAAGCGAAACTGGTACTAAAGTTTTGCCCTCCTCAAAATAATGCTGAGAAGACAGTTTCATGTGTGATTTGTAATGGCAAATATGTCATTTCCAGGAATTTTAGTTTGTTTCTTCCTGATGAGGGCTATGTCTGTTATGGATGTGGAGAAAAATTTGCTCCGGAAATGACACTTTCATTCAATCAGATGAATCATTTCCCAACCCAAATACCGGATTCCACAGCGGAAAAAACCAGTGATCTCTTTTCCATGCAGGAATGGAATCAAATAAATGAAACTCTGGACTCTCTGCGGCAGGTTTCCATGGATTTGATTAAAGGTCTTTCCAGAGGCATAGTTGAAGCACCAACCGGTCACATAGGTCTGCTTCATTTTGCAAAAGATCTGGTTCGACCGGTAAGAAAAGAGGGTGAACCGGAAAAAGAGTACCAGTTAAGGGTTAAAACGTATCGAATCAGAAAGATCTTCGAAAAATTAAAGAAAGAAACCTTAGACCGTATAGATACGTTGCATGATTTCTTTACCAGACTGGGTATGTCGGTTTCAAAAGACAGAGAAGGTTGATAGATGGAAATTATTGATATGATTAATCCTGATGGCACATCTGCAGGATACTCCTTATCCAGAAATGAGGTCCACCGAAAGGGCTTGTGGCACCGTACGGTTCATGTCTGGATCCTCAATTCCAGTAAAGAATTGCTAATTCAGAAACGGTCTCTTCAGAAAGAAGTATATCCTGGGTTGTGGGATATATCCTGCGCTGGCCATCTCTCAAGCGGTGAAGACTCTTACAGCGGTGCAATTCGTGAACTGGAAGAAGAGCTAGGATTGATTGTAGGATCAAATGAACTGAATTATCTCTTTAGTGTCACTCAGCGTTACGCAAGCCCTGATCATTTGTTTATAGATAATGAGCTGACTGATGTGTTTCTTCTTAATAAAGATATCGCGGCTGATTCCATGTGTATAGACGAAAGCGAATTAATAGAAGTGAAATTCATTTCTATTGTTGAATTACAAAAATGGGTAACAGAAAAAAGTCCTCTGCTGGCTCCTCATGAAGATGAATACAAAAGACTTTTTGAGCTGCTATCCTAATAATATTCAAACAGAAAGAAATTCCAAATCACAATTCTTAAATCTTAAACAAATCCCAAATTTCAAAATCCAAAATTCTAAACAGGAATAAAGCTTAAAGAGAGCTTAAGTTATCAGTCAGCACTTTTTCCTGTTCTTGTTCTTATTTCGAATTTCGTGCTTAGTGTTTAGAGCTTCTCCTAAAAAAGATCTCTCTAAAGGATTTTGTCACCTAAAAGTGAAGCAGCCAGTTCGACTGCTATTTCGGCTGTAATATTTCTGTTATCTAAAATAGGATTGATTTCTACAATATCCATAGATCGGACTTTGCCTGAATCGCATACCATACTCATTAAAAGATGTGCTTCTCTATAGCTTAATCCACCCGGGGCAGGCGTTCCGACTCCAGGAACCACAACGGGATCGAGAGCATCCATATCAAGGCTTACATGAATCGAGGGAAGATGAGAGAGTAGATTGATAGCATCTTTGGTCACTGCAGCGATGCCTCGTTCATCGATTTCCCGCATGGTATAGATACGAATGCCGCTTGATTTTAAAAGATAGCGCTCATCATAATCGAGATCTCTGGTGCCAATTAGTATGATCTGGTCTGGTTTTAGTTTAGGACCAGCTCGGCCTACATCAATCAGGTTCTGTAAACCATAGCCCAAAAGAATTGATACCGGCATTCCATGTATATTACCATTAGGGGAGGTTTCCGGAAGGTTGAAATCGCCATGTCCATCAATCCAGATTACTCCGCATGGTGATGAGTCAGTCACCGCTGCTATGGTTCCAATAGCCAGGGAATGGTCACCGCCTAAAAATAGGGGAGTAGTCTCTTTTCTTAAGGCATTGCACCCGATCTGGTAGGTCTGTGAACAGACTGATTCTATTTCAGAGGCAAAGCCAGGGCTTTCTTTCCGGGGAAGATGTTCTCTGACAGGAACAGGAATATTTCCCAAGTCCTCAACTTTAAATCCCAGTTTTTGAAGTCTGTCGGCAAGACCGGCATATCGAATGGCACTGGGTCCCATGTCGACACCTCTGCGGGATTGGCCAAGGTCGAGCGGAATCCCAATTATCTGAACCGGTTTTCTCATGGAGGCCCTCTTTTTTTATGTTTTTCACAAAATTAGATTCAAAAACAGGGCCAAAAACATCTCAAATTACAAATCTAATTCCTAAAAATCCTCAATCTAAAATTCTTTTAATGCGCTCCTTTTCCGGTGAGGGCGACCAGGAAGGTTCGCAGGATTATCTTTACATCAAGGGAGATGGACATGTTTTCGAAATAATAGAGATCATAGAGAACTTTCTGTTTTACATCTTCTATGGATGCATCATATTTGTGTTTTACTTGTGCCCAACCGGTGATTCCAGGTTTCATTTTTATTCTTCTGACATACCAAGGAATTTCTTTCTTAAGCTGCTCTACAAAGAAGAGTCTTTCCGGGCGTGGCCCCACTAGGCTCATTTCACCTTTTAATACATTGAAGAATTGAGGGATCTCATCCAGACGTGATTTGCGAAGGAATTTTCCGATTGGCGTTATTCTGGGATCATCTTCTGTTGCCCATTTGGGTCCGGAGATTTTTTCCGCATCGATATACATTGAACGGTATTTATACATTGTAAATAGCTTTCCATTGCGACCCACTCTTTCCTGTTTAAATATGGCAGGTCCTGGCGATCCAATGCGGATTATTGCACAGAGCAAAATCCAGAGAGGTGCTCCAAGAGCCAAAACCAGAAATGATACCACTAAATCCATCAGCCTTTTTATCTGTGCCTGCCAGGCAGGCATGTGATCCTGCAGAAGAACCAACAGCGGCACTCCAAATATCTGATGCGTCTTCAGGTGTCCTGTTATGATATCCATCAGCGAGGGTACCATATAAATATTAAGTTTTATATCTCCACAATACTCAAGTATCTTTAAAATGTCATCGGGCGACTCACTGATATGAGTGATAATAACTCCCTCGATATGCTCTTTTCTTACTATGGCAGGGATATCGTGGTAGCAGCCTAGTACTCTTATATCATTTATCTGTTCATTGATACGGCTGCCATCTTTGTCTATAAAACCACTTACCTTATAGCCAAGCTGCGGATAATTTTTAAGATCTTTGAGCAGTTGTTTTCCTGAACTGTTGGCTCCCACAATCAGGACTTTGCTTACAGCTATTCCTTTTGTGAATAAAAATGTCAGAATGGTATGCATGACAAAACGGTTCGCAGTGGCAAAAAAGAGCATGCATGAGCCATAAGTCAGAAGTATTGGGATTTTTGTTCGGGTGAAGAGAATTCTAGGATTACCGCTATGAACAAAATCGATCACCTGTGGGGCACTGGTAACCAAAAAAAGAATAAACAACCCGAAAATTACTGTTCTGGATACTACGAAAAATTCGTCAATTCTGGATTCCTTGTACCACTCACGATAAAGCCCTGTAAAGAAAAAAAGTATAATCCAAAGGAATGCGACTATTAGTGAAGGCTGGAGATATGTAAGAAGCTCTAAAGATGGATTAAAAGCTTCGGGGAAAATGTTGGATTTGTATCTGAGCCAGAATGCGGTAAAGAATGCAATATTTATGGCAAGAAAATCAAACAGGAAAGTGATCAGTTTTTCTAAAAGTCGTAATGCCATTACTAATTTCTCATTTTTGAATAAAATATCTGAAGAGTTCAGGTCCGGTCAAAACACTATTTTTTTCAGCAGAGATCTCTGAATAGTTGGTGCTTGAATCTTTATCTATCCCTGGACCACTACATGCATAAGGCACCGGCTCCGATGAATGAGTTTTTAAGGAGACTGGTGTAGCATGATCCGGTGTGACAAGTATTCTAAGCTCTGGGTGTTCTTTCTGGTATTTTAATACTTCACCAACCACAAAAGAATCAAATTCTTCGATCGCCTGAATTTTTTTCTGAAGTGATCCTTCATGCGAGGTCTCATCTGGTGCTTCGACATGCAGATAAACCAGATTCTGGGTTTCAAATGCCTTGAAAGCGGCTTTTGTTTTTCCAGCATAGTTAGTTCCTAGGTAACCGGTGGCACCTTCAACAGAAGGAACTTCGAGCCCGGCCAGTACACCTAATCCTTTGACCAGATCAACGGCTGATATGACCGATCCGTTAAGAGAAAATAGCTCCTTAAGTGTAGGAAGTTTCAGAGAACTTCCCTGTCCCCATAACCAGATATCAGTTGCTTTGGCTTTAATTTCACTACTTTGTTGATTAGCGATGACGCTGGAAATGACAGAATGGGCTTTCTCCATAAGGGATGTGATTATGTCTGCACCGTTACCAGATGGCAAATGTGGAGTTATTTCACAGTCGGTTATGTCATGGGGTGGGGTGGTCTTAAGATTTTGGGGAAAATCTGAGATCATCACCAGATGTCTATAGCTAACACCCGGATAGAAACGAATCCTGTCGGTTCCCAGTTCTTTTTGTAATTGATAAATAATTTGATTTGCACTTTTAGTATCTACATGACCAGCAGAGTAATCAACCATGAGGTTATTTTCAATAGTAACCAGATTGCATCTGAATGCAGTGTCTTTAGGTGATAATGCAATACCCATGCTGGCAGCTTCTATTGGTGCTCTACCGCTATAATAGCATCCAGGATCATAACCTAATAAAGATAGATTGGCTACATCACTTCCTGGTTGCATACCATTTGGGATAGTTGAAACAAGACCAGTATGTCCATTATTGGCCACCGAGTCCATATTTGGAGTTTTTGCATACGCCAGCGGAGTAAGGTTTCCCAATTCTAAAACAGGATGATCCGCCATACCATCACCCACAAGGATAGCATATTTAAAGCTCATTATCTGATATTCTCCGTAATGTTGCTGTAAATTCTGAAGGATTGTTCCGGAAGTGTATCATTCTGAAAGGCAATTTTTTGTCAGGGTATTAAGGATACTTTCTTTCATCTGATCTATTTCAATAACCGTTTTATGCAGTACAGGACGCTCCTTTAATTGACTAAGAGCCCGATGTACCGGTTTATTTGAGATAGAAGAGATCTGTCTTATACATTCAAATTCATCACTGTGCTTGGACTTGTCAATGCCACTGAGCACATCACAACTGAATTTATATGGACTTGCAGTCGAAGCTATAGCAGTGTAATGTTCGAAGGGGCCAAGCTTATTGCAAAGAGCTATTCCTACCGCTGTGTGTGTGTCTACCACATAGCCTGATCGGTTATACACATTTCCTATAGTTGATAAAACTTCATCTTCATCAATCCACCCGCTTATTATTACCGAATCGATTGCTTGTCGGGTAGTGGCATCGATTTCGAACTTGCCGCAGGTGCTCAGTGTTTTGTACCAGGCATGGATTTTTTCAGCATTATGGCAGGTGACTTCAAAAAGAAAACGCTCAAGATTTGATGAGATAAGAATATCCATCGATGGGGAATTGGTTTTGTAAAAGTCACGGTTTGAATCGTAAATGCCTTTAGAGAAAAAGTCGGGTAGTATATGATTTTTGTTTGATGCACAGATAAGTTTCTTTATGGGTACACCCATTATTTTAGCATAATAAGCAGCCAGAATATTTCCAAAATTGCCTGTTGGAACGCAGAAGTTTATCTCTTCACCCGGTTGAATCTGTTTTTTTTCCACCAGGTCGATATAGGATTTAACATAGTAGACAATCTGAGGACACAGTCTTCCCCAGTTAATCGAATTGGCAGAAGATAATTTGATATCACTTTGTAAGAGGCTGTCTTTAAGTGAACCATCAATGAAAATCTTTTTTACTGCAGTCTGACAGTCATCAAAATTACCTTTGACTGCAAATACAGCGGTGTTATTGCCATCGGTGGTAACCATCTGAAGCCTCTGTACCTCACTGACTCCTTCGTGAGGGAAAAAAACCATTATTGAAATTCCTTCAATATTTTTAAAACCTTCCAGTGCAGCTTTACCGGTATCACCGGAAGTGGCAACCAGTATGGCAGTATGGCAGGAGCTGTTGTTTTTCTTTTTTGAGATCTGTAGAAGATGAGGCATTATCTGCAATGCAATATCTTTAAAAGCAGCGGTTGGTCCATGCCATAGTTCCAGAATGGAGAATCCCGGTTCGAGCTCTATTTGGTTGATTACAGTATCGCTTCCAAATTTTTCGGAGTTATATGCCTTGCTGATACATAAATCGAGCTCTTCAGAGGTAAAATCGGTCAGAAAACGGCTGAATATATCGTGGGCTACAGTTTGGTAATTGGCTGCTGAACACAAAAAATCCTTGCTCAGGTGCGGAATCGATTCCGGAACAAATAAACCGCCCTGAGGAACCATTCCCATGCATATTGCCTCAGATGATGATACTGGTGAATGATTGCCTCTAGTACTGATATAAAGCATAATTCCTCAACAACAGGGTATATTGTTTATCAATCTTCTATACGGATTAATTGTGTTTTCGCTCTGATGTAATCAGACTGCTCGATTTTCATTAAAGCAAGATTAATCCCTTTTTCCGATGCCTGATGCGTTAAAATAATAACCGGGACACTATTGTCAGAATGCCACTCCTTCTGAATTACTGATGCGATGGAGATTCCCTGATTGCTCAGGTCTGATGTGATAGATGCAAGGACCCCGGGTCTGTCCTCTACTGTAAATCGCAAATAGTATCTGGAAGTAATAGTGTCTATTGTTTTAACACTTACCTCATGATTGGAACTATAAAAGCCCATTGGAACACGAATCGGGGTTTTACCTGAAATGTTTCTGGCAACATCTATAACATCGCTTACAACTGCAGATGCAGTAGGCATCTCACCGGCACCTTTGCCGTAAAGAAGAATCTGACCGACAGCATCACCTTCAATCAAAACAGCATTAAAAGCGTCTGAGACTGAGGCCAGTATATGATTTTTACGCAACATCGCCGGGTGCACACGGACATCCAGACCATCCGCAACCTTATCTTTTTTAATAACACCCAGAAGTTTGATTACATACCCCAGCTCAAAGGCAAAAGCAATATCTTGAGCTCCGATAGTGGTAATTCCTTCTTTGTGAATCCTGTCATAGCAGATGTAGCCGTTGCTTATCAATGAAGCCAGTATAGCCACCTTATGACCACTATCGCCACCGCTGATATCCAAAGCCGGATCGGCTTCCGCGTACCCTTTTTCCTGTGCTGCTTTGAGCACCTGCTCAAAGGGAAGACCCTCTGAGGTCATGGTTGAGAGGATATAATTACAGGTTCCATTGATAATGGTTTTGACCGAGAAAATGTCGTTTCCAACCAATCCCTCTCTAATGGCTTTTATTACCGGCATACCACCACCAACCGATGCTTCAAAGTATAGAGATACATTGTTTTTTTCTGCGCATTCAAAGATTTGCGGTCCAAATTCAGCAATCAGTGCCTTATTGGCTGTTATTACATGCTTTTTATGATTAAGCGCGTCCAGAACAACGGTTTTGGCAAATGTGGTGCCCCCGATAAGCTCTATAACTATATCGATAGATGGGTCGTTAATAATATCATTTGCTTCGGTTGTACAAATAGCATCTTGTACTGGTAGTTCATTAAATCTTGAGCTGACCTTGTCTGCAACACGAGCCAGTTTGATAGAAAGTCCCAATTCTTTTTTGAAAGCCTCAATTCTATTGGCCAGAACCTTTACCACACCTCCACCGACTGTTCCGGCACCGATTAAGCCAATTCGAATCTCATTCATGTGGGTCCTTTCTTGTAGTCTATATGGAAAGAAAAAATGACTGAATATAAGTCAGTTATAACTCCTGTGCGGTTATCGCAGATTTTTCGATAATCAGGTTGGAGCTTAATTAAAGAGGATAAAATAGTAGTTGAACCAGACTATTCCTCATTAAATTTTTTCTCAAATAAGGAAGCAATAGCCTCAATAGCCTCATCTTCATCTTCTCCGGTTGCCCGGATAAGGACTTGTGATTTATAAGCTGCAGCAAGCATCATCACACTCATGATACTCTTGGCATCGGCTGATACCCCGCCTTTTGATAAGGTTATACTTGATTTAAATTTCATTGCCGTCTGCACGACCATCGATGCAGGACGGGCATGGATGCCTAACGTATTAATTACTGATATAAGTCTTTCTGCCATACTAATTTTTCTTTTTTCTACCAAATCCTAGTTTTATTCTTAGTTTAAGTGCGTCTCCCTGCACTTCATTTATTAATGTATCCAGACTGGCAATGGTCTTTTTTAGGTCATGATAGAATTCAGAATCATTGACAATCATTCCTAAAGAACCTTCGCCCTCTTTTACCTGACCGATTATCTGATTTAATGAGACTGTAAGCGAATCAACCTGTGCGGCAATTGAAAGAGCTGATGCCGAGAGAGAGTCGCCGTTGTTCATTATTGCATCAATATGGTCACTGTTTCTTAAAACAACTTCCTTAAGATCGCTCGAGATGGTCTGCAGATTTTTCATACTGCGATCAATAACCGGCTTGTTTTCTGTAAGAAGTGCTTGTGCAACATCGGATATAGTATCCAGACGATTAACTAAGGTTTTAAATACCGACACAAAAGTGGTATCTCCCACTGTGGTTTGTACAATTGAGCTCACATTTCCCACAAGCGTTTCCACTTCAGCTAACACCACTCCCAACATAGACATCGCTTCCGCTATTCCAGGGTCGAAAACTCCGGGAACAAAACTGGTGTCAGATTTGGTATTCGCCTTTACAGGCTGTCCTTTGTCTGAATACAGTATCCCAATTCCGCGTTCTCCCATTATCCCAATGTTTTGAACGCTAAACTGGCAGGAGTCGGTTAATTTTACTGATTTCTCAATATCAAGCACTACCGCCACACCATTGGTGCTTAGATAAATGTCTGAAACAGAACCTTTGGAAACACCATTAACTTTTACAGGATCTCCGATCTGCAGTGTTCCAACATTGGGGAAAAGAACAGTATATGAGGCCATTTTTGCGGATACAGAAACATCTTTTAACCACAATACTCCACCAATAAGAATTACTATCGAAATCAGGATGGATCCACCAACTACCAGATCCATATTGGTTTTTTTCACAACCAACTCCTTTCGGCTGCAAACAGAGAAACTTTCCTGCCATGGCCGAAAAAGTCCAGGGCAGCGGAAAGTTTCTGTATGTGAAATGTTAAGCTGGTTTGTGACTTTTAATTTTCTGATTCAGTTTTTTCAACTGCCGTTCGGTTTTGGCCAGTGCATCATCAATAGCTTTACCAATACTTTCTGCTTTGGCAAACGCGACTACCTGACGTCCTTGAGTGCTCATAGTTATTTCAACGGTTTTCTCAACATGTTCACTGTCTAAAACTACGTGAGCTGAGGTGATCTTATCGAAGAACTTCTCCATTTTGTTTAACTCGGCGGTGATTGTCTCTTGAAGTGCTTGTGATGCTTTGTTGCGACGTGAGGTGATCTGAATCTCCATGGTTCACCGTCTCCTTTTGAAATGGTTGAACAAATTCTGAAACTGCACAGCAAAAATTGCCAGCATTTTCTTTAAATCAATAAGACTAATGTTATCATTTATATCCGAACTTGAACAGTATTTATACAGTCCAAGTGTCATTTAATAACCTTGTTACACAACTCATCTGCTCTGTAAGAACTTCTCACATAAGGACCTGCAAAAACCTCCCTAAACCCCATCTCTTTTGCGGTTTCTGAATATTTCTTAAAAACTTCCGGGTGGACAAATTCTGCCACCTTTATCTGTTCAGGAGATGGCTGCAGGTACTGGCCAATAGTAAGAATGGAGCAGCCATTTCTTTGCAGTGCCTCCATAGTTTGTGTCACTTCTTCAAATTTCTCTCCCAAGCCAACCATTATACCGGATTTTGTGGTTAAACCCTGATTAGATGCACGACTAAGCACCTCAAGTGAGCGCTGAAATGAAGCTTGGGGTCTGATAACAGGGTAAAGTTGCGGTACAGTTTCAACATTATGGTTCAGAATGTTCGGTTTGCTGCTAAAGATGGTATCTAAAGCCGTAACATCTCCCTTTAAATCTGGAATTAATAGTTCAGTAGTTACATCCGGAAGATGTGCTTTGAGTTTTTGCACAATTGAAGCATAAACCGATGCGCCACCGTCTTGAAGATCATCTCTGGTGACCGAGGTGAGTACCACGTGTCTAAGTTTCAACTCTGCTACCGCCTCTACTATGTGATCCGGTTCAAAGGGATCAAGTTTTGGAGGGGTGCCATGAAAAACGCTGCAGAATGAGCAGTTTCTGGTGCAGAAATTTCCCATGATAAGGAAAGTGGCTACGCCTCTGGAGTAGCACTCGCCTCTATTGGGGCATTTGGCCTCTATACAGACCGTGTGGAGGCCTTTTGCATGGATATTATGGCGAATGCTGTTATGTTTGCCTGAGAAAGCAATTTTGCGCTTAAGCCAGGAAGGCATTACTCCTTTAGTTTCCTGAGCAACCTTGCATTCCTTTTTGACTTCTATCATTTATAAGCACACCTCTATAAGTACCGGTAATTTCTTGAAAAACGATTAGTTAACCATAAGGACTACGTTAAGAGAATATAATTTGTTTTCAGAAAACGAATGATCTTTTGTGGCAACTGAAGCTATCTAATTGCAAAAAGTATGAACTAATTCCTGATAATATCCAAAATGAACGAAATTCCAAATCACAAAATCCTAAGTTTAAACAAAGATAAGTGTGTTCCAAACAGCCTGAAGTTTACAAAGTGAGGGGACCACCAGCTTTATGAAATTGAGGATCTTGAGGTACGCTAAAGATTATGAGCAACCAAGGGGCAGCTCAGAATTTATTCGTATTTCTGACGCAGCCTTGCAGGGAGAATTTTCATCTGTTCTCTGTATTTAGCCACGGTTCTACGTGCAACCGGTAAATTCTCAATAGAGAGAATATCGGAGATTTTCTGATCTGATAAGGGCTTTTTTGAGCTTTCGGAATTAACCAGTTGCCTGATACGGTTTTTAATCCTCTCAGATGAGATATCGGTTCCTTCGGGATCCCGTCCAACTGCTTCAGTAAAGAAATATTTAAGCTCAAATATTCCATGTCTGGTCTGCACGTATTTATTGCTGGTCACCCGGCTTACAGTAGAGATATGCATTTCTACCATATCTGCTACATCCTGAAGCTTTAATGGATGCAGATTTGGAGGTCCCTTTTCAAAGAAATCGTTCTGACGTTCTATAATGGCATACATCACCTTGAGCATGGTAGTTTTGCGCTGTTCGATAGAACGGATAAACCAGGTGGCGCTGTTGAATTTTTCACGAATGTACTTTTTAACATCCCTTTTAGCGTTGCTGCCTCGTTTTATCAGATTTGCATAGGATTTATTGATATGCAGTGAAGGAACCGAGCGGTCATTGAGCATAACCATGAATTTTCCATCGATTTTCTCCACAATCAAATCGGGAATGATGGTGGATGGTTTATCTGGATTATACTGGTAGCCTGGTTTTGGGTTTATGGACTTTAAAGCATCCAAAGCTTCCTGCACCTGGCGGGGCTCCACACCGAAATGTCTGGAGATTTCAGGGATTTTAAGTTTTTCAAAGAGTTCCCAGGTTTCATCGACGACTCGCATTGCCAGAGTGTTCTCCAGGCCCTGGTAGCGCAATTGAAGAAGGATACATTCTCTGAGGTTCCGTGCGCCCACTCCATAAGGTTCCATTTTCCAGAGTATATGAAGAGCCTCCTCGATCTCAAAAACCGACACTTTAACAAAATCTGCCAAATCTTCCAGAGGAATACGCAGATATCCATCGATATCAAGGCTTCCGATAAGCAGTTGAACCAATAGTTTATTTTTTTCGTCGAGTTTTCTTTCTGACAACTGATTGTTGAGGTGTTCTTCCAGAGTGATCTGGTAAATAGGTGTAGGCTCGTAACGCTCTTCGTTTTTATCTACCTCTTCGTTGTAGGAATAACCCAGATCAAAGCCTTCCTCCAGGTATTCTTCCCAATCAATATTATCTTCATTTATGTCAAGTTCTTCTTCCTCTTTATCTTCAGAGCTGTCCTTTTCCTGCTGCTCTTGCATCTCCTCTGTTTCGTTTTCAAGCTCATCGGTAGCCTCCAAAACTGGATTCATTTCCAGCTCGGTCTTAAGAAGCTGCTCTAGCTGAAGAGTATTAACCTGCAATAGTTTCAGTGACTGTATCATCTGAAATGATAGCTTCTGTTGAAGCCTCAGTGACATGTCAAGACCAAGATTCAAATGAAGTCTCCTTCAAGAATTAAACCCAACACTTGTTTCAAGAACTGTAAAAATAATACTATC
Source organism: Fibrobacterota bacterium (assembly GCA_023412475.1). Lineage (GTDB taxonomy): Bacteria > Fibrobacterota > Chitinivibrionia > Chitinivibrionales > Chitinispirillaceae > JAAYPC01. Next base: position 34,238 of record JAEYNR010000055.1, on the reverse strand, counting down.
ACATTTCGTGCCGATTGAGGAAATGTTTTTTAAATGAAACTAAACCACTTTATTTTAATCGAGACGGAAGTTTTGCCCCAGATAGATTCTTCTGGCCTCTGGATTTTCAGCCAGCTCTTTTGCAGTTCCGGAAATCAGTATCTGGCCTCCAGCCATAATATAAGCACGATCAGTGATTCTTAATGTTTCTCTAACGTTGTGGTCGGTTATTAATACTCCGTATCCCTTATTACGAAGCTCGTGAATAATACTCTGAATATCTTCGACCGCTATAGGGTCCACACCCGCAAAAGGTTCGTCCAATAATATAAAATCCGGCTTTATAGCCAGTGCCCTAGCAATCTCAACTCTTCTTCGTTCTCCACCCGATAACATGTAGCCAAGACTTTTCTCCAGATGTCCCACATGAAGCTCCTCCAAAAGCTCCTTCATCCGCTTTTTGCGCTCCTTGCCGCTCATCTGCTGATACTCAAGAACCGAAAGCACGTTATCTGCTACAGAAAGTTTGCGAAAAATGGAAGGCTCCTGTGGAAGATAGCCTATTCCCATTCGTGCCCGCTTATACATAGGTTTTTTAGAAATGTTCAAATCATCCAGGTATATTTTTCCTTTATTGGCCCGGATCATTCCCACAATCATATAAAAAGAAGTGGTTTTGCCGGCACCATTAGGACCTAATAAACCAACGATCTCGCCCTGGTTTACCGTAACCGACGCGCCATTGACCACATAACGCTTGTTATAAATCTTCACAAGGCCTTCGGTGCGGATCTCCCTTGATTTTGGCTTTTGCATCGTTACTGGTAATTGTTCTGAGCTGATATTGTTGTGCATAAATCAACACTCTCTAAAAATCATGTGGAAAATAGATCCCACGTGCACTTCCAACAAGCGTCAATATCCTGGCTCTACCGTTTTTAAAGGCAACTGTGATACTGTCACCACTTGCTTCATTGGTTCCTTTATTTCTTTGTTCTTCAATATGGTATTTGCTGCGGGCATTTCCCCAGACTTTAACGTTTTTTACATTGCCATTACTTTCAAAAGCCAAAAGCATCGCCTTACCGCTGGCATCGCTGACCATTTCCGGTGAACTTGCCATGTAGTATTTGGTCTGAGCTTTTCCGAATGCCCACAAAGAATCAAAACCCATAGAATCCGAAACTGATATATAAATGCTATCACCCCAGATATGAGTGTATGAAGTATCTTTTCCATCTGAGGTCGAATCGATATAAACGCCATGAGAATGTCCGATAACCGAAGCATTTTTGAGGTTTTTTTCACCAAAAGCCATATTTATAGAATCACCGGTAAGCGTATGTGTCTCAAAATCAATAACTGGTTCTCTGCGTAAGTAGGCTGTGTTACTGTCGGTGAAAAAATGTGCCAGACCGCATCTTGATCTCAGTTTACCTTTGGTGATACGGACACTGTCTGTTACAGTCGCTTTTTTTAATGAATCGGTGTAACTCATCTGAAGGCCGGTGATAGTAAGAGTATCTGCGGTTGCAGTATCCAGATAAATCAGTCTGGGGTTGCCTCTTAAAATAAATATCCTGTCCTCCATATGATAAACAGCATCATTCCCAGAAAGCTGTGTGTTTTCCAGAGTGTCTATATAGTGGAAATTGCCATTGGCAGTCAACTGATTACTGTTTTTGGTAAAATGCATCCTGTCACAGCTCAGTACCGAACTTTGCCGCCTGACTTTTATATTGTCCTTAAAAATGATGATCCCCTGGTTTCGCCACCAGGTCGCTTCATCAGAGCTGATCGTGATATCATCATAGGCAAATACCACATTTTCCCTCAGTATGCTGACAAATTCACCGTTTGTGTAGCTGTTTTCATTACTATTTGCTGATTGAAGAACCAGGGTAGGGGAAGAGTCCTGTTTTTTGGGTGAAGCCAAAAGAGGGGCGACTCCACAGAAAAACAGCATTATAAGGGTGTATTTCCATTTAAAAATTTCAGGATTGCAAAGCCCTTTCTCATCAATTTTCACTCTTACACTCCCAAGTTTCTTTTTGCCAGTGTACAACCGCTGTCCATATTCCTAAAAAAATTATTGTGAGTGATCTTTTCGTGGAGATGACTACTCTCAGAACATGCTCTCTTCTTTATTTTCCATCCGTCGCTTGAAGTCAGGAAAAGCACCGGTTACATCTTCTTTAAAGCTGAAATGAGAAAAATCCTCATTAGCATCCAAACCCTTACCTCTTAATACATCTCCCTTTTTCGTCTCAATCTGAACATAAGTGTCAGATTCCACCCTTCGGGTTTTTTTGAACCATTTCAACTTTTCAGTGCGAACCACCATCGAATCTCTGGTTCGGATCAATACATCACCCCACACTAAATAACTTTCCATATCATTAGCAACCAGACCAGAGTCGGCCACAACCCAGGTTCGTATTGTAGCAACAGAATCATAAAGTACCAAGCGAACCGGAACCACCAAAATCGAACCGGTATCATTAAGTGGTTTACGCATCAGCTCCGCATCCAGTTTCCATTGAATTTTCTGATCATTATAAAAATACATCGAAGCACCATTGAATTGCTGTACCGGAGTGCCTATGCCTTCTTTGGCCATAGGAATCGGATCTTTTTTCGGTGCACATCCCTTAAAAAATAATACACATGCTACTAAAAACAGGTTCAATGAGCACAGGTTTTTATAAAACATTAGAAAGCTCCATAAAGCTATTTACAGGTGGGTTGATTCTTCCACCTGCGGTGCATCCATACCCATTGAGATGGGTGTTTCTCAATTGTACTGCAGATAAGATCATTTGCTTTTTGAACGTTATCCCTCAGATCAGATTCGAAATCTCCAGTTTCACTAAGAACGATCTGCTCACTTACGAAAACTTTATGCGTATTGTCTTTCTGCCGTGCAGTAGTAATCACAAAAACCGGTATGTCCAGTTTCATTGCCAGCTTCAGAGGCCCGGATGGAGTCGATGCATGATGCCCCAGAAAAGTGGCAAATACACTCTCAACTCTGGTATCCTGATCTATCAGAACTCCAAAAACTCTCCCCTGCTTTAATAATCTTACTAACTTCAATGTCCCTTCGGTACGGTCCATATACTCGATATTTTTACCAGAGCGGGTTTTCCTGACAAGATACTCCAAACGCTGATCAAACATTTTCCTGCCTACCGCAAAGCATCTAAACCCCTGCATTGCAAAGAAATGCAGAAGCATTTCAAAACAACCCACATGTGCTGTAATTACGACTACTCCTTTATTGAGTTCATATGCCTTGCGGAACTTGTCCAATGAATCAGGATGAACAATCCGGTTAAGCTCCTCCGGACTCAAACGAGAGAGATAAATCGCATCAAACAGATTTTTACCTAAACCGATATATACTTTACGGGCAGTATTTCGAATCTGCCTTTCAGTCCATCGGTCTCCATAAATAAACCTCAGATGTGAGAGCGTTCTTCTTTTTTCACGGTTAGGGAAAAGAAAGATAAATGCCCCAATCTGTCCGAAAAAAAACAGTCCTATGCTACGGGGAATCCTGGAAGCGAGATTGAAAGCAATTTGTGCTCCCCTGTAAAGCAAGCCGTGTCTTACCTTTTTGTCAAAGATACCTGATCGTGACACTTTCTTTTCCATTACCAGTCTTACTAAAAAAACTTTACTGTCTAAGAACTTCAGTTTTTTCAACAATTACTGAAGCTTTGAGCTCGTCGATTTCAATCTGCTCACCTGTTGCAGGATCATAACCTTCATAACCATCACAGATAAGATCAACCGCCAGCGTTTCGGTACAGACATAATCACGAAATCTGCTTAATGCCTTTGACAGCACCTCAGGACATCCACATCGGATTACGATGCGGTCTGTAACATTGAGACCAATACTTTTCCTGATGTTCTGAACTCTGTTAATGAACTCCCTTGCTATCCCTTCCTGCAGAAGTTCTTCAGTAACGGTGGTGTCCAGCGCTACAGTCAATTCACCTTCAGTCTCTACTTCTATTCCTTCCAGCTTACAGCGACGAATTTCAATATCATCAAATCCTATCTGCCGGCCCACAATTTCCACAGTTGCCCCGTTCTGAAGCTCTCTTATCTGTTCAACAGAAAACCTTTCGATCTCTGATGCGGCCTCTTTCATTTTGGGTCCATAAATTCTGCCAAGTCTTTTAAAATTGGCCTTGGCAGAGATGGTTACTACCACTTCCTCTTCAGTATCAAAACGGACTGTCTTTACATTGAGCTCGTCCTTGATCATAGCTTTCATCTGTTGAAGAAGAGAGATGGTTTCATCGTCTCTGACTATGATCACAAATTCCTTGAGTGGCTGACGGGTCTTTATTGTGAATCTGCTTCGCAAAGCTCTTCCCATAGTGACAGCTTGGCGGATAAGACGCATTTTGCGCTCCAGTGCCAAATCAGTTCTGCCGTCAACAGATCTGGGGTAGTGGTTGAGGTGCACACTTTGCGGAGCTTCCGGAAGTTTTCCTGCAACCAGATTTCTGTAAACAGCCTCAGTGAGAAAAGGAAGAAATGGTGACATCACCTTTGAGAACTCTACCAGTACGAAATAAAGAGTGCCGTATGCGACCATTTTGTCCTGATCGTTTTCACTTTTCCAGAATCTTCTCCTGCTGCGTCTGATATACCAGTTAGTCAGGTTATCTATGTAGTCAACCAGAAGAGGAACGACCTTGTAAAGATTGTACTGTTTCATTTCAGCATTGATAGATGCGATGGTGTTGTTGAGCAGGGAGATAATCCAGTTATCCAGCTCGGTGCCGTTCTGGGGTGCCTGGGAATCTTGAGGAACCCAGTTATCCACATTGGCATAAGTAACAAAGAACGAATAAGCATTCCAGAATGGGAGAAGAACAGCTCTGGACATTTCCATTACCCCTTTTTCTGAAAACCTCAGATCATCAGCTTTTACTGCAGGTGAGTTGATTAGGAAAAGCCTTAACGCATCTGCTCCCAGTTTGTTGAGAATTTCTTCTGGAGGAGCGTAATTTTTAAGTCTTTTTGAGAGCTTTTTACCATCCTCGGCAAGAATTATTCCATTGACAATAACATTTTTGAATGCCGGCTTTTTGAAAAGTGCAGAAGCCAGCACTGTCAAAGTGTAGAACCACCCCCTTGTCTGATCGAGCCCTTCGGCAATAAAATCAGCCGGGAAACTGGCCTCAAAACGTTTCTGATTCTCAAAGGGATAGTGCACCTGCGCATAGGGCATGGAACCGGATTCAAACCAGCAGTCAAGGACCTCTGGAGTCCTTTTCATCATCTGCTTTTTACAGGCGGGGCATCTGATTTCAAATTGATCGATAATATGGCGGTGAATATCATTGGGGCTGATACTGCAATTTTCAAGTTTGTCTGCCCACGTAGTATCAACACCGAAATCTTCTAACCTGCTGCGGCTCTCTGAATGAAGTTTCTTTTCAATAGCTTTTACGGCATCTGCATGAATCTTCTTGCCGGCTTCCACATCTCCATCACCGGTCAGCCTGTGAAGTTCATCAAGACTTCCAACTACTTCCTGATGTCCGCATTCACAACTCCAGATAGGGATGGGGGTGCCCCAGTAACGGTTTCGTGAGATGTTCCAGTCTGGAGCACTCTCGATGCCTTTACCGAACCGTCCATTTTGCAGGTGTGAAGGAACCCAGTGTATCTGCTGATTATTAGAGAGCATATTCTCTTTAAGGGGCTCGATCTGCATGAACCAGGTGGTTATTGCTTTATAAATAAGTGCAGTGTCGCAGCGGTAACAGAATGGATACCGGTGAGTGATTGTAGCCCGGTGAATCAATCTACCGCGGCTTTTAATGTCTCTGATTATCTCATCATCGGCCTGATAAACAAGCATCCCTTTCCATTGGGGGACTTCTTCAGTAAATTTACCTTCGTCATCGACTGGGCAGACTATGGGAAGTCCCAGTTTCTGGCCGACCTGAAAATCGTCCTCTCCAAAAGCTGGTGCGATATGCACAATACCGGTACCATCTTCGGTGGAGACAAAGGGAGCTGTGGTTACCCGGAAAAAACGCTGGTCTTTATCTGCAAAGTAATCGAACATGGGTACATAAGCCAGACCTTCGAGTTCATTACCTGTTAATTCTTCTAGAATCTGAACAGAGGAGAGGTCTTTGTAGTAGCTGCCCAGACGATCTTTGGCCAGAATAAAGATGTCCTGTCCATCCTGGATCTTTACATAGTTGATATCGGGTCCAACTGCCAGTGCCACGTTTGAGGGAAGAGTCCAGGGAGTAGTAGTCCAGACAAGAATTTTTACAGAACTGTCCTCTTTCAGAGGGAAGGAAACTGTAATGGAGGGCCCGGTGGTGTCTTTATATCCCTCATTTACTTCAAAATTGGAAAGTGGTGTGGCGCATCTGGGACAATAAGGCTGAACTCTGAAACCCTGATAGATGAGTTTCTTTTCCCAGATCTGCTTGAAAACCCACCATATACTCTCCATGTATGGCGGATCCATGGTGCGGTACTGATTTTTAAAATCTACCCACCGGCCGACACGATTGACAATGCGCTCCCATTGACTGGTATAACGCAGCACGATGGAGCGGCAGGCTTCGTTGAAAATGTAAATGCCAATTTTTTCTATGTCCCTTTTTCCGGAGACCTTGAACTCCTTTTCCATCTCGTTTTCGACAGGAAGTCCATGACAGTCCCATCCAAAGCGACGCTCTATGAAGTGTCCCTGCATGGTCCAGTACCGCGGGATAATATCTTTAAGAGTACCTGCCAATAGATGACCGTAATGGGGCAGTCCAGTGGCAAAGGGTGGGCCATCGTAGAAAACAAAAGCATCTTTATCTCTGGTTGATTCCAGTGATTTATCAAATATATTCTGCTCTTTCCAGAACTTTAGAATTTCTTCTTCGATAGCTGGAAACTTGATCTGACTTTGTACTGATGAGAAAAGTGGTTCACTCATAGGGATTCAAGAACTTTCTGAATAAGCTTTACTAAAACAGGCTCAGCCTTATCTGCAACTGCAATTATCTTTTTTATATCCGACACTTCGAGTGCATCCGGAAGACATGAATCGGTGACAACTGAAAGTCCCAGTACTTCAAGACCGGCATGAGCCGCGGCTATCACCTCCGGCACAGTGCTCATACCGATAACATCTGCACCGATGATCTTTAACATACGGTACTCGGATCTGGTTTCCATAGAGGGGCCGCTCATTGAAGCATAAACACCAGTTTCCAGCCTGATACCGTTTTTAAGGGCTGTTTTGTGTACCAGTTCGAGCAGCTTTTTGGAGTATGGTTCTGCCATGTCTGGAAAGCGGGGGCCGATACGGTTATCGTTGGGTCCAATAAGCGGATTGTCACCTAATAAGTTTATATGATCTTCAATGGCCATAATGGTACCAGGGTGAAAATTTGGATTGATTCCGCCGCAGGCATTTGACACGATCAGAGTCTTTACACCTAGAAATTTCATCACCCTTATTGGAAATACAATCTGTTGCATGGAGTATCCTTCATAATAGTGGAATCTTCCCTGCATGGCCATCACCCTTTTCCCTGAGAGTTCACCGATAATCAGCTTTCCTGCATGAGCTTCTACAGTTGAGACAGGGAAATGAGGAATCTGTTCATAGGGAATGACATAATCTGCTTTTATGGTATCAGCAAGTCTTCCCAGCCCTGTTCCCAGAATAATACCGTATTCCGGTTTGCAATCGGTTTTACTGGCAATAAACTTCATCGACTCCTGAATCATTTCAAATGTTGCTGTCATGAGTTTCCTCTTTCCAAGTATGTACCTGCTGGTAATGTTTAATTTTTTACTGTTGTAAACGTTGAATTATTTTATCTCTCGACAGACCTTCAACCAAGATGACTTTATTTCTGCAATGCTCTCCCCGGATAATTTCCAGCGATCTTTTGGGAAGATCCAGTTGTTGGGCAAGAAGTTTTATCAGATGCTGGTTAGCTTTATTGTCAACGGGCGGAGAGGTAACCGATATTTCCAGTGTTCCATCTTCCAACAGTTGAATCTGGTCTTTTCTGGCACGAGGTTTAAGTCGTATCTCAAAGGAACAACTTTTCATTATCTCTATACACCCAGCGATCTGATATTTGGCTGAGGCGGCACCTCATCCATAGTTTCTTCTGCAATCTCCATGATAGAACCGTTTTGCTCCTCTGTGTCCTGTTTAAGGTCACCGCTAATTATTTCCAGCAGACTGAGTTGAGTAGTCAGCATGGCCCTGAAGCGGGCAAGGAAGCTGTCTCTTTGGTTTCTTAGGGTAACCAATTCACTTTCCATGCTGTGAACCCGTTGTCTGGCCTCATCTTCGTAACGCTCTGCACGCAAAGATGCATCCTTTAGAATCAGTTCTGCCTCTTTCTGTGCATTGACTCTGGCCTCATCGGTAGCTTTCTGGGCCGTGATAAGTGTCTCATTAAGCATCCGTTCGATCTTGAGATAACCCTCAAGACGCTGCTCCAGGTTTTTAACCTGTGTGGCATATTCACTGTTCTGACGGATAACGGCCTCATATTCACCTGCAACCATGTCTAGAAAATTCTGAACTGCATCAGGATCGAACCCCTGAAAGGTTCGCTTAAAAGGCATTTTCCTAATATCCAAAGGTGATATCTGCATTCAGTCGCTCCAGGATTAAAATAATAACGATTGCATCAGGAGTCGCTTGATAACTCCCATTAAAAGTAAAACTACCAGCGGTGACAAGTCTATACCGATTCTCTCAAAAGGGATAATAGCGCGTATCGGGCTAAGAACCGGCTCTGTCAGTCTGTGAATCCAGACTACTACCGGATGGTAATGGTCAACCTGGATCCAGGATATTATTACTCTGGTCAGGATAATTATTTCATATAATCGAAATAGAAAAAAAATTAACCCCATTTTTACCTTTCTCCAAGAAGAAGAGATCCAATCCGTACCATTGTTGAACCTTCCTGGATAGCCCACTCAAAATCGTTACTCATACCCATCGATAACTCGATTCTGGCGGCCAGATCACTGCACTGCTCGCCAAGCACACGCAATAGAGAAAATGATCTGCGAACCGACACTTCTCCACCCACAAGGGGACCAATAGTCATCAGGCCGCAAAACTTTAATGCCGGGCTGCTGGCTATTCTCTCTGCCAATGCTCTGCATTGTGATGGATCACATCCGGATTTTGAACTTTCACCGGAAGTGTTTACCTCAAGAAGTGCATTGATCTTGTCTGCAGACTGATGCTGCTTCTCGATTTTTGCAATAAGCGGCTCTCTATCGATAGAATGGATCCATTTCACAAGCGGAAGCACCTTAGAGACCTTGTTTGTCTGAAGATGCCCGATCATGTGCATCGTAAATTCGCCATTGAGTTTGGGGACCTTTGCTTCGATCTCCTGTACCCGGTTTTCGCCTAAATCTTTTATACCCAAGTCGATTAATTTCTGCAGAACCTCTGCCGGATGAGTCTTGGTAACTGCTATCAGCCGCACCGATTGTGCGGGCTGTGCTGATTTTTCACAAGCTTTTAAAATGCGTTCCTGAACATTTTCCAGTCGTTTTCTCAGTTCATTTTCCATTATGGGACGGTTTATCTATGTAATTAAACGATTACGGGTTAAATGACAAAAAGATCATCGATAAAAACAAATGTAGAATATAATAAAATGCAGCAATTAAATTGATGGCTCACTTTTATTCCCCTTTAAACTCCTTCTTTATGATTGGTCTGGCGGTCAATAAAGTACTATTCTTATTTCTGTGATTAATATATACTTATAACTAATTCTGATAAGCAGTTCACAGTTTGATCTTATCGATTCTATATGCATTAATCCATAACGAAATCCAGTTATTTTGATATTAGTGTGGGGCAGGAGTCAAAATGCGACAATTGACAAATGTACTGGCGGCTACAGTATTAATAAGTTTTCTTGGATGCAGCAGTGTGAAACTGGTAGAGCAGGTCTCTGAGGAGGGGCAACAGCGCTTTACTATAAAACAAAGCGGCAGCGCTTCTGATACAGTGTATCATGGAATTTACTCTGTCTGGTATCCAAACGGAGTGAAAAAACTTGAGGTTACCTATAAAAATGGTAAAAAGCAGGGGATGGAAACTCTTTGGGATCCCCATGGGACCCGGATCCGTGAAACTTGGTACAAAAAAGGCAAAAAAAGCGGAAATGAATCATACTGGGATACTCGGGGAAATCTGAAAAAAACAATGCAATTTAGCAATAATCTTCAAAATGGTATGGAAGTGACCTTCTCGGTTGATGGTAAAAAGCTCAAAGAAGAATTTTATAAATCCGGCTTTAAGGAGGGGGTAGAGAAAGGCTATGATGAGAAGGAGAGGTTGGTGTACCAGGTTTTTTTCTTGAAAGGCAAAAAGCATGGAAAAGAATCCTTTTTTGATTACTCTAAAGGGCAGGGGCCTACCGTAACAGAGGTGAATTGGCAAAATGGGGTCGTGGTGAAATAGGTTCAAAAGGTTAAAAGTAGAGACGTCCGGCTAGATGTCTAAATCTAAGAATTGAGGATCAATGCAGTAGGTGAAAAACGATAACTATGATGTCACCCTGAAGTGGCGAACTATTTCAGCGCTGGGGCAACACCCTGTGCTGTGCGGTTCAGGGTTTATCTCGTCGTTAGTTATTTTTTACTTTAATACCCTTTTGGTAAGAGGGACGCTTTTCAGCGGGTAATTTTACTACAACAACGCCTGACCCTCTATTTCAACGTAAGTGACAAGAATCAGAGGATCTGCAGGGCTTCCTATCCAGGTTTTCTGTTCCCACTCCTGCGCGCAAATCAACAATCCAAATGCTTTAGAAAAACCAGAATACGCGTGATTTGGCCTTCTAAACACTTTAGAAGTACAAAACGCGCGTAAAATCGGAGTACAGAGGTTTCAGGCTCCAGAATAGGAGATGAATGCGCGCGCAAGTGAGAAAAATACAAGCATCGGGCAACACCTCGTACGGCTTTAAGAGAACGATAATACCGGAAAAAATGTCGAATATCGAATTTCGAATAGTGAATTTCGAAGTAAAGGGACCAGTCATGACCCAGGTTTAAATATAGGGCATGAGACTTGCAGTTTTTTAAATATGGGTAGTTTTTTCCAAGGGGGGGGTAACATGCTGAAAAGATTAAAAGAGTATCTGGACCAGCACAATGTAAAATATCAGACAATAACCCATTCTGTTGCATACACATCACAGGAAATTGCAGCAGCCACCCATATTTCGGGGCAGCAGATAGCAAAGGTAGTGATGGTAAAGGCTGATGGAAAAATGATTATGACAGTGCTGCCAGCCTCTCATGTAGTTGATCTGAGGCGGATTCAGGAAATCTGCGGTGCAACCCATGTGGAGTTAGCCAGTGAACCGGAATATTCCCCGATCTTTGAAGACTGTGAACCTGGGGCCATGCCTCCTTTCGGAAATCTTTACAATCTTAAAGTCTATGCTTCTACTCCACTCAGTGATCATGAGCATATTGTTTTCAATGCTGGAAATCACCGTGAGCTGGTAAAATTATCATACAAAGATTTCGACAACCTGGTCACACCAGAGACTGCAACCTTCAGCATAAAAGACTCACCAGGTTGATTATAGAAAGTTTATTTTTCGTCTTTTGTAGAAATACATTTGCTGGTAAAGAGCGGGAAATGATGGCAACTTCGGGTATTTTGCCATCAGATAATATTTTTGATCTATATTAATAAGCCTTTTCTTGCACCTTTGAAATCCAAATGGCTATTTTTTGAATCGTTTGTGCTAAAAAGTAGGGAACATCATCTGTTACAGTTCCTCTGTCAGTCAAATGTGGAATATGATCTATAATTGTGCAAAAAGAACAATGATTTTATATATTTTCAGCTTCAACCAGTGCTCTTAATAAGCACATAGGAGAAATAAATGTGTGGAATAGTGGGCTATATAGGAAAAAGGAATGCTTACCCTATTTTAATTGAAGGGCTTAGCGCCTTGGAGTACCGTGGGTATGACAGTGCTGGTATTGCACTGGTGGATAGTCAGGGACTCACCATTTTTAAGGATAAAGGAAAAGTAGATAACCTCAAGTTGTTAACCAAAGATCAGGTAAATGGAGGTTTTTTAACCGGTATAGCACACACCAGATGGGCTACTCATGGAGCACCTTCCATGGTAAATGCTCATCCACACATGGACCAGAATAAACATATCGCCTTGGTTCATAATGGAATTATAGAAAACTATTCATCAATTAAAGATCGTTTGGAGGGGGAAGGGGTACTGTTTAGCTCCGAGACCGATTCAGAAGTTCTGGCACATTTAATCGGTAAGTACTACGATGGTGATCTTGCGGCTGCAGCCAGACGTGCACTTCTGGAAGTCGAGGGAACATTTGGCATTGCAGTGGTTGCCTGTGATAATCCTGGAATAGTAGTAGGTGCCAGAAGAGGGTCGCCACTGGTTGTTGGGATAGGAGAGTCGGAGCTTCTGCTGGCTTCCGATGCATCCGCTATTGTGCGCCATACCAATCAGGTGATTTACCTTAAAGACAATAATCTTATCGAGTTGAAGCAAGATGGCTTTTGCACCACCACTTTAGATAACCACAAAATTAATCCTGAAATCCAAAAGCTGGACTGGGATGCAAGTTCGCTGGCTAAAGGTGGTTTTGAGCATTTCATGCTCAAGGAGATCTTTGAGCAACCTGAAACGATACAAAACGCCATGCGAGGTCGTCTTCTGATCGAGGATGGTACGGCGCGACTAGACGGACTTAATCTGGTTCTGCAGGAATTGCGCGGTATTAAACGTCTGATCTTTGTTGCCTGTGGTACAAGCTGGCATGCTGCTCTTGCCGGCGAATATATGGTAGAGGAGATTGCGGGAATACCCGTTGAGGTAGAGTACGCTTCTGAATTCCGTTATCGCAACCCAATTATCGATTCCAATACTCTGGTTTTTGTAATCAGCCAATCGGGTGAAACCGCCGATACGCTTGCTGCTCTCAGGGAAGCCGCTCATAAGGGAGCTACGGTTTTAGGAATCTGTAACGCTGTGGGCTCTAGTATTGCCCGCGAGACCCACGGTGGAGTGTATCTTCATGCAGGGCCGGAAATTGGTGTCGCTTCCACAAAAGCATTTACCTCCCAACTAACAGTCCTGGCTCTTCTTACCCTGCTTCTGGGGCGAATGCGGCGAATCTCTCACAGTGATGGAGTCGCAATCTCTAAGGCCTTAGAACAGATTCCCGGTCAGGTTAAAGAAATACTCAAACAGAATGATCTTATCCGTGAAATAGCAGAAATCTATGCCAAACATAACAATTTCCTCTATCTGGGACGATCATACAATTTCCCGGTCGCTCTGGAAGGGGCACTTAAGCTCAAGGAAATCTCTTATGTGCATGCAGAAGGGTATGCTGCGGCGGAGATGAAACATGGACCAATCGCTCTGATAGATAAGGATATGCCTTCGGTAGTTCTTGCTTTAAAAGACAGTATCTACGAAAAGGTTATCTCCAACATTCAGGAAGTAAAAGCCAGGGGTGGGAGTGTTATAGCTATTGCAAGTGAAGGGGATAAAGAAATCGAAAAACATGCGCGTCATGTGATCTATATTCCCAGAACGATCCAGATGCTTACTCCTCTGCTTTCAGTTATACCTTTACAGTTGCTTGCATATCATATTGCCGCAATCAGGGGCTGCGAAATCGATCAGCCTCGTAATCTGGCAAAAAGCGTAACTGTTGAATGAGTAGTGAAGTTTTTTGATCGGTTAAGCCAGGTCACTTTGGAGCGAAACTGTCCAAAGTGACTGTTTTTCTTATTTTACGTTTTAATGCTAAATGAGGCTCTGAGTGCCGCCTAAACAACAGGAATATGAAGTCAGACTGGATCTTTTTGAAGGTCCCCTTGATCTGCTTTTGTATCTGGTCAATAAGTCTGAAGTCAGTATAGTTGATATATCGGTATCTGAAGTTGCACTCCAGTATATCCAGTATCTGGATTTAATGCGGGATCTCAACATTGATATTGCTTCAGAGTATCTGCACATGGCTGCAACTCTCATACGGCTTAAAGCCAGAGAGCTTCTGCCTCCTTCCGGTGATGAGCAGATAGAGCAGGAAGATGGCATTTATAACCGTGAACAGCTCATCGAACAGCTTCTTGAGTATAAAAAATATAAAGAAGCTGCTGCCTCTCTAAAAGTGTTCGAGGCTGAACAGTTTGGGGCATTTCCCAGAGGAAAAGCTGAAGTCGTGGAAAATGTAGCAGATCAGCAGGAGGTAGATCTGGGAAGTATCAGCATATTTGATATCCTTTCTGCCTTCAAAAGAGTCCTGGACAGAGCTGCAAATGCTCCCGAAGAGCTAAACCATGTCGTATCGGTTGATGTAGTAAAACTTGACGACCGAATCGAGTATGTTTTAGTTTATTTATCCGAGCATGATGAGGTGCCCTTTGAAGAGCTTTTTTTAGGAGATCAAAGAAAAATCATGCTGGTAATGACTTTTATGGCGGTTCTGGAGTTGACCAAGATGCAGGAGATCTCTTTTCGCCAGGAGGCCAATTTCGGTACTATATTTGTAAAAAGACGATTGGAAAAGGACGACACCGAACAGATCAATAGTATTGATACGATTTAGAGCTGTTTCTCAATAATAATGCGCATTTCTTTCAGGAGTTTTCATGAAAACAGTGGAAAATAACGATTTTGTTGAAGTCGAAAGCCAGTTAGACGATCAATCAAAACAATCTTCCTCAGGTGATATAGCCGCCGATTCTCTAAGGATTTTGGAGGCGTTGTTGTTTGCCTCTGATGAGCTTTTGTCTACTGCCAGAATAAAAGCGATTCTTCCGGAAAATCCAGATGCCCGCAAGATAAGAAAAATGGTGGATAAAATTAATGCGCAACTTCAGAAAGAACGACATCCTTTCGAAATAGTCGAAATTGGTGGCGGTTATCAGTTTCGCACGGTAGCCTATTTTCACCCCTGGGTTCGTCAGATTTTTAAGGAAAAGGCTGCTAAAAAACTATCTATTCAGGCTTTGGAATGCCTGGCAATTATCGCCTACAAACAGCCTGTAAGCAAAGCAGAAATTGAAGCGGTCAGGGGAGTTGTATCCGATGGAGCCATGAAAACTCTGCTGGAAAAAAAACTGATTACAATTTCGGGAAGAAGTGACAAGCCTGGCAAACCTCTTCAATACAGTACAACAAACGAATTCCTGAAATATTTCGGACTTAACAAAATAGAAGATCTTCCAAGAATCGAGGAATTTGAGGCCATTGCACGCGAAAAAATCGAAGATCTTTCTTTTGAAGAACTCAGCGATAATAAGGGGAGTGAAACCGACATCGATTCCGAAAATCAGAAGCCCGAAACTGGAGAGCAGGATATTCAAAGCGAAAATTCTCAGACCCCCGATGAATCAACAGTTGCTTTGGAGACAGATGATGCTGAAAAAAAGACGGATTCTGAGCTCGTTGAAAAACAAAACCCTCCAAATGAAGATCAACCGGAGCAGCAAAGTGAAAAAGAAGATTCCGAAACCGTTTCTGGTTCTGAGCCGCCTTCTCAAACAGAGCAAGCACAAGTAAGTCCTGAGCCAACCGCAGTCTTTGAAATACATGATTTTTTAAACGAGGATGAAACTGAAGAGGAGACCAGGCAGGATTTCACAGGTGAAAAGACTGAGAAGCAGGAGCCAGTAAATAAAGAAGCCCCTGTAAATGAAGGAACTACTGTAATACCTGAGCCGACTGCGGTTTTTGAAATACACGATTTTTTGGACACATTGGAAGCTGAGGCATCAGCGGAAATGAATTCAGATCAGCCTGGCAGTAGTCTCAGTGATAATCGCGGTTCACAATCATCAGTAAATGAAAAAGAAACTGATGGGAAAAAATTAAACTCTGCCTCTGAGCAGGACATGGCTGAAGTTGAGACTGCTGAGATCACAGTTGATAAAAAAGATAAATCTGAAGAAGTGGTGGCCAAAGGCCCCAAAGCTCCAAAAAATACAACTGCTGCGAAGAAAAAAACAGATTCAAAAAACTCTGCTGGTTCCAGGGAGACAAAAAACGGATCTGTTGAGGATGATGACGAGGAAACTCTGGAGATTTTTCTTCCTGAAAAGATCGTTTCTGATGGTGAAAGTGAAGACCCGGTACAGCAGAAAAAAGGTTTTTTTTCCAAAATCCGTAAGAAGAAAAAAGAGGAGTCAGAAGAGTAAACCATGAATCAGTCTACTCAGACCGAAAAGAGCAGGGGACAAGCTGTGCGCAACGTCAACCTCACCCCTATGATGCGACAATACAATGAAATCAAGTCTCGCAATCCCGACACTGTGCTTCTGTACAGGATGGGGGATTTCTATGAAATGTTTAATGAGGATGCGAAAATAGCCTCCAAAGTTCTGGGACTTACATTGACCAGCCGCAATCATGGGGGAGCCGATAGTACACCTCTGGCTGGTTTCCCTTTCCATGCAATCGAACGTTATGCGAATCGGCTGGTAAAAGCTGGTTATAAAATTGCTATCTGTGAGCAGACTGAAGATCCAAAGCTTGCTAAAGGAATAGTCAAACGCGATATAGTCGAGGTTATCACTGCCGGGACTGCAACTGAAGACAGTTATATCGAAGAAAAGGCCAATAATTTCATCGTTTCGCTTCATTGTGAAAATGATAAAGTGGGTATTGCGGTCTGTGACCTGTCAACCGGCTTGTTTCAGGTGGAAGAGGTCGTGTCTTCCGAGGTCGAAAAAGAGATTGTGAGAATTGACCCAAGCGAAATACTTTTGGCCGATATCCAGAATCATCCATTGCAGACTCTGTTAACTGAAAACTTCCGATCGGTTGTGTTTTCCAGATTCGATGGATGGAAATTTTCTTTTGATAATGCTTCCGATGCCATTAAAAACCATTTCAATATTGTTTCTGTTCAGGGATTGGGTTTTGAGGGCTTCGGGACAGGTGTATGCGCTGCAGGAGCATTGCTTCTTTACCTCAAAGAACAAAAGAAAAACGATCTGCAGCATATCACATCCATTTCCCCATTTAACTACTCAGAATTCTCCGAACTGGATCCCTCCACTATCCGAAACCTGGAACTTCTCAAGCCTATGCAGAGTGAAGATGTCGGGGGAACCTTGATTTCTACACTGGATAAGACCGGTACAGCGATGGGTGCTCGTTTACTTAAGCGCTGGATCACTCATCCTCTGAAAAACATTGACACTATTACCGACAGACTTAACTGTGTAGAGTATTTCAAGAAAGATGCTTTCTGCAGGGCTGAAGCGGAACTGCTTCTTAAAAGAATCGCTGATATCGAAAGACTCATAAGCAGAATCAGCTTTGAACGGGCAAATGCCCGCGATTTAATCTCCTTGAAAAATTCTTTCGCGATCTTTCCCAAAATTATCAAGGCCTTGAGTGAAGCACCTGTACAACCAATAAAAGATCTGCTTTGTGCTCTTGAAAACTTTGATTCGCTTCATTCCAAAATTGAATCGACAATTGTGGAAAATCCACCGCTTTCCATCAGAGAGGGCGGTATGATTAAAAGCGGTATTTCTGAAGAACTGGATCAGATAATCGATCTGTCCAGAAATGGCAAACAGTGGATTGCAAAGCTTCAGGAAACCGAGCGCGAAAATACCGGCATCTCCTCATTAAAAGTGGGATTTAATAAGGTTTTCGGCTATTATATCGAAGTTTCTAAATCCAATATCGATTCTGTGCCCGACTACTTTATTAGAAAACAAACGCTGGTTAATGGTGAGCGCTTTATTACTCCTGAGTTGAAGGAGATGGAGGCTAAAGTACTTGGAGCAGATGAGCGGCTCTCGGATCTGGAATATCAGATTTTTGTCAATATCAGAAGGGAAATCGCTCTTGAATGTGTCCGGATTCAAAAAGCAGCAGAGGCTGTTGCGACTTTGGATGTTTTTATCTCTTTGGGTAAAGTCGCAGCCGAATACCAGTATTGCCGCCCGATCTTGACCGAATCAGGTGATCTGGTGATCAGGGATGGGCGTCATCCTGTGGTCGAAAGAATGAGTAATGTTGAGCAGTTTATTCCTAATGATACAGAGCTTATTAAAAACGAATCTCAGATTTTACTGATTACCGGTCCGAATATGGCTGGAAAATCGACATACTTACGTCAGAATGCGCTTATTGCAATAATG
Organism: Fibrobacterota bacterium; assembly: GCA_023412475.1. Classification (GTDB taxonomy): domain Bacteria; phylum Fibrobacterota; class Chitinivibrionia; order Chitinivibrionales; family Chitinispirillaceae; genus JAAYPC01. The sequence goes on along the minus strand of JAEYNR010000055.1, from coordinate 16,033 downwards.
GCACAGATTGGATCGTTTGTGCCGGCAAGTTTCGCTCAGATAGGTATTGTGGATAAATTCTTTACCAGAGTAGGGGCATCGGATAGGTTAGCCAGGGGACAGAGTACATTTCTGGTCGAGATGATTGAGGTGGCCAATATCTTAAATAATACCACAGATAACAGTCTGATATTACTTGATGAGGTGGGGAGAGGCACATCGACCTTTGATGGTGTAAGTATTGCCTGGGCAGTTGCAGAATATCTTCATGAAATAAGCGGGAAAAGAGGCAGGACATTATTTGCGACCCACTATCATGAACTCGCGGAGATGGCACTGATGTATCCGCGGTTCAGAAATATGCATATCAAGGTCAGAGAATGGAACGATCAGATCATTTTCTTAAGGAAGATAGAGACAGGAAGCTGCGATCATTCTTATGGTATACAGGTGGCAAGACTTGCGGGAGTTCCCAGAAAAGTGATTGTGCGTGCCAGAGAGATTTTGACAAATCTTGAAAACATGGAGCTTACACCTGATCATAAACCGGTTCTTGCCAGACATCATAAAGAAGAATTGGAGAAAAAAGAGCAGACTGATCTTTTTTCCGGTGTGCAGCTCAATGTCATGGATTCGTTGCATTCCGAAATATACCAGCAGCTTCAGAATCTTGATATCGATGGGCTGACTCCTTTGGATGCGCTGAATATATTGTCTGAGTTGAAGAAGAAGGCCAATCAGGCATCTTAGGTGGATGTGGTAAATCAAAGATAATTGTGTTTTTTTTTGATGTGTTAAGAAATTTATGCCATTAGCAGTATACAAGATCAAGGCCTAAAACTGAATTATTTCAATAAAGACATAGGATGCCATCTTGAACTGAAATATAACTAAACTATAGAAATCTGATTATTTAAAAGAATTTTGATGTTTTTTCGAGTACTTAGAGTTAATTTGAACGGACACTACTGATTATTTAAGTGAAGTGAAATAACTGCTAATTGAAACATGATATATAAAACTAAGTTTGAGATAAAATCGGAATACTCATAGAAAACGCTTGCAAAGTCTGTAAATAACTTCTAAAATCTGCTTTTTGGCCCTCAAGCTGGATTGCTCCTTGATTGATCTGGTTATGTATTCCATCTGTTTGTGGATTCTCTTTATGAATGCAATTTAAAAAAGAAGAAAACAGGAAGCAGTACTTTGTTGCTATTTTTTTCCAGTTTTGTTGTACGGGATATAGCCTGGTATTTCGGGCAATGCAGGTTATGGCAATTAGAAATGCGGCACATAAGGGCCGAATTCTTAGTACTTATTATTCACATAATAAGAAAATTAATTCCTAAAATCAGGGATAAATTAATTCTAAGATCGTCTCCTTTTATGATCTTAATAGCAGCCTTGTCCGCTTCAGGTATTTTTTTGTGTATTACCGGCCCGATACCATAAGTTATTCCAACCTTCTGTTTTGCACCAAATTTGTTTTCGAATAAAATACAGGGTGTTACAGCATTGTAAAGACCATCAACTTTACCATCTTTAGAATAGATTACATATGGATAAACTCTCCCATAATTAATTCCCAGTGATGGTCTAAAATTATTCTCTTCTGCGTTGAAGTATAACCTAAGCCCAACCTGCCATCCAAACTTTCCTGTTTCACCTAATTCAATGTTTTTATTACCGACCATAGTGTTAGCATAAATTTTACCTACCCCGGCAGTCAAACTAATAATACCATATCCTACTTCGGTTCCAAGGCCCCACCAACCTCCGTAGTTGGCACCTGTCCCCAAACCTGCCTTAATGAAAAAATTATTATTTTGTTGAATCCCATAATATAAATCACTTTCCTTCTGAGGAAATGCACTAACTGAGAGCATACAAAGCAGAAAAAGTACTTTTTTCATCTTAATCTCCATTCAATTTACCCTTTACTCCGGGAATAAATTTGTAAAATGTGGCTTGTGCAAATAAGTTTACCTCAATGTGCAAATGAAAAAACCTGAATATCAAAATAATAAAACTTACACTCTAATACCTAATTTTTTAGTAAATACAGTGCTCCGGCAGGTTTGTAAGAGACGTATAGCCCCGAATGTCTCTACAGTTATGACACGCGTCAACAAAGTGTTATTATCTGTTCATTGTTGAAACCAAAATGATGATTCCGGGTGGATCTGAATAATATAACTGGACGGTTTACAACATGTTAACTGATTATTTAAATTCTGTAACAACAATTGCTTTAGCTATCTCTAATGCAGTTGTAATCTTGCTCAGATCAGTAGAAATATCTCCATTGTTTCCTGCAGGATGCCCATGCCCAAAAATCTTAAGTGTATCGGGAAATTTCATCTGTGCATCGATAATTCCTTTAAAAACCAATGATGGCTGTCCGTTAACTTTAGCATTGTAGGCAGGATCGCTTTGCGGAAGATCTTTTTTGTAATAATCATTAAAATCCATAGAGCCATTTAATTCAACAAAAAGCCTCATGTTTCTCCCTGCAAGAGAATCGGGAATAGCACAAGTAATAGTAGATTCGCTTTCAGGTGATGCTGAAGTAACTGCATCGGTTAACGGGCTTTGTCGTGACGGCATATAGTTGCCATGTTCTGCTTTGACACCCCTTGTATGAGCCCAGACAGGAAGTGCTGATGGGCGGGAACTTTTGCGTGAACTGACAAAATTCGATTCTGCGCTTTTTTTGGTAACAGCAAGAGTTGTAAGAAAAGAACCACTGCTGTCTTCAAGCCAGATTGCAAATTGCGGTGTCGTATGTGAGGTAAAAAATCCCATTTTAAAAGAATGATGCCAGTGAGAACCGGGAATAAATTTTACCTTTAAGGTTTCTGCAGAAAGAGCACTTACAATCAGTAATAGCGGAATCAATCTCATATACGCTTTTTTGGGGTTGGAGGCTTAAAAAACGTTTCTATCTGTAATCAAATGAAACACTGGTTAGTGTGGAGGATCTGTAATGAGATAGATCCTCCTGCCATCGGTAAAAATTTTAATTACTTTTCTGGCACTGTTCTAAAGCGGTATTGCACTGGTCTTTGTAGGCATCCAGAATCGTCTTAAATTCTTCCTTCTCTTCTTTGCTCAATTGAGAGTAACTTCTTTCAAATTCACGTGCTTCTTTGCAGATCTCCTCCATGTGGGCACATTGGTAAGTATCAGGAAGCTTGTTTACATCAACGTAGCTGGTTCCGCCACAGGAGGAAAAAAGAAAACAGAAACATGCAGATAGAAAAAATAAATTTTTCATTAGTGCCCTCAATCCTTATAAATCTCCATAACCTTAGTACTAGGAAGGCTTTTAAGTCTACTGATAGCCTTTGATTTAATCTGGCGTACTCTTTCCCTGGTTATGTTAAATTTGCGTCCAATCTCATCAAGAGTATAGGCGGTCTCATTCTCTATACCATAATACAGTTTTATTATCTCTTTTTCACGTTCTGTGAGAAAGCTCAGCATTTTTTTTATTTCCTTATTCAGGGAGATCGTCTGCAACTCATCTTCGGGGTTATTGCTTGAATGAGTTTGGATTACATCGACCAATGATGAGCTGTCAGTGTCTTTAAGCGGGGCATCAAGAGAGACATGGCTGCTTGAGATAGCGATGGTTTCACTGACCGTGTTTTCAGAAATTCCAAGTTCATGGGCAATTTCAGAGGCATCCGGCAATCGGTTAAACCGTTGCTCCAGTTCTGTTTGAGTTCTGGTAATTTTGTGAATCGCTCCGGCTTTATTTAGAGGGAGTCTCATGATTCGGGAGTGTTCTGCCAGTGACTGCAAAATTGCCTGACGAATCCACCAAACCGCATAAGAGATAAAGCGGAAATTTTTCTTTTCATCGAATTTCTGTGCCGCTCTGACTAGCCCTATATTGCCTTCGTTTATCAGGTCACTAAGAGACATGCCTTGGTTCTGATAATTACGGGCAACGCTCACTACAAAGCGAAGGTTTGCTTTAACTAACGTGTCTATGGCTTTCTGGTCACCCTGATGAATCCGGGCTGCAACACGTGCTTCATTCTCAGAACTAAGAGGTTGCAGTTTCCCAATTTCTTTTAAATACAGGGCAAGACTTCCTTCCTCAACGATGGGTAATGATTTATTCACACTGAATTCTTTCCGGAAAAAAAAAAGGAACTATATAAAATAGGTCTGAGGTAGACAATTTCAAAGAATTTTAATCTCTGATCAGTTTTTGAGGCCCAAGTTTCCGCTGTTACCGCTAAAAACTGCAGCTTGTGGAACTTTCTAATATTATCCGCCAAATATTGAGGTCGCTATTACGTTTTCACAACCCAAGAACCCTCTTTTTGATTCAGTTTCACCGATCTGGGAAACAGAGAGTTTTTGCAATAAGATCATTGTGTATGCAGAGAGAGATGGCAAAATGAATGCGGCAAAGGGAAGAATCTGCACACCACAACTAAAGATCATAAAACATAAGGAATTTTGGCACTCCTCTGACTAACTTCATATCAATATCTTTGAATCCTAAAAAACGGTAGCCTCGGATCCGTCTTTTGCTGCAGGTTCCATAGGTTTTATTAATCTGCTGTGATTTGAGAAAGCTGGTAAGCGGTTCTCTTATCTCAGGAAATATCAAATTATTGTTGAGCGATATCTGAGTGTTGAAAAGTAATAATCCCTCACAGATACCTGGTTCATTTTTATCTATTTTAAAGTCAAAATACTCAAGCTGCAGCTTTTCCTGCATATTAAAATTTAGAGCAAAACCTGCGATTATTGAACCTTCTATTTCCACGACCATGATCTTCTGGCTGCTATAGGGGATCTTTGTGGAGATTCTCTTTTTTCGGTAGTCGATGTTCCAGATAACTTCCAGTGAAGGATCAATAACAGAGCTAAATGCCATATAAACTGTATTTTCGAAAGCAGCAATTTCGTCTGGGTTTGTAGTGTCAAGAAGCCTGATTGTGAGTTCGTTTGTTAGTTGCATAAAATTTTGAAAGACTTTCCTAAAATGATAAAATGCAAAGAGTTAATCTGACTATGAATAGCGCTTTCCCCAACATGAAAGCATTTTACTGATTTTATTTGAAAATAAATCGTTACTACTGAGCTTTTGAAACAAATCTGATCAGAAATGGAACAAGTCAGAAATAATTATAAAAAAACAAACACCTCCCGGTAAATTGGCTGAGGATGCATTCATCCATTCTTTTATTTAGAACAATATTTCCGATTCCTGCCAGTTTCGATATCTAAATAACAGAATAAGCACGAAATTCGAAAACTGAAATAGGAACAGGAAAATGGGAAGTGGCAGACAAGGCCAAATTGAAATACTTTAGTTAATTGAAACGCTCTTTTTCCCTGTTTAGAATTTAGGATTAGTTTAATGATTTAGCTTATTGCTTCAAGTAGTGTATTCGATCCAAATCCTGCGACTGGCTTCTTGAGATAGGTATAGGTAAGATAACGGGAATAGCACCTGTTTTGCGCCGGGTACCATTTAAACATATTAATCCTGCAATAGTAGAGTGGGATATGGATAACCTGCTTCCTGCTGCGCAGGATTCATTTTTCAGATATTCCTGTCAGCAACTCTATTCTGAAATTTACTCGAAACGTATACGTGAACTTTATCTGACACTCTGTTGGCTTGAAAATTTCTCACCCTTATTTTCCGAAACGATCAATCTGAAGCTGCGCAATAATATTCCTTGTCCGTTTCCCGATTTTTTCAAAGACAATAAAATCCGATGGAGTGATCCAAAAAGTGAAAACTCCAAAATTGTGGAAGAACTATCAAATAGTAATAATTGGCGAGATATATTACCCTCTGAATTGATCCTGACGATCACATGGAAAGAGATCGGGTCTTCTGTAAAAAAGGAAAAGGTGGTCAGGATCACATATCAATATGGTGATTAATCTGTTAATGCAAAACGATTTTCTTCTTAAGCGATGGAATGCAGGATCAAGATTGGAGACTTTAACCTTTTATTGTGAAATTAAGTGATTCCGGTAAAAAGGCCAGGAGATATTATTATAGTTATTGTTAATGTTATTTTGTAACTACTGTAGCTTTTGAAACCAATGTCTTGTAAAAATCAGTAACAATAAGAATCGTATCAGAATTAATCAGATAAAACAATCGGACAGAATCAGAAATAGAATATCTAATCAGATAAGCCCTGAAGAAAAAAGTGTTTTTTTTATTTCCCATCCTTCGTTTAGATATTTTTTTTCAGCCTCCCACCGTACTTAAGTACTAAGGAAGGCGGGCCTGCTTACCTATTTAGGTACTTTAGATATTGCTTTGATATTATATAGTTCCTATTTTTTCCTTGATACTATTACGTTTTTTTTTTAACGTTCATGGTGATTATCTGCAGGAGAGGAACAGGTATGCATAAATGGTTTTCTCCACTCTCCCTGAATGAATATGTAGGTATACTGATATCCTATACGTTTGTATTTGTCATAATCGGTATCTCCACATTATTACGGAACAGGAGACTTTGTCCTCTGAGGGAAGCAGGAAATTTATTCATATCGGTCTGGCCAACTGGTGGATACTGGCCATGTTACTTTTCAGTTCAAATATTGCCGCTGCAATTGGACCGTTTACCTTTGTAATTATCAACTATCTCTCCTATAAAAAGAGATGGTTTGGAGCTATGGAAAGAGAGGGCGGAAAAGAGGATCTAGGCACAGTATACTATGCGTTTTCTCTCCTCATATAAAGGTACCGGTTTCCATAATCACTTGGAAACCGATATGCAAAGGTCTCTCGGGTGGAGTTACTCTGTCTGGTACAGTGGCATCTTTATTAGGAGCAATATTTATAGCTGTAATCTTTATTGCAGGATATTTTCTTGTTTATGGCAAAAATGAATACCTGTTTTTGATGTTTATCCTGTGTACTATTGGAGGGTTTACTGGTTCAGCAATAGACAGTGTTCTTGGGGCTGCAGTGCAGGTAAAATACTACTGTAAAGAGTCGGGTTGTATTACTGAGAAAAGGGTGAATAACGGAATTATTAATAAGGTGATTTCCGGTTTTGCGGTTATAAATAATGATGCAGTTAATTTCGCAAGCAGTTTCATTGCATCACTTCTGACCATTTCTGCATTTGTCCTGCTTTCCAGATAAAAACAGGACTTTTACCAAAGCAGCCACCAGTGTATCTCAGAAGAAGCGTGTACAACCATTTCTATGATGAAAAACTTGGTGTTTGCAGTGATGGGGGAGTATCCTATTAAAAGGATAAAGGAAAAAGCTGGGGAATAGTATTCAATAATGGCTTGCTGCCTTATATTTTTTATTATCAGGTTGATGTTTCATAAAGATATCCTTTATGCTGGAACTCAACTAAGTGATATGTTCATAATGGTTGCCGGGAAGTAATTTTAAGAGTACCAACACAGCTATCCTGCCCGGTATGAACTCTTAAATCAGTACATGAACAGTATACAGGTAAATTTAAGTGCCTGTGAATATTAACGCAAGGATCTTTTAACCGAATAATTCGAAAAAAATTGTCAGGATAAATATGAAAAACAGATTTCCAATTAAAACAACAATGTTTCTTTTTGTGTCAGTCCTTTTTTCCTGTGATACTGTGCGACCTTTTTTCATAAGTGAGCAGCAGGAAATCACCATCGGAAATAATCTTAAAAATCAAATTTCTTCAGATACCGAAAATTATCCACCCTTTAAGGGTGATTATCAGGTAGCAAAATTTGTTGATTCTATAGGGGCCATGTTAGCGGCAAATCAGAAAGAAAGACCCGAACTAAAATTTTCCTTTACTATTCTTCAGGATGACTCTTCCATAAATGCTTTCGCAATTCCCGGAGGCCATGTATTTGTGTACACTGGGTTACTCAAGGAGGTGGAAAATACTGCGGAGCTGGCAGGAGTTTTAGCACATGAGATAGGGCATATTACCAGCTATCACAGTGCAAACCGTCTGGTTGCCGGAGAAGTAACCGGGTTAGTGAATCAGATTCTTTTTGGAGATGAAGCATCTATTGCCAAAGCTGCAGCATCATTGCTGGAGAATCTGGCATTTCTGAAATATTCAAGGAAAAATGAATTTGAGGCAGACAGTTTTGCTGTTTTTTATACCTCAAGGGCTGGAATTAATCCTTTAGGGGTTAGAGATTTTTTCTTGAAGCTAAAAAATAGATATGGAGACAGTCAGAAAGTATTCGAACCGCTCTCTACTCATCCACTTCTCTCAGAGAGAATTGCAAATGTTGAGAAGATAATAACCAGAACTGAAGGGATTGTATCAGATAGTGCGTCATTTTATAGAGAGAAATATCATTATATAAAAAGTTTGTTAAAGTAATGTGTATCGTAAAGCATAGAAAAATCCTGCCTTTTCTTTTCAATTTGAAATTGCCCCAGAGATGAAAACTTAAAGAAAAAAAAATCATCTCTGGGGTGATAATCATCCTCTTGCCTTCATTTAAAGACAGATCTGTATTGGAATTAATTCCAGAAAAATTGGCCAATACACTTTGAAAACGTTTCTAAGCGAATTATTGTTATGGCACAGTCTTTGCATAAAGTGTGCAGACTATTTGATGAGAATGTTTAACTTTTTTTGTTCTAAGGAGAATAATCATGTCAGTACTGGTTGGAAGGAATGCACCAGATTTTTTAGCAAAGGCTGTAAAAAAAGACCGGATAATTGAAGGCTTTAAGCTTTCTGATCTTAAAGGCAAATATATAGTGTTATTTTTTTATCCCCTGGATTTTACTTATGTATGTCCGACTGAGATTCATGCCTTTAACGAACGGCTTGAAGAGTTTAAAGAAAGGAATGTAGAGCTTATCGCAATTAGTATTGATTCCCATTTCAGTCATCTGGCCTGGTTAAATACCCCCAAATCCCAGGGCGGTATAGAGGGGGTAAGCTATCCGATCGTTTCAGACATCAATAAATCTATTTCTGCAGATTATGATGTTCTGGTTGAAGGTGAGGGGGTGGCGTATCGGGGATTGTTCCTTATTGATAAGGACTTTGTGGTTCGTCATCAGGTGGTAAACGATCTTCCATTGGGGCGTAGTGTTGATGAAACTTTGCGAATGGTTGATGCGTTGCAGTATCATGAAAAGCATGGTGAGGTGTGTCCTGCAAACTGGCACAAGGGGCAAAAAGCGATGAAGGCTTCTACGGTCGGACTGACTGAGTTTTTTGCGGTATAATGGAATATGGGAATGGGGAAAGAGTAATTTAATTAAATTGGATGATTAAGTTACTGTTGAGATGTAAAGCAGCGTTTAGAAGAGGGTGTTTTTTGAAGTTATCCCCAGAGATGACTTATTGACAAGCTACAAAAATCATCTCTGGGGAAAATGGAAAATCTCCAAACTTTTTAAAAACCCCAGGATTCCAAGGCTGAATCGGATTATTCTCAAAAGTTGGAAAGGGGTCCGGTTCAAGGTATAATATTCATAGTTTAACCTTATTATTTCAGGAGTGTTTCATGGTTAAGAAAGGCAGTATCTACAAATGTTCTGTGTGTGGAGTGGTAGTCGAGTCTCTTTGGAATGGGGAAGAGAGTTTGTCATGTTGTGGCAAACAGATGAACGAGCTTGTTGCTAACACCAATGATGGAGCCAAAGAGAAGCATGTTCCGGTTATTGAGCGTCAGGGGAAAAAAATAACCGTAAAGGTGGGGTCTGTGGCACATCCAATGACCAAAGAGCATTATATTCTGTTTGTGGAGCTTTTGGCCGGAGATACGGTAATGCGCCATGATTTCAAAGAAGGAGATGCTGCGGCAGAGGCTACATTTTACCTGGAGGATGAGAATGTTGAGCTTAGAGCCAGGGAGTATTGCAACCTTCATGGGCTGTGGGCTAATAAATAAATGACAGAGTTTCAGATAGTCCTCTGTGCTTTATGGAGGACTATCTGATAAAGATTCTTTGTTGCTTAAGAACTGCTCTGGTCTTGAAACAAATATTTAATCGATTCTGATTCTTGGTTCGGGTGTTTCTTTCTGATTAACTTTTGAACTAAAAACTGTAATATTATTTACAAAGTCAATCAATTGTGCCTGAATCTCAAACATTTCAACTTACTGACTTTTATCTTCAGACCTTCAACTTTTTTCCCGTCGGGCTCCTTTGCTTTCTCTGAGCTGGTATCTGCGTAGCTGTTTATGATTTTTGTGTATGACTCTTTTGGTTGAACACCCATAAGGGCATAGATAGCTTTTTTGTTTTTTATAAATACCACAAAAGGGATACCATTTACTCCGAAGGCTTCGATTATCTGTGGAAACTGGTCCGCATTGATCTTGTAAAAGGTGACCTTGGAGCTATATTCTTTTGCAATTTCGTTAAGCAGAGGTTCCAGAACATGACAAGGCATACACCAGTCGGCATAAAGATCAAAGGCGACGAGCCTGTTTCCTGAATGCTCTATTATGGCATTAAATTGCTCTAATGAGCCGATCGGCTGAATATAATCATTTTTAACAGTGTCACTTTTTGCACCTGTGCAGCCCGGGTTCAGTAGGATCGGTATGGCTATCAATAGGCTCATCATTGTTTTTTGCAGCTTCTTCACTTGTTCCTCCTTGAAGAGGTCATATCTATTTAACCTCAGGAACGTCATCGCTGGCAAATAACTGTTTCAAGATTAGCGCCGGTCGAATAAAGTTCCTCCGCCTCTTCAATAAAAAATGCAAAAGATGGGCCATGTGTATCATATCTAAAACGTTTCTATACTCTTATGTGTATAAACTATGATATTCTCGTGTGTTTTATGAGTTGTTTTCTTTAACCTAAATCCAACGAATTGGACACTGTGGGTCTTTAAGGGTAATGGTATTCGGTGCAAAGTCACTGTTTGTGCATACTGCTTTCTTTGACACTAATCTCTTGGCTGACTCGAGTGCTGAAGACTGGCAAAAGCTCGCCCAGAGACAAAAACTCAATGTGAAACATTTTACCCCAAGGCTGCCTAAAATATCGTCCGAAACAGGTTTATGATATGATCTTTTCAGGTTAAACTTTGCAAAAGTTGGTATATAAATTGCCTTTGTTTTCTGTTTCAAAAAATCTGCTCGTATAATCCTTAACCACAGATAATCGCTGTTGTGTCATAAAAGCGATTTTACGTATATTAAAAAGTACGAGATAACGCCGTAGCTCTCTGGCATTGTAAACTATACCAGGATAGTGCGGATTGATCTCTCTGTAGCTTTCTTTTAATCACATTCAACTATTATGGAGGTACAAATGAAAAAATATGTATGCAATGCTTGTGGTTATGTTTATGATCCGGCTATTGGTGACCCTGATGGCGGTGTGGCTCCCGGTACCGCTTTTGAGGATATCCCTGATAGCTGGGTTTGTCCAGAGTGCGGAGTGGGTAAAGACGAATTTTCACCTGAAGAATAAACCAATCACTGGGTGTTGAGGTACTTCTTGGTTTTCTTCTGCAAATGAATTACATGTGTAGTAAGCCCTATTTACGATGCTTTGATTTGCAGAAGATTACTGAGGACCAGAAACATAAAATTCATTACTATTGATAAATTTTAAACAAATATATGTAGGAATTTAGAATTTCAATAAGAACAAACAAGAAATACAAAAAAAAGAACAGGAGGTGCCAAGAACTAACTGACAGGCTTAAGTTACTTGAAAACACTCTTGTCCCTGTTTAGAAATTTAGTTTTTGTAATTTGGAATTTGTTTAGAATTTATGTAATGTAATTTGGAATTACAGTAACTTTTGACAGAAAAGACTGAGTAGTTGCGTAACTTCTTAATTTCCTGTTCTTGGTTTAGATATTCTTTCCAATTACTTCTGATTAGATATTGCTTTGATATTAGTTCCTATTTTTTCGATCAGTTAGCAGAATATTTAAATATCTATGTAATTAAAAAAGGATCAAAATGAGTCTCGGGCAAATCGCTATAATCATTGTAGGCGCATCAGGAGATCTTGCTGGAAGAAAACTTATTCCCGCTCTTGATATTCTTTACAATAAAGATAAAATCTGTCCACCATGCATTGTTGTGGGGTGTGGAAGGACATATTTTACAGATGAGCAATTTAGAGAACGGTTCAATATATCTGCTGAATTTGCCAGTCACACCTTTTATCACCAGTTTATCCCTGGCCTCAAACAATATCTGCAATCAAAGGGAGATTTCACAAGAGCCATATTCTTCCTCTCTCAGCCTCCATCAGCCCACATGAACACCGTGCGTGAGATCGCAGAGGATGGTTTCGGGCAAGATGCAACAATTGTAATCGAAAAACCCTTTGGTTATGATCAGAAATCTGCTGCTGAGATGAATCAGTATCTGTACCGCTATTTCACTGAATCACAGATATTTAGAATAGATCATTACCTGGCCAAAGAATCGGTTCAGAATATAATGATATTCCGATTTGCCAACTCTGCTTTTCTTCCTGCATGGAATAGCCATTACATCGAATCCATCCAGATCAATGCAATAGAAGACATTGGAATAGCTCATCGTGGAGGGTATTTTGACAAAGCAGGAATTATCAGAGACATGGTTCAAAACCATCTGCTGCAGCTTTTGTGTCTTATCACCATGGATACTCCATCAAGTCTGACGGCTCATGACATACAACAACAGAAATTAAGTATATTGAAAAATATAAAAATTGAGGAATGCCACAGGTTCCAATATGAAGGGTATCTTCAGGAAAATGGGGTGGATCCTAAGTCTAAAACCGAAACCTTTGCAGAATTAAAACTGTTCATTAACAATACAAGATGGGCCGGGATGCCAGTTTATGTACGATGTGGTAAAGCGGTTCACAGAAAGGGAACTGAGATCGGAGTGACTTACAGATCGGTTCCTTCTATTCTGTATAACCAAAAGAACAGCCTTGATCCTAATCGGATCATTTTCAAGATTCAGCCTTCAGAGGGAATTATTCTTCAACTGATGAGTAAAGTGCCAGGAACCGAACAGCAGCTTACCGGCACCCATATGAACTTTTGCTACCGCGACTCATTTGACAGTGAGATTCCTGAAGCCTATCAGCGTTTGCTTTTCGATGCACTCAGAGGCGATCATACCCTGTTTGTTAGCGCAGATGAAACCGAAGCCGAATGGAGAATTGTTGATCCTGTGTTAGACAAAGGTGATATTATTCCCTATAAACCAGGACAACTGCCTCAGAGCAGATTAAATATACCATGGATTGACTTTGACAGCTATTCTCACTTCTGCGCATAAACAGCACAGGAAGCGAGTTCTTAACAACCTGCATCCTTTTTTAACACAGGAAAATTCTTCCTGTAATAAAAAAGGATGCAGGTAAACGATAGAAAATATATCTGCGAGTGCAGGCTCTCTTACATCTCTTCGATTTCTTCAATTCCCAGAAGCCACAGGCACGATTTTAGCACTGATTTGAATGCACTTACCAGATGCAATCTGAAAGCCTGCTCATCGCTGCCGATAACCTGGCAGGCATGATAAAATTCGTTAAAAACCTGAGACAGCTCAAATGCATAATTAGCAATTATTGAGGGTGAAAGTTTTTCGGCTGCAGCGTTCACTGTTTCAGGGAAAAGATAAATCTTCTTGATGATTCGCAATTCGGAAATGTTAAGCTCAGGTATATGTGGCTGAGCGATATGAGAAGCTTTTCGAAGAATAGATGCGGCTCTGGCGTAGCTATATAACAGGTAAGGGCCAGTATCTCCCTCGAAACTGATTGCTTTTTTGGGATCAAAGAGCATGTTTTTTGTGATGTCAATCTTAAGAAGCTGATATTTAATAGCAGATAGAGAGATTTTGAGGCTTCTCTCACTCATTTCATCATTTGTAAGGGTATATCTTTCTTTAAGCTCGCTAGTAGCAAGGTCGCGGGTTTCTGCAATCAGATCATCTGCATCCACCACGGTTCCCTCGCGTGATTTCATCTTCCCCTCAGGCAATTCAACCATTCCATAGGAGAGATGTTTCATCTTGTCGGCAATAGAATAGCCTAATTTGCTAAAAATGGCAATCAGGACCTTAAAGTGGTACTCTTGCTCGTTTCCAACTACATAAATGGAACGGTCATAGTGATATTCTTTATCTTTAAGAAGAGCCAGGAAGAGATCCTGAACGATATATACCGAAGTTCCATCAGGGCGCAAAAGAACCTTTTCACCTAGCTTTTCGGATTGAAGGTCAACGATAACCGCTCCGTCTTCGCGTTTTGAAAAGATCTTACGCTCAAGCCCCTCATTTATGATCTCTTTACCGGATTTGTAGATCTGGCTTTCAAAATATTCTTTGTTAAATGAGATACCGAAGAGTTTATAAGTTTTCTGGAACCCTTCAAATGCCCATTTATTCATTTTTTTCCATAATTCTACGGTATTAGAGTCACCAGATTCCCATTTTCTGAGAAGATCCTGGGCTTTTCCATTCCACGATTGATCTTTAGCTGCCTCTTTACTAAAAAGGACATAGTAATCGCCGACAAAATGATCTGATTTTTTTCCACTGCTCTCAGGTGTGCTGTTTTCACCCATCAAATCATAGGCTAACATGGATTTACAGATGTGAACACCGCGATCATTGTTTATAGAGGTTTTAGATACAGAGTTACCGCAAAACTGTAAAATCCTGGAAACGCTCTCTCCGATGGACATATTCCTTAAATGACCCAGATGCAAGGGCTTATTGGAATTGGGTGACGAGAATTCAACCACTATACGTTGTCCACGATCCTGTTTTCCAAATGATTCTTTACTTGCTTCGCTGATAACCTTCTGTGCCATCATTTCGCGTTTAATAAAAAAATTGAGATAGCCCGATATAGCGGTGATTTTTTCAATTTCCGGGGGAAGAGTCAGTGTTTTGCTGAGTTCATCGGCAATGATAGCGGGGTTTTTGCGAAAGACACGGGAAAGGGAAAAGCAGGGGAAGGCGAAGTCACCCATCTCTTCGCTTGGAGGTATTTCAATAAGCCGCTGGATCTCCTGTTTGGTGAGTTTTCCAGAGAATTCTCTTTTAAGAAGTTGGGTAACAATATCTTTCATTGATAGATCCTTCAAATTTTGAAAATAGAATAAGCTTTAGTTACTGCTAAAATATACTTTTCTGCATCACAGGATATTTTATTTGATTGGGGTCAATGCAATCTGGTATCAGTTTGGTATGTTTGCCCCAGAGTTGACAATAAATCGCGAAAAAAAGTAACCTCTGGGGCATTTACAGCGAAGTCGCTATGTTTTGATATTGCCGACTATTCTGTGTGTTTAAGAGCTTCAGGATTGCTTTTTTTGAGAGAGCATTTTTATTCTGAGGCTTTTTCCCCGGAGTTAAAAAAACAAATGTGGGAAGCTTTAATCTCTGGGGCAAAAAAGATAAAACGACCCCGGCAAAACGACTGATAAAACGAATCCGAGTGTATCTACACCGAAAACGTAAGTTGCATATAAACTGAAAGTGCCATCTATATATCTCATGACTAAGGTTTTTGACTCTTTTAAATGAATGCAAAAAGTATTATTCCAGCAAAAACAGAAATAAAATGATAGGAATTGCTAAATTTATTGGATAAAAACATTCCTTATTTTTCTCAGAATTTAAATCCCAACGTGGTAAATAATTTGACTCTTGCTCAAATTTATGAGTTTAAAATCTTTTGACACCGGCCAAAAAAAACAACTTCTCTTTTCAGGTGATCCCCTCTAACACCTTTTCAATAAGATACTCCCTGTTTTCAACTTTGCTGAATCTGGTAAGCATACGCGAAACCGCCGCATCAGTTACCCTCAAATGTCGGGAAATATCTGCACCTGTAAACTCAAACCAGCTTTTACATATCACTGCAAAAAGCTCCCTGGCAGTTGATCTGACATTACAGAGCCCTGCACGATAAAGATCGCTTTTTCTCAAAAGAAGCAATCTTGATACTTCATCCTCAACTTTCTCCATACCGATATTTTCACTTATATGGCGGGCAATGCGAGCACGTCTACACCGGTCTATCTCAATAATTTTTTTAACAAACTCCTCTTTTCCTATCACATACAGTTG
>JAEYNR010000096.1 GCA_023412475.1 Fibrobacterota bacterium | reverse complement strand
GGAGGTATGATCTACAGTCATGACAACGGAACTTCCATACGCACAAACATATCCATAAATGGCTGCTTGCCAGGTCACCTTGACAGTGCGCTGATGAGGGTGTTCTATACCGATATTTCCGACCCGTTTAATCCTGTAAACGATTCGGTTCTGTTTCCGCTTGATACGATAAAAGAGAATGGCAGCTATCTGCTCAAAAGCAGCGACATTGTCCGGTTTGCAGGTGCAGTAAGGGTAGACAAAATTACTCTGGATATTCCACGTCATTTTGTATCCTACATTGACAGTACCACGTATAATGTCAATCGTGGTCAGAGTCTCTTTTTTTATTACAACTGGCACTGGGGTCTTTTCAAAGCTATTGAAAATCCGATATCTGTAAACGTTGATATTAACTATGCACTGGAATCGGTGAGTATCGATGGGGAAGGAAGGATATTGCAGCACAGGAGTGGGGACAGCGTAACCTACAGCTACGACTATTATCTTAAAGATCACCTGGGATCTACCCGCATGGTGATAAATGATCAGAACAGTATTACAGAGAAAGTAGCTTACCAGTCCTATGGAACGATAAACCCACTTGACTCTTCTTCACCTTCATTGCCATCACGGGAGAAATTTACCGGCAAGGAGTTTGATACCCAGGGAGCAGATTTCGCTAGGGTGGAGTTTGATATTGCGGTAACTGACTATGATATGAGTACTGGATCGGGATTTATTCGGGTAGGTTACAGGGAAGTGGCTACCGGTAACGAATTTTCCAAGATATACAAAACCCGGTACGACAGTAGAGAGAGGTCTTTGCGATTTACCGGAAGTGAGAGTTTTACCGGTGAAATAGAGATAGTACGGATGTTTCTGATGGCCTCAGGTGAATCTGGTGGGATATTTAATATAGCTCCAATAGTTTCATTTTTGGTAAGTCCTGGTAAGACCAGAAAGGTCCAGTTAAACGTAGTTTCGAGTGAAATAATGGGTGCTCCTGCAGATAGCAGCTTTTATAGCACACATGCAGCTGTGGATAACAGCAGCTATTTCAGTGGGACGAGGCTGTTTTATTTCGGGGCTAGATACTACGATCCGGAGCTGGGAGTGTGGTTGAGTGTAGATCCTAAAAAACAATTCCCAAATAGTTTTCTTTTCTGTTCCAATAATCCTCTTAATTATAGTGACACTAATGGAGAATGGTCATTCAAACATTTTTTCTCCACATTAACTGCTGAGCTTTTTAAACCATATATCGAGATGGCACGTGCTATTAAGGATAAAGATGGTGGTGGGTTTTTCAAGAATTTATTCTTTGGTGCAACTCCAACTGGTACATTTGTTAACACTATAGAAGGTTTAGGTACTGCGACCTGGTCAGTTCTACCTGATTTGCAAAATAACTGGGATAAAGCACAAAAGTATGGTGGATGGGCACTTGGGTTACTTACTGGAGATCCCTTAATTGGCTTTGCATCTCATAAAGCATTGAAAAAGATTGAATGGAAACCTGAAGCTGGTGCTCATGGAGGAAGTGAAGGAGAAACAGATTCATATAATAACTATATTAATGCTCAGAAAAAGAATGTAAAATCAAAAAATCCTTTCAAACGGTGGGAAGCAAAAGGACGTATCGCACATACTACACAAGACAGAGCACATCATGATAATTCATCGAAAATTAAAGGTCCTTGGCATATGATATTGGGCAAAGAAGACTTTGAAAATTTTGAAGATTTCTGGTTTCCAGGAATACCAGATGCACCATTTTTTGGAACTCTGCGAGTATGGGAAGGATCTAGTAATTATTATGAGGAGGTGTATGGAACAGACTTGGGTTTATAAGATCATTTTAGTATTTCTATTTGCAACCTTTGTTTGCATAAACTGTGGTTGTAGTGGTGATGATTCGTGCGGTTATGAGATTATAGGTTGCGTAAAAAATTCTGTAGATTCGACCGTGTTGGCAGGTGTAATTGTTACGCCTGTTACATATAACTATGGTGATAAGGTGCAAGGTAAAGGCACTAACGTCTTTACTACAAATGCCGAAGGTAATTTTAACTATGAGTCTTTGTTGACTCCACAACGAACGTACAGTTGTCCTACTGCAAGTGAGATAGAATATCGTTTTAGGTACGAAAAAATTGGGTTTTCCACAGTTGACACATTCTTTGCAAAAGGATCTGTTATTGATGGTGGTATCAGTAAAAGAGACAAAACAATTTTAACGATTCCTACAATTTACTTGAATCCATTATGAAATTTACATCAAATAAGTAAGAGAGAAAGAGAGTTTGATTTTTGTTCCCTGTAAATGGGGAAGGTGGGATGGTGGAGAGTGATTGAAGAATTCTGCATACCTGCAAAAAGTACGCTATAGCGGACAAAATCTGATCCCTTCTGATCAATGATCAATAAGCCCGAAAAAGTATCCTTATCGGATACATTTTCAGGCTGCTAAATTAAGTGCCTTTCTGACCTTCAGAACCGTATTCAAAGAAACTTCGTGAATTTTTGCTGCTTTTCGTACTGACAAACCATTTTTCAGGTCTGCAGATAGATTCTTATACTTTTTCAGGAAAACCTGCTGATCCATTATAGAATTTTTAGGTCTGCCAAGAACCTTTCCTTTAGCTTTGGCGTGGTTCAAGCCACTTTTCACCCGTTGGATTAAGAATTCTCGTTCCATTCTTGCTAATTGCATCAAAATAGACAACATGAATTCCACCATTGGAGACCTGTTTCCGTTTTCATCAATGGTTTTCAAACCTAAAGATTCGATATGGATAGAAATCCCTGATTCGGAAAGTTCTTCAATGACCTGCTGAATTTGAAACGGATTACGACCTAAACGGGAGATTTCCGATACTACTAGGACATCAAAAGACCTTTTGGAAGCTAACTTCCGTAATTCCTTTACTCCTACTCTATCTTCATTTCTTTTTGCTCCACTTACCTTTTCAGAAATGATATGAACTATCTGCAGATCTTGTCTTTCGCAATAAACTTTCAGGTCTTCAATCTGTCTGTTATAATCCTGACGATCATTGGTACTGCTTACCCTAACAAAGATACAAGCTCTCTTACTCATAACAGACTCCTTTTTCTTCAGAAGTGCCTCATATTAATCGAATGATTATTCCCAGACATCAATTTACAGCCCAGAGATTAGAAACTGATCAAATTTCACATATTTTTTCAAAAACCTTTTTTTCCAGACACTTCTTTGTCCAGTATACTCGAAACAGGGAGTATTGTCAACAAAGAAAAAGATTCATAGGAATAGGAGTTTAACCACTGAAAACACGGAAATACACTGAAAAAGAAGTTACAAAATCCGAAATCTCAAATTCCGTGTGCTTCAGTGCCTTCCGTGGTTAAAATTCTTCTCTCAAAATCTTTTCTTTTTCTTCTCCAGAATCCAACACTTTCTTTTCTGGTTTCTTCAGTTCCTGAATCTCTTCCATAGTTTTAAATTGCAGGCTCTTTTTTATTATGTCCAGTATTCCCGGGTCATCCTCTTTAAAACTTGGTCTGCTTCTCACCCCCTGATTATAAAGCCACAGTTGGTGTTCATAGGTCATATACACCCTTTCACCTGTTGCTATATCTATCTCACCATTTACAGTTTCGGTTTTTCCTGCTATGGGGAAGTTCTTCCAAAAATGAACTGTCCGGTAACTTTTTTCAGGGTTCTTATGAGCACCTTCAACGATCAAAAGTTTCTTATCCTTCAAAATCTTTATTGCCGTCTTAACCTCTCTTTCGTTAAAACCTGTAATCAGGCAAAGGTCTGCTACGGTTCCAACAAATCTGCTCAATGTGCCGTCTCTCTTTACATAGCAGTATCGGTCTACTGTATTATATACACTCCGTTCACACTTAGACATGTACCTGTATGTCATCAACCTGTAAAATTTCTGATTCATTTATTACCTTGTTAACTTTTTTAAAGTCTTTAAAAGCTGTTCTTAAAAAAAGGGGGAGTTATTCATCCCCTTTGTTGGCATCAATACCTTTCTGCAGTAAGAAATCTTTTATCAGAATCAATGTCATAGTGCTTACGGTACGATTCAGCTTTTTGCACTCTTTTTCAAATAACTCCTTTAATTCTTCATCAATCGCACACCCTACCAATTTTGATCTTTTCATATTTAACCTCCCTGTAAAGTTTTAAATCTCCTGATATATCACTTTACTTTCCTACCGAAAATCCCTGTTTTTTCTTTAATAGTTTTAAAAAAGTTTAAAATTATTCGTTAACCGATTAAAAATAAAGTTACAGATAGTAATTTTATTGAATGTCCCAGAATAATAAAGTTATCACGTTGTAACTTTTCAGATTCAGCCGTAACTCACTATCTTGCAAATGCATACAGCAAAAATTCTACTCGTGCTATATAAGAGAATACCTATAAAAGGAGTGATTCATCTCAACCTTAACCGGATCATCTTAAAATCATGGGGCTTTGCCCCACACCCCACTCAGGGCTATCACCCTGAGAACCGATATCACTTCACACTTCAAATTATCGCTACGCTCAAATTTTCACTGTTCCGTGATGCTTTTCTCCAGTTCCAGTGCTTTTTCTTCTCCGGAAACAAAGAATTAAGAATCTTCAAAGGATAATAGGGATATCCTGATCTTGTGTTGTACCCCTTTTGAAGACTCTTGGATACACTGATCATTGAATCAGTCTGCTTCCATTTGGATGAGTCTTATTCTAATAAAGAAAGAAAACATAGTTCTGTGCGGAGACTAGTATAGTTCGCGTAGAGATGAGCCAGTCTAGGAAAAACGAAAAAAAGAAGGATTGGAAGTCAGGGAGTGAGTGGGAGTATTGGCAGGGATCGGGTGAACCTTACAGAAAGCTAACAGATCAGGGGTAGGAATCTGTAACAGAAAACCCCCTGCAATCTGTAACAGAAAGGCAGGTGAAATCTGAAACAGATTTACCCCCCTTTTCTGTAGGCAATCTGTCGATTGATTACTGTAAAATCGCTTATAGAACGTTCAAAAACTTAGTTTCGATGAAAATATGGGTGGAGGACCTATTTACAGGTGGTAGGGGAGGTAGGAAAACTTCTCCAATTTGGATAAAACTGAAAAAAAAGTTTAAAACTTCCATTAAGATGGTTTTTACACTGTTGATATGGGACAGGCAGATCCCACCAAAGGTGAAATATTGGAATTGCCTGCAATGTTTTTAAGGAAATAATGAAGTGGAAGGTGGTAGAAATGGCGGAAATAAGCAGATTTCAACAAAAAAGCAAACAGAACGGGTTATTGTGCGATAACTTAACAAATTCCAGCTTCCCAGTTAACAGACCAGAATATAAATTTGAATCTGATGGTATCTTTAATCCTGAAAATGGCAGTAGCAGGGTGGTTGTAGAAAGAAAAAAAGATGGGCTGTATGTAAGAACAGGACAACTGTTGTTTAAGGCTGCGGGTTTATCTACAGATAATCTTCATAGGTTGAAAATTGCTCTAAGAGTTTCCTATTCCGATGATACGGTGAATGCCTATACTCAGTTCCTTGACCTGTACACACCTGAAGAAAAAGAGTCCTTCATAAATAATGCCTTCAGAGAAACAGCAATCAAAGCATCCCTGATACGGACCGAGTTAAAACAATTAATAGCAGTTCTCGAAAATGAAAGAATTTCCATATTGGAAGACAGACTTCCTGCTGCAGCTTCAGAAATGAGTATAGAAGAAAGTGAGAAAACAATTGAGTACCTGAAGAGTAATGACCTGTTGAATGTGATCTCCAATGATATAGAAGCCATGGGGCTGATTGGCGAAAGTAAAAACGCTCTGCTATTATATCTTTCTCTTACATCAAGAATGCTTTCTGTCCCCGTTTCAATAAACATTCTTTCCCGGGATAGTGCTGGAAAGTCTTTTCTTCGGGATACGGTCTTATCTCTGTTTCCATCCGAATCTGTTAAACAGTATACCTATATCAGCAATAAAGCTCTGCTGTATGATTCAAAAACATTAAACGGGAAGATATTGGCCATTGACGATATGGAAGGGATTAGAGACTGTCTTCCGTATCTGAAAAGCATAATTGCA
Organism: Fibrobacterota bacterium; assembly: GCA_023412475.1. GTDB lineage: Bacteria > Fibrobacterota > Chitinivibrionia > Chitinivibrionales > Chitinispirillaceae > JAAYPC01. The sequence continues at coordinate 6,077 of JAEYNR010000096.1, read as the reverse complement.
GATCAAAGGATATCCACACTTTCCACCATTGCCGATGCAACAATCGGTCAGAGATCTGTTCAGGATATTTCCGAAAAGGTAGCCTTAAGTGTAATTGTGTCAAGCAGTGATTTAAACCTGTTGGATGAGGATATCAGAAGGCTGTTTTTAACCATTACTTTGGACGAATCACAGGAGCAAACACGAAGGATAATTGAGAATCAGATATTCTCAGAGACTGCAGAAGGTCAAAGGCAATTATCAATACGGAAAGATATACAGAAGGTGCACCAAAACGCCCAAAGAATGCTTAAGCCACTGAAGGTATGCTTTCCCGATAACCTATCAATTTCTTATCCATCAAATTGTCTTCACAACAGAAGAGATATGCAAGTATTCATTTCCCTTGTGAAATCAATAGCTCTGTTGCACCAATATCAAAGACCTGTAAATAACGGGATTGTATACGTTATGGAATCGGACATTGAAACGGCAATAGAATTGAGTAAAGAAGCCTTTGCCGTTACTCATGACGAGCTTTCACCACAGGGAAGGGCTGTACTTTCACATATCAGATCGTTTGTTGAAGAGCAAAATAAAAGAGTGCCTGGAAACTGCATTTCTATTTCAGATATAACCTTTTCCAGAAATGATATCAGAAAGCTTTGTGGCTTGAGTGAATCCTATTTGCGAATAATCTTCAAGGATCTGCTGAAAAGTGGATATATCGGGAAGATTACAGGTAAACAGGGACTGCAGTACAGTTATGTCCTGCTCCATCAGGACAACTTCGCGGAACTTCGCAATGACTTCGCACTGAAAGCATCTTGATAAAAATCAAGGAGATGGATACTACTTCGCGGTTCGCGGTGAAAATTGAAAGGAAAGAAGTTAAAAACAATGAAATTCGAATTACAAATACACCAATTTGCAGAACAAATGAGATTGCAAAACTATTCAGATAAATCTATAGCAGATTATGTATTCCATGTCAGGGATCTTTTTAAATACTTAACGGAAGAGGAATCGGTACAGTCTGCAGATAATATCAGGATTGACCACATTAGTTCATTTCACCTTCACCTGAAAAAAAGAGAATACAGGGGAAAACCACTTGGAATAAAGAGCATTCGGACCAAATTGAATTCGGTTAAGCTGTTTTTCAGGCTTATGGCAGGAAGTGGACTGATTAGAAATGATATTTCAGGTAGTATTACTCTTCCAAACGTATCAAAAAATGTACTTAAAAACATTCCTACGGTTAAAGAAATGGCTGAATTATTGGATAGCATTACACCTGATACACCAATAAGAAAACGGGATAGATTAATATTGGAACTGTTATACGGTACAGGGCTAAGGAGTAAAGAACTTCGCTCATTAAAAATGGATCAAATTGATTTATCTGAAAGAATTCTGTTGGTGAAAAAAGCAAAGAGAGACAGCAACAGGATAATTCCACTAGGCGAATGGCTCCTTCCATTATTCCAAGATTATCTTGATAACGCAAGACCATTGTTTGCTGTAAATGGATCTAATTTACTCTTTCCAAGTAAAAACGGAAAAATGATCACGTTCGGAAATCTCAGGGATTTGATAAAGAAGTATGCTGATCAGGTTGGAATGACTAAAACCTTATCACCCCATACCTTCAGGGCATGCTTTGCATCACACCAATTGGATTCAGGATCAGATTTACGCACAATTCAGCTTCTGCTTGGTCATGCAGATTTAAAATCCACTCAGCATTATCTCAGAAATACCTTTACTGCCTTACGGGAAGCACACCTGAAATTTCATCCAAGGAATGCAGCATGATTGAAGGGCTTCTCAAGGAGTATCAGAAGGAACTGATATTGAAAAATAACGTTAAAACCACCATTGAAAGAAAGCTATATCAGATCAAGACCTTTCTGAATTGGATCAGAAGTCAAAATATCGAATTATCAGGCATCAATTCTGCAGATATTGAGAGATATTTACTTCAAAAGACAATTAAAAGGGGAGTTCAGGTTCAGAACAGAGAAGTAATAAGCCACTTTCTTGAGATCTGTATCAAAAGGGGGATTTTATTTGAGAATCCTGCTGCAGAAGTGTTAATTGGGACCACTGCAGAAGAAAAACGATTCAGTGTTCCTTCCATTGAAGAAATTAACAGAGTTACTGAGCGGATCAGGAAAGTTGATACCCTGATAGCTTTACGTGACTATGCAATGTTTGAAGTGACTTTTGGAAGCGGTGCAAGAATTGGAGAATTGGTTTCACTCAATATTGAGGACGTAAATCTTACAGAAAAAACAGTCCTTTTAAAAGGCAAAGGAAGGGGTGAAAAGAAGTGTCGATTCGTTCCCCTTACCGATGTATCTGTTAAGGCAATCAGAGAGTATATAGCCCGAAGAAACGCTATAAATGGTTCGCTTTTTGTATCGGTAACAGGCAAAAGAATGACAAAATCAGCAATCTATCAGAGATTTAAGCTATGGAGTGCCTGGAATCCACACCTATTCCGAAAGGCATTTGCAACTTACATGGCAAGAAACGGATGCAGTTGTGAAATCCTTTCCCGTCTTTTAGGTCATAATCAGGCATCCACTCTTAACCACTATTCCCACCTTACTACTGCAGATCTTCATAATAATCTCCACAGATCCCACCCCCGAAGCCCTTCATTTTCAGCTAAAAACAGAGATTAATACTTTCTCATTAGTGAGGATTGAAGTATTTTAAAATGTGAATCTTAGCTCTTTGAAAGACTGTCTTTTTTTGTTTTGGAATTTCTTTTTTTCCCTGCTATGGTATCTAATCGGGGCTAGATACTATGATCCGGAGCTGGGGATCTGGTTGAGTGTTGATCCTGCGGATTGCTATTATGATGCATACCTTTATGCATCTTCTAACCCTGTGATGAGAACTGATCCGGATGGTCGCCTCGATGTCTTGTCACATTGGATTATTGGGGGATGGCATGAATTGGCAGGAGACTTTTGGAGAAGTTCTAATCCACTTGTGAAACACCGATGGATAAATCATAAAGGTATGGAGAGGCTTGCTAAAGCAATACATGAAGGAAAATATACCTCTGCAAAAGAAATTAATGAGTTCTTTAATAATAACAAACCTTCTGATTTTAACATGACAAGAGCACAATGGGAGGGTTTCAGGCAGCATGCAATCAATGATGCTTTTCATGAATATGGAAGTCCATACCAATTACCATATTCTCCCATAGAAATGGGATTATATTTTGCAGGGAAAGACAGCACTGGTTCTTCAAGGATATTGGCGAAATATCAAGATGCTGCAGGTGGTATTGCTCTTGCGAGTCTATTTGTACCTGGAGTAGGATCAAGTTTTCTGCAGTTTGACTATATGTTTTCAATGGTTACCCATTTAATACAAAATGCCGCAATTGAAGTTCAAAATGAAGGTTTTGGGAAAGCAGCTGGACAGGCTGCGGCTGCAGATTTGGTGCAAATAGGAAATGAGACACTTATTGGAGGACCAGCACTTTCAACAATTGCACCAATTATGCCGATTACCACAGCAGTGATAACTGTGAGGAGCGTTCTTAAACATATTCGACACTGGTTTCTACAGGATTAAGAAAATGAAAAAATTACTAAAAGTAGTCATTGCTTTCTGTTTAATGTTGTTCAGTTGCTCTTTTTTTGATAAAGATGTTAGCTGCAAAGCAAAATTATCTTTAACAATTATAAATACATCGAATTTTGATAAAACTATTGAATTTTACAATTACAAGGAACGTATTAATCCAGATTATGTAACTATTATATTCACAGATTCATCAACGAACCTTTTACCAAAAGATAAAAAGACGTTTGATTTTAATTATTCATGGGTTGGTAACAGCGAATGCTTTTTTATTGATGTCTTTTTAGAGGATTACCGTATTGATGTTATAATAAAATCAGAAGATTATTCTTCAGAACAATTTCAGGTTTATCCTTTTGATACAACAATAAATATGCAAGATATATGCATTAATTGCGTGCACGAATATTCAGATACATTGATTATTGAATAGGGTTGGTAAGAAATTAAAAAATCCTGCTGCTCCATTGTAGACCCCTGTGGTCTGCCTAAAACTTTTCCCTTTGATTTAGCATGGTTCAAACCACTCTTTACTCTTTGAATCAGGAATTCCCTTTCCATTCTTGCTAATTGCATCAAAATTGAGAGAATGAATTCCACCATTGGAGATCTGTTTCCGTTTTCATCGATTGTTTTCAGTCCTAAAGATTCTATGTGAATAGAAATTTTCAATTCCGATAGTTCTTCAATGATCTGTTGAATCTGAAACGGATTACGACCGTGACGGGAGATTTCCGAAACTACTAAAACTTCGAAAGACTTTTTCCCTGATAATTTCCGTAATTCCAGTCTGCACTGAAAAATAATTACCAATAAACACAGAAAAAGGATTACCCACTGGCACAGAAGTATTTAAGTCAGAGAAACCAAATTAGGGTAGGTGTTTTGAGCTTGAACAAAGAGGAATACAATGTTTTTGATAAAAACACAATTTTTTTATTGACTTCAACGTACCAGATTTGGTACATTTCTTGTATGAATAATAATGAAGTTCCTGAATTTGTACTAAATGTTGTCTTTTTTAAAAAATGAAAATGGTACAGAACCGGTAAGAGACTGGTTACGTTCATTGGAAAAAGAAGATAAAAAGGTAATTGGAGAGGATATAAAAACAGTACAATATGGTTGGCCAATCGGTATGCCTGTTGTGCGAAAAATGGAAAAGGATATCTGGGAAATACGGACACATTTACATGGCGGTATTGCAAGGGTCCTTTTTACCGTTTTTGATGAAAAAATGGTTCTTTTGCATGGCTTCATTAAGAAATCACAAAAAACACCCATAGAAATATTACAGTGTGCACGGAAAAGAAAGAATATGTTGAAAGGAAAAGCATGAAGACGAAAAATCAATATATCGGTTCGAATTTCGATGAATTCCTGGATGAAGAAGGAATAAGAGAAAAAGTAGAAGTAAATTCAATCAAAAAGGTTATTGCATTTCAGATTAAAAAGGAAATGGCAAAGAAACACTTAACCAAAACAACCCTTGCAAAAAGAATGAACACGAGCAGATCTGCAGTTGATCGACTTTTTCAACTTGACAATGAATCTTTGACATTAGTAACATTAAGTAAGGCAGCAATCGCTCTTGGCAAGAAATTGAAGATTGAGTTGGTTTGAGTTCAAGTATTATTAATCTAACAATTTACAATAGCAAAAATAAGATGTTTAAAAATCTGTTACTTAATTTATTTTCCAATATCATAATCACCATTCAAATAACCAAGAGAGAAAGAGAGTTTGATTTTTGTTCCCTGTAAATGGGGATGAGAGTATAGGGGAGAGTGTTTGAAGGGTGAATCTGAAACCTGAAAAAAGTCTGCTATAGCGGACAAAATCTGATTCCTGCTGAGTAAGCCCGAAAATGTCTCCTGTTGGGATACATTTTCAGGCTGCTAAATTCAGAGCTTTTCGAACCTTCAAAACGGTATTCAAAGAAACTTCGTGAATTTTTGCTGCTTTGCGAACTGAGAGACCGTTTTGCAGGTCTGCAGAGAGATTCTTATACTTTTTCAGGAATGCCTGATCATCTAATAGTTGAATTTTTAGGTCTGCCTAGCGTTTTTCCCAAAGATTTGGCATGGTTCAAACCACTTTTTACCCGTTGAATCAAAAATTCCCGTTCCATCCTTGCTAATTGCATAAAAATAGATAGCATGAATTCCACCATTGGAGATCTGTTTCCGTTTTCAACATTTTTTTTAATGGCAGGACTTTCTTTGTCCCAGGCCATGAATTTTGAGTATTTTCCTATAGAATCGGGAAAAGAGACAGGTGTTAATGAATATCGAATAACGAATATCGAATAACGAATAACGAAGTAGAGAGAAAGATGTTTGGGATGGCTTATCTTGATGGAGGTATGATCTACAGTCATGACAACGGAACTTCCATACGCACAAACATATCCATAAATGGCTGCTTGCCAGGTCACCTTGACAGTGCGCTGATGAGGGTGTTCTATACCGATATTTCCGACCCGT
>JAEYNR010000093.1 GCA_023412475.1 Fibrobacterota bacterium | reverse complement strand
AAATCTACCGGTTCTCCATGTGTTTCGATTTCCGATGCAACAGGAAACAACTGGATGGATGCAGATGCAAAAACAAAGATCGAACCTCATATGTGGTATCATCTGGTTGCCACATTTGATGGGCACTCCCTCAGAGTATACGTAAATGGTAAACCTGAAGGATCACTTAATCACGAAGGCAACTATTTGCCCCCTCAAGCCGATGCGCAGATTGCCTGTTCTCGACTGCGTAATGGTGAGGTGAAAAATCATTTGGATGGTCTCATAGATGAAGTCAAACTTTATAATTATAGCTTATCAGAAGAAACCATTTTATCACATTACAACGAAATGACATTACCTGAGGAGAAACGACTTGTTGCACACTGGTCTTTCGATTCTACTTCCAAAAACACCTATTTCGATGTAACCGGAAATGGTTTTGATGCTTTTTCTCCGGGCTTATCTTTGGAAAAGGGTGTGATAGGAAATGCTTTGCGCTGCCCGGGTAACGGATATAAACTGATGGTTGCCAATTCCAAAACAGCATTCTTTCTCCCGAAATTTACGATCGAAGCCTATTTCAAATCCGATAGTCCGATATTCAAGAATGTAAAAATCTTCAATTTTCAGAACATCCAGACAGGTGTAAGAAACGGATATACCCTATATATCAAGAAATCCACCGGTTCTCCATGCATTTCAATTTCGGATTCAACTGGAAACAAGTGGATGGATGCGGATGCAACTACAAAGATTGAGCCCCATACGTGGTATCATCTGGTTGCCACATTTGATGGACATCTCCTCAAAATCTACGTAAATGGCAAACTCGAAGGGTCGCTCAACCACGAAGGAAACTATCTACCTCCACAAGCCGATGCGCAGATTGCCTGTTCCAGGCTACGTAATGGGGAGCTGAGGGATTTTGTGGATGGCCTTATTGATGAAGTTAAACTTTACAACTATGCGATTGACCAAGCATTCCTGAACGAGCTTTGTAAGGAAAATGCGACTTCAGCTTTACATATAAATTCACATCCAATATCAACGCCAATTGTACAGGTAGTTAACCGCAAATTGCTTGTGCGGATTTCCGGATCACAACCAGCTAAATTAACTCTTTTAAACTTTCAGGGAATGATCGTTTATAAGTGTTCGCTTTCCACACCTGTAACTTCTATAGATATGAATCGATTTGGCTCTGGTGTGTCAGCTTTTAAGTTGAAAGAAGGTGATAAGATTTTCAGGGGCCGGTTGATTTGTTTAAATAGATGATGGCGAATACAGTCTCTTCATCCAATCAGGTTTAAGTTTCGTTTGAATAGCTTTTCTGTATCAAATCTTCATAAACCAACCTCAGCTCTTCCAGACTGGCACGGGTAACCTGTGCCAATTTGAGTTCCAGTTTTTTTGAAGTAGCACTCACCTGGGAGCCTTCGGCAATGTTTTTCGATAGATTCAACCCAACCGCTTCTTTTTATAACGGTTAACCAGATCGAATCTGATCCCTTGTAAGTTGAGCCATTTGGATGTAGCAACTGTTCCTTTTGGCCAGATTTGAAGCAATTGGTTTAATTTTTTCTTTTTCAATTGATTTATAATCCATATTTTTGCATTAAAAAAAACCAGCATTTGCTGTTCCAATCACCAGAATCTCATCAGTTTTTCCGGTGTGATTATCAGGTATTTGGACCGATCCCAAAAATGCTCTCTCCAGGTCTCCTTCATTCCTTTCCCACTGTATTTATATTTCTTATCAAGCAGATCGGTGTTCCCCTGTGGAATTACATGAACATGTAGGAAATAATCCGCTTTAATCCTCACTTCATCTTTGTGTGCTATCATCTGTTCTGCCCACAGAGTCTGCCGCATAAGCTGATAAAACGGTTCAAAATAGTAGCAGTAGTGATCGGTTTTTTTTAACTGTTTAGAATTGTTTATCAACTGTGTATATCTTTCTTTTCTAACGTTACCACTGCAGTTGATCGGGTTTTTATTATAACCTTCTGTTGCCTTATTCTCGTTGTTGTAATATTCGGTATATTTCCATTCGATCGGAATTAACCATTTGGAACCATTTCTGTGGATAGCATAAATTAAAGCATCTACAGATGTGCAATTACTTCCACGAGAAAGATTTTCTTCATTCAGGTGGTCTTTATCACTGATTGCTTCAAACTGGATAAATGCCGGTAAAAAATCATATGTCTCGATTATTAGAATATCCACAAAATCAGATGATATGTTTTGAAGGATTCTAAGAACCGTACTTTTATCACCTCTAATTGGGAAAAAATGATTCAAGCAGGCAATCTGTGATGACAGCACATGCCCTGCTGGTTTTGCCCCACCCCACCACGAGACCTTATTCATTTTAAAATATTCAATAACTTCTGAGATGACCGGTTCATACAAGTTTTTCGATCCATCCGTCAGGACAAAATCCCTTGGAGCGCCTTTATAAACAGCTCCTGCAGTAGCTCCATAAAAGACAGGGCTTTAACTGCGGCCCTTTCTCTTTGCATCTCCTGGTATTTTGAGGACATGTTTTTTCCCTTCTAACTTGTCAGAAATTTATTTCTCAACTACTCTCCAATAACCTTTTCTGGCAGATCCAACCCTTTCAACTTTACCTGCCAACTTTAATTGCTCCAGATATCGAAGGATCGTTCTTTTATCCACCCCTACTTTTTCAGCCATAACAGCAGTTGTTACAGTTGGGTCCTTTTTAATTAAATTCAATATCTTTTTAGTGATTTCAGGTGTCGCATCTGGTATCATTTTTGGTGACACGTTTGGTGACATTTTTGGTGACATTTTTGGTGACATTTTTGGTGACACGTTTGTTTTACTTATAATATCAGTTTTTGATGGACTTCGCCTAAATTCCACCATAATTCCAGATTCTCTACAATCAAAAACCGGTTCAGGGCAGCCATGATTAATACACTCTTTGATTATTTTTTCAATACCTCTACACCAGGATTCAACTATTCCTGCTCTAAAGAAGGTATTGGCAATAAGCGGGTTATACGGACGGGAAGCATGCTTCTTGAATAAATCATCAACAGTCCAGTTTTCAGGCAAACGACCTTCATTCCATATATATAGCTGGTTATCATGAACACTTATTTGTATAGGCACATTGCATCCGTAATCTTTATGAGAAATTGCATTTAGAATTGCCTCTCGAAGACCTTCTACAGGATAAGGAAATTTTTCTCTGCGATGAATTCCCTCATAAGAGATTTCTGCTGCAAGATATTTTGTAAGAAGCAGATCCATTGTTTTTTCCACCTGTTCGAAGAGTGGGCCATGAATCTCATCCTGATACAACAGGTTACTATTAGTTCTGAATCGGCCAATTTTTACGTAAGCACCAGGAACATACATCTCTGGTTCAGTAGAAAAGAGTAATATAGCAGCCCGTTTAAGATAATTTCCCTCAAGAAGCTGTAATTTTTCCAGCAGAGACAGGTCATCCTCTTCAACTATCTCTTTTTTTAATCGATTACTTCTTTGAGCTTCCATGCGAAAATAGTAAAGAGCACCTTTCTTAAGATCCATAACAGATATGTGAGGAACCGGTACTCCATCCCAATGTCTGCCCTGTTTACGCAAAAGGAATGCATCAAGTGCAGCACCTTTAAGCTCTTGTTTTGTACTTCCGCTACGACAGAAGTATTGTCCCTTATAGCTTACCGGATATGGGCATCTATCAACTGAAATTTCGATGTACTCAAGATCATTGTCATTACGCAGGTTTACTTCAACCATTATCCCAAGTATATCTTTAACTTTGTTAGGGATATCTTCAAGAAGCTTCCTGGCATTCTTAATTCCCACTGTATTGCCACGGTCATCTTTGCCAATAACCAGAAGGCCACCCTGTGCATTTGCAAAGCCACTTATCCATTTTATGTATTCATCTCGCCAAGATTCTTTATATTCAATAGTTTGTGATTCACTCATAAGAGGTATTCCTGCTAAATTTTTCAATACAATATCTAACTATCTCTTCTACATTTTCTATTTCACGAGTTGAATTATTTATCCTTACATAAAACTTTTTTTGGTTCTTATGATTTAAGAACACTGGTGTTGTTGAAGGTCTTACAATTATAACACATATATCTTTTCCATCAATTTCAAATCTATTAACGATTGTTTTACTTTGGCACAAATCTTTTGGGATCGCTTTACATAATATTTCTGTTAAACATAATTGAAATTTATCCCAGCTTTTATCCTTAAGTGAATTGTAATCATATTCTAACCCTAATATTTCACCATTATCATCAACTCCAATTATAAGAATGCCGCCATTTGCATTTAAGAAACCTGTAACTGTTTTAACAACTGCAAACTCTATCTCCTTATCAATTTGCCCATCTTTAATATTCCAACGAAGAGTACTTTTAAATTCTGTATTTGCTGATTCACCTTTATTTATAATTCTCAGTATATCTTGCTCGGTATCTATCGTTACGGTTTCATCTCTTAATATTAAATTAATAACTTCCTGTCCCTTTTCAGTTAATACACCATATTCTGTATCCATATATTCTGGACGTACTTAAACCCAACATTATTCTTATAAAATCCGAAAAAATTAACGTACCACTCTGGCTTATGACCACTGTCATTAATTCTTACAAATCTATCTCGAAGCAGATAAAATTTGAAACCATTAATATTGGTATACCTGCTATAAAACTCGACTTCCCCATTAAAATTATTCTGAACAAGATTATTAATGTCAAAATCCGTATATTCCTGATACATTTTAATTCACTTTCTGTATTAATTTTTCATTTATTAGGGCAGGATCTTTCGAAAGAAGCCCAAAACCAACCTTAAGATGAGTTTTTCCATCACCCATCTCCTGTTTAAGATGAAAGATCGAATCATTGGATTTTCCGACAAGCCTTGCCATACCTTTGGTAAGAAGACTTCTCATACCTTCGGTTATATAAGTCTTTGCGAAGTACTCGAGCCCATCGGTGTCCTATATAATCTTATCAAGATTTTTCAATCTGATCATTGACACTAATCTCCAGTGCATTTGGTTGCAGTTTACAGGCATTGCTAACCGTTTTCATTTTTTCTCCTCAGTATCGTTAAAAAGTACCTTTTTACTACCGAATATCGACCAGGTGTCTGAATTTCAGGGAAATTCTGCATTTTCAGTTCAATATTAATCTGATTACGAAGCATTGGCAGCGGGCTTTGAGAGAGAGTTGCTTAATTTTAAAATCAGAATGATGGCTATTAATAGCGTTAGACTATTAAGATAATTAGAAAGGAAGAGCGAGGCAATAAGTTATTTGTGGAAGTAGAGAGGGGATTGTTTTCTGGTTAAGCTGCCATTTATAGCCAACTTTCTCAAAGCATAGTTTACCAATGATCTTCAGTTCATTTTGATTGCTCTTTCCTTTTAGCACATCTGATTTTATAAAGTCTTTCTGTAAACCCACCCTCTTTCTCGAAATCTTGCGCCAAACGGGAGACCTGGCGGTCCAGAAGAGAACAAGCTACAACTATTAAAACGAGTACTGCATTTGCAGAAATCTCAGCATTGAGACTATGCTGAGGCATGGACTGCATGGACGTTGTAAGCTGGTTGGTTCTTTTATCCTGTCTATTCCGTCCATGACGTCAATACCGTTTTTTAACATTAATTATCCATTTTGCTACTTCATCAGCAGTTTGGCAGCGTTTATTTATCAATTCCTGTCATAGTGGTTCCTCTCTTTCCCACAGAGCCAGTTTCTTCTGTCTCGGAAAATCTTCATAAACCAACCTCAGCTCTTCCAGACTGGCACGGGTAACCTGTGTCAATTTGAGTTCCAGTTTTTTTGAAGTAGCACTCACCTGGGAGCCTTCGGCAATGTTTTCCGATAGATTCAACCCAACCGCTTCTTTTATAACGGTTAACCAGATAGTCCTTAAAAAAAATGGCCATCTTGTATTTTATTCATAGTTTCTCAACAACTCTCCAATAACCTTTTCTGGAAGATCCAACCCTTTCAACTTTACCAGCCAACTTTAATTGCTCCAGATGTCGAAGGATCGTGCTTTTGCCTACCCCTACTTTCGCTGTGATCTTTATCTGAAAGTTTACGGTATAAAATTAGCAGCTTTTGCCTGTGAAGAGTTCCTTCAACAACTGTGCGGAAAACTTCCGAATCAGTTTTGCGATAGGCAACCGGAAGCATCTTGAACCTTTTCTGCCACTCTTTAAGTTCTATATCTTGTGTTTCAAGTAGCTTATTTAACCGCCTTCGAAATGAGGAAAACGCTTCTGCAAGATACCCTTTTTGTTCTATTAATAAGGCTCCTTATCATTCCAATCACTGTTCCAATGAAAGTAATCATTCTAATCAAAGTTCAGACAATTTCCATAATCCTTCTAATTCAAGGGTTTAGACTATTCCGGTATCCATTTTTGGTTCCCGGAACCTACATTTAATAATTTCCGGCCTACATTTGGTATTTTCCGTTTTTCAGGACTGCTTTTTACTCTCATTTAATCCAATAAACGCTATTTCTTAACTATTTCTCTTACTTCATATCTTTGAATTTGTCCGTCGAAGTCTTGTGCAAGACGGGCAACCTGGCGGTCCAGGAGAGAACATGCTACACCGATTAAAGCTGAAACTGCATATTCTGAAGTTTCGACATTGAGGTCAGGCTGTGGTATGAACGGTATGGACGTTGTAAGTTCTTTAGATTTGAACTCGTTTTTAGTAAATTAGGCTCTGAAATCTAATTTTCTGACATTAATACTTCATTAAACATCTCATTCAAACTACCAGTATTTCCGGTTAATGGGCTCCGGTCCGGTGTTGAAATAATATATTAGCTTCAGAGACAACAGTTTTTTTGAACCCGGTTTATAATACTGGCAACGAAAAGTTTTACCATGTTATTATTATCCAACATTATAAACAGGAACTATTTAGATTATTTAAAGCAGAATTTTTTTATCCGATTGCGCGGGGGTTAAAGTTGAGGACATTCAGAATAATCCTGCAGATATTTTTTGTGACTCTTTTTATGGGGGCATTTTTCTTTTTAAACACAAACCCCCAGGCTTACTCCTTCGATAGTGAATTTTTCCTTCGTTTTAATCCATTCACCGGATTAATCACCATGCTGGCATCCAGGTCAATAATTATGCCCCTGGCGATATTTACCCTGATTTTTACGTTAGCCACAATTCTTTTGGGCCGCTTTTTCTGCGGTTTTATGTGTCCTCTGGGAGCATTGATCGACTTTTTCGATCGCTTCCTTTTCTCTCGCATGCGATCAAACAAACGTCGGCCGCTGCTTTTTGTTCAACGCCTCAAATATGTTTTACTAACCATGATTCTGGTGCTTTCGTTTTTTGGGGTGGTCTTCCCCATTTTTATAGATCCCCTTTCGATCACCACCCGCATTCTGACTCTTATAGTCCACCCACTGATAAACATTATGGGAGTTGACCTGCTTAAATTGACCAGCATTTTCTCTTCATCGTTCAGTAATCACATCTATAGTCTTTATCCCATCAAGGTGCCATTATATTATGGAACGGCTCTGACGCTGATTTTGGCAGCATTGGTTTTTCTCGGTGGTTTCTGGGATAAACGATTCTGGTGTCAATACATCTGCCCCACTGGTGCATTTTTAGGAATTCTCAGCAGGTTTTCTCTATTCAGAAGAAAAACCAGTGAATCCGGTTGCAACAGTTGTCAAAGATGTGTTAAATCCTGTCCGGTTCATGCTATCGATGAGAAAGATGTCAGCAGAACCAGAGTTTCTGAATGTATCGAATGCGGAATCTGCGTGGAGTTGAAGGATAGTTGCAGCAGCTTTCATTTGGCAAAACTTGCACCCCAGAAAAGCCTCAGCCCAGACCTCCACAGGCGACATATTTTGTCCGGAGCAGCAGGTGGTTTGCTTATGCTCCCTGTATTCAGAGCTGCCGGGAGCAGTAAAAACGATAATCATGGCAAGCTTATCCGTCCTCCCGGCACCATTCCTGAAGAGAACTTTATGGCCAGATGTCTTGCCTGCGGAGAGTGTATGAAGGTTTGTCCCACCAACTCTCTTCAGCCATGCATGTTCACTGATGGGTTTTCTCGGCTTTACACGCCAAAGATAGTTCCAAGGGTTGCCGGCTGCGAAGAAAAATGTAACCTTTGCGGTAACGTGTGCCCAACAGGAGCCATACGTAAATTAACACTGGAAGAGAAACAATTTGTAAAAATTGGTACAGCAGTGCTGGATCGTCATCGCTGCCTGGCATGGTCTCAGAATAAGGAATGTCTGGTCTGCGATGAGGTTTGCCCTTATAACGCCATTGAAGCACGTTTGTTGGATACGGTAAAGGGACGGTTCAAAGTGCCTGTAGTGAATGAGGATCTGTGTTTAGGCTGTGGAATGTGTGAACAGCATTGCCCCATTTTTGACATCGCTGCAATTACTGTGTTTAAATTCGGTGAAAACCGGCGTTTGAGTGGCGAATATACTTCCAGGTGGCAGAAAGAAAAAATTCGTGAAAAGCGAAGAGTTTCTGACAGCGTTCATTTAGGTAAATCAATTGATGGCAAAGATGAGAGTGAAAATAAAAATATCAGTTCAGATGGATTTTCTGATCCTTACGAGTCTGGTGAAACCAGCTCCGGATTTTCTGATGGTTTCGAATGAGCAGTTTAAGCTTGCTGGTCTGTAAGACCAGCTTCATAGATTGTAGTGAATATTTTCTTAGATCATGATAACTAAAGGTCCCAGGAGGGAAACGATGCCTATTTCCAGACGTGAGTTTATAGAAGCTGCAGCCGGTGCTACTTCACTTTTGGCTGCAGGAGGAACTTTTGCCCAGCAAGAAACTACCGGCTCCAAAAGCGAGGTATACGTAGGAAAAGGAGATGCAGCTCAGATGCTTCCAAAGATAATGGAAAAAATGGGTGGTATCTCCAGATTTGTAAAACCTGGCAGCAGAGTCTTGATTAAACTGAATATGAGCTTTCCAAATCCGCCAGAATGGGCAACCGGAACCACTCCCGAAGCGGTCGTTACCATGTCCAAACTCTGTCTGGATGCAGGTGCTAAAAGAGTTATAGTATGTGATAACACTATTAGAGAACCTGAACATTGTAAAGTCAAGACTGGTATAGCTGCTGCTTTAAAGGACCTTAAAGGTGCGGTGCTTTTCATTCCCAAACAGGACAGCATGTATGTCAGGAAAAGTGATCCCAAGGCAAAAGAACTCAGAGAAGTCGATGTCGTTAAGGAAGTGTACCAATGTGACACTTTCATTTCACTTCCTTGCGCAAAATCACACAGTGCGGGTGGAGTTTCTCTGAATGTAAAAGGGTTGATGGGACTGGTGAAAGAACGTGGCGCATTTCATCGTGAGATGGAGATGCACACAGCGATTGCAGAGCAGCTTTATTATATGAAACCACATCTGAGTATCGTTGATGCTACCCGTGCACTTCTGGATAATGGTCCTGCTGGCCCGGGAAAAGTTGCAGAACTAAAAACATTTGTGGCTGGAATCGATCCGGTTGCTGTTGACAGTTATGCTGTTTCCCTGGCTTCCTGGTATGGAAAAACCTTTGATGGAAAGCAGGTCAAGCATCTGAAACTGGCAGGAGAACTAGGGTTTGGCAACGTGGAATCATCCATGATTTCTGAAGTAACGGTTTAGAAAATTCAAGACAGTCAAAAGGCGGCATTCCCAGCCGCCTTTTGACTGTCTTGTGAAAATCTGTTTCTTATTAATCTGAAAGCATCAATAGATACTCACCTGTTGTGAGCGCGTAAAGCCATTCCCCTGGATACGAATCAGATATTTTCCGGATTTGACTCTTGAACCGGCATCAGATAGTCCATTCCATTCGATTTTTGACACACTTAAAGAATTAACCAAAGAACGTACAGTTCTTCCCCTAAGATCAAGAACTTCTATTTTCGAAATAGTGTTTGAAGGAACAATGAATTGAGTTTCTATTTTCTCCAGACCTCTACGGTTAATTACAACACTGAATTTATTATCCTTCTTTTTTGCGGTAGCAGATTTTGTTGAAATTGGTACATAAGGGGGGACTTCCACCCATTCAAGATCCTCTTCTGAAAAGTCAAAAGAACTTTGAATAGTAGAAATAGCACTTTCGGTGTGACGGGCTCCCATGATTTTTTCACGAATTTCACGGGTTACAAGGATATCAACTGCAGGCCCAAAGGTTCCCATAGCTATACGGGCAGGAAGACAATCTGCGGGAGTTCCCGGCCCCTTGACTGCTGCCCATAGCGAATCCACTATACAGAGCTGTTGACGAACCGGATCACCATTACCAACTACTGCTTCAGATTTGTGTTCATCAATCATCTCCTGTAAGGTAGGACAGTTTTGCATAAAACCGGTTGATTTAATAAAAGTTCCGGTATGGTTTTTCATGCACAACGTAAATGCGCCTTTATCTGCCTGATCATGGCCTTTGTTAACAGCGATGTTTACCAGAATGTCACTTTCCAATACCAGAGATGCACATTTAATCTGTTTTGATCCTACAGCTATACTCGTAGTGGGAACTGAACGCAGAGACAGATTTGCAACTGTTACCCCCTGCGGAATACCATTGCCTACATATGAGTTGTATTTGCCATTTCCATAAGTATTACTGCAGGCATCATAGATAGAAATGTTAGCAGGGCTAACTCCAAGATTAATCAATTCTTCACATATCTTACCCACAATGGCTACTCTGGGCATTATCGGTTCATAAATGACATTAAGCTTGATGGCTACCTTTACCTGATTCCACTCTTTATTGGAAGGTTTTTTGAAAATTGTTGCCCAGGCTTGTTGTGGATCACCTTTGTCGGTTAAAGCCACAGCCATACCATCCAAATCGGATCCAACACGACTACTATCCACCGCAGCATTCTGCTTCTGAAAAGTATTTGCCACAGTTGCTTTACTCTGGTCAATGAAGAATGCGGGATTATGACAGCATACCACCCTGTTATTTTCAATTTCAGGGTTTATATTCATGCCATTAGACCAGGAAGATCGGGAATTTTGAGCAGAAAAAGCTGAATACACCCCCGATCCCAGAACTGTTAAACCAGCAGCTCCTGTACTTGTCGTTTTTAGAAAAGACCGTCGACTGATGTCCATGCTATTTGCCATAGGAGTCCTCATTTCATAAAATGACAAATCAACTTAAATAAGGTGACTGGAAAGTACAATCAAACTGTTCTATATGACAGAAAAATGTAGAATTGCGATTTAAAAAAAAATACCCAAGAGCTAAGGAAATTGCTGCATTCATTATTGCTATTGTGTTATAGCCATATAAAGATAAGCTATATCAGGGAGGTATTATAAAATACTCCCCCATCTGCTTTTAGAATAACCTGACCTGTTGCGAACGTGAGAAATTCTTTCCATTAATTCGAATCAGATATGTTCCGGATTTAACCCGTGATCCTGTATTGGTAGTTCCATCCCAGGAAATACTTTGTGCATTTAAGGAGTTCGCCAATGTACAAACAGTTCTTCCCTTAAGATCAAGAATTTCGACTTTTGAAACGGTACCTGAAGGAATATTGAAATGAGTCTCAACTTTATTCAAGCTATGATTTATCAGGATACTGAAATTACTTTCGTTCTTTTTTGTAGTTGCTTGTTTGTAGGATATGGGCTCATAGGGAGGAACTTCTACCCATTCGATGTCTTTCTCATCAAGACCAAAGGATGTTAGTATCGTTTTAATCCCATTATTGTCGTGTTCAGCCCCCATTATCTTTTCGCGAATATTCCTGACAACTGCTATATCAACTGCAGGACCGAATGTTCCCATTATGATACGTGCAGGAAAATGAGTTACTGCATCCAAGGGACCTGGTACAGCAGCCCACAGTGAATCAACTATGCATAGTTGCTGACGAACCGGATCACCCCCAAGGATTGCCTCCGATTTATTTTCATTGACCAGCTCCGCAATATCACTAGGACATCTCAGCTTCATGGAACCAGTATGATTTTTCATGGTCAGAGTAAATTTTGCACTCTGAGGAAAGCTATGTCCCTTATTGACTGCACAATTGACAAGGATATCGCTTTCAAGAACAATATTTGAACATTGGAGAGTATTTGATCCTACAGTAATACCAGTGGTTTGAGCGTTGCTTGCTTTCTGATTTGCAACCTTCACACCTTGTGGAATATCGGTTCCGACATAGCTGTTGTATCTTCCTTCTCCATATGCATTGTGACAGGCATCGTAGATGGTAATGTTTTGAGGCTCTACTCCAAGCCGGATCAACTCTTTGCAAACCTTTCCCACGATTGCAATTCTGGGCATTATCGGTGGATAAATACAATTTACTTTTATAGCGACTTTAACCTGTGTCCACTCTTTATTGGAAGGTTTTCTAAAAATTGTGGCCCAGGCCTGCTGTGGGTTGTTTTTTCCGCACAAGGCGACCGCCATACCATCCATATCGGTTTCAACACGAGTTGTATCAACAGATTCATTCTGTTTTTTGAAATCATTAGCTATTATAGCTTGCTTTTCATCCGAAAAAAAAGCCGGATTATGGCAACAAACAACTTTTGTATTCTCTATTTCAGGGTTAATCTGCAAATCATTTGACCAGGCAGACAGTTTTTTTTGATCTGAAAATACAGAATTCAAACCCGATCCCAGAACTGTTAAACCAGCAGCTCCAGAGCCGGTCGATTTCAGAAATGAACGCCTGCTGATATTCTTTTTTTCTGACATAGGGACCTCATTTCACGAAGTAACGAGTTTTTACTTATTGTTTGTTGTAAAAACTTAATAAAAGTGTTCAGTTTTACCCTTAGACATTTATTTATCCGTCTGATATTATTTTAGCCTCAATACCATATTAGAGCTACATTCTCTTCTGAAACAGGGTATTTGTATACCGCAATAATTTAATAGTGTATATAAAAAACAACCTAATAAAGTATTCCAAGCCCTTGAAATTAACGGCTTGTCAACAAGCCGTTAATTTCAAGGTATAAATAATCAATTTATTTTGCTGGTACTTTTCCTTCAAATGTTTGGATAAAACCTTGTGCAGTAACTCTGCTTTCGGCTTTGTTTAAATATCCAGTAAATTTAATCTCAATAAAGAATCTGTCAAAATGAGCACTGGTATTTACCCCACTCAGATTTTCTTCTGTAATAACGACAGTTTCAGCATAACCTTCTATAGGCATTTTATTGTTTTTATAATCAGTGCTCATTCTGTTAAACATATTGGTTGCATTAGTACTATTGCCAAAATCCATGACAAAAATGTCAGCTTCATAATCCGTGGTTCTCATAATTTGTCTGAAACCTCTGACCATACCTTCATCGACATATTTTTGAGCTCCGCCATTAAGACCGGCGTCATGATGACAATTATTGACATCGAATTTATAAATAGATGCCTCAGTCCATCCACTAATCTCATCAACTTCCAGTATAAAGTTATCTACCCCCTGGTCACCACCTTCGTTTTCTGAAACTACCCTGCATGTCCAAACCAATAATGGGATTATTAACCCGGCAATTATCCATTTTTTGATTTTTTTCATATCATACCTCCATTGATTTTTAAAAATTAACTATTAAATTAATCCTGCTTTGGAAATCAAATAATTGATGTTTATTGAATGAAACCGTTTCAAAGTTGCTGATTTGAATATTTGGTAAAATCACTGCTGAAAGATTAAAAGTGTAACCAATCAGTGGCGCATTTGGTTCTTTTTTATTTCTTTTTGTCCAGGCTACCTTAAAATCATGGGAATTAAACAGAGATCTGACAAATTTAACATCACTAAAATTGAGATTTAAAGAAAATGCCGGTCCGAAATCAAATTTAGTTCCAAGAGAATCCGTGATATAAGATGCAGTAAACCTGGGTTTTGTCCGTAACCAGGGGAAAATTATTCTATCATAGGCAACATTACCATAATGATATTCCTTATCGGAAGTGTAGTTCCATATTACCTGCCAATAATTCTTTCCCCCTGACCATATTTGCAAATCATTCTCAGTACTGAAAAAGGTCTGCATAGTAGTTTTTGACCATTCGTTGAAGTTACGATAGAGGATTTCATTAATAGGGAATATATGTATTCCAACCCCGCCATTTGTAGTAGTAGTTTTGTTGGAATTTTCGGCAGTTATTAAATCGATTAAATTGGGACGCATCACCTCAAACTCCGCACATACATTCTGAGAAAATGATGCACGGGGAGAAAACCACTTAAAAGCGGAAAACCATTGGCCTGGCTTCAATATTAAATCCAGAGCTCTAGTGATTGTATCAGTACTGGAATCAACAATGCTGTATCTATTGTACTGAAAATAATAGGATGCATTCAGATCAACACCTTTTGGTGCATCTGTTGTCTGCACCTCTAAACCAGGTCGCAGAATTGTAGAAGGCATCTCATCTGCATCGATACCACTGCGATAAATGAGATTTCCAAGTATAGAGACCGGTTGAATCGGAGAAAGCGTAACCTCAGCAGTACTCATTCTTCCATTAATCCAGTTTTTATCGCCAGACTCGGTCCTGTACTCACTATGTGAGATTTCGTAGCCAACTTTTCGCATCCGGGTGAGCTTTTCGAGATATCTGGAAGAAGTTTCGTAAAGGCGAAAATGTGCTTTGTCTTTAGTGCTGAAAAGGCTGTCAAACGTGGTTCTGACGGTATCGGTTCCGGTTTTATGTTTTATTTCATTTCTGGATAACGTGACATCCAGATAAGGGAAGCCTGGGATATGAACACCCGTTTTAGCAGCATATCTTGACTCCGTTCCCTCAGTTGCCTCCCGGCGATGCTGATAGTAACTTACCGGAAAATCCTGCGTTATATCATAGGACATGGTGAAATCATACTGATTCTGAATCGCCCCATAACCATAGGTAAGAGTATCAGTAGACACAAAATCATTATCCATTGCTAAACCATTGAATACAAATCCGGCTTTATTTCCAAAACGACTTTGCAAGGTAGCAGATCCAGCCCTGGCTCCGGTTCTTGAGTTATAAGAAATATCCGGAGTAAACTTTAACATAAGGTTCTGTTTGCGGATCTCAAGTAGTGTCGATAAGCTGATGATTTGCTGATCCATAGTTCCAGTTGTATAATGGGCATCCGAATCCATTCCTGTAAAGCCAACCCTGGCTGATACGTATTCATGTGGTGATACAGTCAAAGCACCATAATGTAATAATCCAAAATTATGATCCGGAATAAATTCTACATCACTGATTCTACCATCAGGAACGGTTTGTACTTCGTACTGAATAGCTATCGAAGAAACCGGATCTACTGGTGCGGTTGATACAAATTGAAGCTTACCGATCTCCGAATAAAATGTATACTGAGTTGAATCAAACAGCTCTCCATCTATCCACACCTTTACAGAACCAGGAATAATCCGGGTTGTATCTTTGGATAGTGTGTCTGAATCATCTGTTTCCATTTCATCCAATCCTATTTCATCCAACCTGGAATCATCTTTACTGTCAAAGTCGTTTGTCCTTTTCCGTTCTTTAAGATAGTAAATGCCATCAGGTCGAAACGGCAACATGCGCCATACTTTACGCGTTTTCATGAAACCGGACCCGGCTGCTATACGAACAACTTTACGATCGCGGTCCTCGACCCGTTTCCTGCTCTCAATCACCACACTTCCGCCTTCGATCTGCGTTGAAGGCAAAGACATTGAAGATAGTTGATCGTTTGAAGTATTCCCTATTTTTATATGGTTAATCCGGTCGTCCCTGTTTCCACGGTATTGAACCCCTTTTGAAGGGACTGTAGTCTTGCTTGTATTGTTAAAGAAAAGTTCCAGGCTACGATCATGAGGATCTGTAGTCCGGTAGTTAAGATTAATCAGCGGAAGACCCTTTATGGTGTCCAGCCCAGTAGCTTTCATTATCGGGCTTGTAGAACTTAAACCCATAAGAGACTGCTTTGTAATATCTATTCCATTTTTCTTGTAAACAGTATCATATTCGTATCCTTTAAATTTTATATTAACTATATCTTCAACACTTCCGGTTAGTACCGATTGATAGCCTGGAGAGTACTTTACCTTAAAACCTTCATCGTTCCAGGAAAATCTTTTCACTTTGGGTTTCAGACCAGCAAGAGTTACAGTTTGCCAGGCTCTGTTATCTGAATCATAAAAGGAAATACCGGTTTTACTTACTGCTATTACGAAAGCGCCCTGTACCGATAGTTTTTCAAGATCTGTAAAATTCAAACCTTCAGGGTACTCTATAAAGTCTATTCCAGTGTTTCTGGTGTCGTACTTTATGATTCTGTCTGGAGTGGCAATGACCAGTGTATCAGAATTTTTAGTCAAAGCCTTAACTTCATTGATTCCGGAAATGTCCAGCCTTCGGGCAACGCCCGTTGCAGTTGTAAGTTTCATCACCCCAGAACCAGTACTGACATAAAGCACAGAATCTTCATCGAAAAGATCAACTATGGTTTGAGAAAACTTTGTTTTATCCCATGAAAAAGAAGTTGGCTGGTATTGTTTAATAATGGATTTTTCAACTATTCTAAAAGTATTTCTGCCGATATAAAAAGCAGCAGAATCTGAAATGTTTTGATCCAGTTTGTATCTGTTCCATTTTTCTGTAGAAACCGAAAAACGATAGAGGCCCGCTTTACCCAGACAATAAACATCCTCACCGTTGCTATAAGCTCCAATTATGGTATCATTATCGTCTGGTAATTTATAACTTTGCCATTCACGGCTTAACTTGTCAAAGGAATGCATGCTTTTATTTGTTACAAGCCAGATATAATCCATATCTACGGCAATTTTTCCGGAAATTATCTCATCATCAGGCAGAGATATACGTTCACTTCCCAGAGAGCTCATATCTATCTGGTAAAGTCCGGCATCTGAGGAAACCAGAAGGAAACCATCATATTCTACAAAATCGCTGAAATAATTGGCAACTCTGACAGGGTCGATTGAGACCGGACGGACAGTTCGTGAGGATGAAGAAAAAAGCTGAAATCCTGTTGGGGAACACAACCAGGTATAACTGTCTTTTGGAAAAATTCGCCAACTAAGTGACTGTTGAGCAAATAGATGGGCAGAATTAGCAAAGATGATTATAATAACAAGGATGACAAGATTTTTCCGGGTTTCCATTACTGATACCTTGTTTTATGTCGATAAAACCAGAAATCGGAGGATCTATCAACATTTCTCGATCTTCAGATATTTGTATTACAAGAAACTATATTCAATGTAATCGATTAGTGATAACCTAAATATGATTTTGTTCAAAATATCATTCAGTAATCACTTATTTATAAGTTCAATAAATCCTTGGAATACCCATCGCAGTGAAAAAGCCGAAAAACCACAACGTAACTCTCCCCGATATCAATTCATCCCGTTACTCAAAAACAGGGCAAATCCGAAACCTCAAACCCAAATTAAAATAGAGTAACTATATAAATGGCCCTCTTAACCCAACCACAACCATGATGCATATATTCGGTTACTGTTTTTAGAAGAGCACCCCCCCCCAGGTCCGAATAAAGCAGGAATACCCATTTTTATTTTGTTTTCGGAGAGGTTGGAAGACTGTTTCATCGCAGTATCTGTGGGAACGAGAAATCTTGATAACACGAAACTAAATAGATTTATTTTCCAACTTCGCCAGGAAATCCCATCACCTTCCACCACAAACAACAACCCCAAATCATTTCAAAATCTGAATCACCTGTTTCCCAACAACTCTTCCATTAACCCGTAAGACTACAATTTTTGTCCCTGACAGTGGACCTTTAACACCATGGTCATACCTAAATGTTTCAGTCCCTTCAGGAATGTTCAGAACAGATGTACGCTGTCCATTCAACTGGTAAAACTCAACTTTAGCAGTACCAGAAAGTGGCGATCCAAACGAAAACACTAAACATCTGGAATTAGCAACATTAATCTTAAACGAAACCCCTCTCTTTTGATGACGATGGTTTTGTGAAACAGATGATTCATTAAACTTAAAACCAGCTCTCCCTTCAAAGGAATCATTCCAGACATAGAGACTAAAGTATGCATCAGGTACATTCTTGGGAATGGTAATTGAAAAGGAGCGACCTTGTACTGTCTGACTGTCAGAATAAAGAATCGAATCACGAATTATGTCTTTTTGTGCTGATGCGTATCGTTTTTTGCTGATTTGCCAGGTAACAGATCCGGCAGTAAACGATGGCTCAGAAATGTCACATGCAATCGAATTAGTACTATGTGTTAAAGAAATATCAATCTGTCGGCTCCTGTTTATCCGAATTGCCGGATCTCCGATGATTTGATAATCCATTAAAAGTCGTTGACTGGTACTTTGAACTTGTGTTAAAAGATGCCCGATACTATGTTGCGGATTAGTATCATTCAATGCGCATACAGACTGAATTAAACGATTATTGGAGCTACTATAAGCTACATTTGGAGTCGCGATGTAGGCAATTGCCCCCCCATTGGGAGTAAACAGAAAACTCTTACACATAGAACTGTCGGTATTTCTAATAAACGCGCCATTGCTGCAGGACATAGAAAAAAGGATAACAGGATGCTCCACATTGTTGAAATAAGTTTGGTCAGAAGCCCTTAAAACCCTCTCATTTGTGATGTGGGAGGGATGCCCGTGAGAACTAAATATCACCCAGTTAACATTATCATTGACAGCCTTGAAGAATGCATCTCTGGCATCATTTATCCTATTTTCTCCTGTAAAATCATTGAAAAAAATGTACTCAGAAAACCAGTTTTGCAATATATCTGAACAGCCCCAGACCAAGCCCTCATGGTCTACCCCATCCAGCTTTGAGTTGTTAACACTGTCCTCTGCAAAAAATAAAACCTTGTTTCGCCATTGCCCGGCTTCCGCTTTTTAATACCGAATGACTTTATCGATATAGAGGCTTAGCTGCTGAGATGTTTCACATGGAATCCTGCCAATAGTAAACGCTTTATTCATGTCATCCATTTTATACCAGTTGTCACCATATTCTAATACAGTATCATTATACAATTCACCATTACCAATCCATCCAGTAATGTGAGTTGGCATAGGGCCACTGCTTATAAATATTGAATCTTCGGGTACGTATCTGGCAGAATCATCCCCGATAAACACCACATATTTGGGCTTTGCAGCCCAGTTTTTACAAGCCCATCCCAGTGCATTTAGAATCAGACTGTCCGGAGCTTCCAGTAAACTATAATCCGGCAGATCTTCCAGAATAATCTGACGTGCCTCCTCCACATCATCAAAGGTATTCTGGTTACGATAATTTGCCAACTCTTTAGATATATCAGAAAAGATCCGGGGAGTTATCACCAGATAATCACATCGATTCTTCTCTGAATAAAAATCAATCAGATCTGTTGAAATAACATTGAATGCAATAAAAAAAGTGAATAAGAGCATTCTGACAAATCGATTCATTGTCAATCCATTCTTTTTTTTGATGTTTATAAGTAGTAATAAATTATAATTATACATCTTTCCCATCCAATTATAACTTAATAAATAATCAAAAAGGAGCAATCCATGTCACACAAACACCGCTGCGAATATTCACTCAACCAGATCAACCTGAAAAATCTCATCAACTCACCTCAGAAAAGCTACCATCCATCTCCTTACGCATGGGAAGACCAGGTTCTTTATTTTCTTATGCTTGACCGTTTTTCGGATGGAAATGAAAAAGATTTCCTGGATAATAAAGGTGCACCAGTTACCACCGGCAAAACACCTCTATACACAAAAAAAGACAATGGAAATGCGGTTTTATCAGATGAAGAAGCCTCTAAATGGCGTGAGAGCGGCAGCAGATGGGTTGGCGGAACGTTAAAAGGACTGGAAAGCAAAATGGGATATCTTTCCAGAATGGGGGTTTCCGCTGTATGGATCAGCCCAATCTTTCGTCAGGTAGCTTTTTTAGAAACATACCATGGTTACGGAATACAGAATTTTTTGGATGTTGATCCACATTTTGGTACTCGTGAAGATTTAAAAAGCCTGGTTAAAACAGCACACTCTCATGGTATCTATATAATTCTGGATATCATTCTCAATCACACCGGAAATGTATTCTCATATCAGGTAAATCTCCAGCGCTATCCGTCAAAGGACAACAATGGAAATACGATTATGGATCCACGATGGGATGGCAATTTCTACCCGGTTCAGGGGTTCAATGACAGAAACGGCGTACCATCAATTCCTTTCGTACCAGGACCTCAGAACGGAGTAGATTCCTCTGATGCAATCTGGCCACTGGAATTTCAACACCCCGAAATTTTTCAACAGAAAGGCCGAATTTCAAGCTGGGACTATTACCCGGAATATGTTGAAGGTGATTTTTTCGACTTAAAAGAGCTAAAGCTAGGCAATGGAGACCTTAACAATTATCATCCATCACAAGCTTTAAAATTTTTATGTGAAGTTTACAATTTCTGGATTGCTGAAACTGATATAGATGGCTTCAGGGTCGATACAGTAAAACACATGGACAAAGGTGCATCCAGGTATTTTACATCGGTAATTCACGAATTCACTCAGTCCATTGGAAAAGAGAACTTCTATCTGATCGCAGAAATAACAGGTGATCGTAAAAGTGCATTTACAACACTGGAAGAAACCGGAATGAATGCCGCTTTAGGTATCGCCGATATCCCAGGTAAAATCGAATGGACAGTAAAAGGATATGCTGATCCAATCGAATATTTTGATCTTTTCAGGAATTCTGTATTAATTAAAAAAGAATCACATGTCTGGTTCAGAGATAAAGTGGTAACATTATTTGATGACCATGACCAGGTTCGAAATGGAGAACAGAAGGCACGATTCTGTGCAAAAAACAAAGACTGGGAAAAACTGGTGGTCAATGCCATGGCTTTTAATATACTGACCATGGGTATACCCTGTATCTATTATGGTACGGAACAATGCTTTGATGGCGAAGGGGGCAATGACCGCTTCATCCGTGAGGCAATGTTCGGTGGAGAATTTGGAGCGTTCCGTTCAAAAAACCGCCATTTTTTCAACGAAAAAACACCTTCTTATAAAGAAATCAGCAATATTATCAATATTCGTAAACAGGAACTTCCATTAAGAAGAGGCAGACAATACTTAAGACCAATCTCAGGTAATGGCTCAGATTTTGATTTCCCCCGCCCAATTGGCGATCGCATGCTTTCGGTACTGCCATGGTCAAGAATCTTCAGCGACACAGAAATTCTTTGTGCAATCAATACCGATCCAGATAACTCCAGAAGTGCCTGGGTGGTTATCGACAAAGGCTTGCACAAAATCGCCGATTCCTTAACCTGTCTTTACTCCAGCGATCAAAAGCAAACCGGTTCTAAGATTGAAGTTACAGAAAAGTGCGCAATGAATGCTGTCTGGTTGACAATTCCTGCTGCCGGATGTGTGGTATTCAAATAGAGGTTCAAAGGTTAAGAGGATCCCCCTAAAATCGTCCCCTTAAATAAAGGGGACAAAGGAGATATCATTACTCTCAGTTATCTAATCGAAAGTAAATTCCAAATCACAAATCTTAAATCCTAAACAAATTTCATATTCCAATTTCTAAACAGGGAATAAGAGTATTTCAAGTAACTATAGTTTATCATCGAGTCCTTTTTCCCATTTCATATTCGAGTTTC
This sequence comes from Fibrobacterota bacterium, assembly GCA_023412475.1. Lineage (GTDB taxonomy): Bacteria > Fibrobacterota > Chitinivibrionia > Chitinivibrionales > Chitinispirillaceae > JAAYPC01. Next base: position 47,800 of record JAEYNR010000093.1, on the reverse strand, counting down.
GGATTTCATGCTTATTTCTTGTATCCAGGAGAATAGTAGTATTCCGAAATATTGTTCTTAATGTGGGAAACATTTAATTGCCGTAATCATAGTTATTTGATATTCTTAAACTTTCCTTCCAGTATTGGCTTAATATGATAAGCCAGTTTTCTGGCAATCTTTCTGTGAGCAACGGTGTTGGGATGCCAGTCACAGCCACGTTCATGCATATGTATCGGATCATAACTAAAGAAATGTATCCTGTCATTGCCCAGCTCTTTTTCCTCTTTGACTATTTTGTTAACAAGGCTCTTCAAAGGCTCTTTATCTGAGGTTAAACAAACGATGTCTACTTCAGGGTATATCTGATATAGAAACTGAAGAAAAGCCCAGTAATAGTTCTTAAAAAGTATTGAAGGTGGATGAGGTTTAGTTGAAAAATCATTTGTACCAAGATTTACTACCACTATATGTGGAACCCACTTATTATAATCCCAGGGTAAACCCGGTTCACTTAATATGGTTCTGGTGTAAAACTCAGGAAAAGTCTCGAAAGAGTTGATAAATAGTGAAGCCCAGTTTCTTACCACTCCTTTGCTGCTTAGGGCGATAACCGCACATTCTGCTTCCAGAAATCGCGCAGCAACAGGACCATAGGAATCAAAACAATTAGAAGAATTTGAAACTGTCTCGCTATCGCAGCGAAGTGTGGTAGCCTCATTGCCAAAACCATTTAGTGAAGATGCCCCTATAAATTCAATCCGGTAACGGGGTTTGGGAGAAAGTGGCAGCAGAGTTTTTCCACTATCGAGAATAATCCCCCTGAATTCAGATATGGCATTTTTATGTACAAATCGTTTTGTAATCAAAAGCCTGTGCACCGTATCCCTCAATCCTGAGGCAAGCTCATAAACTTTATACATTGCCGAATCGGTTCTGATTACCTTTACCGGTTGATCATCTATAAAAATGTTAAATAATTCACCTGCACCATTCATCTGTATGGAACAAGATGTTCCCTCAAACTTCGCCTCAATCGAGACTCCAGGCCAATCAAAACGATAATTATCTGCACGCCGGTCATCGATTCTTCCTGTATAGCGGATATTGGGTTCAGTCGGCAGGATAAGCACTCTGGCAAAAGGGATGCCTGTGATTAAAATAAAGTTGATGAAAATGATGCGCAATTTTCGAAATCGCAAAAGTTCCTCTGTAAAATTTGGGCTGTTTTTAGTATCTGTTTAAAGCATATGCAGATGAACAGAACATCCAGCAAATTAGACATTTTCTCTGGTGATAACTCGCACAGCTATCGACCTTTCATTATTATTTATTTAACATAGTTTCATGTTAACGAGGCAGGCAAGACCTACAATTCTGGTTTTAAAAAGTTTTTCCACTTGCCATACTTTATAAAGATTCCCCTTTCGACGTTACAGCCTTAAGATGGTTCCATTTGTCTGCATCCGGGGCCACTGATTATACTTTTTCCCCCCGTTTGTGGAATAACCTCTATCTGAGTACCGATTCGTTCTTTCAGAGCTTGAACATGCGAAATTACTCCGATCATCTTTCCACTCTGATATAACCCGGCAAGCGTCTCCAGTGCTGTGTCCAGTGTATCCTCATCCAGAGTCCCAAAACCTTCATCAAGAAAAAGAGAATCCACTCTTACATTTTTACTGGCCATCTGAGACAATCCAAGTGCCAGTGAAAGGCTTACGATAAAACTTTCTCCACCAGAGAGATTCTTTGTCGAACGGATTTCTCCTGCCTGATAACTATCAATGATATTAAGCTCCAGTGGCTCGGAATCGTCTCTGATCAGCAGATAACGATCACTCATTTTCTGCAACTGCGCATTTGCATAACCGATCATTATTTCAAATGTCAGTCCTTGAGCAAAATTACGATATTTTTTCCCATCAGCAGACCCGATAAGCTCATGAAGCTTTTCCCATTTTGAACACTCCTTTTCTTGCGAACCGATATCAGACAGCTTTTGACTCTGCTTTTTTTTCAGCTCACAATTATAGGTCAGCTTTTGACTAACAGCACCGATCTGCTGCTGAACTCCTTTAAGATCATTTTCTATTTGTTCCAAATCCGAGTGAAGCTGTTCAAGAGATTGATCAGTGATCATTTTTTGTCTTTCGCTCTCCAGTATGACGCTTTTTTCCTGCACTTTTGAATCAATTTCCATCTGTTCGTCAGAAAGCAACCGTGCCTGCTTCATCAGCTCTTTCCTTTGCTCTTCCGGCAAACAAGCATCCCTGTATTTTTGCTCATCCTCAAAACCTGCTGCATTAATATTTAAAAGAAAAGATTCACTGGATGCTTTTATTTGAACGTCACGGGAAACCATCTGTTTTTCGATTGCTTCAATTTTAGCCTTCATCCTGCTACACTCTTCAGTAATAGCTGCAAGATATTGACGTGCATTCTCCAGTAGGCTCTCTGCTGCAGCAACCGCATCAGTTATACTGGCTTCCTCTGTATCGGCATCTTTTTGACCAAAAAGAGCTATTCTTTCATTTATCAGCGAGTTCTGCTCATTTTTTAATGCTCTGAGCCTGATAAGATGCCCTTCAATATCAAACTTCAATGCGTTAATTTTCTCGTTCTGATTATTTATCTGAACTTCAAGTAAGGATATCTGTTTTTCAAATACAGTTTTCTCCTCCTGTCTTTTGATCCACTGGTTGCGGTACTCAGTCAAATCGGATAATACTCTGTTTAATTTTTTCACCGGAATTTGACATATTCCATATTGCCTGAGTTCAACCAGAGTGTCATCAGATAATTTACTGAGCTGAGTAACAATCGTATCATATTCTTTATTTAACTGATTTATCTTCTGTTCAGAATGTTTTTTATTTTGAATAGCAGCCTGAGTTTTTCTTTCACTCTCCATAAGAAGTTCTCTTGTCCTGTCCAGAGAATGACGCAGATTTTCAATTGTTTTTTCCAGTTTTTCAGCAGTATTCACCACATCTGATGCCCTGTTTTTACACATTTCGTTATCTTTTCGCGTTCTCTCAAGTACCTCTGAGGTATCTTCTTCTGAATATTGGAGAGAAAGATTTAAGAATTTCTCATCAATGCTGTTATTTTCATTAACTATCTTCTTATTCAATTCAAAGCATTCAGAATCTGTATGTTCCAGTTCCTTCTGCTTTTGAGCCAGCACAATTCTTATTCCGGAGATCTCTTCATTCATCGATTTGTAACTGCTTCTTACTTTATCGAGCTTAATCCTGGTCTCATCGGGCTGGGGAACATTGCCCTGAGCATAGGGATGATGTATGGACCCGCATAAAGGACACGGTTCTTCATCCCGTAGTTGACATCTAGCCTCCTCCAGGTCCCTTATCCGATTTAATAGAGATAACTGCAACTCAAGAGAACTCATTTCCTTCTCGATGAAGCCGCTTTCAACAACCTTCCTGTCGATTTGTTCCTGTAATTTTTTTTCTTCAGAAACCAGGGTACTGCGACGACATTCCAGCTTACTAAGTTTACCTTTGAATTCTTTAATGGATTCAACAGATGCATCCAATTTTTCCAGCAGATACTCTTTTTCTCTTATTTGTGAAAGTTCTTCTCTCCAGGAAGCTAAATCTCTTGAATCTAATATTCTCTTTAGTTCAGCTTCCCTCAGGCTAAACATATCCTTCATGGACTGAAGATCTTTTTGCAGTTTATACTGATATTTTTCCTGTTCTATCCAATGATTATTTACTTCTGTCATTTCCTTTTGAGCAAGATCGATCTCTCTTTTCTTTTCATTCTGATTTTTATCTAAATCACCGATCTGCTCAACAGATTTGGTTATCCAGGTCAAATTTTCAATTAGCCTTTCGTGATTACTGGTCTCTATCAAAAACTTATTCAGTTTTTCCAGATTACCTTTACTCTCAACAAGAGCCAGAGAATCCTTCTGGCTTTTATTCTGAAACATAACAAGTGATTTTTCCGTTCCAGCAACAGTATCCGAGAGCGCAGTGATTGGCCCCAATTTCTCTTGAATTTTGAGATCAAGCTCCCGCACTTTGCGGATAACCAATAAGACCTCTTTTTGAATCGATCTTTGAGTTTCCAGAGAAGCCATTGTATTTTTTACCGTTTGTTGAGCTTTTTCTACTTTAGATTCCAGATCCGGGAGTTCGAATTTGAACTGGCTACAGCACTGCCTGTCTGTTCCCTGCTCGCTGCGTAAGGCCTGAAGTGCTGCGTATTCAGCAGACAATTCAAGAGCGCGTGTTGCCAGTTCCAGCTTCTTAGACTTTGGACCAAAGTTTTCCCGACGGATTTCCAAGTCTTTTTTTCTTTCACTCAATTTCAACAGTTCATTCTCGATACTATTGATATTTTCCTGCCAATTTATTGTCCTTCTTAGATTTGTACACTGAGCATTCAGTTCTGCTTCTTTTGAAGAACTCTGCTCCAGAAGTAAGCTATACTGCATTTCTTCATCTTCACTTAATAGATTCACCGCTGCCAGTTCCGCTCGAAGACAATTAAGCTTCTTTTTTTCTTCCGTGCAACGCTGATGAACACTGATGGAGATTTGGCTGTAGATTTCTGTTCCGGTTATCTGCTCCAATATAGGTGCGCGTTCATCTGGATTTGCCTGCAGAAAGGCAGCAAACCCGCCCTGTGCAAGAAGCATCGAACGGATAAAACGATCGAAATCAATACCACTTATAGACTCAATCTGTTCTGCAACACCACGAATCTTTGTTTCAAAGATCTTCCCTGTAACCGCATCTGATATCTCATGCTTCGGAGCCTGCAATTCACCATTACTTTTTTTCCTGGCTCTGTGCTGACTCCAATGACAACGAAATCTCCCTGAAGATGTTTCAAATATTACTTCTGCGAAACACTCACCCTTCTGACGAGACATTATTTCATTACCACTCTTGGTGATTTTATTCAATCTGGGAGTACGTCCATAAAGAGCCAGACAAATTGCATCAAGAATAGTAGTTTTCCCTGCACCTGTTGGTCCGGTAATGGCAAAGATTCCATTAGTGCTAAATGCCGGGTGACTAAGATCAATTTCCCACTCGCCAACCAGCGAATTCAGATTTTTAAACCGAATATAAAGGATTCTCATAATATTTCTCAGAACAATGTTTCGAAATTCCTAAACAATTCCCAATAACTATTTCCATTATTTTTAAAGTAATAAGCATGAAATTCGAAAATCGAAATTCGAAACAAGAACAGGGAAATAAGAAGTAGGAACAAAGATCTAACTTACATTGAAACACTCTTATTCCCGGTTTAGAATTTAGAATTTGTTTAGGATTTCAGATTTGTGATTTAGAATTTCCTTCTGATTATATATTGATAGTTCATAGTTTTTTCCGATTAGATAACTGAGTAACAATTAATTGCCGGAATAATAAACTTTAACCTAATTTGGACGATTAATTGATGATGAGATGCACAGCCGTCTTGAGAAGATTGGGATTTCGAAAGCACGGGCATATCCAAAAGGTGATATGTCCAAGCTTTCGAAAGTCACAGGATTCCAAGGCGGCGAAGCAGATCGCGTCAAGTAATCGTCTGATTTAGGTTTAATTTTAAAACAACACTTTCATTGCAATTCTAAACTGGTTTCCAGCTTATCCTCTTCATTTAAAGAGATGATGATTTCCTGATAAGCATTCAGTAACTCTGCTCTCTGCTCAACAGGTACTTCGTTAATGTCCAGACAACGTTCAAAAACGTCATCCATACTCAGATCATCCAGACATTCTTCTTCAAATTTCTGATTGAGAACCATGTTTATTATATGGCTGTTCTTTACACGCAGAATCTCAATTCCTGATCCACAAACCAGAGTATCCAGACGCTCCCGTAAATTACCAATCACCTCATCTCCCTCATAGATAACTTCCACCCAGACACTACTTTCCATATTCAATAATTCTGTGATTCGTTTTTCGATTTGCTCCCATGTGCCTTTAATACTTTCAAGTATCTGAAATACTGGCACCTTGATAAGAGATACCGTTGGGGATCTGTCCTCAAATTCTATCATGCAAACACTTTTCTGCTGTTTTGCCTCTCCAAAACTCATCTGTAACGGAGCCCCACTATAACGTATCATATCTGAATCACTCACCTTTTGTGGCATATGAAGATGGCCCAGGGCCAGATAATCAATACAGGAGGGGAAAACATCAACTGTCAGGTGGGCCAGAGACCCCACATACAGATCACGAACTCCATCTCCATCGGTCGTTTTACCCCCAGCAGTAAAAAGATGTCCTGTGGCAATAATGGGAATCTCAACTTTCAGTTCTTTGCGTTTGAGCTCTGCTGCTTCACATACATTGAAATAGTGTGTGCGTATTCCTTCGGTCAGTTTTTTCTCTTTCTCCTCTATGCTCTCCCCAGGTTGGGCCAGACGAATATCACGATCTCTTAGGTGCGGAACTGCACAAACAATCAACTCCGGCAGATCATCTTTATCTTTAAGAACCAGCACTTCATCTTCATAATTTTCAGAGGCAGATCCGATCACATGGACATTCAAGGCCTTTAACAGATCCTTTGGGGCACTTAAAAAGGAGGGAGAATCATGATTCCCGGCAATCACAACCACATGCCTGCAACAGGAGCAGGAGCCAACCTGATACAAGAAACGATAATAGATCTCCTGAGAACGGTTACCAGGAGTACTTGTATCAAAAACATCACCAGCTACCAGAAACACATCGATGTTTTGCTGGTTAATGGCCTGAAGCAACCAGTTTAAGAACATCTCGAACTCCCTATACCGTTTTTTTTCATAGAGAGCACGACCGATATGCCAGTCTGAGGAATGAAGAACTTTCATTATTGAACTCTGAAATTGAGATTTGTGTTGTCAGGAATATGAAAACAGGAATATAAATGTTTTGGCTGAATGGGAGTTGTTGTTTGTGGTATGAGTCCTTTAAGATTTGCTGGAGATTGACTTCGTCTGGGCGCCACATTATTCGATATTCAACAATGCTATCACCATAGTACGCCAGAAAACGTTTGGAAGTGCATGTAGCGGGAGCATTATAGCATAAAGAAAGTTCAGAAGTGTGCTATGAGATTTTCTTTGCCGTTGAATTAATAATGGTTTTGCCTATTGTGATCAGGGAGTAGTGTTTTTTGGTTCTAAGGAACATTAGCCATCAGAATTCCTTTCCCTTAAAAAAACAATCAGACCTGATTGCCAACGATGATCAGGTAGTAGTTCAATGCAGTGCGAAGCCCTGAGCGTGACTGGTAATTCCCCATCCACCTCTGGGATTCCTTCCCTGAGCTCTCTACGATGTCTCCAACTGAATAATCACTATCTGTGGTCGTGCAAAAAACCGGATTGGCAATAAGACCGTACCGATACCATTGGAAATGATCGCCGAAATTGTGTTAACCATTGTCTTTCCCGTGCGAAATCTCTGCCCATACCGGGATGGAACCCTCGGAGCATGTAGGCCAAAGAGGGTAACCTGCCCGCCATGAGTATGCCCTGACAGAAGCAAATCCACTTTATCACCAGTTATATCCAGCGCGTAGTCCGGGCTGTGTGAAACCAGAAGCACAAAGTCGCTCTCCAGGGTTTTATCTGTGGTGATTTCAAGATTCTGCACATCCTCACAATAATCACCCACTCCCCCTACCCTTATGCTTTGTCCATCTTTCTGGATCCAGAAAGCATTATTATCGATTGAGTGGATACCATGTTTTGCCATTGCCTCCCGCGTTCTGCCTGCTCCCTGCCAATGATCATGATTACCCAGAACCCCATAAATTCCCAGCTCAGCCGATAAATTACCCAATTCTTCAAAACAGCCCTCTATGTAATCAGGTCTTCCCTCCACATAATCTCCCCCCAGAAGTATCAGTTGAGCATCAAGTTTGTTGACCTGTTTTACCATATTTCTGACTCTTGATCTTGAAAAGAATCTGCCATGATGAATATCTGTAAGGAAAACAATTCTGGCATTGTCAAATGAAACCGGGATATCAGGATGGGTTATCACATAAACCTTCTGTTCTATCCAGAATGGTTCTATAAAACAATAGAGTCCTGACAATATAAACAGAGCTGCAATAACCAGTATAATCGTTTTTTTTCGGAAATTAACATTATTTCTGATAGTGTCACCTTGGGTTTTTTTCGAGACGGTTGCTTTAGTGAAATCAATTTTTGTTTCCATGAAAACATTATTCTACAAAAGTCATGCCGGGTAGAAATCGGTTACTACTGAGCTATCTGATGATAAATCAACACATTCTATTCGATATCGAATTTTCTTTTCCATATTGCCTGTGGCAGAAAGAAGGGGGTGATAAGAAAAAATAACGAGTAACGAATTTCGAATAATGAATTTCGAAGTAAAGAAAAAAGAACAAGTACTGAAAAATTGCGTTTTGAACCATTAAAACCAATCATCTTCTAACAGTACGGCTCTGCTTAACCTGAACTTAGATACATACTTGATACAAAACAGAAGAAAAGCATCTTTTTAACAACTAATAAACAAAACCCAACATAACAAATTTACCCCTGAATCCCGATTTCTTTGATTTCTGATTTCAGAAATTTCTCATTCCTCATTCGTTATTCGTTATTCGTTATTCGTTCCCTTATCCCGCCCCTTCAGGGCTTGTTAACACATTGATACATCAGCAACCCGGGCATTCTGCCCGGGCTGTTATATGGCGCCCCTTCAGGGCTGAAATCTGCACGTTGGTTCATATTCTGAGATGATACTTTTTGGGATTTACAGGTCATTCTTTTTGAGATTGCCCGGTGAAATTGTCTGGATTTATTTGGGTATTCTTGTAGGGATCGATGTAAACGCAATAGTTTGTTAATGAAATCCTACCTGCGTAGAAGCGTCCCCCTTATCAAGAGGGGAAAAAGGAGGATTTTACATTCTACCAGCCCTGAAAGGGCATAATATTTCAGCACCGTCAATGCCCTGTGCGGTTATAAAGGTTAAGCCCTTCTATTGTCCTGAAGACCTTTATATTTCTACTGCCTTGAGTACAACTTCCTGTTTTCAATTCTTTTTTAGCTCTGAAAGAGCGGCTTATAACAGCCCAGGCTCTCAGGCCTGGGAAAATGACGGGAAAAAATATCGAATAACGAATACCGAATAATGAATTTCGAAGTAAAGAAAAGAAAGGGACAGACACCAGAGATATTTGCCCGGGAAGGAGTATTCATTGTAACCAGTTATTGGGATCCAAAAGGCAAATTACCGGTTCGCCGGGTTCTTTTATGTGTCCCGAGTTCCGCATTTTTAGGCCCCGAAGCCTCGTTTATCAGTTGCCGAAGCCTCGTTTATCAGTTGCCCGGCATCGTTTATCAGTTGCCCGGCATCGTTTAGCACTTCCCCGGCATCGTTTAGAGTTGCCCGCCCTCGTTTAGCGTTGCCCGCCCTCGTTTAGCACTTCCCCGGGCTCGTTTAGCACTTCCCCGGGCTTCGGGAGTGCAATTCCGGGCTCCAGGTACCCCTGGCAGAGCAGAAATCTACTGTTATCTGAATCGAAAAAGGGGGCACGCTTGCATAAATCGTCCCCAAGCCTGCCTTTGGAGAATAGTCTTATACCTGAGAGAATAAATTCTGTGGTTAAAAGCTTTCGCAACCTGTGACACTTGTTTGCAAATTTTCTCAGTGATGCTGTTTCACATTTACAATCCTTGCGGTATAGTAATTATTTTTTGTTGTTAACATTAAGTTCAAATGTCGCTTTAACCAACTCATCATATCCGTTATCGTTATCGTTATCGTTATCTTTATCGTTATCGTTGTCGTTGTCGTTGTCGTTGTCGATATCGATATCCATATCCACATCATATCCGATATTTCCTATGAAATATTACTTACCACGAATAAATAAATTCTTCCTCCCTTATAAAGTGGACAGCCAGAAAAATCAAGGCTCCACATATATCCCCCTGGCAAGCCGATTAACCCTGTGTATAGAAGAACCCTCTGTAATACGCCTCCCTATCAGATCAACACAGCTTCTTACAGATTCCCTTTCTATTACCAGATACTTTGCAGGACTCCTGCTAACTCTCAAATATCCTTTCGTGTAGTCCGGTGGCAAATCGCTTACCGTTGTTGTGCTGAGATTCTTAAGACTTACATCATCGATATATGTGGTTACCGCATACTTTCCAAAGTCAAACTCTATTCTGGCATTGTCATCATTCTGATCGGTCATAATAAATTCATATACATACGTTTCCGGTTTATTGTTTATGGAAACCACCTTTGAATACCAGGCACTGTGCGGTGGAACTGTCATATTTACTCTTACAGTAATTGTCCGCTCAGTCTGGGCCCAGACTCTGAAACTGATCCGGTACCTGTTACCTGCAATCATTTTCATCCCGGCCTGACTCAACTGAAGATCCCAGTCGTTATCTCCAGCCGAAGAAATGCTGATTTTATAGCTGCCATCACTAACCTCTCTGGTGGAAGCGGTTCCAGTGTTGCTCCATTGTGACCATGAGTTGAGGCCATCATCAAATCCTCCGTTAATCACCATTTCTCCTTTTAGACAGAAATTTGCTTTTAAGGAAGTGTTGCCAATGACCACAAAGGATAAAGGATTTGAAGTCGAATAATAATCTCCTGTCCATGACTGAAATTCATATCCGGAATCTGCATCTGCCAAAACTACAACCTTCTCTCCGGAAAGATACTCCCTCTTCTCCGGATCGATTATTACCTTTCCACCTGGTGTACTGTTTACAGTAAGTAAGACCGGGCCACTTTCAGATTTCTGATACACCCGCACGTAATCGATATAGAATTTGGCTGAAGCTATTGAATTATCGATGCCCTGTGCCCCACCCCAGTCTCCACCAAATGCGGTGTTCAGCAGGAGATGAAATCTTTTGTCAAAAGGCCAGGTCTCATGCCCTTCACCCCTGTTATCAAAAGTGAAATATTTGATTCCATCGACAAATGCATCAATGTGATCTTCGGACCATTCAATTGAATAAAGATGAAACTGATCGGAGCAATCATCAACAGTAATACTCTTACCCACCTGAGTCCCTTTTGTGTGATTGAGATCAGCAGTATGCACAGTAGCATGAATTACTCCAGGATCGTAACCGACATGTTCCATAATGTCGATCTCACCACTTGCAGGCCACTCGCCATATTCCCAATCGGTAGGAAGCATCCATATAGCCGGCCATGTACCTTTTCCTGAAGGAAGCTTTGCACGTACCTCTACCCGTCCATAAAGCCAGTCACCTTTGTTTTTAGATACCAGCCTGGCAGAAGTATAGTCTTTTCCCTGGAAAGCCTCTTTACGCATTTCAATTATCAGGGTGCTGTCTTCTATGCGTGCATTTTCCCCACGCTTCGATGTATAATACTGCAGTTCATTGTTTCCCCATCCACCTCCACCCACATCATAGGACCATTTACTTTCATCCGGCAAACCTGGACTGTTAAACTCATCGGACCACACCAGTACCCAATCCTGGGCGAAGATGTGCATTTTTACTCCCGCCAGCAAAATCAGCACTATCAAGCCTAAAATCCGCAGATTTTCCATAAAACTCTCCTCACAGCAAAGATTCCCTTAATTTAACCTGATTCGGATATTAATTGGCGATGAAATGCACTGCCTCCTCAAGAAGACTGGGGTTTTCCAAAGCACGGACATATCCAAAGAGTGATATGTCCAGGCTCTATATCAAAAACCTCAGGATCAAGGCAACGGAGCAGATATCACGTCAGGGAAAGCGGTATACAGTAAACAGGTGGCTTTGCACCGGATACAATACGCTTAAAGAACGACAGTGACAAACCATCCGATTCAGATTTAAGGTTATAATTAATATCATTATATTACATCATGCTATCAATTATCTTTAGCAAAAAAATTGGTGTATTTCTCAGACCATTGCATTTTTGCCCGGAGGTTCTCTATGGACAGCAAGATTTTAGCGTTTCTTTTAATATCTCAACGTAATGAAATTTCTGAGTATCATATATATAAAAAACTTGCTGACATCGAAAAAAATGAACATAACCGCGAAGTGCTTGAGAAGATAGCTAACGATGAGCTCAGACATTATCAAGTCTGGAAAAAATACACAAACACAGAAGTTAAACCATCATTGCTTAAAATATGGTGGTATTATCTTATCTCCAGAATTCTTGGACTTACCTTTGGTATCAAGCTGATGGAGAAAAATGAAGACAAGGCGCAGAATAAATATAGAAATATTATCAAAGAGATCCCGGAAGCTGCCAGAATCGAAGCGGAGGAAAATGAGCATGAGCAAAAGCTTATTTCCTTAATAGATGAGGAGAGGTTAAGTTATGTGGGATCGATAGTTTTAGGCCTCAACGATGCGCTGGTCGAACTGACAGGGGCGCTGGCAGGGTTTTCTTTGGCACTTCAGAACTCCAGATTAGTTGCTCTCACCGGTATGATTACCGGGATTGCCGCATCACTTTCGATGGCCGCTTCCGAATACCTCTCAACCAAATCAGAAAAAGGGAGTAAAAACCCGGTAAAAGCATCAGTTTATACCGGAATCGCCTACGTTTTCACAGTCATCGCCCTAATCATGCCATTTATGTTCATATCCGAACCATTAATAGCACTGTCCATCACTCTTCTGACGGTGATGATCATAATTGCACTTTTCACCTATTATGTTTCTGTAGCCATGGAACTTCCCTTTCTCAAGCGTTTTCTGGAGATGGCGCTGATAAGCCTTGGAGTAGCCTCGGTTACTTTCGGTATAGGATTTTTTATACGTAAAATCTGGAATATCGACATCTAATTTAGATGACAACTTATTTGATCTATCACAAAAATTGAGTGAAAATGTCTAATGGGAAAAAATAAGAACCAATATTAAAACAATACTTAATCGGAAGAAAATTCTAAATTCCAAATCACTACCATCCAATAGGAAATAACGAATATCGAATTTCGAATTAAGGGATTCAATTCAGGAGGACCAGTCAGGACATAGGTACCAGGCCGATAAAAACAGTTGAGCAGTTTCGATCTCTTTAGTTATCGGTTAACTTCATTGTTTACTTTTGACTTTAAGATTGATGAAGTTCCGGATTTCTACATTATTTATTTACTTTAAGGTTTGACAGGCAAGACAATAAAAGTAACGCAATAAGAGACTATACATAAAAAGCGTTGCATTTTAAGGGTCATAATTCCTATATTTGCTAAATATGCCTGTGATCTCTTCAAACAGCCTGATTCGATGTTTATTTTGAAGTATTCTCACGTCTGAGTTCCCGACTCTATAGTGCAAGTAAGATATAAAGCTGTTTAACCCTAACCGATGGTGGTATTTATGGAGCGAATAATTCTTGTTTCCAATCGTCTTCCAGTCACTGTAGAAAAACGGAAGGGGGAACTACAATACCATCACAGCGCAGGTGGCTTGGCCACAGGTCTTGATTCCGTTTACAACAAGGGAAACTCTTTATGGATCGGCTGGCCGGGGATCAACCATGAGAATGCCAGTTCTGAAGAGAAAAAACAGATACAGGAAAAACTGGCGCAGAGAAACTGTGCTCCGGTTTTTTTATCGCGCGATAACATAGATAAGTATTACAATGGTTTTTCAAACAAGACTATCTGGCCATTATTTCATTACTTTCCACAATACGTAAACTTTGATGCTGACTGCTGGAGCTCTTATGTTAATGTAAATCATAAATTCGCAGCTATCATCATGCAGAACATTAAGGCTGGCGATACGGTCTGGATTCATGATTACCAGCTCATGCTCTTACCTGCTCTTCTCAGGGAGAAGATTACAGATATAACAATAGGTTTCTTTCTTCACATTCCGTTTCCTTCATTTGAAATTTTCCGGCTTCTTCCCTGGCGTAAACAGCTTCTTGAAGGGTTGCTGGGCGCTGATCTTATCGGATTTCATACTTTTGAATACATAAGGCACTTTCTTAACAGTTCAAGAAGAATTCTGGGATGTGATATATCATTCTCCCAGATTACTTATCAGAATCGCCTGATTATGGCAGATGTCTTCCCAATGGGTATAGATTATGATCGTTTTCATAATACAACCAGTCATCCTGATGTTAAAAAGCAAATACTTTCAATCAGAGAAAAAACCGGGAATACTTCGCTTATTCTTTCAATCGACAGACTGGATTACACAAAAGGTGTAGTGCAGAGGCTGGAAGCATACGACCTTCTACTTACAAAATATCCTCAGCTCAAAGAAAAGGTGACTCTTATTCTGGTCGAAGTCCCCTCCAGGGCTTCAGTTGATTCATATCGCAAATTAAAACGTCAGATAGATGAACTGATTGGAAGAATCAATGGCAAATATGGAGTCATCGGTTGGACACCAGTGCTTAATATGTACAGGTCAATACCCTTTACAACCTTGGTTGCCCTTTATAATACATGCGATATTGCTCTTGTTACTCCACTGAGAGATGGAATGAATCTTATAGCCAAGGAATTCGTGGCTTCCAAAGATAATCATCCGGGAGTGCTGATACTCAGCGAAATGGCAGGAGCTGCCCGCGAAATGGGTGAAGCACTGACCGTAAATCCAAACAACCTCGATGAAATGGCTGAGGCCATTAAAACTGCTCTTCAAATGTCTCCAGAGGAGCAGATTAACAGACTGAAGTTAATGCAAAACCGGTTAATCCGGTATGATGTCAAGCGTTGGGCCTCTGATTTTCTGGGGAAACTAAATCAGGCAGGAAATCAAAGAATCCAGATCCAGGCAGAAAAGCTTTCCCTTTCACAAAGAAATGAACTGCTCTCAAAAGTGGCCAAATCCAGACGAACCCTTTTTCTGCTTGATTATGATGGAACCATTGTCCCAATCACTAATCATCCGGAAAAAGCTATCCCGGACAGTGAAATACTCTCCATTCTTCAAACGCTCCAAGATGTAAAAGAATTCACTGTAGCTATTGTCAGTGGAAGAGACAAAGAATTCATGGACAAATATTTAGGAAACACAAATCTTACCTTATGTGCTGAACACGGTGTCTGGATAAAGGAACCTCAAGAGAAATGGCAGACCATAAACTTCATACAAAATACCTGGAAAGAAAAGCTTAAACCGGTTCTTGAGCTTTATGCAGACAGAACTCCGGGAGCCGTTCTTGAAGAGAAGAACTATTCTCTGGCTTTCCATTTCAGAAATGCCGATCCGGAGCTGGCATCTATTCGGGTTCGTGAACTTACAGATTCTTTGATTCACCAGGTATCGAATCTCAACCTGTGCGTCATGGAAGGTAAAAAGGTGATTGAGATTAAAAATGCCGGAATAAATAAAGGTGATTTTGCCCTGAAACAGATAGAAAAAGATGATTACGATCTGGTTATTGCAATCGGTGATGATGTGACAGATGAAGATCTTTTTGCCAGCTTACCAGAAGATGCTTTCTCGATTAAAGTTGGTATTGGCTCATCAAAGGCTAAATTTTTCCTGGACTCTGTTTACCAGGTAAGAGAACTGCTTAAACAGCTCAGTGTCTTGCACTCATCAGATCAGTTAGTAGAAAGGATTGGTAACTATCTTGAATAATCTCGATTACGGAATTATTGGCAATTGTTCAACTGCTGCACTAATCTCTAAAAAAGGAGCTGTTGAGTGGCTCTGTCTTCCACATTTTGACTCCCATTCAATCTTTGCATCCATTCTTGATCAAAAAATCGGTGGCAGCTTTGAACTGACACCCCAGAATCTTGTAAGCATCGACCAAAATTATATGCCCAACACCAATATACTGCTCACTACGTTTGTAACTGAGACGGCCATATTTGAGCTTATCGATTTCATGCCAAGGTACAAATACGATGAGGGCGGTTACCATTACCCACCTGATATGATCCGTTTTATCAGAATAAAAAGCGGTTCTCCGGTAGTCAGCTTTAAATTCAACCCTGCGATGAATTATGGGGCATCTAAAACAATCACCAGAATTCATGACTCTTTTGCCAAAAGCTTTTCCACAGATGGTACTTATGAATCCCTTTATCTCTACTCTAATCTGGATCTGAACAAAGTAATTGCCGCTGAACCGGTAACCTTAACCGAAGACAGCTATTTTCTACTAAGCTACAACGAGAAACTTCCAAATATTAATATCGATTTCATCAACCTGGAATATCAATTAACCAGAGCCTACTGGATGAGATGGGCGGCCAGATCTACCTACCCCCAGACTCCTTACAATAAAGAGGTGATTCGATCCCTGCTGGTTCTCAAACTGCTCACATTTCAACCCACCGGTGCAATACTTGCCGCAGCAACAACCTCTTTGCCAGAATCGATTGGCTCAGAAAGAAACTGGGATTATCGCTTTTGCTGGATAAGAGATGCATCCATGACTATATCAGTACTGGCCAGAATGGGACATATGAATGCTGCTAAAAGATTCATGCAGTTTATTTTAAATATCATTCCATTCAAAGATGAAAAAATCCAGATCATGTATGGAATCAGAGGGGAAAAGAAACTTACCGAACACATATTAAACCACCTCAGTGGATATATGAATTCCTCACCTGTGCGCATTGGAAATGCCGCATATAACCAGAAACAGAATGATATCTATGGAGTGTTACTGGATGTAATCAATATTTTCCTGCAGACTTTCCCCTGCGATTCACAGACAAAAGAAAGCTTGTGGACTGTTGTGCGTTCTATTGCAAAAACCGTTTCCACATCATGGGCCGAACCCGACAGAGGCATCTGGGAATACCGCAGCCATATTCAGCATTTTACATTTTCCAAACTTCTGTGCTGGATGGCAATGGATAGAGCTGCCAGTATAGCTTCACTTCTGGGGAAATCCAACTACATTGATTTGTGGAATAATACCAGAGATGAAATAGGTAAAGATATTCTGGACAGAGGATGGAGCGAACAGATGCAGTCATTTACACAGTATTATGGCAGCAATTACGTGGATGCATCCAATCTCCTGATGGAATTCTATGGTTTTATTAGCGCTGATGATCCCCGCTATATAAGCACTGTAAGAAAAACTGAAGAACGACTATGCAAAAATGGATTCACCTTTCGCTACCGTAACGATGATGATTTTGGCAAACCAGAATCCTCCTTCACACTGTGCTCTTTCTGGATGATTGCGGCTATATTCAAAACAGGTGAAAAAGAAAAAGCCATGGCGATGTTCGAAAAACTCCTCTCCCACTCCAATCATCTGGGACTTTTCAGTGAGGATATTGACATTACAACCGGACGTTTGCTTGGAAATTTCCCACAGGCATACAGCCATCTGGCCCTTATCGATACAGCTATACTATTGTATTCAAAAGAAGCAGTAGAGATGCCAAAGGTAGGTGAATTAATGACACTCGATAACGAACAGGTTACAATTAATAGTTGATAAAAAATATCGAATATAGAATTAAGAGTAAAGGGTAAATAAATTATGAATTGCTAAGTGTGGAGCTTAATCGGTGGAAAAACAAGCCCACGCGTAGTACCATCCGTATAGCAATAGAAAACTGACGCGTAAAAAACGATAATCTTCCGATTCAATTTGTACATTCTTTTTGAAGGGAGGAAACGATTTTGAATTGGCAAACCACCATGATTCCCGGTTTCAGTCCCGATAACAAACCGATATTATCGGTGCTGGCTAAAAAAACCTACATCATTTGTCCTAACCAGATTGCCCCGACCCCAAAACAACCCCCTCTTAACACCTCTGAAATCTATGTCGATCCTGCAGATCCCCTTAATTGTGAAATTCTTGAAGAATCCGATCTGGTCCCCTACAAACAAAATACCGACATCGTAGTACTCTCAAATGCATATTCCCCAAAAGGGAAAAAAGCATTCTATCTTGATTGTGAGGTTCAGATCGGTCCGGTTCAAAAGAAGATAAGAGTATTCGGAGAGAGGCATGTTAAGTCAGGGCTGATTAGAGGTGTACAATTTACCGATCCGATTCCCTATCAACAAAAAGAGCTTGGCTGGTCTAATGCTTATGGAGGTATTGCTAAATCCAAAGATGGCATCTGCCTGCCCTACCCGCCAAATCCGCTTGGCAAAGGATTCTACCTTAAAGGAAGATTTGAAAATTATTCTGAGATCCTGGTTCCCAGTCTCGAAGACCCAGAGCGCCCTCTTCAACCACATGAGCTGTTTGTGCGCAAGTTTGACGACTGGAAAAAGGCTCCAAAACCAGTGAACTTTGGATGGACAAAGCCCGGATTCTTTCCCAGATTTTCATTCGCCGCAACCACCCCTCCTTCTTGCCACTCTCCTGATGGTAGCGACAAGACAAATCTCCCTCCGCAAGTACTGGACTTCTGCTTCTTCCAGGGTGCAGCCGAAGGTCTCTGCAATCACCTTCTTCTGGGCGATGAGCACGTAAAACTTATCTATATGGATCCCCAAAAGCCGGTTTTTGAATTCGACCTCCCCAATGAAAAACCAGTAATAACTCTTATTATCAACAATTCACCAGTGGAACTGGCCCCGGTTCTTCAAACTCTGCTGATAAACAAAGAGAATTGTTCTCTGTTTCTGGTCTGGCGTGCAAGTATCCAATACAATTTAAAATTACTGGCAGAAAGCGGTCTGCCACAATTTCAGGTGATCTGAGTAGTTTTCAATACTTTTTTGGTTTAATCAACCGATACCATAGCCTCATTATATATTGGAAATTATATTACCTAACTAATGTATTCCTGTTAAAGTTGCGCGTTTTAAAGTAAAAATGCTGTTTTTCAAATAAGTGATATATAGGCTTTTTTTTATCTGCCTAACAGTTTCAGTCAAGTAATGATGGAGTAAGAATGCAGGAAAACCTACCAACTGCTAAAAGTGAAGAGCAAGGGTTGCGCAAGCTGTTCGAATTGAGTAGAAGGCTTGTTATTTCTCTTGACCTCGATGATATTCTTCAGGCGACCGTTGAAGGAGTAGCCTCCTTAACAGGCCTGGACTCCGCGGCCGTTTACCTTCTGCAAGACGAGAATTTGCGCCTTAGCAACACTACCCCGCCTCTGCCATCAGGTTTTCCTGATGAACTGCGTTATGCACGGCTCAAAGACTATCCCTACATGTGCAAATCAATTGATACTTCAGCACCAGTTTTGATTCCAGATGTTTTTGACGTTTCAATTTCACCTGCCGAAGAATCGATATGTAAGATGCGCAATGTCAGGACGCTGCTCTTTCTTCCTCTAATAGCCGAAACAGAAGTAATGGGAGCACTCATTGTCGGTTCTATAGGTTTAGTCCACCATATTTCTGATTCTGAGACTGATCTCTCTCACACCCTTGCAAATTTTGCCGCCCTGGCAGTAAAAAACGCCAGACTTTATCAGGCTGGCCAACAATATGTGTCTGAACTCGAGTACACTATTGCAGAGCTTAAAAGAGCAGAAGCCGAGAAGGAAAAATTGCGTAACCAGCTTGTCCAGTCCCAGAAAATGGATGCCATCGGCCAATTGGCAGGTGGTGTTGCACACGATTTCAACAATATGCTCTGCGGCATCATTGGTAATGCTGAGCTGCTACAGTCAGAGATTGCCGATAAGCAGCTTGGCAAACTGGCAACAGAAATCATCACCCTGGGAAGACGTTCTGCAGATCTTATTGCCCAATTACTGGCTTTTTCCAGAAAAGGGCAACACCAGACCGTTTTAATCGATCTACATCAGATTATTGAAGAAGTTATCTCAATTCTTAAGCACACTATAAATCCAAATATAAAAATTACAACCAACCTCCAAACCACCCCTTGCATAACTGAGGGTGATCCAGCGCAAATTCAGAGTGCACTTCTTAATCTGGCGGTAAATGCGCGAGATGCGATGCCTAACGGTGGCACGCTCTCTATCAGCACGCAAGTTGTTAATCTGGACATACTTGACTCTCAGCAATACACCTGCGAACCATCACCAGGATCGTATGTAGAAATTGTAATTGCAGATAGTGGAATTGGGATGAATTCAACCACACTTGAACACATTTATGAGCCTTTTTTCACAACCAAAAAGATGGGAGAGGGAACCGGAATGGGGTTGTCTGCAGTATACGGTACCATGAAATCCCACGGTGGAGCCATAAACGTTATCAGTAAACCCTCAAAAGGTACAACTTTCAGACTCTATTTCCCTTATATAGAATTAAATGAACAAACAGTAACCAAAGAGCAAGATAAATTTAAAGCGAAAACACCATCGGGTCACAATACTTCAGCCTCTAAACATATTCTTATCATAGATGATGAAAAGTCAGTCGCAACAATTACTTCCGAACACCTCAGAAATGCCGGTTATAAAGTGACAGCTTTTAATGACAGTATAGCTGCTCTTTCATTTTTTAGAAAACATCATCCTGTAATTTCTCTGGTTATTCTTGACATGATGATGCCAGAGCCGGATGGTTCCGCAGTGTACCATTCGCTCAGTTCTATTAAACCCGGGATTAGGGTAATCCTGGTGTCAGGTTACAGCATTAATGGAGCTATCAGAGCTTTGCTTAATAATGGAGCACAGATGTTTATACAGAAGCCCTTTTACAGGAGCAGATTACTGGAGACAGTCAGCAAGGTGCTGGGAAACTTATAGAGTGTTAGGCATTTAGAGGTCTTACGGGCTCAGAGGTTGGGTGATTCGGAGGTCTTTACCTCACCACCACCACAACCGGATCACCTCGTGAGAGCTACAAACCACTCTGTTCGGGTTTAAGCCATTCATCTGCCCGGCTTATTATTGCCAACATACATTAATTGCCAGGGTTCTGATACGCCAGAGAATACGACCAACACATAATTATACCTGCTCCGCTTTCCTGACCAAGTAATCCAATTATCCTTCCAATCAAAGGTTCAGACACTTCTTAATTGCCACCTGCCCCAAAACAATGTTCTGAACCGTGATTTGCCTGTTTACTTGATTACCTTTGAACCACTCAAGAGCATTCTGGATTACCAAAGCCTTCCATCAGAACCGTATAATATCGTCGGGCTGCTTAGATTTGTCGTCGGGCAACCTGCAAAAACAAGCACTTGAGCAAAAAGGGTGTTTTTGTATATTTTTGTTATTAAACCCGATTAGAAATTTTTTTTCCATAAAAGAGGTGAGTATGTCAGATTCTTTCGCAAAGTCTATTTTTCCTAAACAGTATGCCAGAATTGAAAAAGCCAGACAATCGGTTATGAACCGACCTCTGCACATGAAAGAGATCAACACTTTAATGGCCATTCGTTTTAATGGCACCCCCGCCTTTGATTCTGTTGATCTATTTTTCTCTGATGAATATAAGAAAGCTCTCGAACAGGGCTTACCTTCAATCGAACTGGAAAAACTGGTAAAATTTCGCCCTGCCACAGCCGCAGAAGCAAATATCCTTTTTAATGATCTTCATATGCGTGAAGAGAAAGAAGAATATACAGGAGCTGGTGCTCAGTCCGATTGATCACGCCTCAATAGAAATGCTTTCGTAAACTTGCAGTGCTCTTTTGCATATCTGTGCAGGATCAAAATTATCAATGATATGCTTTTGAGCCTGTATTGCCAGTTTCAATGCGGCTTCTTTGTTCTCTATGAGCCATTTCATCTTCTCTGCAAGCGAAGAAGAATCGTTGCTGTTAAATAGAACACCGCTCTTGCCGTCCTCAATTATCTCCGGAAAGCCTCCGCAATCGGGAGCACAAACAGCAGTCTTTGCAGCCATGGCCTCAAGGCAACTGTAGGGATGATTCTCCCACAAAGAGGGGAAAAAAGCAACTGAACTGGCTTGTAAATAAGTGGCTATTTCAGATTGATTAACCCCTGCAATTATAGTGATTTTGTCTTCAAGCTTGAATTCAGAGATCAGATCTTTAATATATTGTTCATAAGGTTTTCCATCCGGCATTTTTCCAAATCCTCTCCCAATAAGCCACAATTGCGGAGGATCATGGGTTTTACAAACCATCTGATATGCCTTTACTAAAAGATGAACCCCTTTTCTATACTCCAGCCTTCCGGTGTAAATCCATTGTGAAGCAGTCTTCTCAGATTGAAACAGATTCACCGGTAAAGGGTTTGAAAATACAACCGCTTTTGGGATATGCCATCTTTTATGAAGCATTAAAGCTAATGCACCACTGGGTGATGTAACCGCTTTGGCATGTGTAATCGACCGCCGTTCCAGATGTTTTTGCAGCCAGCAATCAAGCGGGTGTTCTTTTATCTGATTCAATTGGCGCACTACCGACCAGGGTGTGTGAAGTCGGACAACTATCGGCAGCTTCTTAGTTGTTAAATAATACCCTTCTGCTCCACATTCAGGATATTCTATAATATCAAAGGAGTTGGTTGCACTTAATTTGATGTGTTCGTTAAATACAGTTCTGGCCCATGCAAGACGATTCAGAGATTGCAATATTATCTTATAGGACACCCACCTCAACAGATACCACTTTGAGCCATTTGGCAGAGGATAAGGTCCGCATTTAACTCTGTGAACATTTACCCCATTTTGAACAGAATGAATCTCTCTATCAATCGCGCGGCAAAGCACATGTACCTGGTGTCCCATGGAGGCCATCGCTTCGGCCATATACATGGTGTAGGTGGCAATTCCTCCGAAACCGGTTTGCGGAGGATATTCACTGGAGATGTAAAGTATTTTCATTGTGTGATCTTACATAGCTCTGAAAATGAAACCTCACTAAGAGTATTAAAAACATAATGAGCATTACTAAGATCCAGATCTCTGGTCAGACTGCACCCTACTGCAATGCATTTTAATCCAGCCGCTTTTGCAGATGCAATACCCAGAGGGGAATCTTCAATTGCAAATGAGTTTTCCGGCAAACATTTCAGTAATTTCAAAGCAGTACTGTATGGCTCCGGATCTGGTTTATGCCTGATTGTATCATCTCTACACACAATAGCACTAAAGTACTTTAGTAAGCCTCTTTTTTTCAGATGACCTTCCACCCAGGCTCTGGAGGAGCTGGATGCTACTGCCAGAAGCCCCCCGTTGTTTTTGACCTCTTGAATCCTTTCTGATACTCCCGGTAAAAGCGGAAGTGTATCAGCCAAATCGATCTCAATTTTTTTATGGATAGATTTTAGCAAGTCTAAATCCAGTTTTTCATCTGTAACACTTCTCAGGTAATCAAAAGGATCGATTGCATAAGCAGCGCGACCAACGCTTTTAATCCAGACATGAAGAGGGAGTTTTTGTCCATAGCCGGCAAAAATCTCCTGTATGGCTTCATACCGGGCCTTTTCTGTATCGATTATTACACCGTCAAAATCAAACACTACTGCCTGAAGTTTCATTTCTTTTTATTTCCGGTTAAAAATGAGTTTTACATCATCAGACTTTGCAACCCGCATCAAGGCATTCTGCTCTGGAGCAAACTCATCATTTGCGAATATCCGGCTGTAATTGCATGTCAGCCTTCTGGAGATTCTTATTTTTCCTTTTTCCAGTTTAAACTGAAGCGAATATTCCATAAAGTCAGTTTTTATAGAAACATCCTGCGGCTCATCTATCAGTTTCCAGCTCTCTGGTATAGTCAGCTCGGCATCGGATTCCAGTTTTACTATTCCAACAAAAGAGGAGGACAGATCAACCGGATTTTTACGGTTCTGCTCTACAGGATAGTATCCGGAACCAAGTATGTCAGGTAATTTTAAGCTGTAAATGATAGTGGAGCCATTAATATTAGCTGCATTTTTGGCAGTAATGGAATAAGTGAAACCTATGGAATCAGTTACGCTTTCAAGATTATCAAACCACATCGTATCGATGGTAACATCAGGATGCTCGATACTTATTGCCCGATGCAGGTCGGTTTTGCGTTCACTCTCATTCTGGAAACGGTAATTGGAGCGCAACTGTGAAGCAAAAACACCCCGACGGATTGTTCTGGCAGTTTGTTTGAGGGTACCATTGCTATCAAGCTGCATGTGAATGTCTCTGCGAATCAGCCGGTTCTCCGGCATGTCAATGGGTAATATGGAAATTTCTCTGTTTCCCGGTTTTATCACCAGAGCCATCGCTCCCTGGTCTGCCGATGGTAGCCTTCCAAGTGCAGTGTTTCTATCGGTAAAATCAACAAATGTAGTTTTATCTCCGGTTTCAAACTGAAGAATACAATGGTCGAAATTAGGACCAACAAAAGCATGATCTGTGAAGTGGTGAATTCCGGTATTAACCAGTACCAGCCAGGATTTTATACCTGCAATATCCATAAGACATTTCCCTAATGATGCCATGTCTTTACAATCTCCAATACGTGTAGCAAGCACATCTTTTGCTGCCTGAGGTACCCATCCGGACTGTCTAAACGGCACAAAGCTGTAGTTAACATTTCTGGTTATGAATTCATGAATTCTTACTGCCTTCTCCCAATCACTGGTGGTGTTGTTGAAAAGAGAATCAGCAAGATTTTTCAATTCAATAGTCTGATTCTGCTTATGACGGCTCAGTTCATAATACCAGTCACTTATCTGTCCCCAATCATTGAGGTTGGAATAGATCACTTTAGGATAGGAAGGGTAATCAACAGGACTGAACGATTCGATATTATCAGATGTATAAGGATTGGAACTAATGGTAGTGATTCTGTAATCCTGATCTTTCCGGGTCTCTACCTTTATCGAATCACCAATAACTTTGAAAGGGATAGTATCTTCAGAAGGAGAAACAAGCCTTATCCTTCTGTCAAAAGATGGAAGTCCCTGATAAAACTCCTGTTTGCCGTAAACCTTTCCTGCCATTACTCCTTCATAATAATCTTTGAGATTGTATTCCAGAATTATGCAGTCACCCGGCTCAAGCGATTTAAAGACCACATAGCTTGATTGATAATCGGCTGATATTTCAGAACCATCTTTTTTACGACTAACAGCTCTTTCAATGTTCAACTGCTGGTAAGTGGGATTATATGGTATCTGATATTCTTTCCATAGATCGATCTGATTCTGATTGGGAAGATGGATCACAAAAAACACTCTGCTAGCCGAGCAGCGGCTCGGGTACAGATAGGCATCCTCTATGTAAGAGATAAGTGCTGCTTTCTCTGGTACAGTCTTGATCCATTGAGCAGAAACACCTATCAATGAATCGATATCCGGCAGAGGTGTCATTTGTTCAAAGCTCTTCTGTTTTCTCAGTTCTCGTATACTCTCCCAGGCAGTAAAATCATCAGATGTATATTTTACCGCCTGCAGAAATGTCTCAATGGCTTCTTCTTTTCTATTAAGAGAAGCTAGAATATTACCTTTGAGATTTAAAGCCAGAGAACTACCGGGAATTATCTTTAGGCATTTATCCACCCATAAAAGCGCTTCGGAATATCTTTTCTGGTTATAATAAATATTGCTTAACTGCAGATATGGAGCCGGTGCCGATGGATTGTATTTAATTGCTTTTAGATATTCTTCTATTCCTTTTTTTAAATTTCCCTGTTTAATTTCCAGTTGCGCTGACTGATTAAAGGCATCAGTGGCAGTACGATGAACTGAAGTATAATCTGAGAGCAGGTGTGAAGCTTTCTTCAAATTGCCCTGAGATACATAGAAATTTACCAGCAGGTTCATCACTTCAGGATCATCTCCATGAAAAGTTTCCAGTTCTGCCATGCGATTGATAATTTCTGAACCGTTTTTCTGTTGAATAGCAGCAGTCAGATACGCAATAATTGCCTGTGGAGTTTTTTTAAACTCTTCAGCAGAACTGTTTATGAAGTCAGTTAAGGATCGCGGGTTGCCTTTTGACATCTCTAATCTTAATTGTCTCTCCCATGCAGAGCGGTTGAGTTTGCACAAATCAAAGGCCTTCTTCATGGTGACCTCGTATTCAGTGCTTTTTTTTGCCCTGAGCAGAGATTCTGCAAGAAGAGAATGAAGTATAGAGCTGTTTGGATATTTCTTCAGGCACTGTTGCACAATTATCTGAGCCTCATTGGTACGTTCATAAATATTAAAGAGTGCAACCAGAGAAAAAAGTTCATCAAAATTGGTGCTATCCTGTTTCAGCGTTTTTTTAAGGACATTGCTTATTGAGTCAAGCACAGGTGAAGGAGCAAGATTGCGGTACACTGTAGAATCAGTTTTATAGGAAGAGAATTTTGTAATAGTCTCGATATTGGTTAGCGGACTGTAGGACTTGTCCAAGAATCGCAGCATAAAATTGGAATATCCGGAAAGTGAACTTCCCGGATAGACCGTTTCATGACCGATTTTCACCAGAAGATCGTTTTGGCCTTTATTCAGTTTGACTTTCTGCAAATATGAATCTATACCAGTATTTCTGAAAACCGAGTCCAGAAGTACAGTATTACCATTGAGAAAGACCTCAAATGCACCGGATGCCCCGAAGGAAAGAACTACTTCCTGAGTCTGGGGGCTGGATATTATACAATTAAAATAGTACAACGCGTTTTCTTCTGTTCCATGATTTTTTATAAATATCCACCCATTCGGGGTTAACGCCTCCAGCTTGTGCCATCTTACAGAATTGCCATTTTTCCCCTCATATTCTCTGCTGTAGTCTCTCTGTGTTTCTGGCGGGTACTTTTTGAAAAGGCCGCAGTTAGAAACATTCTCAAAGGGCCCGATAAACTGCCAGTTGGTGATTGCTCCCATTTTTCTGCACATTTTTTGTGCCTTTTTAAGCTCCCCCTCATTCAAATATCTCTGCAAAAGAGCATCCTGATACCATCCATTGAATAAGCCCTTTTCTGCTGCAAGATTAAACAGAACCTCAGCCCGTTTTTTATACTCCGGATTTCCACTTTTTTTTTCTGAAAGGTAAAAATCAGGTCTTGCTGAAAACCTCAACAGATCCTTGTCACTGCGATAAGCATCAATAAAACAGAGGCTGGCAATGCTGTTGTTTCCCAGAAACGACTCCACCACTCCAAGACCTCGATAAGCCTGAGCTTTTATTTTGAGTTCCTTGTCACCTGCCACTTTGCGGAAAACCTCTCGTGCCACAAGAGGCTCATTGTCAAGAAGCATTGTCCAGGCGCTGTCAAGCAGTCGTTTTTGTGAACCAGAAACGACGGATACAGACACGAATGTAAAAGTGAAAATTAGAATCCATCTTAAAGTCACAATATTTCTCCTTTATTTCTTTTCTTTATTACTTGAAGAATTCTGATGCAGCCTCAAGAATAATCATCTGTTGTGCACAGAAGAGCCTGATTCTTCTACAGAAATTCTCTGATGTGGACTTTTGGATCTCCCTTAAGTTTCTTTAATGTTCCGATGTAATCCATCAGGCCCTTCAGACTGCTTCCCTTTTTTATGTAAAGCTGTTCGAACAGATCCACATCGAATGTGTATGTCATCCACACTGCAAGAGAAGCATTGTTTATAGGCATCGATCCGATGTTACGGTAATTTGGGGTTTCAAAGATACTGTCATAATTACTTTTCATATTGAGCCTGAAAGTATCGATTGTCTGCTGTTTTTTTTCAAGTTTTGATTTTGTAGAGTCATTGCTTTGATATATTTGGTCAAGATCTTCAACCAATTTTTTCATAATTGAGCTATATGTCTGGCGATCTCTGGCAGCATAAGTTGCATTGCGGTATTCATCAGAATCTCTACCATATTTGCTTTTTACAAATTCCAGCGCCCCCCTGTTTCCGACATACGTAGCAAGTTCCTCGTTAAACTGAGCTTGTCCCTTTAAATAGATAGTTGCATGGGTCTGTTCATGAATTATAAGCGACGCCAGAGAAAACACTTTATAATCAGCCATATAACTGTAAAGGGGATCAGAAAAAATTCCCAGTGTACTGAAAGCACTCACTTTACTTATATCAACATCGTAACCAGCTTTGGAAAGTCTTCCCGCTTCCTTCTTTGCATCTTCGAGTTCGAAAAATCCTTTATAGGGAATACATCCCAGTATTGGAAAGCACCACTTATACTGTTTAAAGCTCAACTTCTCTGCTGCAGATACAAAGACTGCAATGTAATCGTTGTTAACTTCCACCATACGGGAATAGTTGCGATTATTTACCAGACCGACAGAATCAATAGCAAAGGCCCGTATCTCCTGAGCAAGCTTCAGGAAGGAGCGGATTTTTTCCCCAGTATCAGGATCTTCCAGAATGACTTTTATGGGCCTGGCACTTGAATTATATCTGATAAGATAAGTTCCTTGCTTTATCAGATAGCAGCCATTGAAAAAGGTCAGAATGAAACAGATTAATACTAAGTTGAACAATTTTTTAGATCGCAAGGAACCTCTTTTTTAATTGGCTCTTTTGTTGTCAATACAAACCAGGTCTTTACTGGAGGATGTTCAAAACCAGAACAGAACCCTTATCGAATGCTACTTAAAAGCTATAATTGCAGTCAAATTACTACCACCGGAGGCGGTTATTCTTATTTTTGTCGCTGCTGCTCCTGTTAGCGGTTACGAATACAAAGCACTGTCACTTTGTTTTTATTTTAGCCGCTGTGATGCGTAATCAGAGCCAACGACAGAAAACTTAAAAAATGTTTTTTGTTCTAATTAGCCTATCTTACTCCACTGTTTAATAGCAAGCGGTTTCTTATTGTTATCCCTAAAAAAAGTTGCAATATGGAATGCTCGATTCGTCAGTAAGTGATGAAACACCTAACTAGATCATCATCAATAACGCAACTGAATGATAAAAGATACTACATACCAAAGTGGTTGTGGGCTGAATTTCATCAGTTCCACAGAAAACAAACAGTATTAAAAGGGCTTACAAATCAGTGACTTAATGAAATCAAACCACTAACGCCAAAGACGATAATTCACTTACTCCACTGATCAGAGCCAGTGCTTTCTTGTTAGTAACTCGTGGAATGGTTGCAATATTGATGCACGATTCGTCAGTAAGCAATGAAATTAAGACGATGAGATAATCGTTTTTGAGCATTTTTGCCAAATATTAAACCAAATTCCTGCAATTCAGGCAGCATACTCTCAATTTTATCCAGGCATTTCTCTTTAAACTCAGCCAGCTCCAGTCGTTTTCTGGTATACTGCCCCAGCACTCCAAAAACATGAGCCTTAATCAAATAGATTGTGCTTATCTGCGGCATATTACGGTGCCACTGCTCAACAAAATCCAGAACATCCTGGTAGCGTTTTTCCTTACAAAGATGATACGCACGGATAAGCATCTCGGTGCGATTAAATTGGCTTTTTGCTCCCAGCAGACGCCGTCTAAGCATTTGCACTTCCACCGCAGGGTTAGACTGCTCATAATAGGTTATAAGCCGATGTAATCCCTGAATGTTGCCCTGATCCCTCTCAAGGAGTCGTTTTAATGTGCTTTCGAGCATTTTTTTCATATTCAACTCTTTATAGATATCAGCCAGAGCAAGGTAGGAGTAATAATTTCCCGGAGACAATAGTATCTCCTGCTCAAGGCAGCGGATCGCATCAGCATGTCTTCCCAGCTTCAGATAGGAAATCGCACAGCTATGGTAGGGAACCGAATACTTATCATCGGCCACTATTGCCTTGGAAAGCCAGTTTATGCTCTCCTCCAGATTGTCGAAATATTGGTATATCTGCCCGATCAACAGATAAACATCAGCCAGATCCCGAGTGATCTCTTCATTTTTATATTTAAGCTTTTCAAAAAAAGCAGTAATCTTCTTGAGGGTTTTCAGTGCATGTTCAGATTTTCCCTGCTCTGATTCCTCATAAGCCCTGTCTTCAATCTGCTCAGCAAGATCCTCATAGGGATAGGTGCATGAAATGACCAGTTTACAAAGCTCGCTAAGGGAGAGCACTTTCTCCTGATCACTAGTACGGAATTTCTTCGCGGAGTGTTGCATTGGCTGAGACAACGGTTTCTTTTGAGGTACCCGATTGTTCATCTGTATACACCTCCGCTTGATAATTGTCTGAATTGTAAATTATTAAAACTTATCTGTCTGAAAATCATTACTTAACATAAAATAAGAAGCTCATTGAAACATCTACAATCATGATACTCTGAAGTAAGCTGGGAAGTCAAACAAAATTATTCCCGAGTTTGATTATTCCAAAATAAACTGTCTGGCTAAAGTGGAAAATTTTTTCAGTCTGAGCTGTTTTTATAAACACTGGAGGCGCCAAGCTCGTTTGGATTACTACCATTGTGTGTGGAAACAATAGCCGGTTCCAGAACCGATTTAAACTCATCTTTAAAGCCGGCAAAATTACCAGACTGAAAAAATATCCAGTTAGTAATTTCATAATAGCCTTTTGGCAGATTATGAATGTTTAACCTGAAACCACAATCAGCAGAACCCTGGCGCAAAGAAGGTTTTCTGTAAATAAAGCTGCTGTTTTTAAGGTACTGATCTGCAATATCTGCTTTTAAAACCCATCCATACCCCATATTATCATTGCTGACTGCCATAAACTCATTATTGGGCATAAGATAGATCATCGTGTCTGATTGCTGCCCTCCGCTGACTTTTCTTGAAAAATCTGCGGAAGGGATCCTGAAGCAGAAACCGGGCGCATCTTTAAGAACCGGAGTCATCTCAATATATGCATCACGAAAAAATGATCCAAAACGAACAGGTGCATGAACATAAACCGGAACTTTAATAATCTGGGGATAACAGATCTGATTAACAACCGCACGACTGCCGCGCAATCCTAACCCCAGATTAAGATGAAAATCACCTCTGCGGATGAGTCGAAGCGGCCCGGTCTTGAATCTCTTTACCAGACAAACCATATTATCTTCACTATAGCGAATCGGAATCAGACCCCATAAAGCCCTCAGCAGAATTTCGATCCGCAGTTCATTGGTAAGATCAATGTATCTATCGCCATCTCCCTTCTTAACTCCAGCTTTGACAAAATGGAACCGGTCCAAACCAAACTCTGCATAATACCATGGTGTTCTAAGCATTCTAGTCCCATGGTCATAATACATGTAACATTTGGATGAAACAGGAACTGATCCATCTTTGCATATATAAATCTCCCGGATCTCTTTTGCCCGAGTTACTCTGAGCCCGACCAGGTTATCTTCCAAACCGGAACTGTCCACCTCACTTAGTGGCTGACAGTCTTCCCACAAAAACACCAATTCATCCAGAGAATCAAGTATTCCATTACCAGAATCACTGTTTGGTTTTTCTCCCTGAGAACACACATACTCCCCATCAACAGTCACCTCATCTATCTGAAAAACCACTGGCTGATAATCCCGGGTGCAAAAACGTATCTTCTCAATTGGTGTTCCTAATAGTTCCTTTACCGAAAAACCTTTTATTACTATCGGTTCCCCGTAACTTCCAGCAGTCAGGAAAAAAACGACAATGATGAAAACATGGCACAGCGCTTTTTCTTTGAGATTTATCATGGTTTAAAAATACATCGGTAGCTCTAACCGATGCCCAAACTTGTGTTTTGGAACAAAAAAAAGATCAAATTCTGGTTTAACCAGCAAACCCTTTAAATAATGATAATCTGCCGACTCCCAAATTATATTTCCTGAGTACAATGAGTTCCCGGTGATCTTGGAAATATTAAAAAAATCCAAAGACAGTGATGTAATAGCGCCGTGGAAAACAAGGAAATGCTATAAATAAAATATGACTGATCGCGTGCTTGGTTACATCGTAATTTCTGCTCTGATTATATTCCTTATTTTGCCGGTTTCCTTCCTGTTATGGAAAACAGTGCTACCGGTCCATTCCTACGTAATAGAATTTGCTCCCATTAACAGTGTAAGCTTTCTTAATTTCCAGGATCCGGTTTATATAAAAGGGGTAGAGATTGGTCAGGTTCGCCATATTGTTAACGCTAATCAAAAAGTGTTCGCAACAATCGAGATCAGAGAGAAACTGTCTTTTTATAATGATTATACTGTATCAGTTATTCCTAAAGGAATTATGGGAGACCGTTACCTGGAAATAGAACCCGGTACTGCAGCTTCCGGTGTTCTATTTTCCACAGACACTCTCCTTGGGACTTTCTGTATCGGACCAGCAGAGGCAATCAGCTACATTGACAAACTTCGCTCCAAAGTAGATCAATTATCAGTACTTATGGACAGGCTGAAAAATGGAACCATCGAGAATAAATCTCTTATAACAGATTTTTGGCAAGGTCTGGAAACATTTGATTCCCTGAGCACTTCTATCTCCTCTATAACTGAAACTCTTCAAACAGAAGCAG
Organism: Fibrobacterota bacterium; assembly: GCA_023412475.1. Classification (GTDB taxonomy): domain Bacteria; phylum Fibrobacterota; class Chitinivibrionia; order Chitinivibrionales; family Chitinispirillaceae; genus JAAYPC01. The sequence continues at coordinate 15,632 of JAEYNR010000093.1, read as the reverse complement.
AACAAAAGCTGGACTCCATAGTGGGGTTTTTAAAAAAAACTACAGATGTTACTATGAATATCTCTAAAATACTGCCTTCATTTATGAATAAAGTTGAAAACCTCATTGTACAGAGTAGTCTACTGGTAAACCAGTTGAAATCGATTTCAGAACGCTCTGTGCTTGCTACTGAGCAGTTCAAAAATCCCGACCTTTTAATCTGGAGCCAAAAATTGAAAACCTTGCAAAATGAGCTGAAAAATGCAGCCCTGGTTATCGATGGACTGGAAGTTGAGGGCTTAAAGGTCCCCATTCGGTTATCTGGTCGCAGAAGCAAGCCAGCCAAAGCTCCTAAACCACAGAAGTATTCTACCCAAGAAATCAACTAACAGAAGTTTGTGTTGAAGAGATTTTTTTAGTAACTACTCAGCTCTTGAAACAAATAAAAATCAGAAACAATAAGAGTAGAATCAGAAATAGAATATCTAATCAGATAAGCCCAAAAGTGCTTTTTACTTCTGATTAGATTTATTTTGATATTTATAGAGTTACTATTTTTTCCGATTTGGTATTATTATTATATTTTTTGCTACTCAGATACCTGAGTAGTTACTTTTTTTATTGATAAACACTTGTTGGTTTTCCCAGTCTTATGAAGGGAAGATTCTTACAGTGATTTTTTCACTCCTTTTACTGTTTCACAATTAACTTGACTTTTTAAGTGTTCTACATATGGCTCTCCTGCCTGCCGCTTTTTATTATTTGTCTTATGTTTTTTAACAATTCCCTAATTTTTCCTTTGAGTTTCCACATAGGAAAATTATATTGATGGCACGAGCAACGACTTCGTTTTGATATGTGGATAACTTAGTGTGGATAAATAGTGGAGAGTTTGTTAATAACATATGAACAACCTCCTGGACGTTGCAGAACATAGGACCTGTCAAGTTGTATAAACACTTCACATTCAGTATCTTAAACGTTCTACCCCGCTTACGGACTAAACTGCTCAATTGTTGTTATGTATCCGTTTCACACAACCATTTGTCATTTTAAGGAAATGTGGATAACATGTTGGCGAACAACTTATCTCATGATTTCTCAATTACTTCTCCCTGGCAGAAGTGTCTGGGAAATATTATGGAAAAAATCGGACCTGCCAGTTTCGAGACCTGGTTCAAAACAACTGAACTTCAGATCACAATTGATGGCACAGCCAACATTCTGGTACCCAATCAGTTTTTTGCAGATTTTATAGAAGAGCATTTTTTAACTCTTATCGAAGAAACACTCAGAGAAGCAGACCTGAAATTCTCTGTTATTTGTTTTAAACCGGTAGAAAAAGACTGGAAGATTGTCCAGCCGCTATCTAGGGAAATTGAAGAGGCGAAATCCCGAAAGATTCCCCAGAGAGCCCAAAGCCCCGAACAGTTCCATCCAAATTATACCTTTAATAAGTTTATTGTAGGAGATGGAAACCGGATGGCTCATGCAGCTTCGTTGGCTGTTGCGGAAGCGCCCGGAAAAACTTCTTTCAATCCTTTGATAATCTATGGGGGCACAGGACTGGGAAAAACTCACCTTCTTCAGGCAATCGGTCAGTTTGCCCAGAACGAAGGAACCGCTGATAAAGTCATCTATTTGACAAGTGAAGAATTTACCAATCAATATATCAATTACGTGATCAACAAAAAAGATTCCACCTCATTTTACCGCAAATTCAACGATGTAGATCTGCTTTTGATTGATGACATACAGTTTTTTAGCGGCAAACCGGGTACTCAGAAAGAATTTTTTAGAATTTTCAACAGAATTTTCCTGGAAAACAAGCAGATTGTTTTATCCTCGGACCGGCAACCCGATAAGATACCAGACATGATGGAACACATAATTAACCGTTTCATGGGGGGGCTGATTACCGATATCCAGCCGCCAAATCTGGAAACCCGTATGGCAATCTTGCGCAAAAAAGCGGAAATAGACGGCCTGAATCTACCAGATGAAGTCGTTCAGTTTATTGCCGGACACATCACATCTAATGTTAGAGAGCTTGAAGGAACCCTGATCAAACTCATTGCATCCTCCTCCTTTACCGGTAGAGATATCACTCTGGAGGTCGCCAAAGAACTCTGGGGAGATGCTGTTTCCAGAAAAGAGGAAAGAATATCTGTGGCTTTTATACAGCAAAAAGTGGCTGAAACTTTTGGGATCAGTCCGAATCAACTTTCAGCTCACACCAGAAAACGGGATGTCGCCCTACCCCGTTCTGTTGCCATGTATCTTTGCAAAAAGTGGACCAAACAGTCCCTGCGATCTATCGGGTTGGATTTTGGAGGCCGTGATTATTCCACAGTCATACATAGTTTTAAAAAAATCGAATCAGAGATACAAAAGGACCAGGACCTCAGACAAAAAGTCGATGCCGTAGAAGAGCTTATCCGGCCACTTACCTGAAAAATTCTCTTTCTGTTAAACCTGTCTAACTGGCATTTTCTAAAAACGCAGAGCTTGCCTCTTCCAGGGTATTATGTATCTCCAGCTTTTTATTTAGGTTAGTGATCTCAAAAAGGTTGGAGATCAATTGATTAGCCTGTATGATCTTTATATCTCCGTTAAGAGTGGATAATCGGTTTTTAGCACTTATAATAACCGATAAGCACAGACTGCTTATATAGCTGGCAGCTTTAAAGTTAAGTACGATTTTTATTTTGCCATTATCAATAAGATCATTAAGCCGGTTTTTAAAAACATCTACATTTTCCTGCATGACATTGCCCTCAATCAGCAGCTCGACAAGGCTTTCATATTCCTTCATACGAATTTTCATTGTGTATTCCTAACTTCCTTTAAAGCTGCATTCTTTTTAATCTCTGAACCTTCAAGAATGCCTCAACCACCTCTGGACCAAATTGTGTGTTACATCCATTTTTCAACTCTTCTAAAGCGGCTTTCCAGGAGATCTTTTTTTTATAGCTGCGTCCTGAAACCATTGCATCGAACGAATCGGCCACAGCAATGATCAGTGACCCAAGCGGTATCTCCCTCCCTTTAAGCCCATGGGGATATCCCCCTCCATCATATCTTTCGTGATGATGCAAAATAATGGGTAACTCTTTTTCCAGAAATTTCAGCTCCCGCAATATATTCACACCGATTTCAGGATGCCTCTTAAGGGTCTGAAGCTCATCAAAAGTTAATTTATCCTTTTTCGAAAGTATCTCATCACGGATGCTGATCTTGCCAACATCATGCAGGAGTGCGGCACTGGAGATTACCTCGATTTCATTGTCCTTCAATTTCAGTGCTCTGGCTATCTGTGTGGCATAAACAGAAACATTATGCGAATGCTCCCTTGCCAGTGGATCCTTTGCATCTATCGCCTTAATCAGCGCATTGGTTGATTCGATATAGGCATTTCGCATCTGTTTTGACATATGCTCGAATTTTTGCTTCAGCTCCTCTATCCCGCTTCGATCAATTGCCTTATCCCACTGACATTCCACCTCTTTCCAGATCCGAATAAGATTGCGACCATCTTTTTTTGCCTGATATAACGCGTTATCGGCCCGCTCAATCAACTGTTGTTTGATTTTGACATCACTTCTGTATTCTGCAATACCGATACTCACAGTTACTTTTATGTTGTTGCTGTGGCCATTTCTGAAAGGGTGCTCCTCTATTGCAGTGTGTAGCTTTGTAGCGTAACGCAACGCATCATCGGCTTTCAGGTTGGTAATTATCATGAATTCTTCACCGCCATATCTTCCGCAGATATCTATTTCGCGGGACCTTGTTTTCATAATATTTGCGATCTGGCGTAAAACACTATCCCCAAATTGATGACCACAGGTATCGTTTATCCTCTTAAAATGATCGATATCAAGCAACATACAGGAAAGATTTCCGCCATAGCGATGAACCCTTTTTAGTTCGAAATCGAAACGGTCCTGCAGGAATCGATGATTAAAGAGGCCGGTCAAACCATCGGTTATCGATAATTCTGTGAGCTCCCGGTTTTTCTTGTCCAGCTCCTCCATCAGCAACTTTTCTGATGCCAGAGCGAAACGGTATTCATGAAGAAGTTTTTTCTGCTGCAGTTCATCGTTTTTTATGGAATTGATATCGGTCTGCAGCCCGCAAATTCGTACTACTTCTCCCTTTGTATTGCGTTTTGTGCTTCCTCTGATCCACATCCATCTCAGAGTGCGATCACTGTGAACCATGCGGCATTCAAGCTCCAGGAATTCACAAATACCGCTAAGACATTTTTGCAGCTTATTATTAAATTTTCGGCGATCTTTGTAATAAATCCGCGAGAGCCATTCTTGTGAGCTATTTCCGATCTGGCTGTCAGAATATCCCAGAATTCTTTTCCAATTCTCACACAGATAAATACTATCTGTACAAAGATCCCAATCCCAAACCCCATCACCACTTCCGAATACTGCATTTATATAGTGTTTGTTTTCTGCTTTGGACAGAGATCTCATCTATTTATTCCGGATAATAATTAAAACTCTTTACCCAATCATTCACAGCTAAAGAGTTCTCAATACAAAGATGGCATCATAATTGTATATTGAATGCAGCAATGAAGTCAAACCGGCATTCAGGAATTATATTTTTTCAGAAAATAAAATTAGGAGAAAATAACAGGGATAAAATAGCTAATCAGAAAAAAATAAGAGTTAAACAAAACAATATCTAATGAGAAGGAAATTCAAAATCACAATTCTTTAATCCTAAACAGGAATAAGAGTGTTTCAGGGCAGCTAAAGTTTATCAAGTTTCAGTTCCAGTTCTTGTTTCGAATTTCGTGCTTATTCTTTGTATCAATGAGTTGTTGGGATTTGGTAACTAAAGAACTCATTCTTTCTGATTCTAACTGGTTGTTTTTATCTGATTAATTCTGATTTTTTTCAATTCTATCTGATTTCTTAAAAGATATTTTTTTTATAGAGCTGATTAGTGACTTTAATGAAAATTTTATGAGTACACCACAAGAAAATTTATTTCCAATCAAACGGCTAAGCCGCTATGAACTGATTCATCTGTTGGGTGAAGGAGCCATGGGGCGGGTATACTTGGCAGAAGATCCGGTGTTGCGTCGTCAGGTGGCCATAAAAGTGATCGCACTCGAAAGATCTGTAAATGAACCGACCCGTCAGGAGTTTCTCAAAAGATTCGCTTTCGAAGCTCAGGCATGTGCCAAACTCTCGCATCCTTCCATAGTAACCGTTTACGATGCAGGTGAGCAGGATGGAATCCCATGGATCGCTTTCGAATATGTCGAGGGTAAAGGATTGGATCAGTTGCTTCAGAAACATAAAACTTTACCATTCGATAAGATCCGTTCCATTACAGTACAAATCGCCTCAGCCCTGCATCTTGCTCACCAACAGCATATTATTCATCGTGATGTCAAACCGGCAAACATTCTGATCGATTCACGAAATGGTATCGCTAAACTGACCGATTTTGGAGTGGTTAAGGCTCCATGGATCGGACTTACCCAGTCAGGTGTCAGCGTGGGTTCCCCTGGTTATATGTCTCCCGAACAGATCGACGGATCTGCTGTGGATGCACGCAGCGACCTTTTTTCATTCGGTGTCGTGCTTTACGAACTGATTACCGGGAAACATCCTTTCCTGCGTGATAGTGTTCCAGCAACCTTCTTTGCAACCATCAACCAGGACTACCCTCCCCTGAATTCTTTGCGCAAAGATATTCCGCAGGATTTGGAAAAAGCGGTAAAAGCCTTACTTAAAGCCTCCAGAGATGAAAGAATCTCCTCTGCATCAGAACTCATTTCCATGGTCAACCATTCTGAATCTGTAGAGTTCGCCAAAAACCCAATTCCCGCACCCCATGAATCACCTAAGGTGTTTTTTACAAAACAAAATCTGATTCATACCTCCAAGGCTATCATCGAACAGGTGTCTTATCTTTTCCTTTCCACTAACAGAAATGGTGTAAAATACCTGCTAAAAAAAGGAAATATCTCTGTAGAGAAAATTTACTCTTTTTTCAAAAACTCTTGCAGGCAGGATTTGCCCAAACAAAAGAATTCTAATTCGTTGCGCAATTTCATTCCAGTCATATGCGCCTTAATTCTCTCTGTCTTTTTAATTGTACTGCCATTTTTTATACTGCACTCAAGAAAACAACAGGAAAAAATTATTCCACAAAAAGAGAGAACTTCAATACCTTCCTACATGCATCAATTCGACTCACTACTGAATTCAAAAAACCTCGACAGTGCACATAAACTGCTCACCGAACATTCGGGATCAATAAAAAGCAGTTGGTCAGAGTTTTTTCTGGGTCGCCTGGAACTGAAAAAAGCAAACTACTTATCTGCAGACAATCACTTCAACACATCACTGAAAATGAATAAGGCGGTTCTTAAGTACCAGATCGAACCACTTATTGATGACCTGGAGGAAATTTTCAAAAACGAAAAGGCTCCTGACCCACTTGTTAATCTGGTGAGCCGTACACTCTCTCTCGGTAATTATAAACGGATTCGCCAATGGCTTAATAACGACCATTACTGGATTAGATGGAACACAGTAAAAGTTATGGAAGCAGCAGGTGTAAATGTGGATATGGTTACTATCTACATGCTCGATCTTAACTCCAATGCAAGCATGCGTACACGAATACGGGCAGCCGAAAAGCTGGGCGAGCTGGGGGACAGACGGGCAGTGCCACTTCTAGAGGAAATAGGTTCCAGAAGAATGCGTGACCCTTTCGTCTCAGCCACAGCCAGAAATATCTTAAGCAAATACTTTAAAACCGACACTGGTTCACAAAAACACTGATCTGATCTTTTTGTGTTGATATCAGCTCAGGAAAAATCTCGCCGACCATTTCAATATCCTGATCGCTGTACTGTTTGCCCTGTAAAACTTTAAAGAGCGAATAGAGATGATCAAGCTTAATAGAATAGGTCATATCCGGAGCCGTTTTTCTTATTTTTGCAAAATGTCCCAGAACCGATTTAAAAGACAAGGGTTTGGATATTCTCCCCTGCTGCTTTGCCAACTCCTCGTCGATAACCGTTTTTTCTTCACCTGCAGGCGCTTTCAATGATTTCTGAATAATCTGCTTTGCCCTGTTCCAGGATAGCTCTCCAGACTCCAGTTTTTGACGGATCAGATCATTTACCATAGGTGCAAAGTGGATTATCTCCTCTATCCAGGAGACACTTTTATCTAAAAATTCAGCTATTCGTTCTGATGACCAGTTTACATTATTCAAATAGATTACAGTTTCAAAGTAATCGGTGATCTTTACATCAAGCCGATCTGCATTGAGTTTTAGATTCAAGGCCTTAATTTCATCAGGATCACCTGCAATCACCCTTACATCCACTCTGTCAAAATAGGTCGGGTTTGCGGTTCTGATCCGGTTAATAGCCTCCAAACGGTGAAACCCACCCACAAGGAAATATTCGCCTGATTGTCGTTCCCAGACTACCAGTGGTTCCAAAAGGCCATTTTTCAGGATGTCCTTTTCCAGGTGAGTTACCTTGCTTGATGAGAGCTGTCGATGGTTAGCAATGGTGGGATGAATCAAAACGTGATTAATTGGCAAATACTCGTATCTTCTGGTAGTCAGCATTAGTTCCTCCAAAAAACGATGGTGAAAAAAGATGAATGGGAAAAGAAATAGGAAATATAAAAGCAGGAAAACTCTGTTAAAAACAAAAAATTAAATCAGATATATTCTATGGAGCCCTAACAGTGTAGTCCAAAAGCACTACCAGACTACATTACCATACCATATTGAGGCTTGATGAACTTGATATATCCAATTTAAATCTGGACTATTCTTTGGCGCTACGATTTTTAAGCAGGCTGATTATGAATGTTTATCCGTCTTGTTATGACTTTTTGGTTTAGCAACGACCTCTTAATCCGACTTCAAAATAACAAAGTTGTATAGATTATGTCGAAGTCAGGTAAGTCTTTAGTAAAAACTGTTTTACGCATTTAGACTACCAGAGAGAAAAGGTAACACATTCTTTCTAATTAGAATCAATTTCAAAGGTCATCCGACTTTGTGAACCGATATAGGCTATACTTTTATCAGATACACCAGTTATTTCCAGCACGAATTTTTTGGTTTTTCCCTTAAAGTTAGTATTCAATATCTCAACCTTCAGATCTTTCTTGGTTTCATTAGGTTTAAATTTGACAAACCCTGGCGCTCCAATCCTGTAATCAATACCAGAATCGACATCAGACTCGACAACCTGGAAATAAACCTCCAGTGATTTGTCAGCAATTCCGGAACGAATCATTAATTCGCAGTAAGGATTTTTATAATGTTCATGAACGCGTTGATAACTAGATGCAAAATATGCCTCAACTTCATTTTGTTTAATTGTGTACCGAATGCTAGTAGAATCTTCCACCGGGACTGCAAATAGTGATTTAGAACTTAAATTCAGGGTAAAGAATACTTCACCATTGGGAATAGTATCGTCAATTAAAAATATGTAGATCTCTTTTGTTATATCGCCTTTGTCAAAAAACAACATTTGGCTATTATCCCTGAACCTTAAATCTCTATCGATAACAGCGTTAGTTTTAGTTGGATCTACGTCCAAACTATAGTCCACAATCAAAGGTATTTCAGCCTTAGCTTTAAGCTTAACTTTAATTTTCACAGTGTCGCCCTCCTGTCCATCCATTTCCAGTTGAGCAAACGAGTACCGGCCAAGAGTGTCATCGTTTTTGATCGTATAAGTAAAAATATCACCATAAGGATTAGCATATAAAAAATCGTAAGGTTTTTTTTCGTTTGTTAGAAAGCTATTATCCGATTTTAGCTTCAAAACTATTTTTTCATCATCTTCCGGTATTTTATCATCCAGGATGTTAATTATTATTGCAGCCTGAGTATCTCCGTGCTCAAAAACCACTTCTCCCAAAGAATCCTCAAAGTTAAAATCTTCCCCCAGTTTCGCAGTAGAACTGCTATCCACAATACATGACAATACAAGTTTTTCTTTTAAAGGTTTGGAGATTTTGACTATTACGGTATCGGTTTTATCACTTTCATTATTGGACATTTCAGTGTGCTCGAAACCAAAATACACCTTATCGTTATCAATAATCTCACATTCCAGTATAGAGACACTCGCTCTCAGACTGTCATTATTAAGAAGCTCTATATTGAATTTTTCTGTATTTTCAGGGATATTATCATCAACAATTTTGATCGGTATGGTGTATGTGGTATCACCTGGGTTGAATACAATAGTACCTGACAAATCAAAATCCAAGTCTTCAGCAGAAGCCCCCGGGTTGTAAGGAAATGAGATCTGATACCCTATGCTGACTGTAAAGTCCAGTTTTTTGCTCAGAATAGCTTTGGCACCCCGGTTACTTCGCCAACTGTCTTCATAAAGCTGGATTAAATTCTGCTCCCATCTGACTCTGGCTAGCAGCACAGTAATTTCAATTGTATCTGAGTCTACGGTATTTAGACTGTCCGATATTTCGATGAGCAACAGTCTTGATCCCGCATCTCTTATCTCTGGTACCCATCGCAGCACGCTGTCTTTACTATCGTGAATATTTGTTTTCTTGGTATCAATCAAACGGGCTTTATATTTAAAAGGTCTAGTCCCGCTGAGTGGTATCTCCCGCAAAGGAACTAATAAGGTATCACCAATCCAAAGAGTATCTGGAAAATCATTTTTAGAAGTCAAAAACTGGACAGGAGTAGCTCCTTTGCCCTTCACTAACACCGTAAAGAAAGTATCTGTTACCTCATATTCATCAGAAACCTCTAGCCTTATATCATAAGTGCCAGTATCAGCAATTTGAGGTTTCCAGGAGACTTGACCGCTGCTGGCGTTGATTACTGTATCTCCGGATTTTAGAGGAATGGCCATGGTGACCAGAACAGGATCCCCGTCCGGGTCAATAACAGATATCTTAAAAAGATTATCTTCATCAGCATTTGCAACCGTATACAATGGAATATCATCCCACTTCGGAAGACGGTTGTATCTCACATAGATTGTATCTTCAGCCAGATATCCTGCACTGTCTTTTGCCTGAACAGCAATTACAGTATGCTCTTTTTTATGAGTAAGAACGACTTCTGTAGAATAGAATAACTCGTTAGGCCCCTTCTCAACCGGTTGACCATTCACTGTAACAGTAAGCTTGTTGCTATTATCAACAGCATCGATTTCAAGCAACATAGTGCCTGTTCTGCTGGTAAACACGCTGTCTACCAGCGTTCCATTGCAGCGAATATTGCGAATCTTAGGTGCAATAGTGTCAATATGAGAAGAATCATAAAACACATAAAAATCTTGTCTTGCAAGCATAGAGCCGTCCATGAGAGAGTCAGAAAAAAGCTCCAGTAAAATGTGGTTGGAAGAATAGGGCAGCGATATCTCAAAATGGAAAACCGGTTGGTTGTTGGTAAGCGGAATCTTTGATTGAACTTTTCCATTATTTCTTGCAAATAGATATAAGCTGCTATTGGCTCTGATATTTGAAACTGTCCCTAAAACGTTTACCAATGATGCAGAAGTATGCAGGCTATCCTCAGGATAAGTCACATAGATTACAGGTGTAACTTTTACGAATTTTACATAAAAAGTCCTGTTTATAGAACGTCCCAGGTCATCATCAATAGTTACATTGAGTTTCTGCGGAGCAACAGCACTATCCAACCCCTTCAGATTGTATCCCAGCAGGAAAAGATCCCCCTTCCTCTGATTTTCATCGAACTTCTGACTATTTACAGAGGCATTTTTAAGCTGTTGTGCCCCTGACACTTCCAAACGCAATTTCATCTGTGCTTCTGTAGTAAATACGGTATCCCCTTGGATAGAATCATTAACGCAGATAAGTGAAATTTCTTTTTGAGGTGACTGGGATGCAATTTCAAAGAGAGTTACAGGTGAGCGGTGACCAGAATAATCCTCCACATAAAGTTGCCCGTAACGGCTGATAAATGGAGCAGTAATTTTCACGCTTAAAGAACTGGCATATTCCTTTACTACTACACCGTTATGAAAATCCCATATATAAAGTACCTGTTTATCTTTGATTGGCAAAGTGTTTAGCAGAATAGAATCCCCAACCACTCCAGATATGGGATTTTGCTTTAAAGGAGATACAGCACGCAAAATGCTACTTTCGACAACTGAATCACCATTATTTCTGTATGATATCAATTTTATCTTCTGCCACCCAGTGTCATAAAAAGAAAAAGGAAAAGAGTAGATGTGTCCGGGTCTGATTTCATTTCTTAAAACAACGCTATCCTGAGAACTCCATAACCTGTTGTTGTCAATACATACTTTAAAGCTGTCCAGATGCTCCCCAAGAAGGACCCGCACAGGAATGTTATAGGTGGAAAAAATATTTATGGAAACGGAGTCGGGCAGATTCCAGTTGTTTATTTCCGCTCTGGCTTCATCTTTATTCTGAAACGGATTAGTAAGATCACTGCAGGTACAAAAAAACAGCCCCACACATATCAGAATGGTTTTACCGGTATTTCTTTTCATGTTTTATCCTGTTTCTGAATATCAAAATGCAAATGAGATCGTAAACATTCCTACTCCAAGCAGTGCACCACCAGCTCCGGCAATGCACAATCCCAAATTACGATTGCGCTGCTTTTCAGCAGCTTCCCAGTCTTTTGAAGAATACCTCCACTTTGAATTGTCATCAATAGTAGACAACTCTTCCAGCCGCTCGTGAGCAGGCTGAAACTTATTGATAAAATACCATACAGAGGCCGCTCCTGCTCCCACTCCCACAGCCAGACTAGTGAAGCGCAGGATCTGAACCCCTGCTCTTTTTTGCGGAACCGAATCAATCGAAGAGACTGCAAGATCGGTTTTTTTTGGAGAATTATCGGTTAATTGCTGAGGTTGAGGCAGTTTTACTGGCTGCTCGACCGATGACAATCCGTAGGAGAAGGGTGTCTTCGAAGCAATATCCTGGCGCTCACCTTTAATGGTCACATCGGCTTTTCCATTACTGCTGAATATGGAATTATTCACTTTAAAATGTTCTGTCTGGGAGCGGATACCATAGACAGAGAAACGGATTGTACATCGGTCAAAACTGGAACCCAATGCACTTTCATAGATATCAATCCCGTTCCAGTCAAAAGGAGCAGCTTCTAAAGTAGTATTTGAATTAAACTGTTTATCGTTTTTAGAGGTAAAAACTACCGGATTGTCCTCATTCCCTTTCACAAAAACAGTTCCCTGAACATGCATACCAGTAAAGCTTTCAAAGAGAAAAACAGACCCGGCTTCAATGGACACTGAGGCTCCTGGAGAGACGAAGATGTCCCCCACCACCAGGTATGATTGAGCGTTTAAGGATTCCGGTAGCGATCCGCTCAACTCCACCAGATCCTGAGCGGTTACGATTCGCCAGCCTGTAACTAAGCAAACGAGCAAGACCCTAAAGACCAAATTCATGAAAATCTCCACTTTTTCTATTGAGTCATTGTAAAGACACACTGATTCGACGAATCTCCGCATCAGCTTTTATGTAATGAGGATGTTCTGTGTTTGAACGAAAAGCATATTTAACTTCATACCATGCCTCCATAGCTTTCTGTCCATTTAGCTTATCAGGAGCATTATCATACTCAGCCGAAAACACTTTAGCCTTGCAATATAAAACTTTTTCTCTGAGTTCAGAAGGCGAAATTCTGGCAGCAGCAACCCGCAGCGCTTTTTCCGCTTCCATCATCGCAGCTTTCGTTCTTTTTCTTCTCAGATGCAGTTCCGCATAGATAAGATGATATTCGCCATCTTTGATTGGAAATTCCTGAAGCATCCGCTCAGCCTGACTCAACTGAGATTCGTTTACCAGCCGGTTTATCTCATCGAGAATCGTGGCATCGCCAACCTCTTCATGTGCAGAGCTGGTAGAATTGAGAACTGATTCAATATTTTTTACAGATGGTTGTGGTGTTTGTGTGGGTTTGGAACGAGACTGAGCAGGGGTTACTCTGCCTGAAGAAGTTTTTGTTTTAGCCGAAGCAGGTTTTCTGTATGTCGTTGTACCTGGTGTTTTTCTGTTATTATTAACGACTGTTGCTGGAGCTTTTTCATCAATAGGAGGGGTTTTATTGAGTGAATCAGCCGGGGGAGGACTGAGCTGAATAAAGTTAAAACCAATTGTTTTTTTACTGTTCCATAAAAAAACTATAAAAGCGGAAAAAGACAATAGTAAAAAGAACAGACTCAGATGGGCAAATTTTGGAAATTTTATTCTTGCTCTGTTCTTAATCTTCTCTCCTGCCAGAAAGCGGGATATAAGGACATCGGGAGCCTCTTCGGTGAGTCTATGATAGTTTTTCTCGATCTCCTCCATCAGCTCATCAGCACTCTGAAAACGCTTATCAGGATCGACTTCCATAAGCTTTTCAACTACTGCTCTGGCCTTTGCAGAGAGTTTTTTGCAGAAAAATCCCAAGGGGAAAAAATCATTTTTTTTCCGTTTTTGTATTAATTCTTTGATCGTACTGGCTGGGAATGCTTTGGTTCCCGAAAGCAGTTCGTAAAGAAGAACACCTAAGGAGTAGAGATCACTTCTATGGTCCAGAGGTCTGGAATTTAGCTGCTCCGGAGACATGTATTGCAAAGAGCCGGTTATTGAACTTCTCTCAGAGGAATTAGGGCTGTTTGAAGGGTGGGCAATACCAAAATCCATTAATTTAATAATTCCAGTATCAGAAATCATTATGTTAGCTGGCTTGATATCACAATGAATGACCCCTTTGCAGCTTTTTCCGCTGAGGATATATTCATGATGATGCGCGTAACTGAGCGCCCTGCAGATACTGACAACTATTGCCGCTGCAACCGCCTCAGGAATCACACCCTTGTCCTTTATAAGTTCTTTGAGATTTGTCCCCTGGATTTTCTCCATTTCGATGTATGGAAGTCCATTCCATTCACCAACAGTGTATATATCCACGATATTGGGATGATGCAGCTTTGCAGTGATTTTAATCTCATTTTCAAAACGCTGAATCGTTTTTTCCGACTGCACCGGTCTCCACAGTTTTACTGCCCGATAAATTTCCAGCTTTGGGTTCCAGATCTCATAAACAACCGAAGCCCCCCCTTTTCCTAATACCGATTTGACTGTGCCAGAACCGATTGATTTAGGTTCAGGCGGATTTTCAGCGATAAGCTCACTTTCTGATAATGAAACCGTCTCAGACAAAATTTCATCCATTGCCACGTTTCCCTATCTAAGATATACTGAGTAACAGTTTTCCTACATAATTTAAAGTATTTCAATAGTCTTGTCATTGTTTTTTTGTACTATTATATCGTTTAAGCAGGAGGACTGTTAGTCGAAGCATAAATTAATCGTGGGATGCTTGCAGAGCCCCACGATTTTAAACTGGTTTTAAATAGCTGTTTTAAAAGCTGGAACAAACACATTTTCCACGAATTGAGCAAAACGGGTAGGACAGTTTGGCACCTCTTTATCTATCAGATTCGGGCAGAGAGCTCCGCGGCTCAAAGCATGAGACACCTCGACATAGGCATTAGCCATATTTATAGAAAACCCATTCTCGACCAATTCATTTCTCATCTCAGGGTCCAAAAGCTGAACGTAAGGTAATTCTGGAATTCCGATATTATCTGCGATAATCTTTGTAGCTTTTCTGTAAGATAAACGATCTCCGTACAACTCTGCAATCACCCGCCCATAGTAGTTTCTTTTTTTTATCATATCAGCTACGTAATTGCTGACATCTTCGGTTGAAACCATATATAGAGGAGTTTGAGCATCGATGGAATCTGCGATCACATCCTTTTGTTTAATGAAACTAATTTTGGAGAGGGTGTGCTCCATAAAGTAACCCGGATGCAAATAGATTACATTTTCGGTATTAAGGGAGTTTAGTTGTTGTTCGATATCTCGAAGTCCCAGAATCAAACCGGTTTCGGATGGTTGTTCCACACCCATGCAGGAGAGGAAAAAGATGGTGCTGATTTTTGAATCCTTTACCGCTTTGCATACTGCAGAGCCGACCTGATGGAAAGTGTTGCTGAAATTTTCCAGATTTAAAGGCGCTGGCGCAATAAGTACCAATGTTTGAGCATTTTTAAAGACACTGGATAAAAACACGGGATCGACTATTTCCCCGGTGGCGATTTCCATACCTTCGCTTTTTAAATAGGCCAGGTTTTCTCTGTGGTCACCAACACCACGCACCTTGTGTCCGGACCGAAGCAGTTTTAGGGCTAGCTTTGCACCGAATCTGCTACCTACATCAGTTATAATAAACATAGATTCCCTCCTATTGGCGGTTCCGACACCTCTTTTTTTTCCGGATGCGAAAAGAGGATTGCCATCAACTGAATTAAAAGCAAAAATGGAGCCCTAGTCTAAGGCGGACGTAGGTCTAAGGCGGACGGACTACTTTTTTAGTTTTTTGTAGGTCACGGGCAGACTACTCATCTCATCTCGGGCTACTTTTTTTTCTGGATTTAACAGACGGACTATTCTTTTCTTTTACCACATGTCTCTTTCTGATAATGGTTTGAATTTTGCATTCTTTTTTTCCTATCACCTCCATCCACCTCAAAAATGGGAGAATCAAAATGCCGCAAATGGCTCGTA
>JAEYNR010000084.1 GCA_023412475.1 Fibrobacterota bacterium | reverse complement strand
TTAAAGGGAGTATCAATACAGACTTGCAACACTTAATTAGTCGCAGAAACTTGCTTGCCTTACCCTTAAAAGATCCACTTTCAAAATCGTGCTCGTAAAAATAGTAAAACATTAAAGAGAATGCAACATCTTTTTTACTCTTTTTTTCCCTTTTGAGGACCGGGCAGAATTCTCACCTAACATGCCATCAGGTGAATGGATATTGTCGAAGTTTTAATGAGCAGCCCCGATCCCTTTTACCGAATCGAGGCTGATAATATAATTGGAATGGGAAGGAAAAAGCAAGGGGGAGAAAAAAATCAATGGTGAAATAATCTTATAGCACTGAAAGCCATTGCCATTCCATACTCATTGCATGCTTCTATAACAATGTCATCCCTGACCGAACCACCTGGTTGCACAATGAAACCTACTCCACTTTGCTGAGCACGATCAATGCTATCTCTAAAAGGGAAAAATGCATCCGATGCCATTGAAATACCACTCATCAGATTAAGCCACTCCCTTTTATCATCAAATGACAAACGGGCTGGTGCCTGCTCAAAATTGTTCTGCCAGGTAAAAAGCTCAGCCGGGGAAAGATTTTCCTCAAGAAACTGATCTATAGCATTATCCCGGTCAGGTCGTCCTGTCTTTTCTTTAAATTTCAAGTTTATCACCGATGGGTTCTGCCTCAGATGCCAGCGATCAGCCTTTGAGGATGCAAGTCTTACACAATGAACCCTTGACTGCTGACCAGCTCCCACACCAATCACCTGTCCATCAAGAGCCAGACACACGGAATTGGACTGAGTATACTTGAGAGTGATCTGGGCCACTATCAGATCTCTTATAGCACTGTCAGGAATTGACTTATTCACAGTTACGAGGTTTTTGAGGCAATCTGCAGAGAGTTTTATGTCATTGTGGCGCTGTTCAAAAGATACACCCATAATTTGGCGGGTCTCCATCAGCGGTGGTTCATAAGAGGGATCGATCTGGATAATCACATATCCCCCTTTCTTTTTGGACTTTAAAACCTCCAAAGCCCCTTCTTCAAAACCCGGAGCAATAACACCATCAGAAACTTCTCTTTTAAGAAGCTTAGCGGTGCTAAGATCAACAGTATCGCTAAGAGCCACAAAATCACCAAAACTGGATACCCTATCCGCTCCGCGTGCCCTAGCGTAAGCGGTAGCTAAAGGACTAAGCTCCAGATCATCCACAAAATATGCTTTTTTTAGTTCTTTAGTTAGAGGAATCGCCACCGCAGCCCCTGCAGGACTTACATGCTTAAACGATGCAGCAGCAGGGAGCTTCAATGCTTCCTTCATCTCCTTCACCAATAACCATGAATTAAACGCATCCATAAGATTTATGTATCCGGGTCTGCCATTAAGAATGGTAATGGGAAGTTGCCCAGAACTCATGAAAATTCTTGCTGGTGCCTGATGCGGGTTAATTCCATACCTGAGCTCTAACTGATTCACAAGCAATTCCTTTCAGGAAAATTTTTTAGTTTGTCAAAATCCAGAGTAGCAAAATGATCTTCTACTTTTTCAGCCCTGCGGATTTGGATCACTTCCCCATTTTCCCGCAACAGCAGTTCTGCAGAGCGTAATTTACCATTGTAGTTGAACCCCATCGCATGTCCATGCGCTCCCGCATCGTGGATTGCTACGATGTCTCCGGGTTCGATCACCGGAAGATTTCTGTCAATGGCGAATTTGTCGTTGTTTTCACAAAGCGACCCGGTAACATCATAGGTGGCATTGCAAGGTTCATTCTCTTTACCCAGAATAGTAATATGATGATACGCGTTATAAAGAGCGGGTCGCATCAGGTTTGCCATACAGGCATCCAGCCCTGCATACTGTTTATAAGTATTTTTTAAATGTAAAACTCTTGATATCAAATAACCGAATGGTCCTGTAATCATCCTGCCACATTCCAGAAAAATTTTCATTGGGTGAAGTCCGGCAGCGACGACTATTCTCTCATAAGCTTCCTTTATTGCACTGGCGACTGCAGCCGTATCAACCGGATTCTGCTCAGGACGATAAGGGATTCCTATACCTCCTCCGAGATTTACAAATTCAATTCTGATTCCATCGTTTTTCCACACCTCAACAGCCAGTTCAAAAAGCATAATCGCAGTATCTACGAAATATTGATGATTCAACTCATTTGAGGCCACCATAGTATGCAGCCCGAAACGTTTGGCTCCTTTTTGCGCCAGAAGCCTGTACCCCTGGTGAATCTGATCACGTGTAAAACCATATTTTGCTTCCTGAGGATTTCCTATTATGGCATTACCATTTCTTAATGGTCCCGGATTGTAGCGCAAACAGATAAGCTTGGGGATTCCGGCATGTTTTTCCAGATATGGAATATGAGAAAAATCATCCAGATTGATTATTGCACCAAGCTCTCTGGCCTTCAAGAACTCAATTGCAGGAGTATCATTGGAAGAGAACATTATCTGTTCTGCTGATATATCACATTTTTCAGCGAGCAAAAGCTCTGCAAGCGAGCTGCAATCTGCTCCGCATCCCTCACTTTTAAGAATTTTCATAAGAAAAGGATTAGGTGCAGCCTTAACCGCAAAGTATTCCTTAAATCCGGGTGCCCATGAAAAGTCCCGGATCAGTTTGCGTACATTATTACGGATACCACTTTCATCGTATATGTGAAACGGTGTAGGAATGGAGTCTAAGATTGATTCAATCAGTTGTTTTGTAAACGGTAGATTTTTCTTAAGCATAGCTCTTATCTCACTTCTGTATAAAGGCAACCGTTTTTCTGTTTGCGGGAAACAAGACGTAAACGGAAAAAATTGCTGAGACTGTTGAAAATACGTATTTTTTAACTCTTTGTCACTGACTTTTAACCAGTCCTTTAATAAAAGAAGCATGAAATTTGAAAAACGAAACAAGAGCAGGAAATGGCAACAAGGTCAAATTAAAAACCTTTAGTTACTTGAAACGTCCTATGCCTGTTTAAAAATCAGGTTTTGTAATTTAGAATTTCCTTCTGCTCAGACATTCTATCCGATTTTGCCTGGCTTGCTTACCAGATATTTGTGTTCCAAAAGCTTCTCTTTTCAGACACTAATTTATATTTCACTCTGCAGCTTTTCTATTATCTCATTCCAGTGGCTGTCAGTAGCTGCACAGAATGTTTTGTTAATCCCATTTTCCAGTTTAACGGTCAGAGTGTAAGCATGTAACATCAGCCTGGAGACATTCCCAACAGGTCTGGGATAACCATAGTTTCTGTCACCTAAAACAGGATTACCTACATGGTACATGTGAACCCTTATCTGATGTCTTCTCCCGGTTTTCGGATGTACCTTCAGTAGAGATGCACTTCTGAACTCTTTTTCTATATAGTAATCGGTTTGAGACTCTTTTCCCCGCTTATCTACCCCCATTCGCCCGGAACCAAACTGATGTATGGGTTCTGAGACAATTCCGGAGCGACTCAATTTTCCCAATACTACCGCCAGGTAGGTTTTCTCTGCTTCCCTTTTTTCGAACTGCAGACACAAATTTCTATGCGCGATAGCCGATTTGGCAAATATGATAACTCCACTGGTTTCGCGGTCCAGCCGGTGAACTGTAAATATTTTGATTCCCCTGATTTGTTCCAAATGCTTACAAAGAATCTCCGAATCCTTAATGCCACGGCCAGAAACTACAGCAATGCCAGGATTCTTATTTACCACGATCACCGAATCATCTTCATACATTATTTCTTGAAACATAACCGTTAGGTTTTTTTTCTGTTCCTGTTAGATATTTGTATAGCAAAAATCATTGCCAAAATATGGTAGAGACACTATACATGCCTTTTCTCTACCTGCCGTTATAATATTCCCAATGAAGAATCTCAGGAAGGCTCTTGCGAATTTTATTAAATGAAGAAGATACCGGATAGCCAATAGGAGTAAATGCAACAGGGTCAACATGTTTTGGAAGCCTTAACACATTTATCGCCTCAGAAGCATTAAATGAACCAATCCAGCAGGTACCAAGATCTTTCTCTGCTGCAGCAAGAGTGATATGATCCAACGCGATAGCAATATCTATATCACCGAAATCTTTCCCATCTTTTCTCTTCCAGGAGATACTGTGATCACAGCACACAGCCAATATAACTGGTGCATTCAAAAACCAAGGTCGATCATAAACCGCTCTGAGCCTCTCCCTATCGGCCATCTTTTGAATCACGATAAATACCCAGGGCTGGATATTACACGCTGAAGGAGCTAATCTGCCTGCTTCAAGAACCGATAACAGCACAGATTGATCAACCGGTTTGTCCAGAAAATCCCTAACAGAATGCCTTTTTTTTACCAATTCCAGAAAATCCATCTAATCCGCCTTTTTCTGAAGATCTTCCATTTCCTTTTTCAGCCGCTCAATCTCTTTATCTATCTGCTCCTGCTGCCCCTGCATCTGTTCGATAATTTTTTCTGAACCGGCCTGTGTTCCAGCGATCTTCTGAACCGTTGCCAAGGCATATTCTATGTCTTCGCTGACCTTCATGATATTTCGCGAGAAAAACGTAGACCTGTAATGTTCATTTGTGAAATGAAAATAATCATCGAACTTTTTAATGTAATCTTTCTGTACTGCATGAAGACTGTCGTTTTGTACTGACATGGTAGAATTTATTCCGGATAAGGAGAGTTTTTGGACTTTTTCTGCAAGAAAACTATGAGAGAGCCTGTTACTTTCATACTGCATCCTCTCATAGTTTAAAGTATCACTGTCCGGAGCAGTTGCACCCTTGATAATTTCTGAAGCTTCTAAAAGAAGAGCACGCGATTGTCCATACTGTTTCTGAAGCAGATGACCGTATGCCTGTATCAGTAATCCTTCACACTGAATAACTGTTTTATTGGAACTCTTTTTTAACATTTGTCCTAAAGTAATGCAGTCACTCCACTGCCTCGCTTTAAGAGCTGTCCAGCACTGTCCAAGCAGTGCATCTTCAAAGTAATAACTGGTCTGCGGGATCATACGCAAAGCAACCACTGCCTTTGAAAGAGTGTTCTCCTCATAAAAAATATAACCAAGAAACAGATATGACCTGTTGATCATCTCCTTTTGCCCCTCAGTAACCGGTTTGGTACTTATACAGTTTTCAAGTGCTGTTACAATATCACTTGTATTCTGATCATCCATTCTCGCCCTGACAACAGCCAGTGCATGCTGGGCATATACATAATCCGGATGAGAGTCGGGAACCATTGAAAGAGCCTGAATTGCTTTTCCATATTCGTTTATTTGTAAATAAGATTCTCCCATGAGGTATGCGCCATGGAACCTCAGTGAATCCGGAACATCCGGCTTGCTTAATTCCACAAACTGATTTGAAACTCTTCCGTATTCTCCATTGCGGTAATAGACCCTCATCATACCAAGATCTGCATAAGGTACAGCAGAACTTTTAGTATAATCGCTTTTCATTTTGTCATAATTTTGAATTGACATATTTCTCATATCCAGCTCTTCCTGACAACTGGCTCTATAGTATTCGACCCAGTCATTTTTAAAGAAATCAGGAAATTCCACAGTGATTCTGCTGAATATAAAGAATGCATCCCAGTATTTTTTTTCTGAGTAAAGCTTACGTGCTCTGTTGTAGAGCTCATTTGGTGAAAGAGAAGCGAGCCTGGCAAGTCTTCGTGCATAGATCTCTTCTCTGTGCTTTCCAAAAGCTATTCTGGTGTAAATAGTATGCCCGGTGGCATCATTATCCTTTTCAGTCATCACATTATACTGATACAACACTTCCAGGTCACGACCGTTATTTACACTCGGAGCATTCACTCCAAAAGCCATACCCCAATAATCTAGGGCATCTTCATCGAACCCGAACTGAAGATACATTTTAAGAAGCCTAAGCGCCCAGACACCCAATTTCACATTAAGGTCCCACTCAAGTTTTTTGGCAATGCTTGATCCACTGGCACCATCTCTGAACTCTCCGGCAGCAGCCCAGAAATCCTTCAGATCAAAATCCACAGCACTTTCTAAACGATTTTCCCAGTAGTTTCCAAGCCAACTGAGCTTAATATCTCTTGCAAAGCTCCCTGCCCCATCCTCTTTAGTCTCCCCCTTCATCTGCGGTGCTATCAGATTCTGTGTTGAAAGTCCCAACAAATGATTACCTAATACTGGATCTCTTATAAGCCGGTAAGTCAGCCCCAGATCCATTCCTATTCCCCAAACCGGATCACCGAATGCAGTCTGTATAGCGGTTGTAAGATTTATTCCTGCAGAAAGCCGGTTCCAGAAATGCCAGGCATAAGAAGCCATTATAAGATAATTACTGTTGGATTTCCCTCCCTGGGCAGGTATAAGGTTATCTCCACTTACAATCCCCTCCTGAACCGTTCCCTCTGGAGAAAAAAGGAAGGTAAGACCAACAGATTGATACAAACCAATGGGTAAAGTGACTCCCAATTCACCATGTTTGAATTCGCCATTGAGAATCGGCGCAAAAGCCAGCCTGGCTGAAAGATAATTCTCTTCGGTAATAAGTGCCGGGTTTGTAAGCGGTGAGTATTGTGCGATCATATCACGCCAACGCTGCGTCAAAAGGAACTCTCCTGGTAAACCGGTTCCCTGAATTTCCATGGTTCCAATTAACAGGCAAAATACCGGTAGTATTTTTCTTATTATCTTTCTCAATGTCATTAATCCTGCCCTTTTTTTAAAATCTTCTATTTTATCGTTTTACGGGTAACGCCAATTTTAAACTGTTTTTTGTCAGTTTTATTATCAACATCTGTGGTAACAACAGAGAACAGGTAGGTTCCTCTGCCAACCGCCCTCCCTTTCTTATTGTAACCATCCCAGTAAATACCGTAATCATTACCTTCTACTTTGAAAACATACAGATCTGACCGAACCAGATTCCCCACCACATCATAAATGGCAACTCTGCCGTATGCACTATCGATTCTGGAATCTACTTTAACCACCTTTAGCGGTTTCCCTTTTACTTCCAGTCGAATTATCGTACCTTTTGTTCCTGTACCTCCGGAAACCTTAGTCTGTCGTTTAATAACCGGCGCAAACCTTTGCCTGATTCTGGGATCAATTTCGGTAATACCTGGGCTAAACGGATTATTGCTTGGGATGTATTGAAGAGTGATTACACCCCACTCTATAGCTGCCTTGCGGCTGTCAATGTGAGGCCTGTTCCCAGGTTTATCGGTTACCCCACCTGAGGAATTTAATTGTATACTGTCCCGCCCTGCATCAACCGTTATCTTATCAGAAACTATCAATATCGCAGAGCTGTCATTAACTATGATCATCGAAGTGAATGGATTCTGTACAATATTGTTATTATGGTAAAGACGAAATATTCGGTTAGGCTCTCCCCCGGCTGAAGCCGGCCAGCCAATCAGTTCACTAATAGTTACCCTGATTGAATCCGCTGTTCCAACACTCTGCTCACTTGACAGTGAGCCCGAGTGGAAACTGGCCTTGTTGACTACCGGTCCCGCTCCATCTTTACTTTCCATATCAGAAACCGGTGCCAGCCCTTTTATGTCCATGATATTTACCAGGGGCTTCCAATCGGTCTGAAGCTGATCAGTGATTTTCTCCTCAAGAAATAGCCTCACCACAGCACCATCATTGATGGGACTTATACTATCTATCTTGAAAGGGGTTCCCCTGAAATGCACTTCAAAAGCTTCTTTCGTCTTTTGGTTAAATGCCACTTTACTATTAAAGTGCACATCCACCCAATCAAGATATCCATCACCATCTGCATCACCTGTAACTGAAGAATCCGCAACTGCATCTCCAGGACCAATAACAAGTTGAACTGTGGATTTTATTGGTTTAGCATAAGGATCTTCAGGGTTTATGAAAGTAGCAGTAATAGAGATGGCAGTGAAAGGAGCTTTAGGAAAAATTGTTATACTCCCATTGCCGCCCGAAATTAATTCAGCTCTGTTTTGAGGATCAACAAGCTCTAAATTTATCAGATTATCCCAATCCTCGCGCCACCCTAAGGTATCAAAAGCATGTCCATAAATAGTGAACTGTTCACCTGCAGCTATTGTGTCGCCGGCAAGTATTATGAACTCTTCCTGCTGATCAGGGTTGCCTGGTTTTGAATAAAGACGTAAATTTGCCATGGGAGTAAAAAGATTGGTGGTAATTTTAATACGGCTGTTAGATGTATGACGCTCGGCATAAAAGAAATCAAAATCATATTTTCTCCCAGCCTTAAGTTCAAAGGAATCGGCAATCTCATCCAAATCAATCTCATCTGCTAAAGAAACATGAATTCCTCCAATATCCATAGCAAGTTTGCCATCTATAAACGCCCATACATCATCATCACCCAGAAATTCAAATGTCAAACCTCGGTTATAGGTAAAAGTGGTGTGTAGTTCCATGGTAAATGAGTAATTATTACTTTTTCTTTCATTGCCAAAGCCCCTATCATCAAGCCAGAAAAACTCACCAGTTCTGTTCTGACCGCTCCTCTCAAACTGATACACACCATCGCCGATATGGATAAATGGAAGAGAATCTTTAATAACTATGTTTTTAAAGGCAGTATCATAAGTTACGGTTACGATTTCATGATCGACTCCATTTCGGTCTTCATACTCCGGAATGGTAAAATCGCCAGCCTGCCATGGTTCAAACCATTTATGAATGTAGTAATTAAAGAATGGCTTTGAACCTAAGACCGGCTTTTTATTGGCATTGAGCGTATCTGCAACCATTCCCTTGTGCAGACCTCCATTGTGGTCAGCTTCAAACTCTGGATTACTTTTATCGGAGTGAAAATCATAGAAAGTCACCGGTATCCAAATGGTATCGGGAAACTGTTGAGCAAAGGGTTCTTGCAGGAAAAAGAAAGTTAGAGTAATGACCAGAAAATTTAGAGGCAATCCATTACCAGTTGAAACTGTAATTTTGTTTTTGCTATCCATAGGAAACTCCGATCATTATGAATTAGAAGCCAGCAACGATCCATATTAATTGAAAAATACCAGTTTATAGAAATAATATAATCGAGAATAAAGATTTTACTATATCACTGCATCCTTCTTAGTAATCTATCCACCTTTGGATCGGTACCTCCAGCATTAATATATAACTCATAATGTTTTTTTGCTTTTTTATGGTCTTTTTTTACATAGTAAATATTGCCGATATAACGGTAGGCATCTTTATATTTTTGAGTGTCCAGCTTGGCGGCTTTGAGGTATTCCTGCACTGCAACTTCATCAATTTTCATAGCCCTGTACTCATGGCCCAAGGCATAATGCAATGCAGGATTGTTTCTGGAGTATCTCAACCCATCTCTAAGTACCTTAATAGCGCTGGAATGATCCTTTTTTTTGCTGTAGATCCTTGCCATGCAGTAATAAACTTCAGCGTTCTCCTTTTCTCTCTGAGAAACCTCCTTGTACATCTCCATGGCATTTTCAAATTCCTTTGCTCCTTCGTAAGCTTTACCCATATCCAGCATAATCCCGACATTTTCCGGATCTCCAGCCATAGCCTGAGCAAAATTCATGATTGCCGCATTATACCTTTTTTTGGCAAGATTGATCATACCCAAAGCAGCCTCAATTTCAGGGGCATCCGGCAAAAGCTTCTTAGCCCTGCTTAAGGCGGTTACGGCCGCATCAATCTTTCCTTCTGCAACATTTATCTCGGCATCAGCCAGATAATACCAGCCATGTCTTTTTGTTCCGTTTTTGGCTATGATTTCTTTGGCTTCACTTATTTGTTTGTCCTCCAGAAGATAATGAGTCAGCCTGTAGATTGCCTCCCCATTTTGAGAGCCTTTGGCAAGAATTTCTTCAAAGAGCCGTTGAGCTGACTGAGTATCTCCCAGCCTGTGATAGGAACGTGCAAGTTTTAAAGCAGCTTTTTGATTAAACCCATTTGCATCCATTGCAGATTTAAAATAACTGGAAGCCAGTTTGAAATCAGATTCATCAAAATATATGTCACCCAGTGCCATAAAGCATTCACCACACTTATTATCATTTGCAATAGAAGCTTCCAGAAGCTGTTTTGCTGTGTCAGATATTTCCAGCGCCTGATATGTCAGCCCAGCCCAACGCAAAGCCTCTGTGCTGGCATTTTCTTCCAGAGCAACAGAACGGATCGTTTTGCGTGCATCTGCATACTTGCCCATGAAATATTGAGATTCAGTCAAGCCTATCCGATAGGCGTTCTCTTTGGGTTGTGCTGAAACGAGCCTGGTGAAATGAGGCAATGCTTGGTTATACATTTTTTTGGAGTTAAGAGTGGTAGCTAGTAAAAACCTGGCCTCCAGATTGGAAGGACTCAATAAAATGGTTTTACGCAGGTATTTTTCTGCACCTTCCATGTCATTTTTTTCCTTAAAGTGCAAAGCGACTTTATAGGCAATATCGCCGTCTTTTGGCGCACACTTTGACGCTACTTCCAAGTGAGAAATTGCCTGATCATTTTTTCCACTATTTTGGTAAATTTCCACCAGTTTCATTCTTAATTTGATATCACAGCTCTTTATTTTTAAAGCATTCTCAATAACAGGTACAGTCTCTGTCAACTTTGAATCAGCAATAAGAAAATCTGCCAATTCCTTAAGAAGGTTATAATTGGTACTATCCAGCCTTACCCATTCTTTAAGAATAGAAGTCAGGTTTCTGGTATCGTTTGCCTTTCTATAACATTGAGCAAGCATACTGATTAACTGAAGATCATCTTTGTTAGTTTCACGTGCTTTTGAGAGCGGGATAATCGCATTTGAAAAATCTCCGGCTTTAAAGTATGCCTGACCCAACATCGAATGTAGCTCAGGGTTTTTGCTCATCATCGATGAAGCTTTCTGCAAAGTTTTTGCTGCTTCAGCGTATTGCTTCAAACTGAACTGAATAGATCCTAATGTAACCCACCCTTCAGAGTCGTTATCCGCGTTACTCAAATATTTTTTGTAATTTGCAATCGCATCATTTTTCATTCCTGTTTCGGCCTGTGCTTTAGCCAACATGCCTCTTAATTCGTTTGAAGCTTCTTTAAACTGAAGCGCCTTACCCAGATAGAAGGAGGCACTTTTCCACTTTTTACTCTGATAATAAACAAAAGATAATTTTTCAAAGTTTCTGTAATCTGAAGGGTAAATTTTAACATTATTCAACAACTGAGCTTCAGCCAGATCGTTTTTTCCCTGTTTTTCGTATAGTTCAACCAGATGAAAAGCATAATCGGCATTCTTACCAGCCTGAGTCAGATACTTTTTATACATGACAGTGGCTTCAGCAAGATTGTTGTTTTTTTCATGCATTTTGGCAGACAACTCGATTGCCCGCAGATCCCTGGGATTGTTTTTGAGTATATAATCCAGTTGCGGTAAGGCTTTTGAAACCTGATCTGTATTTATATATGATTCGGCCAGTATAGCTGCATCTTTGACCTCAATAAGAGATGGAGACACTTCCTGAAGTAATCGGATGACTTCTCTGTAATTTTTATCTTTAAATTCCAAATGCGCCAAACGTAAATTGACTCGAGGATTTTTTATCTGCTTCTGGAGAAGCAGTGCATAAGCTTTTTTAGCCTCAGCAGTATTCCCCATCTTTTCAAACAATTCTCCGGCAGTTACCAAATTCTTTTCATATTTTTTATTATCGAGATTAAACAGTTTCAGATGCGTCCTGGCTGCGGAGCTGTCTTTACCGGTCTTTAGGTATCCTTCTGAAAGAGCCAGCAAAGCCATTTCGTTTGAAGGCTGCTTCAGAACACACTTTTCATAAGCTTGTATAGACTGAGATAGATTTCCAGCATTCTTAAATTCCTGTGCAAGTTCAAACCAGGTCTGAGCATCAGCATCACCCTGCTCCTGTGCTCTGGCAAAATATTTCAAAGCTGCAGCATTATCTTTTAATTTTAATGAAAGAATGGCTAATCTATAGATCACCTCAGTCCCTCCGGCTCCCATACTGACCAGTTTCAAATATTCGCTCCGACTAACTGAGGCAGGTTCTGTCTCATAGCTTAAAGAAGCAATCTGAGACTGCAGCAAAGTGTCATTTTTAGTCACTACGCTTTCTTTTTTATAGAATTTAAGGGCATTCTTCTTATCACCTTTTGATAAGAGTGCATCAGCTAGCGTCCTACTTACCCCTGGGGTATTGATATCTTCAGGTGCCACCTTTGCAATACTCCCCAAAGCAGAGCTGATCTGCCCTCTTTTTATATAAACGATAGACAATCCAAGATTACACTGGCTTGTATATTCTTTTTTATTACTTACTTTTGTAAAATTTGAAAAAGCTTTCTCGTGATCCTTTTCACTTATATAAACCCATCCCAGGCCCATGAATACCCGATCATCAGCAGTCCCAGTCCTAACGCTTGCCTCCAGATGAATCTTTGCTTTTGCAGTATCTCCATTGGTTAGGCCAAGTACACCAAGCTCCCGCTGCAAAACACCATGATTGGTATATTTTGGAGCAATCTTTTTCAACAACTCATAGGCATTTCTGCTATCACCAGCCATTTCATTTGATTTGGCAGCATTAAGGTATGCATCCACATTCTCAGGGGCCATATCAATGACTTTTTGATAATGTACGGAAGCCTTGGAATACCGTTTCAGATTATAATTGAGATCGCCAAGATAGATATCCGGTTGTGGATCTTCAGGCAGATATCTGGAAGCTTCGTTAAATGCGGATAAGGCTTCTTCATTTTTTGAAAGCAACATCAGACTTCTTCCATATTCAAGGAAAGCTTTCCCCTGATTTTTATTCAGTTTGATCAGGCGATTACCATATGGCAATGCTTCCTGCGCTTTACCGGCATCATTGTTAATTCTGGCGAAATAAAGAAGTGCAAAAGGATCATCTGGATCTTTTTTGAGGATGTCTTCATAGACTTTTTCTGCTTCCTTTTTCCTTCCCAAGCCCTCCAGAGCATAAGCTTTCTCAGAAATTAACTCTGCACTCCTGAGCCCCCGCTGCTCGCCTAGAATGGTGATCCTAAGTGCATCCTCCATCATATTTGATTTACGATAATTTCTGGCAAGTGGCAGATACACAGGATAGAATTCCGGTATTGCCATAAAAATCATGTTATAAGCCTGAGCAGCATCGCTATACTTTCCCGTAACCTCTAGAAAAGAACCAGCTCTATAATACGCAAGCAGCATATTGCGATCTCTTTCGCAGACCTTTATATATTCATTTACTACCAAAGCAGAGTCCACAATACTTGAAAATCGCTCTCTTATTATGGATTCACCAAGCATTCTCAGAGTTTTTTGGTCAGAACTAATCGCTGGAATTTTTACAAAACGGCTTAGTGCAGGAGGTATCTGGATATTAAACTCTTTTAACAAAGAGTTAAAAATCTCATCGAATTCAGTCCCAATAGTATTTAATTTGAAACTTCGTTCAATTGTGGTTTGAATTTCCCTGGTTTTTGCTGAGTATATTTCCAAGTAATAAAACATGGTTTTCTGGCGCGTTTGCAGTTCAAATTTCTGTATACCGACATGTTGCGCATTAAATTTTTTAGCTATATCGAAATAGTTATTTTCAGAAGGAAATTTTGAAAAATCGCTGTGCTCAGAAAATGCAGCCTTAATGGAATCATGAGCTATTATTGTAATTTGCTCAAATCCGGCAGACTTGAATTCAAAGTAAGCTTCTATTAGCGCACTCATCCACCGTGATGCCGCACTAGAAGAGGCATCAGTTGCCCTGGCTAAAAGAAGAACCACATTGTCTTCTTTTTTAAGCGGCTCTGAAGAGTTGGGTTTAGGAGCTGAAGCCATAGTGTCAGCGGCATCAGACTGGGCTTTGACCCCATTCAAATCAAATCCCCCCCAGATAACAACCAGAAGAATTAAAAACCTTAACCGCATAAACATGACTCCTCATCCACCAATCTGTATCTATCTATATGTATAATGGTTCATCCCGCTAAAAATACTATCAGTTCATGTATAATTGTACCTTAAATATATCAAAATAATACTTGTACACCGCTCTCTCTATCGGAAAAATGGCTTATTACATAGATCTTACTGCAAAGATACTCATAATCGACGATAAATTAATTGATCGGAAAACAAAGCAATCGATATTGCCTGTCAAAAAATTCAGTTTTGAAGTACACAGTGTTAGATCATCTTTGCCTAAAAAAAGAGGATTTTGGCTCTTAATAGTATTCTTAACCAATTAGTTAAGCTTATGGAGCTTTCTAGGGTTTATGTAGAAGAAGGGAAAAAGTGAGAGGCACTAATGACTTTAATTGTTTATCGGCACAGGCTACCACAAAAAAAGGAAAGTGGCTATTAGCCACTTTCCTTCACATAACCTGCCCGTATAATCCCAATTATCCAAGCAACTGCAAAACACTCTGAGTAGACATATTCGCCTGTGCCAGCATCGAAGTTCCAGACTGAGAAAGTATCTGGTTTCTGGTAAATTGAGCAGATTCGTTCGCAAAATCTGCATCTCTGATGAGAGATTCAGCAGACTGTTGATTGGTATTGGACACAGAGAGGTTATTGATCGCATGTTCCAGACGATTAACAAACGCTCCCATATTGGACCGCATGGTGTTGACACTATTGATCGATTCATCAAGCGAGTTTATGGCTGCAACCGCTGCCGTCTGACTTGTAAGTGTAGTTCCGCTTACAGCAGCACCACCGCCATTCCCAAGACTGGTAGTAGTGAGAGTATCAATAGTGATAGTAATCGAATCACTCCCATACACTGCGTTTGCGTCTATCCATAAAGCAGATCCTGTCGAGCCGATACCAAAACGATCATTAGCACTGGTACCGCTAGAAGAGATAAGTTTCATACCGTTGTAGTTGGTCACCTCGGCAATCCGGTCAATTTCAGAAATTAATTGCTGATATTCCTGGTTGGTATAAGCCCGTTCTGTTGAAGTGAGAGTATCGTTAGATGACTGGACAGCCAGTTCACGCATACGCTGAAGTATATCGGAGATCTCATTTGCAGCACCTTCTGCAATGGAGATAGCCGCTATGCCATCCTGTGCATTACGCATTGCCTGCGCTGTACCTTTGACCTGAGTTCTGAGGTTTTCTGAAACACCCAGCCCTGCAGCATCATCGGATGCACGGTTGATACGTAAACCGGT
Organism: Fibrobacterota bacterium; assembly: GCA_023412475.1. GTDB lineage: Bacteria > Fibrobacterota > Chitinivibrionia > Chitinivibrionales > Chitinispirillaceae > JAAYPC01. The sequence continues at coordinate 160,141 of JAEYNR010000084.1, read as the reverse complement.
TGACAATCTTTCCAGAGAGACTGTCATTTGACGGTTGACCTTGAACATTGCATTCTGGGTGGTCATTGAAGCGATGTTATGATTGATACGCATGAGAAACCTCCTTGTTTCGATGATACCTCGCGTAAAGTGGCATCATCCGTGGTGACTAAAATCTGGCATCCTTGCCATTCTTTATTAAACTTCTTTCTCTTCTCATTTCCTGGCTATCTTACCCTTGATAACCGCTTTCATTAATCATTATCGTCTTTAAAAATTCACAACTTTAACGTTTTTATTTTTTTACGCAGCAAAATTTTCACCCTGTTATTTACTTATAAGGGAGCACATCCTTTTATAACGATTTAGATAGGTATGCTCTTTTAAAATATGAAGTGAGGCATTTTCACTTATTCGTTTGCGCGCACTCTCATTTCTGCTGTAATAATGGGTTTTTTCCTTCAGCTCATCTATTGAGCAATATGTAACAATCTCATCACTTTCAAATAATTCCTCCAGATCGCTCTGTATATCATTTAAAACAAAACCGCCGCTTGCAGGAATATCAAAAACACGCTGATTTACCCCTGTAGGCATCTGAGAGCTGGTAACATTCAGGTTAATCTTAATTTTTCTGTAAATAGAGGCCAGTTCGGTCCTGTAGTCAATGTCCTGATGAGTTTTAAGCCAGCTTCCACATAACTGCTTCCATCCCTGTGGATCTCCAAAGGTTTGAACCCCAAAATCTTTCATCAGATTAATGATATTTTTCCTTTTCAACATGCTTGCTGTATGAATTATAAGTGACTGCAACCACACAGCATTCCTGGTATCAGATGGTAACGATATGTTGAGCTGCCCAGATACCCGAGAAATTATATCTGCGGGATTACTCAAGGCATTTTTTGAAATCCTCTCTGCAGATTGTCTAAGAATTAGATCATAAGAAGGATTCCATATAATTTTATTTTTAATATTTTCCAGGAATTCTCCATTCATTGCACTTCCTACAAAGGCTAATTTTACAGTGTGAGAAGCAGGTCTCTTTGAAAACAGTTCAGTCGATGTGGCCAAAGGGAGATAATGCGCTTCATTAAACCCGGCTTTCTTTAGATCGTTCAGATATGCCCTTTCCCAACAGAATGCAGTCATATTTGATCTTATAAACTGACTTTGATGCAGAAGAATAGGTGCAGGATCATCCACAAACCATACACAAACCGGTATTCCATACTTATAGGAGAGATCGCTGAGAATTCCGCTTCCATCAAAACCCATCATATTTACGGAAATAATCATCTCTGGCCGGATTTTCTGCAAAGTCTCTTCCAAATCACCTTGATAATGCAAATAATTACTGTGTTTGCGATAATCAAAAACTGCCGCCTTGCTGCAGCTCTCTATTGCAGACCTGAGCTCCTCCTGAAGAAAGAAATTGCCATATAATAACAGCGATGATCCCTCTTTCTTGACTGTTTTTGAGAAATATGTTTCCTGAAGCAATCTATCGTAGAAAAGTTGTTGCACTCTGTAAGCTACCGGGTGCTTGATTACCTGCACGTACCTGGCACCATCAATAAAGTCATGCAGGACACTTACCGGATCAGAAGTTTTACCAGTTATAAAAGTGGTCTGTTCGTTGAATCTCTCTTTTATGCAAATCTCGGCCAGTTCCGCGTAATATTCAATGACTATGATTTTACTGCCAGAGGGAATTCTATGCAGTAACTGAGAAACGTGATAACCCAAACCAGTCCCCAATAAAATGATCCTATCACCCCAGATATTTAAATCCTGGAAATAACGGCTTTCCAACCCAGGCTCTACAAGCGAGTGAAGATGAATTGTGTTCCCATTCTCATCTTCCAACCTTGCGGAAATATCTCCCGATTGAGCAGTAAAAAGCTGGCATGTGTACTTTTTCATTGTTTTTTTGATCCGCTTTGATATTTTTTTACCTAAGTTTGTGGTAACTACTGTAGCTCTTGAAACAAATATCTTGTAAAAAATCAGAAATAGAATATCTAATCAGATAAACTCTAAAGAAATAAGTGTTTTTTCATTTCCGATTCTTCATTTAGATATTTTTTTTCGCCTGCCCACCGTACTTAGGTACTTAGGAAGGATTTTTTGCTACTCAGATTACCTGAATAGTTACAGTTTATGTTTCAAACACTGGTTTTTCAATGACTTCGGCGGATTATCTTTATAAGTCATTGATTCAAAAGGGAAGTTATATTCCCAACTAAGCACTGCAACCTTATAAGTCATTGACTTGTTTGTAAGTGGGTATTTAGTCCCTTCAGTACGATCGATTCTCACAAGTCCGCCATACCAGGTTCCCACCCATACGTAGTTACCATAAGTAGCAATACTGGCAACCCAATTCCTGTTTGTACAATTTGTCCAGCCTGGAAAGCTGAGTAGTTACAGCCGATGCTTTAAAAATGTTACTGGGAAAATTCGAAATACGAATATCAAAATACGAAACAGGAAGAAGAGCGTAAAGGTTTAAGAAGGAGATGAGCCTGGTCCGACCCTCTCCTCCAATTCAGGGATTAATTACAAGCTTCATAATCTTACTTTTTACCTGCTTTCTCTGCTCCGGTGCAGAACCAACAATCTGGTAAAGGTAAATATCGGGGCTTAAAACAGTCCCAGTCTGATCTCTTCCATCCCAGAACTGCCCGTTAACCGCATTTTTAATCACACAAACCGGCTTTCCACTTAGAGTGTAAATCTTGATAGCAACATATGTTTTGTATGATGTTTGAGTAGGAAAGAAGTAAAACTTTGTTCCTCTTCCCATTCTGAATGGATTGGGAGCGTTAAAAACCCGATCCAGCTTGAAATCCTGTGGCTGGGTAATTTCCACTTTAAAGGATGCCTTTGATAAATTACCAGTAAGATCCCGGGCTGAAAGGTTTATATTGTAGATTCCGGGCTTTAGTGCATATCCACTTAACAGAGCACTGCCATTACGGTAATCACCCTGATTGAACCGGAACTTATGATTTATGTTATGCTGGCCCAACACACCTTCGATCTCCATATTGAGCCCCTCATCAGGCCCGTTACCTATTACATCTACTCCACTGTGATCATAAACATCAATCTCACATTTCAAGGAGTCCATCATCATAACATGACCAGTGAAAGACATCTTCTCGGTAGACATCTCAGGGTGATCGTGTATTGGCCTCATAGTTATCTGTGGGCCGATAGTGTCATTTGCACCCATTGAAGTGTCGGTTCCGATAAAAAATATGTTGTTTTTGTAACCTGTTGCAGCCCCGGTTTTACCCTCTCTCCAGGCATAGCCAGTCAGTTTTACGCCTTCTTTATTAAATGAAAGATTTCCCGGAAGCTGAATTGTCTGCTGGAATTTTCCATTTTGAATCTGTGTTCTTCCCATAAACACAGTTCTCCCAGGTTTAATGTAGCGGATCGATACGTTCGCACCGCCATCATTTCTACCGGTTTCTTCAGGGGAGTTAAAAAGCCCCAGATGAATAAAGGCAGGTTCATTAGCACCAAAACCCGAAACGATCATGCCGTTTTTATCCACAACAGAACCGGTAACTGTGACCTGTTGCAAAGCCATCAGTGTGTCAATTTTTTTACCGGCCTTATTGGTGATCTCCATTTTTAAAGAGTTTACAGGTCTCATGATAACAACTGAGGGATCACCCAGAATTGCATAGGCGTTGGAAAAACTGCTGGCAGAATTGATTTTAGCCTTATAGAACGCTATTCCTATAGAATTAACTGTATCTGGGTTAAAAAGCATAGAATAAAAATTTATAGCCAATTTTTCATTTGAAGTTGCGTATGCGGTTCTGGTGCTGGCAATAGAGGCAATAGCACCGTATTTACCTGTCAAAAGCAAAGATGAAAGACAGTCTAAATTAGGCATATCGAATCTGCCAACAGAGCAGGAAAAAGAGGATATGAGCGGATAACGGTTTTTATTTATAAATTTATTAACATCTTCATTTAGCAAGATATCTTCATCAGCCCATTTATCCGCACCGCCATGCCCGAAATAATTCACATACCCCACCCCGTTATTTATCTCATTTATGACTGCTTTGGATGCCTCAGGTTTCTTTCCAGCAGAGCTCCATTTGTAATCATAGAGGTATACTTTGCTGATATTAATTGATGGATTGTTAGCTTCGATTGTAGATGCAGCAGTATCGGATGAGAAATGATGTCTGATTCCATCTTGCCTGGAACCCTGCCAATCATCATCGGCTACAAACAATGCCCTGTTTCGCCAGTCGGAGTAATCGGCTTTCTCAGGGAGTTCCATAGCAATAATTTTATCTACTACATTGGTTGCCTCATCCGTTTGATTACAGGATATTCTTCCAGTAATCGCCTGACTGGCACCATTATATAAGGTAAAATAGTCCTCTTTTACAGTATAACCATCATAGTAAACAGGAATAAAAACCGGCTTTTTAGAAACCCTATTCTTGTAATCATAATGTCCACTGCCGAAAAGAAGGACATAACTTAATTGCTGACTGTTTTTCCAGTAATTCTGCACATAAGCAATGAAATTACGTATTGATACCGGATCAACATCTCCACCTGCAAATTCATCATAGATATCGTTAATATTGACTACGCGCGGAGCCCTGAAACCAACCTTATTTTTGTGTGCAGCCAGTCTTTGAGCCTCAGGTAAAAATTCCGGTACTGAAATAATCAGATAATCAGTACTGTCAGAAGTAGCCCGGAGATTTTCTACCAGATAATCAGATCTTATTTTCTCACGGCTTTCACTCCTTTGAGGCAGCATAGTAAGCGCTTTCTCACTGCAAACCATGTATCTTATTCCCTTGCCAGCAGTATCTGTCCAGGTGTAAAATCGATTGGCAAAATTTCTGATTGTATCTACAAGAGACAACTCTTTTTCATCATTTGAAATCCTGAAGATGTAAACTAATTCATTGGTAGTAACCTGAAGTTTATAAGTGTAAAACAGGGAATCTTCAGGAGAGAAAAACTCCAGTTTACCAGCATCTCCAATAATCAACTTACGCTTATAATTGACCCGTATATTCTGCAGATCTAAAGTATCTGTAGCTGCATTTACAGAAACTACCGCTGTAAGATTTCCCCAATCTCCTACCATATATTTTTTATCGTCCCTCACCAATGGGTTTCCCAGAGAAACCTGAAAGGAGCTACTTTCAGGTACAATAGATATGTAACCACCCTGAGATATATCCAGTCCGGGAAGCGACATGTTAAAAACAAGACTGTTAGACCTGGTTAACCTGTTACCCCAACGCCAGCTCAAGCCACCTTCATTGCCGGAAATCTGGTCTGTATTCGTACTTTCGTAAAACATGATCCGGTTCTCAACAGTGGAGATTGTGTCAGCCAGCACAGTGGATTTAGTCATTGAGTTTGCAGTTGCCCCACCTCTGCCAGATGAAACCGTCAGCCAGTATTTCCGGTAATCGTCGTATCTATCAAGTTTAAAGAAATATTTCCCGGAATTGTCGAAAGTCCAGTCGGATGCACCAGTGACAAAAGCCAGAAAGTAATCATCTGAATCCACCAATGTGTTTCGGTTTTTATCGATTCGCATGAGAGGCACTTCCACAAGACCCGATGGAATATCCGCTACATCCAGTGAGCCATTTGGTAGTTCCCCTTTGTGCGATGCATATAGTACAACTGCATCTATTTTTGTTTCTCCAAAATTTCTGATTATGCTGTCCCCGGGAATCAGAAGAATTCCGTTTTCTTCAGTAGTCATCTCATTATATTTGAAGATTCCATCCCCGATTCTGAAACGGTAAGTTCTCTGCCCGGGAGTAAGTGGAAAAGTATTCAGAGCCACTTTTGAAAGCTTTCTATCTGCATACCATCTATCAGCGACTGTAAAATTGTTCACCACACTACTTAAAATCGGTTTTTTATCTGAAGAGGAAGCTCTCGAAAGCCTGGAAACATGGCTGGAAGGAAACTCAATGGTACAGCTTCCTTTCTGTAAAACTTTCATTGTATTGGATTTCTCATCATAGATAAAGGGGCGTATTATCAGATTCGCAGTACGCATCCCCTGAAGAGTGCTGTAGACCGGCTCGCAAATCCATGGATTTCCATATTTTATATGCGGTTGACGTTTTTCTGCCAGATTTTTGTGTTTAAGTAAACCTTTCTCCAAAGAAACCGTTTTAACCGTTTCTGAGCTGAAATTTACCCTTATCTCACCCTCAGGAGGAACCCCCAGTAACATCGAATATCCTGGTATCACCGCTTCACCTTCTTCCCCCAACACAGTGTTAGCACCAGGAAAAAAGATTTCACTATGCTGCTCAGAGTTTTGTGATGCCGTGATCTGATAATTTTCAAGATTCCAGGAAAAAACATACCTGGAAGTGCTACTTTCAGAAACCTGAACTTGAGCTGAAAGCTCAAAAACAGCAAGACTCAGAAGAACCGAAAACAAAGTTTTTAAAGCCATTTTAGCAAAGCCATCCAAACATTTTTTATTGATCTGGTAATTTTTTCTAATCCCAAAATAATAATTTCCTTTCAAAAAAGTCGAGTTACGCAAAAGAGAACAGTATTAATTGATGTCTGTGTAGGGACCTGGACAGTGTAACTTTGTGAAAATCGGTGGGCTGCCGCATTATTTACTACAGTTTTTATTTTTATAGCACTGCCGCAGATTGGGTTACCGCTTTTCGAAAGCGCGGGTTGATTAAATCGATATTTCAGATGATTAATATGATGTATTAGTGATTAATATGATGTTTTAGCCCTCTCGACGCTGTTATTAGTGCGGCTATTTGGCAGCCATAATCTACAAGAAACATACTCCAAATAGCCCCCCCTGTCAGTTTGCAGGCTGTATGCCTGAACTGTTTTGTTCTTTAAAAAAACCAACCCGTCAGGGAGATGTTTTCCGGTTTTTAACCTTCAGGCTTTTTCCATTACCTGTCACCAGGTCATATAAGCGAATAGAGAGGTTTTTGTGAGAAGAATTAAAATGGTTCTTCTGTTTATTGAGAATTGCCTTATGGATTCTTTTTGCCTGCAACACAAATGATTCCAGATTTGCTTCAATCAGTTGTGGAAAGGGAGAACCATCGGTTTCAATAGCCAGAAAAGGAAAATTATCAAATTCAGAAAGATTCAGGTTCGCCTCCTGTTTTACCTGCATTCTCTTTTTACCCACCAGATTCATCTCTTTTTTCAGGATCGCCTCTGCTACTCTTGATGGCATGCATCCAAACGGGCCAATAGAGATTACGCCACAGGAATCATTTAGTATTTCACGTAACCCTAACCCTACAGTGAGTATGGCTTCACCCCGGAAATTTTCATTTACCAGATGTGTTACCCCTTTAATGGTTTTGGCAACATCGATCATTTCAAATCTATACAATCCGCTTTTAGATAATATGGTTTTGATATGCCGTTCCCACCATTCCTGAATCTGAGAGGTAATTTTAATTCTAAGCTGCTCTTTTAGAGAGAACTGTTTTTCGGACAAACCAGAATTCAGAACATAGTTGCTGTAGCACATATACTCCGCCACAGGAGCAACTCTGACAATAAATCCATGTTCTTCCAGATAATCGACAATATTTTTCCTGGAAAACTCCTCCCTGCGCACATAGATCTCTCCGATTAATGAGATTACCGGCAATTGATGGGGATCTTTTTTCAGAGGAATCATTGAAAGCCTGGTTACAATGTTTTCAAGAAGAGTTGTAAGCCGGATTGAATACCCGCCTTCAAAGAATCTTAATAATTCCTGCCATATCGATTCCAGTTCACTAAGTGCCGCAACTCTATCTTTTGCAGCAACATTCAGCGTACTTTTAATGTCGTTAAAAACATCAGACACGACAATCCCTGTCCAGGCCTTAAGAAGAGTGCGTGCACCCAGGCCACCATAGCCATTTTCATCAGTTAATGTAAGCACTGCAGCATTTTGAATCTGACGTTTTTCAATAAGATGTTCCAATGCGACACAATACTGCCCAAGCCTGCAGGGACCTCCTCCGGTTGGAAGAAAAAACAGAGTCACAGTATCAGGGTCATTTTTCTTTCGGATATATTCCAGAAACGAACCTGTAGTGAGAATATATGGCAGGCATTCTTTACAGGTGGTGTTTTTACGACCCTCAAGCAGCACATCTTTATCTGCAATGGGCAAAGCTTTCCCCTTAATACCAAGGGACCTGTAGATTGCCGCAACTACCTCTGAACCATATCTGCCCATGGAAGGCAGCACGATTTCCACATGAGGATCGGTTAAATCATACTCGATTCCACTTGATGAGATTACTTTTATGCTCTTATCTTTAATAACCTTAGCAGCTCTGAAAGAATCTTCTTTTGTATAGTCGATACCCAACTTTCGATAACTGGAAATTATATCCAGAGCAGCTTCGATTCTGGTGTCGATTCCAGCATCAGCGGTGTGCTGGTCCAGTTCCAGAGTCAAAGAAGGCTTTGAGCCCATAAGCCTGCGAAAATACCCCAACAGGAAAGAATCAGGACCACATGAAAAGTTAGTAATGTAGAAACCGAAGAGGTTTTTGCGTTCTTTTACAACCTGGGCAGATTTCATGATTTTCTGACCTGTAGCCCAGAACATTTTCTGATGAACATTTATATGATTGGATGGGATCATATCATGAGGTATGATATAGTAGCCCCTGGAAGCTACTTTGTGAGCAATTCCCATGTTTGCCTCATCAGCAAATGCATTGTATGGTCTTCCAAAAAGAACTATTCCCGATGTATCCGGGTGATCATCAATATATTTAAGAGTTTTTCTCCCTATTTCTAGCAACTCACTCTCAAAATCAAGCTGCTTAATGCATGCAAACTGGTATGCCTTTCTTACACTCTTTTCAGACACACCAATCTCTTTCATCATTTCTACCAGAGTGTCCTCTGCAGCTTCGTACCCATCCTCCATTTTCAGAACAGGAGAGAGTAGCACTGTGGGGGACTGCTCAAGTTCTTTGCGGAACGTAGCCTTAAGATAGTATGGTTCTCCCTGAACAAATACACACATCCTGCTAAAGGTCTCAACATTTTCAACAGGAAGCTGCATTACCTGAGGAATAAAGATATAATCGGGTTTTTTCTTCAAAAGATTGTAAAAACTGCCATGGGTGATTTCCGCAGGAAGACAGAATGCAGCCTCGATTCTGGAAATCCCTTCAGGATCAATTTCATCTGATAACACTACCCGAAATCCAAGCTGATTAAAAAAGTTGGAATAGAGCGGGAAAATGGAGTGAGTAAGAAAAGATCTCAAAACTCCAACGGTTCTTTCGGGCTTGTCCTGATTAACATTGTTATCCGAAGAGATCACTCCATACTTCTCGAAAGCGAGCTTCTGACGTATTGCAACCAGATCAAACTTTGTGGATTCAATTTGTTTATTGAGTCTGAGATTGTAATACTTGTTGCAAATGCCCCCAAAGGGAAATAAGGTTCCATTGATACGAATTCTTGAGATTTCACATTTACGGTCACATTTTTCAGCACCTCCGGCGCAAATAAAGCTGTTTTCTCTTAGAGCATCCCGCTCAGCCAGGGTTTTAAGATCAAAGGACTGGGGCTCAGTAATACCGGCACAAATCCGCTTTTTAACCTCCAAAGCTACTCCAAAAGCTCCCATTAATCCCGGATCGGGAGGAACGATAATCTTACAGTTCATAAGAGAAGCCATGGCTGTCGGAACCGCCCGGTTATAGCAAACCCCCCCTTGCATAAAAATCTTTTTACCCACAGGACGGGAACTTTTAACCCGGTTAAGGTAGTTTAAGCAAATCGAATAAACCAAACCCGCCAGAAGGTCGTTTTTTCCTATCCCCTCCTGACTGGCAATTTTTATGTCACTGGAGATAAAAGCAGAACACTGATCAGTAAAATTTGGTGGATTTTTCCCCTGAAGAGCCAGCTCCCCGATCTCTTCGGTCAGCACGTTAAGGGATTCCCTTGCAGACTCTTCCAGAAAGGAACCTGTGCCAGCACTACATGCCTCATTCATGGCATAATCTGAAGGCACACCGCTGGTCAGGAAGGTATATTTGGCATCCTGTCCACCAATTTCGAAAATGGTATCAACCTCTTTATCAAAAAATGCGGCAGCAGTAGCATGTGCTACAATTTCATTTATCACATTATCGGTCAATGCATGAAGAGCTGCAATCTGTCTGCCCGAGCCTGTAACTCCCAATCCTTCTATTTTTACCTTAACCCCATCGATCTGCTCCAGTATCGCTTTATAACAATTCCTTGCTGCATTTACCGGATCTCCATTGGTTCGCAGATAAACCGAAGCCAGTACATTAGAATCGCTACTGTTAACTAATACCGCCTTTGTGGTTGTAGAACCTACATCCAGTCCCAGAATACAGTTGCCAGCAAGTTTAACCGAGCCTTTATTGAATTTTTTGAAATCCACCAGATCCAGCGCTTCGCATAGGGGCCGATGCAGCCCAAAAGAGTTGGGTTTACCTACAAAGAGTTCATCAAGATTTAACGGAAGCTTCAAACACTCATTTTCCGAAGCCCAAAGCGCAGCACCATATGCTTCAAAACACTCCGCATGCTTGGGAATGTCCAATTGTTCAAAACGTGATTCAAGGATTTTAAGCATAGCAACATTGAGAGATCCACCCCCAATAAGTGCGACCTTATCACACTGAATATCCTTTACCAGGTCGCTTATTTTATCGGCCATCATCAAACATAACCCGGCAGCAACATTCTCTCTGGGTTCACCCTTATTCAATGCATGAGTGCAATCACTTTTGCAGAAAACACTACATCTGCCGGCAATCTTGTGTGGCGTACCAATTGATGCCATCCTTACTGCCTCATCAAGGGTCAAACCCATTCTTCTGACCTGCTGAAGAAAAAATTCACCCGTTCCAGAAGCACATTTATTTCCAGAGTGAACTGCACTGATACAGCCCTTTTTGTCGATTATATATACCAGTTGGGTCTCACCTCCTGAACTTATCAATATTTCAGGGTAAGAATCATTTTTATACTGATTCTTTAATGCGACCTCCACTGCCTGTGGCTCTGAAATTGAAGTCAGTTTGATACCGGTCCTGAAGGAACGGCCAGTTACAGCTATTCTGTCAATCTCTTCAATGGAAACACTTTTCAGGAAATTCAATAAGGCAACTGCCGGGTTGCCTTCGTGAGTTATTCTGTTGGCTGCAATGATTTGTGGATCATTATGCTCATAATTAATTTGAACACATTGAATTGTAGTGGAACCAAAGCATATTCCTAATGTTTTCATCTGGGCTCTTTTCAATGATGATGTAGTATGGTGTTTTTTTTCCAGTTGTTCTGAGAATCGCAAAAATAATGCCATTAATTGATAAAAAATGTATTTTCAGTTCCACTTAAAGGCCGCATGAGCTTAAGGTAATTATTGAAACTGAAATTAAAGAATATAAGTTATTTAACTTGAAGTGCCAATTAAGGAGAGAGCCGAAAATGTACAATGAGAATGACCCACTGTCAGTAGAAAAATATTCTTCAGCAGTAACTCTTTCTGACATGGAGGTCTTTATTTTCCCCGAACTCATGATGTCACTGGTGCTGGCTAATATGATGTCACCAAAACTGTGGCAGTGGAAATCCGATCCCTGGTTCAATAAAATGGAGAAAGCAAGTCCGCTCAAGCGTGTCCAAAGACTTAAGCAGTACATAATGGACCACTTCACATTCAATCTCGATCTGGATACCTGGGGACTCACCACAAAAGAGAAAGAGCTGGCCAGATTTAGTGCTTATATCAACGAATCGGTTCTTTCTAAAAGCAATGCACTTTTTGGATATGAAGGAGATAAATACTACTTCGATATTGACATTAGAAAGCATTTCGGCCTGGACAAATATTCCTCTAATATTATACCCTACTGGAAAACTGAAACACTGGAAGCTATGGAGGCTTTCATGTTCAAGGAAGGTTACCCAAGTGGAGCAGGAGAATGCGTCTCACTCGCAGCGCTCTATGCTGCCAGCTCTGCAGTGGTAGCTCAAATTCCTCTGGATGATATTTACATGATTGCAACTCCGCTTCATTCACAAAATTTCCTGGACATCGGAGATGGTGTACTTACAAATAACCGGCGACTAGTCACTAAAACGATGTGGTTTAACGGAACAGAACTAACCGCCAAAGCACGACGTGCCCTGGAAAACGAAAATGTTACCATTGTTGCACACTGTGCCGGATACATTCACACCATCTATGATTCTGCCACCATTTCCCCTGCTATATACTCAAAATTTAATAATAAGCTGGGTAAATACCTGAAAACCGACATTAATTTTGAAATTCTGGCTAATTTTCTCCGCCACCACAGCGAACTTCAAAAGTGTTTCCAGATTTCACACAACTGCTGCGGTAAACCCCGTTATATCGAAGCGGAAAAAGTTTATCAATATGAACATTCCAGCAAATTCCGTGTGGGTGACCCTACCCAGGACAAGCTGCTTCACGAGATAGAGGAAGATGATTTTTATACTTCTCCCCTGCCTCAAAGAATCATGCTCTCAGATCTTGAAGCATTCTTTAAAAAAAATCAAATTTCCATTGAGGATTCTTCCACTGTCGATAACCTAAAAGCATACCTTTGCAACAACTGTCTACCTATCGACAAAGTAATTCAGGACCTCAAAAGGTTCTGTAAAACGGTCCCGATACTGCCAGATCCTCAGAAAAAATGGCAAGACACGCCACCCCTGAAGCTTGGCAATATTAAAAGCGCAGAGGATGTCATAGCCAAAATGAAGGAACTACGCAAAACCAATTCAATCGCTGATCTGGCATTCACAGCTTACCGAGATCTCAAAAACTCTCCCTGGAAACCTTTTCTTAAAGCAGCTCTTGAACGTAATCCAGTTTCCACCGGACAGGCCGCAACGATGTCTGTAAACGATGCTTTTAATAAACTCTGCTTATTTGAAAACAGTTCGATTTTTCCGGGAAAATCCAGACTCGCCCAACCCGATGAGGTCTGGAACTTTCAAAGAGGTGATGGACTGGAAAAAGCGATCTGCCTTTTCAATATTCTGAAAAATCGCTATCCCGATGACTTGCCGCAGTTAAAAGCCATAGGCAATAAAGTATTTGTCATTTCTAAAGCAGGAGAGTTTCGATTCCAAAGCTTAAAAGAGGTTGAGATGCCACAGGAGAAGGATTTTTAATAGAAGTTCTTAAATGTTGTAAAAGGTTTTGTTACTGTTGAGCTTTTCAAACAAATCAAACTTAGGAAATAACGAATAACGAATTCAAAACAAATGAAACATAGAAGCGTACATCGTGCAATCTGAGTCAGCGCAAAACCAGTTGTTTTTCTTTACTTATAGAACTCCACTTTACCTGTCTCAAAAATGCATTATATAATGCATTATTACTGCAGATAACCCCCTGGGATCGGAGCCCCAGATCTACTCCGTCTCTATCACCAAATACTCCGCCGGCTTCTTTTACCAGTAACATCCCTGCAGCAAAATCCCAAGGCGAGAGCATATACTCAAAATACCCATCATATCTGCCGCTGGCAACCCAGCTTAGATCCAGTGCAGCGCTTCCCATTCTTCGAATTCCCTGAATGTTCTCACTTAAAAGCCGAAAAATGGAAAAAAGTGTGTTCTGCATCATTTCACCTCTCTCATAATAAAATCCGGTGGCTATCACCGACTCTTTAAGAGACTTGCTCTGTGAGACAGTGATCTTTTCTCCATTGCAAAAAGCTCCCCTGCCAGATTCGGCTGTAAACATCTCATCCCTGTTGGGATCATATATTACTGCTACCTTTATTTTTCCCTTTTCTGCATAGGCAATAGAGACACAATAGTGAGGAATCGAATGCGCAAAATTATTGGTACCATCAAGAGGATCAATAACCCAGAGCCGCTCAGCCATGACATTTTGTTGCCATAAAGTTTCCTCACTCATAATGATAGAATCCGGCATTGAAGAGCGAATCAGAGATACTATAGCTTTCTCCGATTCCTTGTCTGCCTCGGTTACCAAATTAAATGAGGATCCTTTGTATTGGATCTGCGTCTTTCCCCGGAGCGAAAGAATTAATTTACCAGCAGCTAAAGCTGCTTTTTTAGCCAACTGTAATATATCAGTCATAAGTTTCTCCTAAAAGATATACCAGACCGAAAGCAGTCTACAATAACAGGATACAATAAGTGGAAATGATAATTTTGCGGATAGCCCTAAAGCAGCTTAGTTGAATAGTACTACTTTTTTTTCCAGGGAAAAGATGTCACATCAAAATAATAGATTCGTCGATCAGAACCACTTCCCAGCATTATTTCAATGACATCAAATATAGATTCTTTTTCTTTTATTATGGTCTGACCAACAACACGCCAATCCTTGTTTCTTATTCCATGTTTCTGACTGATATAACTATATTCGGCATCCAAACCTTCATGCTGCTTGTGTACACCGGTTATCACCACAGCATCCTCATTGGAGTCTCCGCTTCCTCCGGAGAACTGAATTCTTCCAGGAATTGCCAGATTCTGTTCAGATTTCATGGTTTGACGGTTTGCACATCCGCAAAAGATCAGCAATGCAATCAGAAATATTTTTTTCATGGTTTTATCCCTCAGAGAAAAACGACTATCCGGTCTGATTTTTTCTTAATGAATTAGAATCACTACCATCCCATAGGAAACCGGTAAAATTATGTCTAATAATGCATTTTTTTATAAAAAACCGTTCATCAGCCAAGTGGTTATGTCAACACAAACATCAAAAACACATAAAATCATTGACATTTCCTGTGGGATGATAGTGAATTAGAATTAATATAGTTATTGTAACTGCCCAGGTATTGAAACAAATAACTGCTGAGAAATCGGAAACAATCGGATAGAACCAGAAATGACATCCTTGGTCAGAAGAAGAAAATCCTAAATCACAAATATTAAATCTTAAACAAATTCCAAATTCTAAAGGGGATAAGATGTTGTTTTATTAATGCTTATCAGTTAGTCCTTGTTCCCACTTCCTGTTTTCCTGTTCTTGTTTCGAATTTCGGTATTCGAATTTCGTGCTTATTTTGGGATTTCGTAACTAAAAATACCCATTAAACATCGAAAACAAATTTCATTTGCAATAAACTGTCCCAAAAAGTAACATTGAGAGTATCAACAATTTTTTCCTCAGGAATGCATAAATGTCTTCTTCTAAAAACAAACCAAACAGCAATTCAGTGCATCTGAAAGTAAGTGGTGACATGTCAGGCGAAAGGGTGCTTGCCCTTGAAAAGGAGTTTGAAACATTGATAGCAGGATTGTCTATGGGAACAAACGTCGTGCTTGATCTTCGAACAGTCACTCACATCGATTCAAGAGGTATTTCATTATGTGTAGGGATGTACAAAAAATGTGCAAAACGCAATGCAAACTTTTCTATTAATGCGGGGAGCGAATCATTGAGGATCCTAACTCAGATCAAGCTGGATAAAATAATAAGAATACAGGTGCTCCCTGATGATAACAATCAGACAGACTCCTGAATTTCATGCTTTTGTTTTTTTAGAGAGCGAGTTTTTCTGATGGTTTTTCGTACTTTGATCGTTGATGATACCGCAATATGGCGGAAAATACTCTCAGAAAGCATAAGTAACTTCCCGGAACTCACACTTGTAGGCACTGCTGCAAATGGAGAAATCGCACTTAAAAAGGTTTCTCAGCTAAAGCCTGATCTGGTTTTTTCAGATGTTCACATGCCTGGAATGAACGGTATAGAATTTCTGAAGAAATTAAAAGTTAATTATCCCGAAATATCGGTTATCATGGTCAGCACAGATATCTCAAGTAGTACAAGAGCCACAGTTGAAGCTTTACAATCCGGTGCAATGGATTTTATCTGCAAACCAACAGAATCAGATTATCATCAAAACATCAAACAGTTGCAGACCAGTATCAAATCAGTGCTCCGCCTGCTTGAGATCCGCTGTTACACCCATAAAATCCCACTTCCACAAAAAAGCATCTCTTCTGATAAAAAACAACAGCCTCCCCAAAGGATAGTTGTAAAAACAGGCGAAGTGCCCAGAAATTTTAATGTATGCGTAATCGGTGTCTCCACTGGAGGACCTGATGCACTAAACAAAATAATTCCTCAGTTTCCGGAAAATTTTCCAATACCAATACTGCTTGTCCAACATATGCCCCCTCATTTTACTAAATCTCTTGCTGAGAGTCTGGATAAAAAATCTCTTTTGACGATCAAGGAAGCTCAGGAAAATGACCCTGTAGTTCCGGGAACCATCTACATTGCCCAGGGCGGAAAACACATGGTCCTCAAGATGGCTCAGGGTAAAGCGGTTATTGGAATAAACGACTGGCCAGCAGAAAATAGCTGTAAACCATCAGTAGATGTACTGTTCAGATCCGTAGCAGAGTATTGGGGAGATTCCGGAGTTCTGGCAGTCATTCTTACCGGAATGGGCAGTGATGGGCTCAACGGAGTTAGTATCTTGAAAAAAAAGAGATGTTTCTGCATTACTCAATCAGAATCAAGCTGTGTAGTTTATGGAATGCCCAAATCAGTAGATGAAGCCAAGCTTTCGGACAGATCGGTTCATCTGGATTCCATAGCTTCTGAGATCATTACACTGACCCAAAATTCCATATTCAGACATCCCGGTTTTTACAGTTCAATTTAATGAATGGTAGGGATTCACCCATATCTATCTGCATTCCAGATTTGCAATTTCCTCTCGCAGCACATCCCCAAGTCCCCCACCGGGTATGCATACCCGTAGGCAAGCAAAGCGCAGCCCACAGACCGGACCACCACAGATAACCACTACCAACTCTCTCGAAACAGCCAACAGTCTTAGTCATACCGAAGAGAGATCCCCGACTGTATCCTTTGCAAAAAAATCAATCCCCATCAGAGCGCAAGCCTCTCCTACTGTATAAAAAGATCCTGCTACACATATATTCCGATACGGCAAGCTCATGGCCTTTGTAATGGCTTCAGCTATAGTATTGCATATTAACACATGTACGATACCTGCAGGAATCGATTTCATCAGTTCTTCTGGCATAGATGCCCGTTCCACCTCTGGTCTGCTAAGAATAATTGTATCCGCAATTTCGGAATACTTTTTTAGAATGCCAGAATAATCCTTGTCTTTCATTATACCGGTTACAATGCAAACCGTTTCTTTGTTGAATTGCTTTTTCAGATTATTAACAAGCATATCTGCTGCATCGGGATTGTGCCCGACATCAAGAATAAACCGTTTCTGGCGAAAAGAGACTTCCTGAAATCTTCCTGGAAGAAAAGCCTTTGAGAGACCTGCACTTGTAGAATCGCTAAGAAGGGATATCCGCTCCATGGCCTCCAGAGCAAGCAGAGCATTCATCACTTGATATCTCCCAGGCATTGTTAACAGGTGCTCTTTTCCTTTTCTGCAAAAGGAAGTCTCAGAAGAAGTTTCGCAGATATCAGATGCATCAGAGAAAGAGACTTCAAAGCATGGGGCCTTCATGGCTGTGCAGGTTTGTCTGAAGATATCTCTGACCTGCGGATCACAACTGGAGGCAATAACAGCAGGAACTCCGTGTTTAATAATACCAGCCTTTTCATAGGCGATAGATTTCAGATCTTTACCAAGCAGATCCATGTGGTCAAGAGCTATTCTGGTGATAACAGAGACTTCGGGCATTATTATATTGGTGGCATCGAGCCTTCCACCCAGACCAGTTTCAAATACCGCCCATTGGACTTTGTTGCGTTTAAATAATTCGAATGCCATGAGCGTTGTAGTCTCAAAGAAAGTCAGATTGAACTCATCTGCTACCTGTTTTAAGTCGTAATAGACCTCAATCCACTGATCTTCACTTATTATCTTACCATCTACCTGAAAACGCTCCTCGAAATTAATAAGGTGCGGAGAAGTGTATAGTGCGGTTTTGAAGCCGGATGCCCGCAACATCGACTCAAGATATGCACAGGTCGATCCTTTACCGTTGGTACCAGCCACATGAAAACATTTGTAAGCAAGATGAGGATTTCCGCATCTTTGAGCAGCCTCTGTTATGCGATTAAGATCATATTTGATTCCCTTGCTGTTAAGAGAAAAAAGGTGTTTTTTTATTTCTAAGGCATTCATCTCTATAAACTCATTTTTAGGTTTAAACTACAATAATTGACCTTTAAACAATTTGATGCTACTCATTTGTTTCTTTGCTTTTTCGATTCAGACAGCTACTGCGGGTACAAAATTCTTATCCTCCCAAAAATCCCATCAGTCCCCTGCGAACCATCATTACCGCAATCGCAGCAAGGAAAAGATTAGCAATCTTGGAGATGATTTTTGAACCTGAATTACCAATCAACTTTATTATCCCTCCACTGAGATAAAAGACAACCCCAGCAATAGCTACATTAGAAACCATCGCAACAGCAGTCGGAAATAGCCCGTTGTTTCTACCCAATAACATCAAAGTAGTCAACACAGCAGGGCCTACAATCAAAGGCACCCCAATGGGAACCGGTCCCAATGATTCTGCCTGATCACGTCGCAAAGGTTTTTCCACAGTTACCAGATCACCCACCGAAATCAGAAAAAGAATAATTCCACCAGCTATCATAAAATCTTCTACAGTTATTCCCAAAAGACGAAGAACCACCTCTCCCACAAACAGAAAAAGCAGACCTACGATAGTGGCAGTTATAATCGAAGATAATATGACTCTATTTCTTTGTTTGTCATCTATGCCCTCTGTAAAAGACAGGAACAGAGGAAGTATACCAATGGCATCCACTGCAATAAAGAGTGGAACAAAACAAACCCAGAACTGATTCAAGCTCATAATAATTTCTCAATTTTTCATTAATTGCAGCATTTGAGTGTGAATATTTTTATTGGATGCCAGATAATTGCAGGATTCTGGAATAAATAAGACACCACTGAGCTCACTGACTTGACCACCAGCTTCAAAAACCAGTGATATACCTGCAGCAAAATCCCAGATTTTATCATCAAATTCGATAATAGCATCAACCTTACCTTCAGCCAGGTAAGTAAAATTACGGACAGAAGCTCCGAATATTCTGGTATTGAAAACCCGTGGAGCCACTTTCCGTAGCATTGAAGTTTTAGCTTCCACACCGTTTTTAAAACCGGAATCATAGGATAAGGTGCAATCCTCGATATTGGATACTGTAGAGACATGGATGGGCAGATCATTTTTATACGCCCCACTGCCTTTCTCAGAGACGTAAAGAGCGTTCTCGTGGGGCAGATAGATCACTCCAGCCAGAAATTCATCCCCTCTGATCAAGCCTATGGAAACACCATAAGCAGTGATCCCGCGTATGTAATTATGTGTTCCATCCAGCGGATCTATTACCCAGGTATACTCCCGGGGAATATTTTTTATTTGTGATTCCGACTCCTCTGCAATAAAGAGATGCCCACGAAAGGAGGAATGTAATTTATCAACAATAATCCGTTGACATTGCTTATCAAGTGCAGTAACAATACTTTTATCTGCTTTATACTCAAGTTCAACCGATTTACCAAAATTCTCATACAATAGAGCCCCTGCTTCTCTGGCCGCACTGATTGCCACATCAACAAACTCTTTCATATTAATCTTCTACTGTCCTCTCTGTTTGAAACGGATGTCCAGGTTTGAGTTTCCCAGTGATAATACTGATAAGGAAAATATCTTGCTTTATATTGCATTCTGGAATTACCTGAAACATAGTAGCCCAGATAGTAATATTGCAGACCCAGATCTGCAGCCAACTGTATTTCTCTCAGCACACTGTAATTACCCAGTCCCCTGACTAATAATTTGGTGCTATAGATGAAATAAACGCTGCTGAGAGCATTAGAAGAAAAATCTATGAATCCGGCTGCAATAAGCATTCCATTCAGATAATAAAGAGAATAAGCAGAAGGACATGACTTAATAAAGAAGTTGTTTTTGAACTCTTCTTCACCTGAAGAAGTTCCAAACCGGTTCAAAGAATGATCCTGATAGATTCGATAAAGTTCAAAAAATGGAGCATCCTGCTCAAGCCTCATTTGGATATCAGAATTTCTGCTCCACAATCTTTTTTGACTTTTAGACATTCGGAAGGAATTCGCCGGCACTCTTATCGGTATACAACTGCTGCATTCTTTACATTTCGGCCTGAAAAAATACATTCCAAACTTCCTCCATCCGCTCGCTATTAACCAGTCAAGCTCAGAATCACTCACCTCTGTTGCGTAGAAAAATGCGAGCTGCATGATCCGATTTTCAAGGTAGGGGCATTTGCAGGGTGAGCTGAGCTTAACTTTTGTATATAGAATCATCGACTAAGCAGAGTGCTGCATATCACGAGTTTTCATTTTTCAAATCGAAATTTTTCAATATTTCAGAACTAACACTTTCGATATTGCTGGGCTTGGACAGCACATACAAGACATCACCAGCTTTAAGCACTGTGTTTCCCCTTGGGGCTATAATAGCATCACGACGGTTGACCATTGTAATAGTAGTCCCTGCAGGCAGGTCAAGAGAGGAGATAAGCACTTTCCCGGAATATTCATCTTCATCGATGATTATCTCAACCAACTCCAACTCCGCTTTTTGCAGCGTTACCAGCTCCATTATCTGCTTTGGCTTTGGTCTGGCTTTTACCCCCAATTTAAGCAGGTCTGCAAATTTGGTAATAGTTGTCCCCTGCACTAACATGGAAAGAAAAACAGCGAAAAATACGATATGAAATATTTTACTGGAATCGCTTACACCAGCCGCAGCAGGATATGTAGCAAGCACCATAGGCACAGCGCCCCTTAATCCGCTCCAGTTGATAAATATTTTTTCTTTGTAAGTGTATTTGGTAAATAAAGTGCAACACAAAACTGTTATTGGTCTAGCAATAAGAGCAAGTATAAGAAACAGATAAATTCCATCAATATAAACGGCGGCAAATTCCTGAAGAGAAACCAGAAATCCAAGAAGAACAAATATAATCACATTGGCAATGGTGGATATGGCATCCAACATGGTTGAAATGTTAGATTTATAAGGGATATTTGAATTTCCCATCAAAAATCCAGCAAAGAACGCTGATAGTATACCACTTGCATGGCACAAATCTGCTACTCCATAGGAAAGCATTATAATTGCAATCATATAGACATACAAATATCCTTTGTCTAAATATTTAATAAACCGGAACAGATAAACTCCAATTTTTCCAACAATCAGCCCAAACCCTATCCCGCCCACAATCAACCACAGTAAAGACAATCCTATTTTCGCGGGATGCTCCAGTTGGGATACTATAAGTTGAACCGCAATTGATGTCAAAACAATAGCCATCGGATCATTAGTCGCAGATTCGACTTCAACTACTGATGAAAGTTTTTTATCTATATCCCGAGATCTCAGGATTGAAAAGACAGCCGCAGCATCAGTTGATGCAATAATACATCCTATTAAAACAGCAGTTGGCAAACCAAACTGAAGCAGAAAGTACAGGGATGCGCCAGTAATTGCAGCAGTCATTATAACACCTATGGTAGCCAAAACCATAGCTGGAGCCAGTACTAATTTTAAACGGTCTGCCTGTGTGTCAAAACCACCAATAAACAAAATAAAAACCAGGGCAAAATCGGCAATCCTCCTTGCCATTACAAAATCATCAAAGTGAACTAAACCTGCCACTTCTCCACCAAACAGAATTCCCGCAAAAAGAGAAATAACCACTAAAGGCACACGCCATTTGTTTGAGATCCTGGCTACCAGGATTATTGCTAGAAGAATCAAAGCTGCTATCA
Source organism: Fibrobacterota bacterium (assembly GCA_023412475.1). Classification (GTDB taxonomy): domain Bacteria; phylum Fibrobacterota; class Chitinivibrionia; order Chitinivibrionales; family Chitinispirillaceae; genus JAAYPC01. The sequence goes on along the minus strand of JAEYNR010000084.1, from coordinate 138,302 downwards.
GATACATAAAGACTCCTACAACTCACATATTTGAGCAAAATCACTTACCATTCAGTTGGTCTTTTTTCCAAAAAAGCGCCATCGTTTGCTATTGCTGAGCTTCCACGCTGCCAAGCAATCCCGCAAGATATCTGCCCAGAGCATTTATCTTCAATATTTTTTAAGGAAACGGGCCTACCCGCAGATATACAAATAATAAAAGATACGAAATCTTACTTTGGTGTGCCTATACACTCTACAGTAGTAAATGTAGTTGAGTATAAAGAACAAGCAATGGGGTTTTTTTGTATTTGTATACTTTGAATAGAATAAGAATATACATTTATTGTGTATTAAAAGGAATATTTTTCAGCACCTGCACCAATAATTAAATTCAGGGCATTGATCAGGTATCCAAAGCAGATACGTCAGGAGAAATATGGCATGGCAAAAACTCTGGAAACAGAATATTTAGCTTCAGTTTTTTGCCTCAGAGTCATTTTTTCATTCGGATCTATTCGACAATGATAGCAGTACGCCAGCCCCTAATCCCAAAGGGGGCGGGGGATTTAATTATCCAAAGTCTAATGGACAATTTGAGCTCAATTTATCCAGATTTGTCTTTTCATTAAATGTCCAGGGCCAACTCCAGCTTTCTGGTCGTCTCTATAATGGCACTGTGGCTTCCCTGTTTGCATAAAACTTGTTTGAATTCATCATTTCGCAGAAGATAAGACAACCTGGTTAATAAATAAAGATGAGAGCGGATTGTCGGACTGATTATGGTAAAGAGAGCAAATACCGGCTTGCCATCCAAAGCCCCAAACTCCACCGGCTCCTCCAGAAAACAAAGTGATATCGATGGTTTAGATACATGCAGCACCAGAGGCATCCTGGCATGAGGTATAGCAATGCCTTCCCCCACCGCAGTAGATCCCATTTTCTCGCGAGCCATCAAAACCTTATAAAGAAATTCGGGATCAACACTTTTCGGAATTCTGATAATTCGGACAATTTCTTTGATCACCTCATCCTTGTTGGAACCTTTTATCTGATAAAATATTCCACCTTCATCAAGTGATTCGCTTAAACAAAGGAAAGATCCACTCTCTCCTTCTGACTCCTCAAATAATTCCGGTGAAAAATTGATCCTCTTCGCTGTGGCCCATTCGATTATCTCGGTCCTGTTAAACCGGTACTGTTCATTTATCTTGTAGGCAGGTATGTCTCCACGACTTATCCAGCGGTAAATCTTTTTTTCAGATAACGAGAAAATCCGCGCTATATCTTGTACTGTTAATTTCATCTTGAACCTCACGAGATATTTTATAGATGCTTAAACCTTTGAGGGAGCTTCAAAATAATTCTCCGTCATTTCTATAGCAAACCCGCACCGGGATAGCTAAACAGGTGATCTTTTCTAACAGATCTTCTCCAATTCACGTCTGGATTTTTCATCCAGCCTCCTAAGATCTTCTATTATAAACTGATTCCCCACCACATCCCTTATCAGCACCCCCTGAGCCATCTCTCTTATGGAGGTAAAAGGATTTTTAATTATAAACCTGCACCTTCCCTTATCGGTATCCACTTCAAAATATCGGTTTCCCTGAAATACTTCTGTACTTACAATTTTATTAATCTTTGGCAGGAAGTAGCTTTTTTCCAGCTCTTCCTCCACGATAGCTCTTGACAAAGCGTCCAGAACATGCAATCCTTCAATAAGCAGATACTGCTGATCATTGCTGATAAAAGAGATCTCTTTCCCTTTTCCACTCACCGGACGAGTCCACCGAACCTTTACCGGCATAGCTTTTTTTTCAGCATTTCCTGCAAAAACCTGATCATTAATTTTAAATATTCTGATATCTTCAGTAATAATAATCTACCCTCCCCATACAACCGACTGCAAAGCATTTACACTATTATATGAATTGACCATTTCCGCATATATTCCATCAAGCCCAATCAGCTCATCATGAGAGCCAATTTCCGCTATTTTACCACCGGATAAAACCATCAGACGGTCTGCATTGCGTAAAGTAGACAACCGATGTGCAATGGCAATGGTTGTTCTGCCCTTTATCAGATTGCCAATTGCCTCCTGAATATGCTGCTCAGTAGAGGCATCCACCGATGAGGTGGCTTCATCAAGAATAAGAATCGGCGGATCATGAAGAATTGCCCTGGCAATGGCAATACGCTGTTTTTCACCACCAGACAAGCGCTCTCCCCCCTCCCCGACTAAAGTATCATAACCATCTGGCTTGCTAACAATAAAATCATGAGCATAAGCCGCACGTGCCGCAAGTAAAATCCTGCTGAATGAAACATTTTCCATGCCATAGGCAATATTCTCTGCTATTGTACCATTGAACAGAAATGGTTCCTGCATGACAATTCCTACACTTGATCTTAATTTTTCAATCCTGATTTTTTCCAAAGCAATTCCATCCACCAGAATCGATCCGGAATCCGGTTCAAAAAACCGGATTAAAAGATTTATTATTGTACTCTTCCCAGCACCAGACCTACCAACCAGACCAATTGTCTCCCCTGGCGCAGCTCTAAAGGATAAACCCTTTATCACCTCTTTTCCCCGTTCGTAGCTGAAGTGAACATTATGAAACTCAACCTCCCCATCGATCTTCTCCACATCGATACATTGGTCATTTCGATGGTTTTCCGGAACTGTATCGAGCACTTCAAAAATCCGCTCTGCTCCGGAAAAAGCATGAGTCATCCAGTTTAAAACCATTGCGAACCACTGAAGAGGGCCATAAAAAAGCCATATATATCCAATAAACGCCATCAGGTCTCCCAGTGAGAAGCTGCTGCTTTCATTCATTTTTGCCCCGAAATACCAAACCAGCGAAACCCCGAAAGACATGATCCAGAAGATCGTCTCATTGAAACTTCCAGATATTAGCTGAGTACTTATTCTGGTTGAAGCAAGCTGCTCATTAACATTGTTAAAAATCTGCACACGATGCTCCTCTTTTGAGCATGCCTTTACAGCCCTCAAACCAAAGAGTGATTCACTTAATATCGAATGCAAATGTCCTACGATTGTACCTTCTCTTAGAAAAAGCGGATGCAGTTTTTTCCAGAACCAGCTTGTTCCAAATATCAATAAAGGTATAGGCAGCATCACAGCAAGTGAGAGTTTCCAGTTGAGACTAAACATAATTGCACCAACCACTATAAAGGTCAGGCTATTGATAATTAGAAACGGCAAACCGTCAACCAGAAACTGCTGCAGTTCTTCTGTGTCATGCATTATTCTCCCCACCAGCTCACCAGGTTCACGCCGGTTAAAAAAGCTTAGTTTCAAATACTGAAGAACCCTGTGAAGATGCCCTCTGAGATCGGTTACCACTCTGGTACTGATCCATGATGATAAGCGGATGTGAACCAGCCTGCTTGCCAGAAATAAAACCCCGGTAACAACCATGGCCCCTACATAAAAAGGCAGTTTCTCTCTGTTACCTCTACCTATTACTTCATCTATAATCCCCCTGGTCAGATACGGTGGAAGTACCTGTAACAGCACTCCAATTGCAGTGACAAACAGCAAAAAAGCAACTTCTTTCTTGTATGGAAAAGCCAGAGTGACTATTCTTTTAAGAATTTTAATTCTGGGAACACACCTGGGACAGTTACACGACCGTTCGGGCAGAGGAGATCCACATTTTTTACAAAAGCCCTCTTTTGAACTCTCCGGGAAAACAAGTGGACACTGATTCAAATAATCATTGATCAAACGGGCTGTTTTTGTAAATTCCTCTACAAGATGATTGGAATAATAGAGAAGATGAAAGATACCGGTCTCGGTTCTTGCCAATACCCGACTTCCACCAATTAGCTCTTCAGTAAAAACCTCCAGCAAATCATTAATATTAAACCTGCAGATTACTTTTCTTTTGTTTACCACTAACAGGCTTTTTGCAGTCAGTACAAGATAACCGGTTCCAAACTGACGGTTTTCTGTCAAATCGGAATTCTGAGCGTAAATAATATCCCCATAATCTTTCAGATTATTCTTAATCTTTTCAGGTATGGATATTGGATAATCCATTTTTTTATTTCTCCAAACTTTGTCATTTTGAAAGTCAGACATCTTGTATTCTCTTATTTTCTCTATCATCGGATGCCAGCAAGCACTGGAATCTGAAAAGAGAGTTGTCTTTAAGAATGTTTATGCTTATTAAATTGAAACAGGGCATAATTTCCCAAAAGAGAGCATATTCAAGCTGTATTGTTAATATAAAAAACGGTGAAAAAAAAATACGGGAGGATGTTGGAAAAATTGCAGTGACGGCAAAAGAAAAGAGGTTTCATTTTGTGCTTAGTAGTTAGAATATTTTTAAAGAATAAGCACTAAATCCGAATATCGAATTTCGAAAAAAGAACAGAAAATAGGGAGGGCTCAATGGTAATTTGGTATTTTTTCAAAGTTCTTCTCCTGTCAAAATCGTTTTATATACCCTTTCAAAATTACCATATAGTATTGCTCTTATGTCTATCGAATTAAAATGATTATTCAGCATACAACTAACCATCTTTAAATCTTCAACGCTTTCAATTCCTTCCGGATATGTAAACATTGTAGTTGGTAATTTATGCTCGACTATGTGATTCTCTAATGTGTCTTGCATATAATCCATGAAATCAGGACCAACCCCAACATGTCCTGTCCCAACAAGTTCAGTAAGATAACGGAAGTGCCTTAAAAATATATCGATATTGGTTCTTTTTGTGTCGTGATTCTCGATAAACAGACTCACAAGACTCATTCCTATTACTCCATTATGTTCCGCTAATCGCTTTAACTGTTCATCGTTCAAATTTCTAAAATGATCACAAACAGATTTCACATTTGCATGTGAGACAATAAAGGGTTTATCATAAGAGTCGGATATTTCAAAAAAAGAGCGCTCTGACAAGTGTGATAGATCAAGTATTAAAGGCATTCGGTAAATTTGTTTTAAAAGTTCTTTTCCCCTTTCAGATAATCCGATATCGGGAGTTAAACAACCACCAGAAAAAATGATTTTCTGAATTTGTGGTCAAACCGATTGATCTAATCCCGTTTAAATAAAATTCATTTAATGCATTTGCAGCTCCGAGTAATGGAGTAGCGCCTTCTATTGCCAGAATAATACCGATTGACCCGGTTTTCAGTTTCTTGAAATCTGATGAAGCTTCAATCAGGAAGAATTTTCCATCACTTATTTCAATCTCTTTTTTAACTGCCGATATGGCTTTAAGTACGGTCTCTTTTTTACTGAAATCAATTCCCCAAAACGTAAAATCTCCCCCAGCAGTAAGGACTTCAACACATACGTTTGCAGCCCTTAATTGTAAATAGTAATCCCGGCATAGAACTCCATAATTTTCTCTTAGGTGTTCTTTAAACACAAACAAACCATAATCAGAGTGCGCATTAAAAATCATTTTTTTGATCTTTCAGTAAAGTATTTGCTCTTTTTGATTATTAAACCTGTTAATAATCATATCAGATGACATATAATGTCGCAAGCTTAATTTATTATTTTTCAAAGGTATGTTTCTTAAGAATTATTCCCCCCAAAAAAGGGGGAAGGTTGATATAGAAAATCAATTGTAGATCCGAAAAGAATACCTGTACCGAATATCGATATTACAAAGTAAATAAGGCCGAAATTAAAAAGGTATCTTTTCAATGCACATATTGAATAAACCAGTCAACAGCCAGCCTTGCTACCTCTTCAAGCGCTCCAGGCTCTTCAAAAAGATGAGTGGCACCGATAACGATCTCCATTTTTTTTGCCCCGTTTTCCATTAACTGCAACGCGCTTTTGTTCAACTCAATTACCTGATAGTCATCACTTCCCACTATCAGTAATGTCGGGGCAGATACTTTTTTTAGATAGGCATCTGCCATATCCGGTCTTCCTCCACGGGAAACAATCGCTTTCACTTCCGGCCTGTTCACAGATGCTACCAGCGCTGCTGCAGCCCCTGTACTTGCCCCAAAATAGCCAAGCGGTAATTGATTTATCTCTTCGTTTTCATTTACCCATTCGGTCACCGCCCCTAGACGTGCTGCCAGTAACTCAATATCAAAACGAAGCTGTGCGGTTATCAGATCGGTTGCCTCTTCCGAACGGGTGAGAAGATCAAAAAGTAGAGTCGCATAAGCACCCATATTTAAGTATTGAGCCACAAAACGATTCCTGGGACTGAACCTTCCACTCCCGCTACCATGTGCAAACAAGATAAGCCCCTGTGTATTTTCCGGCACATACAAACTACCCTTGAGCATTACATCCTGATTCATTAAAGGAATATTGATTTCATGCTCTTTCTCTCTTTCTAAAGCCATTATTTACTCACTCCCGGTTAAGGAAAAATCACCCCTACTCAGTCAGCTATTTTTTTTCTGCTTATTAGCACGACAGTATTTCAAACCGTTATTAAATATCCAAAACTATATGTGCTTTCCATATTCCCTCTTTGCAATTTACCCGGAACTGATAGAAAGTTACTGCCTTTACATCGACAGCCAGAAGATGACGCTGCGGATCAATCAATTCACCACTAACAGTACCCTCAAAATGATATTCACCTTTATTTTCAATAATTTTTGCTCTTTCAAGTCTTAACAACAGCCTGAATGCATCTTTATAATAGATAATTTCCTGAAGCACATCGAAAAGAAGAAGATCCAGGTCAATATTTTTTAAATGTAGCACTTTTGATTCAGCTTTTTTAATTGTGTCCAGATCTTCCACCATTACATTTACCATTGCATCAGATGCAACAACAAACAGCTCCTGGATAGTATCTGCCCAGGCTTCAAAGGCAATATCAGCAGTTGCAATTTCTTCCAGATATTTATAGGGCATAAAATTATTTACAAACAGTCAGTTATCTATAATAATCAAAACAAAGATATCCAAACGAAGAATTTAATTTAGAAATTCCTTTATCTATATGGATTGTCTGATTGATGCTCTTTCTGTTCTATCAGTTTTTTCCAAATTTTTCTTTTATTGTCATCCTTTAATATTACCGATTGGAGTGAATCGAACTACCGGTCTACAGGTTCCAGCTTCAGATGCAGCCTCTATCACCTCGTCGATATTTTTGTATGCAGATCCAGCCTCTTCGGCAAAGCCAGAATATGATGCGGTTCTGGTGTAAATACCTTGCAAAGCCATATTGTTCTGTATCTCTTTGCCCCTGAATAAACGTCGGGCAGCCCTTCTACTCATCACCCGTCCACTTCCATGAGTAGTGGAGTAGAAAGAAGCACTCCCGCTTTTAACTCCCGTTAATAGATAAGATCCACTTTCCATGCTTCCACCAATAATTACCGGCTGACCATAAGGTTTATACTCTTGGGGCAACCCTTCACTTTCCGGTCCAAACGCTCTGGTAGATCCCTTTCGATGTACTATCAACTCTCTTGGGAACCCATCGACTATGTGAGTTTCCAGTTTTGCCGTGTTGTGTGCCACATCGTAAATCTGGTTTATCTGCATTTCGGACACACTCTTACCGACAACTTCCGAAAATGCCTGACGGATATGATACAGGATCATCTGTCGATTAGCAAAAGACATGTTAATAGCACATTTCATTGCAGAGAAATAATCCTGTCCCTCCAGAGAATTAAAAGGTGCGCATGCCAGCTCACGATCAGGCAAATGAATACCGTATTTCGAACTCATCACCCTTAGAAAAATCTGCAGATAATCGGTGGCAATCTGATGTCCAAACCCTCTGCTTCCACAATGAAACATGATTGCCACCTGCTCCTCTCTGTTAACCCCGAACACCTGAGCCAGAGACTTGTCATAGACATTATCTGCGCCAACAATCTGAATTTCCAGATAATGATTTCCAGACCCTAAAGTGCCAATCTGATTTATTCCCCGCTCTATCGCCTTTGCACTCACCTTTTCCGGATCAGCACCGGAAACCGATCCCCCCTCTTCTGTTCTGTCTAAATCTTTCTGAACTCCAAACCCCTCCTTTACACACCAAGCGGCTCCGGTTAAAAGAACCTGTTCAAACTGTTTTCTGTTGAATTTGAGAGTCCCGTGCCCTCCAACTCCAGATGGCACACTATAAAAGAGCCGGTCAACAATTTTCTGAATATAGGGTTTTATTTCTTTGTGAGTAAAATTGGTAAGAACAAGGCGCATTCCGCAGTTTATATCAAATCCAATTCCACCTGGAGAGATTACTCCATCCTGACTATCGATAGGAGCGACTCCACCTATTGGAAATCCATACCCCCAGTGACCATCTGGCATACACATCGCGTATTTGACTATTCCCGGTAACATGGCAACATTGCAGATCTGCTCAAAAACTCCTTCATCCATCTGGTTTAACAGTTTTTCAGTTGCAAAAATCCTGGCTGGTACCCTCATTTCCGGTTTATAGCTTCGGGGAATCTCCCATACTGCATTGCTTATTTTTTTTATCTCAGATGGAGGTGCCACAATCTTTCCTTCTGGAAAACATTAAGAAAAAGTAACTATGAATTAAGGAATTTTTTATGTTCTACCTCCTATTGTAGCTTCAGGCTAGTATCAATTCATTGCGCACATCCAGAACACCACCGGTGTTTCTGGCTGCGAATTCTACAGAATAATAGGCATTCCAATGTGCAACCTTACCGGTAAGAGTGACAACTCCCATTTCAACCGCAATGGTGAGAGAGTCTAGGTCTAGCGCATACATTCTCTGCAATGCTTCCCTTATCTGTTGAGCAATGGTGTTATCATCTGTGCTGACAGTTGGTACAACTGTGAGATTATTTATTACCTGGACTACCCCAAAGATACTGGAGATGATCTCTTTAGATCGAACTTTACTCCAGTAAGAGTCTACAGATCCATAGAGAGTAACTACTCCACTTTCCACATCTACTTTAACCAATTCTGAGCGGATGTTTCGATCCATCTTTATGGCATTAAGCACATTCTCTGAAATCGTTTTATCCGAAATTTCCTTTGTATTGCCAGGATACCTGATTTTTATTCTGTTATCCACCTGTTTTACACTCTCAATAGTTCTGGCTGCATTTTCTGCAGCACTAAGAGCGGCCAGAGAATCGACAATACCGGAGAGATGAACAGTCCCATTACTAACCTCCACCACTATCTTTTTGGCATCGATACGGCTGTCCATCAACAATTGATTCCTTACTTGATTCAAAGTCTCTTCCTGTTTTGACATAATCGACCTCTTTTCCCCGTAGACACAGAACTATTCTATAACTGTAGGTGATAAGGGAGTAGTAGGCTCCTGGCCAAATAATTCAACAAATTCTGCCGGAAGATCATCCAGAATCTCATCTTTCAGCCCATTGGTAATAGCCCTGTTAACCATACACATCACAGTCCGTGACAATCGTACTGCCTGAGAATACCTTACTTTGGCTCGCGCCCCAACCCGGTTATAGTATTCCTCAAGCGAGAATTGAATGCTATCTGAGCTGACGGCCAGATATTTTTTCAACTGATTAGGAAGCTGTGAACGGAATTTATCGTTAACGGAAGTATGTAGCCTTTCGGCCAGCGTCGACAAACTCGCCTCTATAGCCAGCTCAGTTTCCTCTATTGAGGGGAAATTTCCAGTTCTCTGAACCCCCTCTATAAAATCCTGATATTGCATTACTCTCCCCTTGCAAAAAAATTCCGATTGGTACCAGTAATATTTTTTACAAAAAGCAAAAGGTGAGCCTATTTATTTATATACTCGAATTGACCATAAAGTATTGGGTTGCAAAATCCCCCATGCAAAGGGCCTGCCGTGTAGAGACGTCCGCCCGTACATCTTTTCACCTGCATTATTCTCTGGCTCTACTGTTTATATTAAAAACTATGAACTGACTTGCACAACGCAATCCTGAGTAATCCTTACCAGATACAACACATCTCCCATGCATAGTGTAGCAGCTTTTCTACGGTAATCTGGATTTAGCAAAATTCTTTTTATTCGAAAGGATTATTTCTGTACCGGTATTGGGAAAAAACCTTACAGAATTCCTTACTCTTTTATTGATCCTGCCATTTTTTAAACTAAATATGGCCATTTCTCTCTTTTCACCAATCACATATGTTGTGCCGTCTTCTTCATCGCAGGTAATACCTTCGGGCTGATTCATATCAATTGTTATTTCTGATAAAAATCTCCCTGTAGAATCCATACCGATGATTTTTTTCCCTATCTCGTTAAGTATTAATATATTACCATCTGAGAGCGCATAAATTCCTGCAGCATCTCCTTGCAGACCGCTCCATGAGAAGGTCGACATTTCCTGAAATTCTATTGGCTTTCCTGTACTGTCAATCAAAATTCGAAAAAGAACTGAAGGCCTTTTTTCCTTCACAGCAAAACCGGATTTTATGGATGGTATGTACGTAACATCTTCAATACTGGAGTTTAAAGTGTCCTTCAAAATTTACAATATCTGAGAATCTTCCAGTTTTATCGAACCGCTACGGGATTGGGGTAATTTTATCCGGACTATATTTCCTCTTCGTTCTTCGCTTACCAGAAAGTAGCCCTCAGCCTGGTAAGCAATCCCTTCACATCCTGCTTTGGCGCTTAACTCCTGCCAATAGTGCTCTTGATGCCCCTTAACTGGACCAATCACTCATCAAAACCAGGAATCTGGTTCGTAATTTGTAGTAATGTTAACATTCTGGTCCATTTCAGATACAGAAGCTGTAAAAAGTGACTTTTCTCCCTGATTTAAAAACCGAATCACTACGCAGACTCTCTAATGGAGTGCAAATTAAATAAAACCAGCGGAGAAGTGGTTTTGTTGTATATTCTATTATTAGAAATTGCTGTTTATGTTTCGAAATTGAAAATTAATCCGGATCAGCCGGTTTTAATAAATACATCTAGATTACAGCAGTCTTTTCTATTCTTATTAAATTATAACCATAAAACTAAATTTATAGTGATCTCCCGGCTTTAAATTTGAAAAGAAGGATTTAAGTTGAATATTTTGCTAATCTATCTGGAAGTACCTCCCACATTCTGGAGTTTTAAACACGCACTGAAATTCGTTAATAAAAAGGCGGCTCTTCCTCCGCTTGGCCTTCTTACTGTTTCCAACCTGTTGCCTTCAAACTGGCAAAAACGTCTTATAGATCTGAACATCTCAAAATTAAAGGATTCAGATATAGAGTGGGCTGATTATGTATTTATAAGCGGCATGATTGTTCAGAAAGCATCTGCTATAGAAATAATCTCCAGAGTGAAAAAGTGGAACAAATTCATTGTTGCCGGAGGTCCTCTTTTTACCACCGGACACAGAGAGTTTGAGGAGGTTGACTGCTTTGTGCTCAATGAAGGTGAAGTAACGATCCCGATATTTCTTGAAGATCTGCAAAAGGGTACTCTTCAACGCATATATACTTCAAAGGAAAAACCGGATATTACAAAAACACCAGCTCCGGACTGGTCTTTGATAAAAATGAAAGATTATGCATCGATGGCCTTGCAGATCTCCAGAGGATGTCCATTTAATTGTGAGTTCTGTGATATTGTGGTCATCAATGGTCGTATTCCACGGGTGAAAACACCAGAGCAGGTTATAATGGAATTTGATGCACTTTACGATGCAGGATGGCGGGGATCACTGTTTATTGTTGATGATAATTTTATTGGTAATAAAGCAAAGGTAACAGAGATTTTAAAAGCGATCGGTCTCTGGATGAAAAAGAAAAACCGGCCATTTGTCCTTTACACCGAAGCGTCAATCAACCTTGCTGATGATCCTGAAATCATGCACCTTATGCGCGAAGCTAACTTTAACTGCGTATTTGTGGGTATTGAGACTCCCGAAGAAGAGGGGCTGCAATCATGTAACAAGGTGCAGAACACAAATAAGGATCTTCGCGAAAAAGTGAAAATCCTTCAAAACAACGGTTTTGAGGTTCAGGCCGGCTTTATTGTGGGATTCGATACTGATACAGCAAAAACATTTGATAATATGATCAAGTTCATTCAATCAAGCGGGATCGTAACCGCAATGGTAGGCCTTCTAAACGCGCTTCCCGAAACACAGCTTTTCCAAAGACTGCAAAGTACCGGAAGAATTCTGAAACAGCCAAGTAATGGAAATAACACTGACTTTACGATTAATTTCATTCCAAAAATGGATGTTGACACCCTGATTCTCGGGTATAAAAGGGTACTCAATTCAATCTTCAGTCCAAAACACTATTATTCCAGAATTAAAACCCATTTGAAAGAATATCGCCAAACCTCAAAGGCCCCTCCACTTCCAATAACTTTGCAGTTAAGAGCCTTTACAGGAGCTATCTGGAAGCTGGGTATTAGAGAAAGAGGACAGCGTCATTTCTGGAGGCTCTTTATCTGGACTGCCTTCCGTCGTCCAAAAATGCTTCCCAATGCAATAACACTATCTATTTATGGTTTTCATTATCGTCGTGTATTGACCAGTAAGGCCGGAGATTGTGCTTTGTGATTTATGTGTATTTCTATTAATATATTATCCCTTACGGGACATGGATGCTCCTGAATTGGAGCATCCATCTATAACCTGAATCGAATGATGCATTAAAACCCGATCTCTTCTTCCCTTGTTGCTCTTATCAGGAAAGTTACTCCAGTAGCAGTCATTTACTTTCTGAAATATTTATTTAATCAATTATGCCAGAACTGTTGAATTTTAAATGATATGGCATTATCTTTATCTTTATCATCCTGGTGATCTGCTTTTTAGCATCTGACTACTGACTGTCTTTTGTTAAACAAGACTCTCTAATGGTGATTTGATGATCATTTAATACATTCATGTATTGATTTTTAGCAACTACTCAGTTACCGGATGGGTGTTTTTAAGAATTGAGTAGTTATGTTTTTTAATTTGTGTCTTTTTGTTTTTTCCCCCGGAGGTATGATGCCTTTTAATAACCGACAAAAAACTATTGCTGCGACACTGGAAAAAGGTGCTGATGTAGAAAAATGGCAGGACTGGAAATGGCAAATCCGCCATTGCATCACCACCATTGAGCAACTCGAATCCATCGCAGGCCTTGAATTGACCGGTAAAGAACTCGACCAACTGGAAAAAACAATAGAGAAATTTCCCCTCAGTGTTACCCCCTATTATCTTTCACTAATTGATAATAGCGACTTTCGCAACGATCCGGTATATCTGCAGGCAATTCCACGCCCCTGTGAACTGATCAAAGCACCTTATGATATGATCGATCCGCTCTCTGAAGACAAGGATTCACCCGCACCGTATCTAACTCATCGCTATCCGGACCGAGTCCTTTTACATGTGAGTAATCTTTGCTCAATGTACTGCCGCCACTGCACCCGTAAACGCAAAGTGGGAGACCGTGATTCCATTCCAAGCTTTGAACAGCTTCAGCCGGCAATCCAGTATATACGAGAGCATGAAGAAATCCGCGATGTGCTTTTTTCCGGTGGAGATCCCCTCATGCTAGAAGACAATAAGCTTGAGCAGCTTTTAAAAACTATTCGCGAAATTCCCCATGTTGAGATTATCAGAATTGGAAGTCGCATGCCGGTTGTACTTCCCTATCGGATAACCGACAAACTGGTCACCATGCTTAAAAAATACCAGCCGATATTCCTTAACACCCATTTTAACCATCCTCGCGAACTTACGACCGTTTCACGGCATGCTCTGGCGCAGCTCGCTGATGGCGGGGTTGTTCTGGGGAATCAATCGGTACTTCTTGCCGGGGTAAATGACTGCCCACGCATAATGAAACGACTCTTTCAGAAACTCCTTACTGCACGGGTTCGACCCTACTATCTGTACCAATGTGATCTTTCGGAAGGACTCACTCATTTTAGAACCCCGGTGGGAAAAGGAATCGAAATTATGGAAAGCCTGATCGGGCATACTTCCGGACTTGCAGTTCCCACCTACGTAATCGATGCCCCTGGTGGTGGTGGAAAAATCCCCATTATGCCTAATTATCTTATTTCCTGGTCTACAAACAAGGTCGTACTTCGCAATTATGAAGGCATCATCACCACATATAAGGAACCTGACTCCTACGAACCAACTTTCTGCGACCGCAATTGCGAAGAGTGTAATCTGCAACTCAAGCTCAATGACGCAGAAGAACATTCCCCCATTGGTATCCAGCGTCTCCTTTCGGATGAAGACACAACTATTTCACTGACTCCCGCAGGCAATGAGCGAATAAACAGGAGATCCTGATGTCCTGCGACAGTGTAGAAAAAAAACACGGTGCGCTTTTCCAGCATGGGAAAGCCAATAACCGCCTCTATCTGATGAAGTGGGACGGGAAGGAGCCCACGCGTCTTCTGCAAACCATTAACCAGCTTGTTACCGCAAATAGATACACCAAGGCCTTTATCAAAGTACCGGAGCATCACGCACCGTTCTTTGCCCAAAATGAATTTGAGGAAGAAGCAAGGATACCTGCCTACTATGATTTAACGGCCTGCATCTTTATGGGAAAATTCTTCGATCCAAACCGCAGTAAAGTTCTGCCCCGAACACGGGAAACCATGGACAGAAATCTTGAACTTGCCCTGGATAAAAAGCGTGAAAAATCTTCTCAGACGCTCCCGCAGGGGTTTTGTTTGCGAGGGCTGATAAGTGGCGATTGCGAGCAACTGGCAGCTCTGTACCGAAACGTTTTCCGAACCTATCCCTTCCCCATCCAGGACATAGCCTATCTTGAACAAACGATGAAAGATAATATTACTTATTTTGGCATTTTTTCTGGCAAAAACCTTGTTGCCGCATCTTCGGCCGAAATGGATCTTGAAACCAGCAGCGTTGAATTCACCGACTTTGCAACAAATCCCGACTATCGAGGTAACGGGTTTGCCGCTATTCTACTCGCAGAAATGGAGAAAACAATGACAATGCGCGGAATCAAAACACACTACACCATCGCCCGTGCACTTTCTGCAGGCATGAATATTACCTTTGCAAAAGCTGGATACTGCTACGGCGGAACCCTTATAAACAACACCGGCATTTCTGGCAATATAGAAAGCATGAACGTCTGGTACACATAAGGGAATACAAGGTGCCAGCTTTATTTAAACCTAATTCGGGCGATTTGTTTGGCGTGAGAATCGTATAGAACCCTTTAGGTTAGCGGCCCCTGAGGTTTTTCATATCTACCAGGTGATATGGTCAAAAAACTTCTGGGCCGATAAACAAAGGGATCGAAGCGAGGTCCCGTCAAAAGAATCGTCCGATTTAGGTTGAATATAATTGGATAGAGACATGGCACTTGGACTTACCTTATTCTTAATTTATCTTTAGTTTTGCTTACTATCAGGTAGTAAATTATCACAATTGATAACTCCCCGAAACAGAAAAAACAAACGGTCTTCTACCAATGCAAAAACTGATTCTTCGTTGTGCCAAATATTACTGGACCTACATTGGATCCCGTCTATTTCGCAAAAATCGCCCGGCAATTCCTCCGCCTCAACGTATTCTGATCACTAAATTTGACAGACTGGGCGACTTTTTTCTTCTCACCCCTTTTCTTCAGCAGCTTCTGAAAAAGAAGATAGAAATAGTCCTTATCAGCCCATCAATCAATAAAGAGATCGTTGACCATCTAAAGCTCCCCCTTTCTTTTATTCCATTTGACAACAGCAGTGCTGATAAGTTTTCAGAACTTCTCAGATTTGTACGTAAAACATCTTTCAGTCATGCCCTTAACCTCAGCATGAATATCTGGGGAGGATTTCTTGTGAATCAATCGAAATCCACTCACAAAATTGGACTGTTGCAGGAGCGTGAACATTATGTTTACAAAGGTGTGAGCCTGTTTTACGATAAGATTCTGAGTTATCCTCCAGACACACACAATTTCGATGTTCTCAGCAGGGTGTTTGCAGAGATCACTGGAGAAAACTGTTTTTATCCTTTGATAGAGACAAGAACCACAGATAACGAATGGGTAGTAATTCATCCCTTTGCATCATGGAAATCCAAACGATGGCCAAGGTTTTTTGATCTTATAGAGAGTTTGACAGAACGAAAGTTCAAAGTCAAAGTATTAGGTACCTCAAATGAGTATCAGGGCCTTGCTATTTCTGAAAAGCTTCGAAACGACCCATCAGTATCCTTTGAAATACTTTCATCAGTTAAAGATCTGATGGAGCATATAAACAATTGTACTGCATTTATTGGAAACGATTCTGGCCCGGCACATTACGCGGCACTAATTGGAAAACCCTCAACCATTATTTGGGGTCCGGGATTATTTGAAAGGATTCATGCTATGGGGAAAAATGTTCATTTCTGTATTGTACCGGTAGATTGCCGTCCATGCCGCCAGAAAGGAGTTACCTGTGAGAGGGGAGACAATTACTGTTTGCAGAATGTAACTGTGGAGATGGTTTTGGAAAAGTTCGAATGCAGTCTGAAGATCATATGTAAATCATCCTTATCGTAGTTCAAACACCCACCTTTGATTCTTTCCCTGCATTTGTGTTTCCCCATTCAGGACAGTTGCTAAAATTTAATAATTTCTCTGTTGCGACAGCCAAACATGCACTGAAAGTTCGCAAAATGAGCTGATGGATTTTGAAAAGATCATTTTTCTTAAGGTAATAATCATAAAAAATTGTTCGATGGATTAGGTAGTGGGTTTAAAAATTAGCAATCAGGGATAATAATGAACTCATTCATAGAAAAGACAATATAATTTTGTGGAAGAGCAAAGCAATCCTGTCTTTCTGATGAGCAATCCTGTTTTTCCGATGAGCAATCCTGTTTTTCCGATGAGCTACCCTGTTTTTCTGATGAGCAACCCTGTCTTTCTGATGAGCAATCCTGTCTTTCTGATGAGCTATCCTGTCTTTCTGATGAGCTATCCTGTCTTTCTGATGAGCTATCCTGTCTTTCTGAAGTGAAACCCTGTCTTTCTGAAGTGAAACCCTGTCTTTCTGAAGTGAAACCCTGTCTTTCCGATGGGCAATCCTGTCTTTCTGAAGTGAAATCCTGTCTTTCCGAAGAGCAACTCTGTCTTTCTGATGAGCTATTCTGTCTTTCCAAAATCATTCGGTTAAATGACATTCCCATGGGAAATATCGATAACGATAACGATAACAGATTATGGATAATGGATATCGAAGGACTAAATATCAGCGATTGAGCACAATTATTTGATTGTTATTGTTAATATGGGATGGCAATAATTTCGGCTCATTAAAAAGAATACCTATGCTACTGAGCTGTTTCTTTCAACTATTTTTCCACTTAATCTCACTTCAGAACTTCCATTTAATAAAGAGGTAGTATTGGGATAGATAAGATGATTCAACATATTCTGCACCTCTCCGGAAGTATTGAATTCATACGAACTAATATTGCGCTCGAAACTTTTAAAAGAATTGTCAAATCCAATAAGGGCAGGTCTTTTTGACAGCGGAACAGAACAGTAGTTCCAGTAATCTGTTATCAATACCGCGATATGATCATTTGCGCACACCCATGCTGTTATTGAACTGTCTTTCGAGACCTCTTTTATAAACTCCTCACAAACGGTAAAAATCATATTGTCACGCAAAAGGGTGTCAAGGTCATACTGAATTGAAGCAATGCGGTTTCTCAGAAATGGATGCAATATTCCTGCTACATCTGAAACCACTCCCTTTTCAATTGAGTGTTTCCCGATTACTTTCACCAGAAAAAAATAGTCATTTAGATAATCTGTAGATACATACGGAAATATCCAGATTTCAGAATCTGACATTGCAGCAGCTTTTTTCAATCCAGTTAACCTGTTCTGAGACCATGGGCTTTTATGGAATGGTGAAATATAGGCGATATTTTTATGACCTTTCCCAATCAGGTATCTTCCTACCTCATAACCCGAAAGCGTTGAATAACTTGAATCAAAAAAACACAGTCCCTTCTTTGCTGAACCATGATAGTCAACCATTTTCAATATTCTGTGATCTTCAACCCATGCAGAAATGGGTATATTGAATTTTAATAATTTACGCAAACACTCTGCTGAATCTTTCATGTGATAAGATGACAGGATGATGCCAATAATATTTTTACTTTTTAAATAATATGCAAGCGGGGTGTCATCCGGAGTAAAAAACTGTATCTCTTCAAGATAATCATTGCAGCATATTGTTTCAAAAATGACATTTTGCTGCATTGCTGCAGTTGAAAGTAAACGATAAAAATTACGCTCACGTTCTGTTTCAATCTTTACAGAGTTTTTTGCTGATCCAAAAGCAATTATTGCTATTCTTGATTTGGATTTAGTATGATCGGTAAAAAAGTAGTATTTGGATCCGCTCCGTTTTATTACACTTTCTTCACTTAATAATGCAAGTGCCTTTTTAATTGTAGGGTAACTTACATTATAATCTGCAGTCAATTGTTTTATGGATGGTAACGGCAGATGTGTCTGGTATTTTCCTTCAATGATATCTTTCTTAATTGTAATTACTGTTTTTTCAACAATCGAATAGATCTCAAGATCTGTTGCGCTATCAGCATACGGCTTTTTTTCTTCAGCAACATAGATCCCTCTCCCCCATCTGCTTTCAAGCACCCCTTCATTTTTTAAAACGTCTACAGCCCCCAGTATTGTTACCGGTGATACCGAACATCGCCTGGCCAGATTTCTCACTGAGGGCAACTTACCATCGGTTGAACCCTCAATAATAGTTCGCAGTTTTTTCACTGTTTCTAACAATACTGGTGAATTTCGTGTATTCAATTTTTTATCCCCTTATCTTTTACCTGTTAAATATAACAGTGTAACACTGCAATTAAAATATCAATTTTTCTAAAAGCAGACTGAACTTAGAAGTCTTTATATTTTGAGTACAAAGCAAGGGTTTTGAAGCTGATAAATAACAGATTTGAAACGAAACAATTATTAGCATATACCTATAACCAGTATGGAGGTAAAAATGAATTACAGTGCCTTTTGTTCTATCATCATGTTACTTATAACCGCCTCTTCAGCGCAACTGCGTCAGATTGGTGCCTGGGTTGGTGGATCAGGAACCTATCCACAACCTACCAAAAGCAATGTCGAGGCGTTTCAAACGTTGCAAGACAGACATCTTGACCTGATAAGTGTATTTGTTCTGTGGGACACAAATAATTGGAACTGGACCAAAAAGTATGCTGATATTGCAGAGCAGAACAATTCAATTCTTGTAGTAACATGGATGGCAAATGGGTATACTACACCCCAGATCATTAAAGGAGAAGCAGATTCTTATTTGAAAGAGTATGCTGCAGCAGTAAAATCCTATGGCAAAGAGATCTGGCTTCGTCCGTTTCATGAAGCAAACGGAGACTGGTACGATTGGGGAATAGCCAAGGAAGGAGCCGGCAATACAGAGCAGACATTGATCGATGCCTGGAAACATGTTGTAACCATTTTTCGTGACCTGGGAGTTACAAATGTTAAATGGGTCTGGACTACCAATTGCACAAACAGCGGCTCAGCAACATTTACCGGATGGTTTCCTGGTGATGACTGGGTGGATATGGTTTCTATTGATGGTTACAACTGGGGGACTGCTCAAAGCTGGTCAAGATGGACCAGTTTTACAGATGTATTCACCCCGGCATATAAGGCACTTTCAATCTCTCAAAAACCTCTTTTTATAGCTGAATTCTCCTCATCTGAACATGGTGGCGACAAAGCTCAATGGATTACTGACATGTTCAATGACATACCAGAAAAGTTTCCAAGGATATTTGCACTTATGTGGTTCAGTCAGACTAAAAGTGCAGAAGCTGACTGGGCGGTTAACACAAGTGAGGCTGCTTTGAATGCCTGGAAAGAAGGTATTTCCAAGATCAGTAGTGTTGGTGTTTCAAAAAAAAAAGTAACCTGCAGATTGGAAAACAATAATCATGTTTATAAGAAATCTCTGTCATTAAAGCCAATGCCTGATTGCAGAAATTCCTGGAATCTTCAGGGAAAACGCACTGAGAATAGTTCAGTACGCAATATCGCCAATGGTGTATATATCGTCTCACCGGGAAATGTCAAATAATAGCTGAATCGGAGACGATTATCACTGTCGATATTTTAGGCTTGTAGCATCCGGTGCAAAGACACTGTTTAAAGTAGCAGTTTTCCTTGGTTTAGTTGCCCTGAAAGTTGTTCAATTTCAGGGCTTAACAGAGTCTGATCAATAAAACTATGTGATTAACCTGGTTATTGATTCGTATCTAAGGTTCTATTTTGTTCTTCAGTTTCTCAATCTCTTTATTTAGTTTTTCCTCTTTCTTTTCACTTTTTTCATTTTCTCTTTGCTGCTCGCTTTGATTTATTATCTTGAGTACACGTGCAAGTGCATAGTCTACATCCTCACTAACCTTCTCATAATTACAAGCAAAAAACACCTGCCTGTTCCAGGTATCGAAAAAGTTTTGTTGTTCGGTTATCTCACGAACGAACTCTTTCTGGTCAATATGCATGCTGTCTTTAATTTCAAATGCATCAGCTTGCTGTGTACCAGTCGCAAACTCTTCAACACTATTCCCGAAGCTCTCATACTCCCCACGTATGACATTGTATTTATCCACTTCATATTCATACTCACTTTTTAATGGGACTTTAAGGGCTTTTAACCTGACCGAAGATTGATTCAATGTTTGTGCAGCACTGTGATAATCCTTTTTGATCATGCTGACATAAGCCAACAACAGTTCACCTTCCGCTTTAGTGACATCTGAAGTAGCAATATCAATCAAGCTGCGTCCGGCAATAGTACAATCATCCCAGTTTCTGGACCTCAGTGCTACCCATCCTATACCAAGAAGAGCATCTTCATAATAATAGCTATTCTTTTGTACCAGCTTTAATGCAGCAACGGCATTTGCCATTTCATTCTCCTCATAAAGCAGATATCCAATCAATAAGTAAGTTCTGTTAACCATCTCATTGTCTTCATTTGTGTTGGTTTGAACACCAAGACAATCTTTCAAATACCCCAGGGCACTCAAATAATCATCATTAAATGCAGCACAAACCGCCATAGAGTGACGAGCATAGATATAATCCTGATGTGTCTCTGGAATTTTGCCCAAAACATTGATAGCCTCTTTATACCTGTTTTCTTTTATTAGAGTTTCACCTTTTAGATAGTGGGCATGATAACGTAAGGAATCGATCGTATGTGGCCCACTTAAGAGTTTGAACATCTCATCAACGCCGCTGTTGTTGTCCTGACGGTAATAAACATTCATGATTCCCATCTTAGCCAATGGATGGATTTTGCTTTTTGGGTATTTAATCATTGATCTTTGATATTGTGATACTGCAGCTTCTCTGATATCTAACCTTTCAAAGCAGATGCTACTGTAAAGACTTACAAAATCATTTTTTATAAATTTAGGGTATTCAACTAATATTTGTGAAAATATGAAATATGCATCCCAATATTGTCCTTCAGAAAACAGTTTCATGGCTCTATTGTATAAGTCATGAGGAATTAAATTCATTTTCTCTGTTATTTTGTTATCGCTTTTTGTTTTACGCGAATCACCGAATTCAGATCTCATAAAAATTGAATGTGAAAGAAAGTCTGTTCTGAATGGGAACAGAAACTGATACATCAATGTAAGATCTCTTCCCTTATTTAATGTTGGTGAATGAATTCCGGCGCTGCCACCTGCATACTCATTACCGACCTGTCCATAGATCTTAAGAAAATTAAACAACCATGTTCCAGCTTTAAATGAAACATCAAATTCATATTTTTGATCTTTGCCATAATAAAAATCATCTGTGTTTGAAAATAAATCCTTTGCAATAACATACAATTCAAGGTCAAGATGCTTTTCGAAAAGCTCTCCAATGTAAGAGAGCACTGCTGCACCAGCATATTTTGTATCCCCTTTTAAAAGGATATTTTGTGTTGATATTCCAATTGTATGAGTTCCCCAGGTACTGTCTTTTGACATTGTATATGAAATGCCTATATCACCACCATATGCTTTCATTTTTTTTCCAAGGATATCATTAAAAACAAAATGACAGTTGATACCAATACTCAATCCTTTCCATGCATTAAAAGCATAAGAGAGCAGAAAGGAATTACTTCGGTCAGATAATCTCCCGTTGGATACTATATCGATAGTCCCCTGGCTTTCGACCGGGGTTGTAGCATCGAGTTTTCCAGCACCTGCACCTACATAACTTAGTGCAAACGTATGCCTCAGGTATGGTAAAACAAACACCCCTTCAGTCAGTTGATAAGTGTTTTCTACTGTAAATGCCTGTGACAGTTGAACCCCTATATATTCTGCGTTCGACAAAAAAGCTGCATTAGTTAAAGGTGAATATTTCGCAAGTGCATCGCGCCACTGTTGTGAAATAATAAATTCACCTGGAAGTCCCTGACCGTGTGCAGCTAAAAAAAATCCCGTTGATATAAATATCAGGAGTAATTTCTTCCTGATTTTTGATTTATTGATCTTCATAGGTATTCGCATATAATTGTTATTTCCTGTATCATTGATATAAAATGCCAATTTTTGTTTTTATAATTCGTGAAACACCATTGGATACTTTAACATTTATAATAGCGACATAAGTCCCGTCACCAACATATCTGTTATTTTTGTTTATGCCATTCCATATATAAAGGAGCTTACCGGTTTCAGATGTTAAAACGCACTGTTCATCCTTTAGAACAGCATTTCCAACCTGATCATAAATAGATATGTCTGCACTTACTGAATCTTGAGGCAATAATGGTTGTGATGACTTTATCAGTATAATCACTCCATTTGGTACGGAACCTTGTTTAAACTGACTTCTTGCTATATGAGGGATTATATAGGTCTTTGGATTAACCGGAGTCGGTCCAGCAGTTGCAGTGAAGGTATAATCGATATCAGTTGTTTGAATAGTTACTCTTCGATTGTTTGGGTTGGATTGAATATTATTAAGATTGTCATTAACCGAATCCTTCTCATTAATCCAGATTGAATCATTTCGTGACACAACAGATTTACCATTAATTCTATTAACCAGGAACAGTTGTGTAACTGCATCTCCCCCGGAAATGTTTGTAACATCTAATGAATATGGGATTTTTGTAACAGGATCCATCAGCTTGAATGGTGATACTTTATTTATTTTTTCAGTTTTTTCAGAAAAGGTAACGATTAAAGTATCATTGGCTTTTACACTTCCTGTAGATTTCCCGTTTCTAAAACTTGCACTTTTAATTACTGGTGCCATACTGTCTGAAATAATAACTGATCCTGATGGAAACATCCCTCCAGATGAGAGGTTTGGTACCGTGTGAATAACAAGCCTTTCGTCTGGAAATGATGAGGTATTTGGAGTATTGTCATTTACTTTAATGATAATGTCAAAACCAGCATTTGTTTTTGATATCGACTCAATAGAAATCGGGCGTGCCCCTGTGAAATAAAGATTAGGCTTAATTTGATCTATCTCTTCGTTTGTGATTTTATCTGAAGCTTCTGTCACTCGGATAAGTTCCGGAAATCCATCCGCATCCTGGTCAAGAAAGTAAGCGGAAACGATCCCCAGTTTGCGTGCGGCTCCAATTGCTTTAGAAGCTCTCAGTATATCCAGCGGGTAGTCGGGGTTCTGGTAAAAAGCAACAACACTGTCACCTTCAGTAGTTTGAAGGATGTTGTCGATCTTCGGTGCAGCAGTTTCACGAGTAATTGTGGCGGTATAATAAGATCCCTGTTTTGTTGCATTTACTTTAAGAGTGTCTGGTATTGATGTATCCGAGTTAGAAATTATCAACTGAACAGAAGAATGATTTATAGCTTCAGAAGGATAAAATCGGATCTCAATGTTTTTTTGATCATCCTCAAGTATCCCAGTTGCTTCAACACCATTAACAAAAAATCGAATATCCCCCTGTTCCCAACATATAGTTGTGATATCTGAAGGTAATTCGGCACCTTTTGCACTTTTAATAATCAGGTCGAACGATCTTGTAGAATCGACATCCATCGGAGGAGCATAATGATAGGTGAACTTTATTGATAACCTGGTAAGCGGGTTTTGCAGTGCAAAATTATCATTAAAATAAGCATTCGTTTCATCAAAACTGACAGCAGTATCGTTATTAATTTGCAATCTTACCGGAGTACTTGGAATCTGTCTGAAACCATGTCCTTTAGAAATGTTTAGCAGTTTGGTTAAAAGTTCATTAATGTCGCCCTGTGTTTTCCAGACATCACTGAGCAAGTTTGATGATGAGTATCCGTTGTTTTTTATGTTATTTGTCATCTCAACAATCTGTTTTGGTATTGGTTGTGAGTTATTTACCCAATATGCAGTAAATGTAGCTGGCAGGTCAGTTCCATCTTTGAAATCGTCTATAAATGGTCTTCTCTCAAGATCTACATTTTGCGGCTCACCATCAGAGAGAAAAATGATATACTGTTTGGATTTGCGATATTTTGCTTTCTGAAATGCTTTTCTGGCAGCATCAAATGCCAGTGAAATATCGGTTGTTCCATTATATTGTGAGAGATATTGCTCAAATCCTTCCTGTCCATTTTGACGTCCGTTTTTCTCATAGTATCCGTTAATTAATTTACGATTGTCACCTACATCACGTTCTGTCGGGCTTAGAGCAATCACACTTTTGAGATAGTCTGTGGCCGCTTGTCCGGAAACAGAAGTATTTAATTGAGTGAGAGGGATGTAGGCATCGGTATGTGACGATGAGGTATCAAGCTTGACTGCATACGGGTCCAGGGACACATTGTGTAGAAGTTGGTTAGAGAAAACAGCTATTCCGACCTCTGATGCTGGTGAACTGACAAAAAGTGAATCAATCAAATTTGATGTTAGTTTATAACGAATACAGTTGCTGTCTGAAACTGACATGCTGCCGGAATGATCGATAACAAAAAAAAGGGAGATTGTGTCATTTTGGCCAGGAGCATAAGATTCATCAAAAAATGTCGGGGCACAGTGTTTAAATGCTTTCGACAATGAAATGATGTTTGAAGGCAGCTTTAATGTGTCTGTTGCTTCATAATTCACAGGACAATCAAGTGTTGCCTCACAGACTTCTGCTGACCCGGCTTTACCTGTTCCAATAATTGTAATTGCAAGCATTGTCAGTAGAATCTTTATATTCCAAAACATATCTACTTTCTTTTGTATCCTTTTATTCACTAGCTAACATCTCCCTTTAGATATTTACAAACATTTATAGTCCTGATAACCATAAAGTTACTGGCAGATTAATCAATTTAATCCACATCGATTGTATTATTAACCGGAGGTCTGATCACCGGCGGTAAAATGTATTTGAAAACATCATATGGAGTATTCGGTACTGGAGTATCTTTTTCAACGACAGTAATCGTGCTTTTTTTATCCTTTGATGGAGATGCGTGAACGCTTGTCATATAAGCTTTTCCGTAACCACTTGAACCGAATGCACTCGCCTTTATCGAAAGCCGGTAAACAACATAGTACTGCCAGTATGGATAGTGGGGATTTGCCTTGTAGATACTGTCTGTTGCCGGTGAATTTGTTTGAAGATTATATCCGAAATAATTAAGATTATCATCAAGAGAATTGCCAAATGAAACTATATCGGATGGATTTCCCTTGGTGATTTTTCCCTCACCACCGAATGGTCCAAGACATGCATAACCAGACGTTACTTTTGATGTCTGGCTGATAAGGTCAAGTTTGCCTTCAAATACAGTGTCTCCATCGGCATTACTGATTGCAAGAGCAACATGATCACTTTCATACAGATCCTTAAATGTATGTCCTTTACTACCCCATCCAATGGCGTTTGTTCCGTATGTGTTATCAATAAAATATGGGCTGAAAATTACTTCAATATCGACAACGTCGTCACTTACTGCATGAACAATTTTAACAAGTGGCTGTTCAACATCACCCAGTGTACCCCAGAAATATTGTGCTTCTCCATATTTTTGTATCCGGTCCAATGACCCATCCGAAATAGATGACTTTCCAACAGAATCACTGACAAGTGTGTCTAGTGTTATATTCAGAATACTGGAAAGATTATTAACAGGTAAGCGAGAGGTAATGTAACCAGCTTTTGAAACACGGATTGTATCATTTGAAGATGCAGTTATTTTAGCAGTTAAAGTACCTTTTTCCAGTTGATTGAAATTTGGCATTATAGAAAATGCATTATTAAGCAAATTTGCCTTGATTATGAATTCTGATTGACCCAAAGACAATTCAAGTATTGTTACTGATGGAACCGGAGGTAAGTTTACTTGTAACTTTTCATCAATAAATTTACCTGTTTTTACCCAGATTATTTTTCCATTAAGATTGAAGGCCCTTATTCTCCACTTCCCTGCGCAGGAGTGCTTTATAGTTAGTAATCCGTTGTTGATAAAAAGTGTTGGTGTTTGAATGGGCGAAACAGTTGGTTTTATTCCAACAATTTTATTGAATGAATACTTTCCATCGGAATTACTCTCTGTTACAAGCATCGACTTTTCAAGAGTTACAATGGCGTTTGATAATGTAACCCCCTTCTTATTTAATATCAGTCCCGACAGGTTGATCACTATATCTGCATTTACCAGGCAGACCGACAATAGTATTAGCAATCCAATTGCTTTTTTATACATAATAATGCCCCCCATGTGGTTGTGTTTATTTGTTTTTTTCAACCTGATTTTTCAGTTGCCTGATCTGCTTTTCAAGTTGAATATCTTTTTTTATGTTTTTTTCTGTATCACCAGTTTGAAGATTCACAATTATTTCTTTAAGCTTGGCCAAAGTGAATTCTATATCATTTTTAATATTGGCCAGCGAAAGGTTGAATATTTTGATGCGTTTAGATTCATCATTGAATAATAGATAAGCATCAATCTCTTTTTTGATTTCTATCTGTTTGTTATGCATTGATTCATTATCATTGCCAATGGCCTCATAATCACGACTGATGATATCTCCGAGATTCGCATAAAGTAATCTGGTATTTTCATACAATAGTTTTCTGTTGAATATTGAATCTTCTGATAAGCCGTCATAATTTTTAACAATTTCAAGAGCTTTCTGAACAGACTTTTCAGCATCAAAGTATTTTTTCTGCATAATAAGGGAATATGACTGGAGAAGACATCCTTCAGCTTTTAAAACAGGACGTTGTGAATAAGTTTCAAGTGATTTTCCAGAATTATAACAATCTATCCATTGATTAGCCTTTACTGCCGCCCACCCGAGTCCCAGCAGTGCATCTTCATAGAAGATGCTTTTTGAATCAACCAGTCTGAACGCCGCGACCGCCTTTGAAAGCGTATTAACTTCATAAAAAAGCATTCCCGAATGTACAAATGCTCTATTTTTAATTTCTTCCCTGTTATCATTTATAGTAGCACTTATACAGTTTTCAAGATGATTGAAAACTGAATAAGTCTCATCATCTTTTGTATATCTGGCGACCGCTGCAGAATATTGTGCATAGGCATATATTGGATGAGGATCCTGAATTATTGAGAAGTACTGTACAGCTTTATTATAATTTTTCTGAAGCATTTCGGCTTCACCCATCAAGTAAAATGCATACATTCTGATAGAATCTGGTGCAGCATTGTTTTGAAAAATTTGATATTGCTGGGCTAAATTGAAATAATCATTATTTCTGTAATAAATTCGCATTATTGCAAGATCTGCTGCTGGTATATTCTGACTCGACGGGTATTTCTCTTTTACACTCTCTAAGTACTTTACTGCTGCTTCCCTGAAATCGAGATTTTCCAGACATAATCCTGAGTAGTATGTTGCATTATCATTTTTGTAAAAATCTGGAAATTGATGAAGCAGTCTTTTAAAAAGGAAAAAAGACTCCCAGTATTTACCGCTATAATAAGTTCGCATCGCTTTGTTGTAGAGATCTATAGCGTTTATATCAGCATTTAAAGCAAGCTTCCTGGCAAAAATTTCTTCACGATGTTTTCCAAATTCAAATATGTAAAATAGTGAATGATTGGCATTAATTGCGCTCGATGTGAAGTTTGTGATCTGGTATACAATCGAAAGATCTCTTCCACTGTTAATTTGTGGCGCATTGACCTTAAATCCCAGACACCAGTTTGTGATTTTTTCAAAATCTGTTAATTGAAACCCGCTAGACAAAGAAATAAACGGAAAGGTGTTAAGAGCGAACTGAAAATAAGAAGATGATTGTGGCTGCTGATGTTTTTTAATTACATTGGAACTAAAGATATCATGAAGATCAATTTTTGACAAAAGGTCAAACTTGCTGTTAAAAAGATTGATCATATATTGAAATGAGAGATCTGATGAATATCGCATCTGTGATATGGAGCCAGCCTCAGCCGGATAACAGTTGATTAAAGAGAGGCCGGCACGATGATATCCCAAAGCAGGATGATTACCAATTCGATAAGTACATCCAAGGTCAAAAGAAAAATCTTTGTCAGATGATCCAAAATTACTCATGTATAAATATTTCAGATTAATACCATAGCTGAACTGTCCGACAGGATTCGAGGCCCATGACAAAAAAATGGAGTAGTTGTCGTTTTCTTGAGGATCTCCGCTTTTTGCATTTAATGGATCTGATAAAAAATCACCAGAATAATTTTGAACCGGATATCCATTCTCTGCGGCTATGCTCAGGGCAACTGAGCGGTATAATCCAATAGGAATTGTTATTTCATTTTCCCACAATCGTGATGGGGCATCTGATCCAATCGAATAAACACCTTTAACAGAAGGATAATTGAAATCGGTAAGCAGTGCAGCATTAGTAAGAGGGGAATAAAAACGAGAGATTCCTCTCCATTGATCTGAAAGAAGATATTCACCTGTAAGTCCACTTGCCTTTACTGCCACTTGAAATAAGAGAACAATCAGTGGAATAAAAACACGAATTGAATAACCATGTTTTTTTAATACAACATCTTTTAAAAGCATAATGCATTTACCCATTTTGGCCAGATCAATGCTTAAGAGTTCTTTATTACCTTTTAACGCCCATACGAACTGTCGCACTATACTTGTTTCCCTGTGAATCATTATACTTCAAAACGGCTGTATAAGTTCCACTGGCAACCCGGTCTCGTTTTGAATCTCGTCCATCCCACAGGTAAAGCAATCGACCAGAAACAGGAACCATCTGAGCGTTTGAAATGATTATGTTCTTTGCAACATCGAAAATTGTTATTGAACCACTTAATTGGTGTGTAGATAAAACCGAAGACGGAGCTACCGGGACTACAGAAATAACCATACTGTTAGTTTTATAATGCATATCCTGTCTGGCTTTAATGAATTCGGAGCGGACAATATCAGGTGTTCTACTGTGCTCACTGTAAGGATTATTGACTGTAACAACAGTATAATTAACCGATGGGTTACTCTTTGAAGAGAGGCTGAACGGGATAGCAACGCGTAAACTATCCTTGTTCCCAGGCCCGAATTTGTATGTTGCTGCGATACTATCAATTGAGCGGTGTTGAAGAATCTGATCGGCTGATGCTTTTTCAGAAACTTTTCGTTCAAACTTCTGTGACCAGTAATCATTTTTTTCTTCGGCATTCAATGTCAGTTTATCAAATTCAGCAGGGTCATTATTGGTTATTGTAATTTTTACCGGACCCTTTACATCTTCAGATGCATTGTAGAATCTTATTTCAATCTCTTTCATATCATCAGTAGCCGCAGTTATTTGTTTACCTTTATAATAAAATGCAAGATGTGACTCATCGGTGCATATCATTGTCAATCCATCAGGAAGTACTGCACTGTCTTTTTTAATTAAGGTGATATAGGATACTGTCGATGTATCTTTCTGTTCACCGCTTACCTGATTAGTCAAATGGTATTTTATAGTAAATTTGAGTTGAGTAAGAGGATCGGGCAAAGGAAAAGGTTTATCTAACAAAAAACTGTTCTCGCTGTAGGATAATGATGTCTGATTATTTATGATAAAAGATGTTGGAGTCCCGGAAACTACTGTCAGGATCGTGCCAAGAATATTGCTTGTGAATAACGACATGAGTGAATTGTAATCACTTTTCAGAGTCCATATGGCACTGAATTTGTTGGATTCGGAATATTTATTTGTTTGAATATTTTTTGTCATGAGTTCAAGGCTCTGGGGAGGTGTTGTTTCTGTATTACTCAGATATATTGTAAAGGTCGTAGGCGTATTTGTCCCTTTCTGAAAGAAAAATGGATCTTTGTTTCCATGCTGCGAATCGTCGTATAATGGATGAGGTTCACCATCAGAAAGGAAAATTATAAACTGCCTTTTTTTGGGGTTTATTGCAGTGCTCATTGCCTGAAGAGCAGCATCAAATGCATTATTAATATTTGTGTTGCCGATTGTTGTAAATTGAGGCTTGTAAATCAGGTCTGAACATTCCACATCAAGCATATATTTTTCATTATATCGGATACTTGTGTCAGTTTGCAGGAGTCCTTTAATAACTTCGATACCGGTTTTATTCCCATCAACTTTTTTATCTAACTGAAGCAGTGGTAAAAATGACTGATCCCCCATACCATCAAGCTGTTTAAGGTGGGCATTGTTTCTGTGGTCAAGAAAAAGAACCTCTCTGAATATCACAACACCAACTTCAGCACCTGGAAATTTTGAATAAACCGTATCTATCAAATCTTGAGTAACTTTAAAACGCATCCCGAAAGCATCATTTCCAGGATTAGTATTTCCAAGTCCAAGCATACTATAAGAATGGTCAATAACAAACATGATAGAAGGAGGTTCTTTTGATGAATAGACCCCTTCAAAAACATATCCTGCATCACATACATGGACCTTTGGATTTATTGCAGTAACATTATTGGGAACTTCAATTGTTTGGTCTGCAAAGTTTTCTGGACAGGTATTAATAGATATGTCACAGACCTCAGCTGTTGCTGCACAAAGATAAAGCAATACAGGATATAAAGCCCAAAATTTCATTATTAATTTGTGCATAATAAAGTCTAAATATTATGAGTGATTAAAAAAGTATTTATTCCCTTGACCTACACTGATAATATAGCATATACTTTATGTGATGTATAATTTTTTTACACTTTTTAATTTATTTTATCTGTGAAACCAACATATGTCTTTGATTTTATTGGCAAATTTGATTTGTTACTGTATAATTTTTTTCTGTTTCATGAAAAATGGAAATAATAAAAGCTCTTATGTATATTATAAGAAGGATAATTTAATCACGAAGTCTGGAAAGGTTGATGAATAAATAAATATGGTCTCTATTTATCTATATATCGATTACAGGCAATATCTCAGTGCGTTGTATGATGAGTTGAAAACAGCAGATCCATCGTTTTCATTTCGATCTTTTGCGAGAATGGCTGGATCATCATCACCAAACTTTTTTCAGCATATCAGAGACCGAAAATTAAACATCAGTACGCATTCTCTTACCATGCTTGCCAGGGCCCTGAAACTTACCTTGAAAGAAGAGGAATATCTGGAAACAATAGTTGCCTTTGATCATGCAAAAACTCATGAAGAAAAGGACAAGTTCTTTCGCAGGATTCTTCAGATCCGTGGTCAGCACAATGCTGTTGAGCTTCAAAAAGAGCAGTATGATTTTGTATCTCAATGGTATATTCCGGTAATACGTGAGCTTATAACATGCTCTACATATAATGGTGATCCTCAATGGATTGCAGAAAGAATCATACCACCGGTTACACTTTCGCAGGTTAAGAAAGGAATTTCTCTTCTTCAATCACTGGGCCTGATTATTCCTGATCAAGAAGGGATAAAATGGAGGCAGACCAACCGAACAATATCAACACCTTCAGAGGTTCTCTCTGTTGCTGCAATGAATTATCATCTGAATACTATTGAGCTGGGCAGAGAATCGCTTTCCCGTTTTAAAGCTGATCAGCGTGATGTCAGAGCGATAACTCTTGGGATACCAAAAGCAAAAGTTGATGAACTTAAGAGTCGTGTTGAATCTTTCTGGAGTGATCTGCTTGCTTTCGCAAATGAATCTTCCGAAATCGAAAAGGTGGTGCAGGTGAATATCCAGATGTTTCCTATGTCAAAGGATTGTGATTCGGATGAAAAAATCAATTAATATAATTTTAATCATTTTTGGTGTATGCACTCTGCCTCTACTGATCCATTGCTCTGGATCTGATGTAGCTGGTGGAGCAGGAACGGGAAATCCGGGCAAGACGACATTTTCTATTGTTGCATCTGATACGGTAGCAGCAAATCAATTATTCAAATCCGTCAACAATGGAGAAATAGTAATACCTGACAGCATGCGGAATTATTATAATGTAGATTCATTCAATGTTATTCTCAGGCGGATCCATTTCGTTTTCAGTCCTGAAGATAAACAGTGGATTGATGACATTAAAGTTCTCCCACCCCTTCGCAAAGATCCATCAAGCATCGTTCTTGAAGGGCCATTCACATTTAATGCGCTCACCGGAATTCCGGATTCAGTTTTTGGCACAGTCTTGCTGCCTGAAGCTAATTATACCGCTGTAAGGCTTGTCATCGAAAACAAATCAAATAATAATTCCATTTTTCTTGGAGGTACTTTCAGTTATCTTGGCGAATTACACACATTCAAATTTGATCTTTCGCTTAATGTCAGTGTCACTTACGAAAACGACAAAGGGGTGTATGTAAGTGGAAACGACAGCACAGATATGAAGGTAGAACTGGATGCCTCAAAGTGGTTTGCTAATGTTAATATTGGGGATTGCATCAACAGCCAGACTTCACCCTTTGATTCAAATGGGGTGTTTGTTCTAAACGGAAAGATAAGTGATGGTATCTGTGCCGAAATCCCCAAGAAAATAAAAGATAATATTGTAAGTTCTGGCAAGCTCAGGATTAAACAGGTTAAGCTAAAATAGATCTGGATATGTTTAGTGCGTGCTGTATATAACTTATGAAACACAGAATATAGAGTGTGAAGTGAAAGGAATCATCCGCTGAAAAACGACCTCCTAACAAGGAAAAAGTTAGTTAGTGGTTGTAATTCTTGTTTTTGTTGCCACAGCTCCTGCAGAGTTACGAATCCACAGCGCATGCTGCCGCTTTGTTTTTATTTATACCGCTGTAATTGCGGGTATAGCCCCCTGATGAAAACTTGAAGAACATTACTTACGTATCTAATTTACCGCCTTAATCCACAGGCAAAACCAGTGGTTTCTAAGCAATCCTTGGAAGGTTGCAGATGATGCTCGACAAGCACGTAAGTAATGATTTATTTAACCTGGTTTCCAGCTAATTATTCAGTTTACCTCTATCTTGGTGTTGGTGCTGACAGATATTCTCATCCGAGCTGTTGTTTCGAATGATAGCAGTGCCTCAGAGCTCCCCCCCGTGTAGAAACATCTTGACCCAATGTGCTCTGCAGGGGCTCTTTCCAGTGAGGGATTTCATCACAAAGCGTATAATGTACAAATTGAGGTCAGTTTCAAGATATTCTTCTCTATGTTCATCTTCCAACCCTGCATTGTGATATGGGAGAAGAAAGAAACAGAGACCGAATTATTATTTAGAAGTGAGTAAAAACAAGAATCGCCCCAGTTGGGGCGATTTAAGTGTCATTATATTATTATTTCAATCAGGTTAAAATCTCTTGAAGAAATTCCAGAATTCAACAGCTACCATGTCCGAACCCTGTTGGTTGACGTTGCACCAGTGCTCACCATTATGAGACATAAATCGTACCGGATATCCCTCCTCACAACCCTCGAATTCGGTAATGACCGGCGTACCGCTGTTTGCAAGTTTGATTTCAGTATTGGTATTGCAGCCATTGTCTTCAGCATGGCCCAAGAGACAATATTTTCCACCACGCCCACCTTGATCAAATGGACAGGTACCATCCCTGGTGCCGGTCGTCTGTATATAAGCCAGAGGCAGTTTTTTATTGGTTGGCAGCCAGATATTGTAATTTGCAGGTGCGTTACAGCCCACTGCCCGCAACTCATTCTGGAACGACAGAGACAGAGAATAGGTATACATTGCACCGAAACTGAAACCAATACTAAAAACTCGCGAGGTATCTATACACAGATTTTCTTTGAAAAGATTGAGCATGTCAGAAAAGAATGTATGTTCGTAGTCGCCACCCCATGTACCATTATCATTACCCTGTGGTGCGACATAGATGCACGGGATACCATCTTTGTTCGCCTGAGTTTTAACGCCATAAAAATTTGCGGACTGGTCTGAATTTCCCGCAACTTTGTCAGCACTTCCACCCATACAATGCATACCGAATATGAGACGATATGGTGTATCTTTATTGTAGTTAGATGGAATATCTATTATATATGACCTGTTCCTTCCAGCACTTGTGATATTGTATCTACCGGATCTATTGATGGTACCCAGTTCTTTTCCGCAACCGCAACTGGGAGTCGGGTCATTTTTTTCGTCATTTGCCTTCAGAGTGATTTTGATATCTTGATCACTAAGGGAGGTGATGGCAACAGATTTTGTTCTGTATCCAGTGGCCGTGACAATGAGGGTATCTACAACTTCATCAACTGCCGTGAAACGTTGGCTGTTGGAATTAGTTGTAACTATATTGGAACGGTGCAATGCATATCCCCCATCACTAAGCGGCATACATCTGAATGTTTCTTCCGAATTACCGATAGCAGCTTTAACCAGAAGTACATTTGCTGATTGGTAAAAATTTGAGAGATCAAGGCTGTATGTTCCCGTGGCAGCGTTCTGTTTCATTTCCTGCCTGAGTAAGCTGCCCTTTAAATTAAATATTTGAACCTTCATTGGCGATGGTGTACTGAGGGCAAATTGCAATACATTGTTTTTTAAAGAAATGTTTGTTGATGGCGGCAAAATGGAAAGTACTTTTCTGGTTGAAGTACTTGCGAAAGAAAATCTACCATCTGCACCAGTGGTATCCGACATTTTTAGTTTCACAGCCGTTACTATTGCATTAACAATTGGTTCTCCTTTGGAATTGGAAACGACACCCTGCAGGTTAACCGTTTGAGCATTAACCGATAAAATGACCATTCCGATCAAGCTCACAAATACCTTTTTTAACATAAAAACCCCTTTACTAAGTTGTTCTCACCATATAAAGACTTAATATAAGTAAAAAATCTACTTAAATCTATTAAACATTTTAATAAAAAAACTTCAAAAACTTGTAATTAATCATTAAAATCCGGTCTGGGAAAATTTCCAAGGTTTGGCCGTTTCTTATGGGCTGTTTTTCCAATAAAAGGGTGAATCCATTTGAAGAGTGCTAATTTTCCTGCATCCCAAAATTATAAGACTAAGGAACCTTTGTAAGACATCAGCTTTTCACTAAATACCGGCGGGCAATTTTAGCAAATTTTAATTTATATTCCGCGATTTCGAAACTATATTACTGTCAACTCCGATAATTTTACTGATAATGAGATCTGGCACATTACCAAACCTGTTAGCAATTGAATTTATTGATGTTAAATCATTTTAATTAAACCAAATCTCTTGATTAATAACTTATTATCGGAAAGTAATTCACTAACACAATGACTGTTCATTGAACCAATCAGGTATAACGTAACAACAAAAAATAAGGTTTGTAATTTAATTACTGTTATTTTATTGAATACTTGCAGACGAACTTTTAACTTAAAGGAGAGCAACATGAGGTCTTTTAATCATGTGGTACATTTCAGATGTACAGCAATTGCAGCATTGGCGTTTGTTTTTCTGAACACAATGAAAGTTGGCGCCCAAAATGATATTACCTTTCCACATGTAATTAATAGTGAAAACAGTACCGGACCGATGCCAAATGGTTACGACTTCGAAATGTGGAAGCAGAATCCCGGAACTGTAAAAATGACGATACCCAACGATGAAGCCAAATTTGATGTTGAATGGAACGGTATTCAGAATTTTGTCGCCCGTGTCGGTCTTAAATATGACGAAACAAAGACCCACCAGGAAATCGGAACATTCTCCGCTGAAGTGGAGTTCCAGAAAGGTCAAATATCGGGTGGCCTTGCATATTTCGGTATATACGGGTGGACAGTTGATCCTTTGGTTGAGTATTATGTGATGGAAGACTGGCAAGACTGGAACCCATCAATGGATAAAAATATGCATAAACTGATAGGTACAATAAATGTTGATGGCTCAGACTATGAAGTGCTGACACGGCAAATGAAAGGCCAGCCATCAATAAAAGGTGATAATACAGACTTTCCGCAGGTCTTCAGCATCCGGAAGAACACCCGTTCGAAGGGTTCTATCTCCATTTCCGAACATTTTAATAAGTGGGAGAGTATGGGAATTGAGCTGGGAAAAATGTACGAAGTAAAAATCAAGGTTGAATCGTATAGCGGTGGTAGCAGCGGATCCGGTTCCTGCAAAGTCACAACAGGAAAAATAATGGTAGATGGACTGATTCCAACCTCGATCAAACCGTTTGTTGGAGATTTTTCAGTTGGACGACGGAATTTCACAGGTTTAACCTCTACCAATGGCACTTACACTCTCATTTCGTTAACAGGACAAAAGATCAGTTCGGTTTCATCCGATCTTTCGCAACCGCCTGTTTTTAAAAACAATATCGCTCCAGGCACCTATTTATTACAATCAAAGGCAAATGGGGTAACAGTGCAGACACGTCAGTGGATGGTTAAATAAAACGTATTCACCTGCACATCAAACAGCAACCCAGGCCTGCAGTCTGGGCTGCTTTCCTACCGCCCACCCATATCTGACCCTTTTTTAAGCGAATCATATTTGCGAAATTGTAAGTGCACAAACCCTGGTAAAGCAATCTTCCAGCTTGAGAAGCTCACTAAGCAGCCTCGAAATTAAGCAATTTCTTTGCAAACGTCTGGTATTATATTGTAAATATGGGCAGACAAGACAGATTAAATTGTTTGATTTAACTATAATTCTTCATAGAATGAATATAAATTGGCTATAAGAATGCAGAAACTCCAGATAAAGGAGAATGAATGAAAAAAATGATCCTTGTTATGCTTATTCTGGTACACTTTGCCGCAATCAGCCATATCGATGCGCGTAACAGACAGTTTGTCCTGGGAGCCGATATCTCCTGGGTTGATGCAGAGATTGATAGAGGGCAGAAATACTATGATGGAAACCAGCAAAAAGATATCCTCCTAATCCTCCAGGAACACAAATTTAATAGTATTAGACTGCGTCTTTTTGTGGATCCTTCAGCGTACGTTCCGGGGGAAGAATGGGATAACCCTTACTCAATACAAGGCTACTGCGGGCTGGAGCGCACAGTGGCTTTTGCAAAAAAATTTAAAGAAGCTGGGATGATGCTTCTGCTGGATTTCCATTACAGCGATACCTGGGCAGATCCGGGAAAGCAGCATAAACCCATGGCTTGGCGAGCCCTTTCCTATCAGGATCTGGTAAAGACAGTGCGATCTTATACCAGTGAATCACTTAAAGCATTTAAGGAGGCCGGAGCATTACCGGATATGGTGCAGATTGGTAACGAGGTCGTTGCCGGAATGATATGGCCCGATGGCAGCAGTAGCAATATGAAACAGTTTGCGCAACTGGTAAATGCCGGAATAGATGGTGTAAAGGATGTCAGTGAAAATATCGAAATCATGATCCATTCACTGTCGGATAAAAGTCCAAACCGTTGGCTCAGCAACCTTATCAATGCCGGAGTCAGCAGCGAGAGAATTGATATCTTCGGGCTTTCCTATTATCAGCAATATCATGGGTCAACCGACGATCTGAGAAATAATCTTACAGGGATTACAAGAGATCATAATGTAAAGATCGTGGTAGCCGAATACGCAGAATTACACGAACAAGTGAATGATATCGTGTTTAACCTTCCAGATGAGAAAGGGATAGGGACCTTTGTCTGGGAACCTACAAGGTGGAATGAAACGCTTTTTACTAACGGAAGGACAAACGACAAAATCGATATTTATCCAAAATTATGGACCAGATACGGTAATGATACATTACCTCAGAAAGATAACCCGGTGGCTAACCGCAAGCCGCTCTTTATTGCTGGGCAAGGATCTGATGAATGTGTGTGGATAGACCGTAGTGGAGTATTGCACAGTGGGAACAGTGTGGTTTCCGGTTATTCAATCATGAATTTACAAGGAAGAGTGGTGGCTGCCTCCAGGAGAAGCTGTTCTGCACAACCATTAAATTTATCGGGAGGAAACGTGTATATCATTCGCATGCATGATGCCCTGAGATCGGATATACAAAGAAATTTACTTACACTTCGAGTGGACAAGGGGAATTGAAGGGGCAAATTAAAGGGGGATGTGGAAACTTTGCCACGTTTGTTTTCCTCCATCCCCAAGGTTCATACCTGGTCTAATTTTTTATTCAGTTTTACTTTAAGCTCGAAATGTAAATGGCCAGGCTCTGCATTTTGAACAGGTTAACTTATTCAATCTCATTGAACCGTATTGGGTAACTCTTCTTGGTTTTATTAATTGATAAGTATAAGAGACCTTGTTCCCTAAGATTGAACATATTTTTGCTACCGGCTCTTCTTATTATTTTTTAAGATCCCCGACTCCAATGAAAGGCACACTTCCATTTCCTGTAACTTGTGGCATTATTCCATTCCACTTCTCGATAGCCTTCAAGTTAGCTTCAACTTTTCTTAATTCTATCAGATCTTGAGATATGATGTCTCTCTGTTTTCTAAGTGCTTCCGCTTCGGCTGCAGCAATAGTGATTTTCTGCTCAGCTTCAATTTTAACCCGTTCCAGATCCCTCTTTGCTTTCAGAGCAAGCTGCTCTGCAGTTTGTTTCGATTCAATAGCTTCCATAAATATTTTAGAAAAGCTGAACCCAACAATCGAAAACGCATCAACAACGATATGATATTTCAACAGCCTTTCGGAGAGGTTCGCTCTCATGGCATCACTGACCAAAGGTCTTTTTGTAATGAGTTCTTCAGCAGTATAAAGCGCGGTTACCGCTTTAACGACCTCCTGAATAGCAGGGTCAATAATCCTGTCTTTAAAATCCTTTCCAATAGTCTGGTAGACATCGTTGGATTTCTCTGGAAGTATGTGATAATTAAGCGCAACTTCGGAGCTTACTTCCTGAAGGTCTGATGATGAAGCAGCGGCACCTGTAATTACTTTCTGAACTTTCACATCAACAGGAACAACCTGCTGCATAACTGGTATTCTGAGGTGCAACCCTTCATCCAATACCTGCTCTTGAACTGCACCGAAGTTGAGCAAAACACCTCTTTCTCCTGCACCAATCTGTACCCATGGACGAAAAAACACTAATACAAGAAGCACTATACCAATGACTACAAATAACCATATCGGCTCATTTTTTATTATTTTCTTCATTTCATATACATCATGTCCGGACATTCCTTTTTTCCCCTTTTTCTTTAGAAATAGATCAATTTGTTCATCCGCTGTAGGCATTGTGTTTGCCTCTTAAGAGGTTGTTAGTAGTTTGTATGTTAAAAGCCGCATTAAATGAAGCAAGCTCTGTCATTTATCTAGAAAAAACGATCGTATTTGATCTTGGCGGGTTCTTATCGAAAAAGCCAGTTAACACCATCTGTCTTAGAACCTAAAATAAGTGCTTCAACTGTATAAATGCAAGACTCCGGAAAATAATAGTAGATAATGGCATTAAAAAAAGGGATTATTCCCTGAGAAATCACCACTAATTCTGTGATCGGTGAATCTGGTAAGAGGAAGTCTTTTTCATTTCAGCACGATAGAGCTATTTTGTTATCTGAGAATTATCGATTTTTTTACAAAAAAAGAATCAGTTTTTTTTTAACCATCTGGCACCTTGAACAAATCCAGTATAAAAAGAAAAGGACCAGTCAATTAACCGATCCTTTTCTCTAAAGCAAGTGCAAAGGAGTTATTTTTTATAATATTCGGTGTGAAGAAGTCTGTGGGACTTTTCGCCACCCGGATGTCCCAGAAATTCACGGTAGAGTTTCTGAATATAATGGTTTTCGTGTGATTTACGAATTTCCTTATCCTTATCAATGCTATAAATACCTTTCATTCTCTGTTGAAGAATGTCGGTATCTGCATGAATAAAGGGCTGCCCTCCACCGTTGATGCATCCACCCGGACAGGCCATGATTTCGATCATGTGATAGTTGCATTCACCTCTCTGAATTTTCTCCAGTAGTTTTCTTGCGTTACCCAGCCCTGAGGCCACCGCTACACTTACTTTTTTGCCCTCCAGATCAATCGTAGCTTCTTTGATACCATCCAGACCTCTAACAGATGTGAAGTCTAAATTTTTCAGATCTTTACCGGTTGCCCACTCGTAGGCTGTGCGTAAAGCAGCTTCCAGCACACCACCGGTAACTCCAAAAATCACTGCTGCACCCGTGGACTCACCCAGTGGATTATCAAAATTATCTTCATGCATTTTGGATATATCCACACCGGCTTCTCTGAACATAGTGGCCAGCTCTCTGGTAGTGACAACATAATCCACATCTGGAATTCCATCGTTGGCAAACTCAGGTCTTCCAGCCTCATACTTCTTTGCCTGACATGGCATAACCGAAACCAGAATAAGATTTTCCGGTTTCACTCCAATCTTCTCGGCATAGTATGTCTTGGCAACTGCACCAAACATCTGCTGAGGAGATTTACAGCTTGACGGAATATTTATAAGATCAGGAAACTGAAATTCCAGAAAATTAACCCATCCCGGACAACAGGAAGTAAGTATCGGCAGATTCTCGTTGTTTTTAAAACGCTCCAGAAATTCGTGTGCTTCTTCCATAATCGTAAGGTCAGCACCGAAATTAGTATCGAATACCGCATCAAAGCCTATCTGTTTCAATCCTGAAACAAGTTTACCGCTCATATCGGTTCCCGGCTCCTGCCCGAATTCCTCACCTATTGCCACTCTCACAGCCGGAGCTATCTGCACGATCACCTTTTTTGAGGGATCACTGAGTGCTGCCCAGACCTTTTTTGTAAAACTGATACCTGTCAGAGCAGCAGTTGGGCAGACATTGACACATTGTCCACACATCACACAGTTGGTGTTTGAGAGCGGTTTCATTTCAGCCGGAGCCACGACAGAGTTAAACCCTCTACTGTGACCAGACAGGGTACCTACGGTCTGAATATCATTGCAAGCAGTTTCACACC
This sequence comes from Fibrobacterota bacterium, assembly GCA_023412475.1. Taxonomy (GTDB): domain Bacteria; phylum Fibrobacterota; class Chitinivibrionia; order Chitinivibrionales; family Chitinispirillaceae; genus JAAYPC01. The sequence goes on along the minus strand of JAEYNR010000084.1, from coordinate 97,128 downwards.
TTCTGCACATTATACATTTACTCAGATCCCGTTTTATTGCTTTACTGGTTATGTCTACCGGAAACTCTGACATTTCACCTTTATAGCTGAGGCTATCAATCCCGAACTGCTGTGCAAGAGTCTGCAGCTCACAATTGAGGTTTTTGGCACAGTTAAGGCAGTCAAAAGGATGGTCTGAAAGAAGCAGCTCAAGCACAATTCTGCGTGCCTGAATTACTTCGGCTGTATTGGTTTTGATCACCATTCCATCCTGAACCGGTGTGCAGCATGCCGGCATCATCTTTTTTCTTCCATTTGTCTCCACGTCAACCATGCAGATACGGCAGGACCCCACCCGGTGCTCGACATTGAAACTTTCCAGGTTCATATGACAGAGGGTTGGAATGTAAACACCATCAAGCTCCTCTGCTGCTTCAAGGATTGTAGCATCCTTGAACACTTCTACAGGAGTATCGTTTATTATCACTCGAGCCATTTAGTTCTCCTTATTATCTGAAACATCAGCCTACGGTGCTGATGAAAAAGTATCGGTTATCTGATTTCAATCGCGGAGAATTTACATTTTTGGTAACACACACCACATTTGATACATTTAGACTGATCGATTTCATGTGGCTGCTTAACTTTCCCCGTGATACAGTTCTGAGGACAGTTCCTGGCACATACCGTGCATCCGATACATTTGTCACTTAGAATGAAATACTGCATCAGATTTTTACATACACCAGCTTTGCACTTATGATCCCTGATATGTTCGACATATTCGTCTTTGAAAAACTTTATAGTCGAAAGGACAGGGTTTGGTGAAGTCTGTCCTAAACCGCAAAGCGAAGTTTTCTTGATTGTATCTGCCAGAGAACCCAGTTTTTCCAGAGTGTCCTCTTCAGCTTTTCCATCGGTAACAGCAGTTAGCATCTCGTGCAGTCTTTTATTACCCACACGGCAGGGAGTGCATTTACCGCAGCTTTCATCAAGAGTAAACTCCAGATAAAATTTGGCAATATTTACCATACAATCGGTTTCATCCATGACAATCATACCACCGGAACCCATCATTGAACCGATTGCGGTCAGATTTTCGTAGGTGATTGGAGTGTCAAGATTTTCCTTGGTGATACATCCCCCCGAAGGGCCTCCGGTCTGTACAGACTTAAAATCTTTACCCCCACGAATTCCCCCGCCTATATCATAAATGATCTCCCGAAGTGTCGTACCCATAGGAACTTCCACCAGACCTACATTATTGATTTTTCCGGCCAAAGCGAAAACTTTGGTTCCTTTGGATTTTTCGGTTCCAATTGAGTTAAACCATTCCACGCCATTGATGATTATCGGTGGAATATTTGCAAATGTCTCAACATTGTTGACACTGGTAGGTACCTTCCAAAGTCCACTCACTGCAGGAAATGGCGGTTTGGTTGTCGGCTCACCTCTGTTTCCTTCAATGCTGCGAATCAGCGCTGTTTCTTCGCCACATACGAACGCACCGGCTCCAAATTTCAGTTCTATTTCAAAATCAAAGCCGCTACCCATGATGTTTTTACCCAGAAGACCAATCTCACGCGCTTGCTTTATGGCCGTCTGAAGTCGGTGTATGGCTAAAGGGTATTCTGCCCGAATGTATACATAACCCTGTGATGCTCCAATTGCATATCCATTAATTGTCATTGCCTCGACAATACTACAGGGGTCCCCTTCCAGAATAGAGCGATCCATGAATGCACCCGGATCCCCCTCGTCTGCATTGCATATTACATACTTTTCCGCATTATCAACCTTACTGGCAGCCTCCCATTTAATGCCGGTAGGAAACCCGCCACCACCTCTACCACGCAACCCCGATTTTTTCATGAGATCTATCAGTTGCACACCGGCCATCTCGGTAAGACATTTTCCAAGCGCCTGAAATCCCTTAGCTGCGATATATTCCAGAATATTCTCAGGGTTTATTGCTCCGCAGTTGCGCAAAGCAATGCGAATTTGCTTTTTATAAAAAGGTATATCTTTACTTTTTTCGATTTTCTTCTTAAGAAGTGGTTCTTCATATAGAAGCCTCTCGACCCTTGTACCGCCAATTATATGCTGCTCCACAATGTCTTTGGCATCTTCGGGAGTCACCTGAACATAGAAAACATTATCTGGTTGAATTAATACAATAGGTCCCTTTTCGCAAAATCCGAAACATCCTGTTTTTAAGACCTGCACTTTTTTAGAAAGCTTATGAGCCTTGAGCTCTGCCTCAAGGTTCTCCACAATCTTTGCACTGTCACTGGAAACACATCCGGTACCACCGCAAACCAGGATATCTCTTTCAAAGGCGGATTTCTGCCCACCATTCTCCTCTCTAAGGCCCAGAAGATATCCTAAAGCCTTATACCTTTCCAGAAGTTCGGAATAACTGTTTATTTTTTCAAGCTTCATTTCCCTACCTCGCTTTTAAACTGGCTAAGTATCTTCTTTACATCACCACCCGGTTTAATCTTGCCAAAAACCTTTTCTCCGATAGTTATAACCGGTGCCAGCCCGCAAGCTCCTACACAGCGAACAACATCTATTGAATACTCCATATCTTCTGTCACCTGTCCCGCCTTTATCCCCAACTCTCTTTCAAACTCCTCCAGAATCTTATCTGCTCCTTTTACAAAACAAGCAGTTCCCAGACAAATTGAAATGTTATGTTTCCCCTTGGGTTCGATAGTGAAATAATTATAGAAACTTATCACCCCTGAGACTTCTGAATGCTGAATATTTAATTTACGGGCAACATGGGTCTGAACTTCTTCAGGAAGATACCCAAATATATGCTGAGCCTGATGAAGAATCATGATAAGATCACCCTTGCGCCTGGGACTATTTCTGTTGATACCCAAAGAATCAATGAACTGATCTAGTTTGTCAAACATCTCTTTTGCTGCACCTTCATCAATGCAGTCCTTTGCTTTGTTTTCCAAACGTGCCTCCTTTAAATTTTAACCTGTTAAAGTATACATCACAGATTACTATCATAGGTAATAAATGTGAAAAAAATCTCAAAACAAATTTTGAAAACATTCAGATAGGCAGATTCTACCTTAAAACGCCCTTCATCACCGAACGATTTGCTTTTTATTGTGAAAATTGGATTATTAAAACAAATTAATACCGCATCCATTTCAGATACAATGGCCTGGAATTGCATTATTATAAATCAGGTATATGTTATATGCAAATAACTTTCTGGTTATTGTACTTGCAGTGTCTTTAATCAGAAATGTTTCATTGCTAAAGAACTGCTCACTGTTTGCTTTTTGGTTGCCAGTATATTTTATTACGTTTTTATCGTTGATTGATTATCCTGAAATAATGTTTATTAAAACCACCTTACCAAGGCTGGAGTCAGGGACAGCAGAACAGCGGTTTTATAGAAGTCCTCATTAGTGATCCTCAGCCCTTGTATGCTCTCCTTTTTGTGACTTGCTGCGGATGGGTTTAAAAGAGTGTGCAAATTTTGAGCATTCATTGTATTTTTAAAGACGAAAACTGTATCCCCCACTCTTCTGAAGAGATTCAGCAGAAATCTACAATTTCAGGATCATATATGACTCGTTTTGGACTGGATTGCTTTATTGAAAACATTCCTTCATTATTAAAGGGAAAACGTATTGGAGTGGTTTGCCATGCAGCATCTGTAGACTCCCGCACCTCTCATATAATAGATATAGTGACAAACCATCCCGATCTTAAGCTGGCGGCAATTTTTGGACCCCAGCATGGCATCTATGGCCAGACCCAGGACAATATGATCGAATGGGAAGGTGGAATACATCCGAAACTAAAAATTCCGGTTTTCAGCCTTTATGGCAAACTTCGCAAACCATCTCCTTCGATGCTTGAGGATCTCGATGCAATACTTTTTGATATTCAGGATGTAGGTGCACGACCCTATACCTATATATGGACTTTAAAACTGTGTATGGAAGCCTGTCTGGAAAAAGGACTGCCGCTGTGGGTTTTAGATCGCCCCAATCCGATCGGCTGTGTTCCTTTTGATGGCCCTATGCTTTCGCCTAATTATTTTTCCTTTGTGGGAGGTGCACAAATTCCTCTGTGCCACCGGATGACTATGGGTGAGATGGCACTACTGTTGAAGGAGTGTTATTTTCCGGAGATTCAGTTGGAAGTAGTCTGGATGCACAACTGGTGGCGCAGCTCCTTATGGCCACAAACCGGACTTCCCTGGGTGCTGCCATCGCCTAATATGCCCACAGTTGACACTGCAGTGGTTTATCCGGGAATGGTTCTACTTGAAGCTACAAATATGTCTGAAGGAAGAGGGACAACCAGGCCGTTCGAAATCATAGGAGCCCCTTATGTTAAAAGCCGCAGCCTTATTCAATCACTTTCTAATCAGAAGTTAAGAGGATCTCTTTTCAGAGAACATGGCTTTATTCCCACTTTCCAGAAATGGCAGGGTCAATACTGTAACGGATTGCAGGTGCATGTTACAAATGCTTCCGATTTTTATCCGGTGCTTACTACAGTGGCAATTCTAGAGGCTGTCTTGCAGGACAGTTCTGTGGAGTTCAAGTTTAAAGATCCACCCTACGAATACGAAACTGTAAAGATGCCATTTGACATTCTTTCCGGAGATGATTCTTTGCGGTTGGCACTACTTGATAATAAGCCCTTGGCTGAAATTAAAGATCTGTGGCAGCAAAGCTATAAACCATTTCTTGACCTTTTTAACAGTATTGCTCACTACCCGGAGCACATTTGATGACCGGTTATATTCTTGCTGCAGGTTTTGGGACCCGATTAAATCCAATAACAACTCATATTCCCAAAGCTTTGGTTTCTGTTGCCGGGAAACCGCTTCTGGCCAGAGCCCTTGATTTTCTTAAGAGTCATGGATTTGAATCCATAGGGGTTAATTCACACTATTTATCAGCTCAGCTTGAGCAGTTCAGAGATAGTTCTACTGTTCCATTTGAAATTTTTCATGAGCAAAAGATAAGGGGAACCGGTGGTGCACTCTTTTTCGCTAAGGACTTTCTTGCCAAGGATGATATTTTTTTTGTTCTCAATGTGGATATAGTATGTCAGTTTGACCTCAATCCAGTAATTCAATTCTTTAAGAATTCTCCTTTCAGTTGCCTGCTTATCGCTTTCAAGCCTTCCAATGGAAACGGGACTGTAATATATGATGCTGAGAGCGGAACATATCTGGGAACAACCGCAGAAAAAGATTCTTCTGCTGCATGCGAAGCTGATTTTATAGGTGCAGCTCTATACAAAAGAGATTTCCTGTCACTTTTGACCGATGATGATTTCTCCATAGTACCTGTATGGTCAAGGGCATTGCAGAAGGGAATGAAAACCGGGGTTTTTCTGATGCAGGATGGTTACTGGCGAGATATTGGTACTCCGCAGTCGCTAGCCCAGGTGCATCTTGATGTTATCAGAGAAGTTGTCAACCTGGACGTACCTGAATACCTTTTTGTAAACAGTGAGCAACATTATGCAGTTCCGCGTTCCATTTCGGGACTAAGCTTTCAATCTCTTGAAAATGCATGGGTGGAATCTGAATCAATAGGAACCGCAAACGTGATCAAAAACAGCGTTGTTTTTAAAAACAGCATACTAGATAATCTCACTCCGATTTACAATTCACTAATCACCCCCTATGGAGTAATCCGTCTCGATGAGCACCGTTGAATGTACACCTGCACAAACAGAGTTTCTTAAAAGTGAAATCAGTGACTTCTCTCCTGAGAAATGGAAAGTTGAGCTTGCCGGAAGAGCAGGATCATCCAGACATTTTCTGCGGCTTTCATCTATGAATCGCTCCTTTGTACTGGTAGTCTGGGATGGCAGGGATGAGGACTGGCCCAGGTTTTTAAAGATCCAGAAAGATCTGAGCTCAGTTGTTCCGTTTCTTCCCAGAATCTATAGTGACGATATTGTGCGTGGGCTGATTCTGGAGGAAGATCTTGGAAGTACTACTCTGAAGAGCTTCTGTATGCAAAATGGTAGTGACCCTACCAGAATCATAGAAAAATACCGGTCGGCTCTGGATGCCCTTTTCACATGGCAGAGCATAAAAATCGATGCAAGCCCGGTCATTGCTGCAAGATCTATGGATCTGGAAACGAATCTATGGGAATCATGGTATTTTGCTCATTACTGTGTAACCGATTATTTCGCTTGTGAGCATCTTCTGGATTCATCCTGGGAAAAGGAGCGAAGGGTGCTGGCAGAAGAAGCCGCTGCACTCCCAAAGGTGTGCATTCATCGGGATTTCCAGTCTGAAAATGTTATGCTACATGATGGCAAAATCCGTTTTGTGGATTACCAGGGAGCCAGGCTGGGACCTGCCGGTTATGACGTTGCATCGCTTTTATTTGATCCTTATATAGAGATGCTTAATCAGCCCATGGTGGCAGAACTTTATAAATATTACGACAGTCTGCACAGTGAGAATTTTGACCAACGTGCATTCTATATCTGTGCTGCACAAAGGCTTATGCAAGCATTAGGGGCATACGGAAATCTTTCGATCCACAAGGGGAAAGAGTGGTACCGAGATTTTATTCCGGTTGCAATCGAGAGGTTATGGTTCGTTCTTGACAATCTTCACGAGCTTCCTGCAATAGCTCAAGTGGTCTCCGTCTGCAGAGATTGCTTGAATCAATGAGCTAAGTGTGATATAATATGCTGTCTCTGTCTGTTGTTTATTAAATGAGGTGCGCCAGAATATGAATATCAAGACTTATCCCAGAGGAATTTATCAGGTTCTTGAAATTGGAGGGCAGATAGCTGTCTCACAGCTTGAGGAGCTACGCCATCTTATTTCAGGCCATATTTCAAATGGGCAGACATATATCGCCATACGCTTTACCGATGCCACATATCTGTATAGCGGAGCAATTGCTGTGCTGATCAGTTGTTTTAAGCAGGTTAAAGATATGCAGGGTGATCTTTGCTTATTGGAACCGAAAGAAGAAATGGTAGACTTGCTCAAGCAGATGGGAATAGACCGGATTATTACAATTTACGCTTCGATAGAATACCTCCCCAGCAATTATAACCTGACAGAAGATTTCAACGTTAATTCGAAAGCTATTTAAAAGAGTTTCTGAAGAATCAGTTTAAAACAGATTTCCGCGATTAAGAATTCCGTACGGGTCAAAAATTTCCTTTATGGCTTTCATCTGATTGATTGCGTCTTCATCGTACATCTGCTGAAAGAACTCCTTCTTAATCTTGCCAATGCCATGTTCTGCACTGACTGTTCCTCTGTTTGTGATTGTGATCTCCATTATTTCCCGGTAAACTTCAAGCGCAGCATCCATCTCTCCGGCATTCGAGGGAATTATATTGATATGCAAATGATAATCACCCAGGTGACCGAATGAAATGCAGGTAAGTTGCCGCTTTTCTATAATTTTAATGTATTGATGGTATACTTTGCGAAATAGAGAAGCCGGTATTGCTGTGTCTGTACCAACTTTTCGTATCGATGGCCAGTCAATCTTATTTCTGGCTACAAGTGAGTTGATAATTTCGGGGATGGCATGACGGAATTTTCTCAACCGTTCACGTTCTTGCTGATCAAAACCGCTCCAGGTTAGATCAAACGATGAACCGCACAGAGAGAGTCTTCTTTCCCACATCTCAAACTTTGATTCAAAAGAATCCTCTTGATTTTCCATGAACTCCCAGAAAACTGCACAGCTTTTTGCTATCGGATAATCCGGAAATTTATCTGACAGACGGTCACGGTTATCAGAGACAAGCGATAGAGAGTTCGAATCAAAAAATTCGATCGAACCTACCTGGTTTTCCTGACGTAAAAAATCTGCAAAATCAAATGCAGATTCACTATCCTTAAAAAAAGTCATACCTGAAATTATGTGAATCTCGGGAATAAGACGAATACCAATTTGAGAAAAGGCAGCAAGAGTTCCTTCTGATCCGGTTAATAAATCGATAAGATCCATGGATGGCCTGGAGAAATAACCGGAAGCGTTTTTTGTTTGTGGCATATTAAATGTTGGAGCTGGAACCTGAATTATCCTGCCCAAATCGGTTGTTATTTTGAAACAATTGTCATGTGAAATAATATCACCCCGAAAAATTTTCAGCATCTCTCCTGTAGCCATTACGATATCCAAGGCAGATACAAAATTACGAGTAGAGCCAAACCGCAAAGACCTTGCCCCAGAAGCGTTGGTGGCCACCATGCCTCCTATCTGTGCGCTGAATTCGGTTGGATCTGGAGGATACATGTAGCGTGAGTATTCAAGCAATTCTGCCCCTTCAACGTGATACGGCCAGCTCATCGGTGATTGAAGAAACTGATTTATGGAAAGCAGAGTAACACCCGGATCACAATATAAAACCGGAGTATCTCCATACAATTTTACAAAATTTATTCTGTTCATTAATGAGAAGCATACGGCGAAGCAGCCTTCGATCGGGGCTGCTCCGCCAGTGGTCCCGGTCTGTGCACCAATAAAAATTACAGGAGTAGCCTTGCTGTTTGCTTCTTTCAGTACAGATTGCAGATCACTGCACGATTCAGGAAAAAAAACCTTTTGAGGAGTACCTGAACAATATTGAGATTCATCCTGAAGGATCGAAGGAAGATTCTGTCGGATATCTTCTTTGCCGATAATTATTCGCATTATATCCTACTCTGAGATTTTGTTTGGAATTGATAAGTAAAATTTAATTTGTGTACTCCATGAAAAATACCTGAATTTTCACCTGTTTTAATCCAATGATCCAACATCAAGTCCATAATACTAACACTCTTTTATCCAGTTCTCCTTTCTTTTTGTAAAAAAAATAATCTTATCAAATAAAACCTTTACCATTGAAACTGATTCATTCTATCATACTATCTCTCAAATAGTTAAAAAGGCATACCACGCCAGTGTTGCTATCTTGGAAGTGTTTTGCAGTCTTTAAGTTTCAAATTATATTCTTGATTAATTGTAATAGTCACTTGATTCTTTTTTTTAAGGACAGGATAATTTAACTATATACATAGTCAAAATAAGTCATTTTTGCACTCAATCACATTTCACCACAAAGGAGCTAGGCAACAATGACAAGAAAAAAAACATTAACGATTTGGGCTTTTTTAGCATTTATGGTTGTAACTGGTTTTAATTGTTCAGATGAAACTATAACAAATAACAGTGGTGATCATCAGTACCTTATCGGAGCAGTAAGCACCGATTGGCTGGAATCAAACCTGACCATGAAAGATCTGCTGGTAGTTGATGTCAGAAGTGCTGAGGCATTTGCCAGTGGCCACATTGAGAATTCCATAAACATGCCCTTTGACGTAGTTTCTGCATGGACCGTAATGAAAGAAGATTTACTAGTTGAAGCACCCGAAATCTCGCAACTGGTGAAATCTTTGAGTAAGAACGGAATCTCAAGAAATAACAAAGTGGTCCTGGTAGGCGGTCTTCCCACCGAGCAAGACCCATTCGCGCTGGCTTCTCCCACACGGGTTGCTCTGACAATGGCCTATGCTGGGATGCAAAACCTGGCGATTCTGGATGGATGCTTCAATAAATGGCAGGATGAAGGAAGAGGGGTTACTACTGCAAAAACAGTGAAAGCTGCTGTTTCTTTTGAGGCTGTGGCAAATAATAACCTGTTTGTGGATGCCAGTTATCTAAAAAGCAAAAAGAATGTGGCTATCGTTGTTGATGCCAGAGACGCCATTGTTTACTCCGGTGAAACAATCGAACCATTTGCCGATAAAGCAGGACATATTCCAGGTGCGGTCTCTTTACCTGCCCCTTCATTGTGGAATGCAAACAATGGAACATATAAGACCAAAGATCAAATAGCAACTTTAGCGGGCACTGTTGTTGGGCAGGACAAAAACAAGGAGATTATTCTCTATTGTGGTGTCGGTGGATACGCAAGCAGTGTCTGGTTTGCATTAACTCAAATTCTGGACTATAAAAATGTCAAAGTTTACGATGGCTCTGCTCAGGAATGGGTAAAAGAGAACGATATGGAAGTTTCCTCTGAATCATAACTGAACAAACAACAATTCCATCTGTTTGTTTTCATATCACTCTTATCTCTTATTTGTGGTTCCAGAGCCAGCATGACACCTGGAACCACCCCTCGCAATTTTGCCATTTGCGCATTTATAAAACACTCCTATCAGCTACCTGATGACAGAAAATTTTAAAGTACTTATATATCAAACGGAAAATAAATAAACTCTATCTAATAACTACTTTCTATTTAAGACCTAAAAGGAATAAGCACGAAATCTGAAATGGGACTGTTTTGTCCACATTTCATCTCTGCATTGTAACTCAGCGCCCATTACGAGCCCTGCATTTAATATTCCTTCTGCTACTATTATTCCGACAATGCAAACAGCATGCAGACTTTCTGCTTTCAAAACTGACAGGGGAACTGACAAGTTGTCCAATAATTACATTTTAAACTGGGAACAGGATAACAAGTTGCCGGATAACTACTTTTTAAACTGGGAGCAGGACAACAAGTTGCCGGATAACTACTTTTTAAACTGGGAGCAGGATAACGAGTTGCCGGATAACTACTTTTTAAACTGGGAGCAGGACAACGAGTTGCCGGATAACCATCAGGAAACCTAACGGTTACCATACAAGAAGTTAACCCCCTTTTAAGCAGCCAGATACATTCCAAACATATTGTTGACCCTATATTTACAAGCTCGATAGGGTGTGAACATAATGTAAACTGGCCATCAATCTGCTATATGGGCATCGTGCAAGAGTTTAACCCCCTTTTAAGCATATAGATAGATAAAAAACAGTTTGAAAGCTGACCTTTGATCAGACGGGTAGAGATCAAATATTTTGTTAGACAGCTCTCGGGCAAAGAAGTACATGTCATGCATATTTTTTATCAATTTATTTATAATAATATCACCAATAATGAAGTGTAATAGGTTCGGGTTGCTGATTCATATGGTGTATCAACAAGTGAAAACGCCCGTTCTGGAATTGCACCATAAAAAACTGTGTTATAATACGCGGCACAAACAGCAAAAAAAAAGGCCAACTGCTTTTATAAAAACAGATGGCCTTAAAGATGGAAAGTTTATTTCAAGATTATCTTAAAACAAATTTACTAACCTGATTACCGGTGTTGCTCTTTAATCTGGCAAGGTATGTGCCACGAGCTACGGTTACTCCCTTGGAATCTTTTCCATCCCAAAGTACCTTTTCAGATACATTCAGCATACGGATCAGACTTCCATTAAGGTTATAAATTGCAATCCTGCCCTGAGTGTTTTTACCAGTCAGAAAAGATACCCGTCCATTACTATTGAGAATGGAAAAACGTGTCTGCCTTTGATCCGCTGCCTGCTTTTTATAAACAACAGGTGTCCAGGATGCATCGTGAAAGCTTATGTTATCCAGAGATACACTGGCACGCGAACCTCCGATATGAAGCTCGATCTTTGCCACTGCATCGACAGTCGGAGCCAGGTTTAATTTGATCTTATTCATTAGAGTAGGTACACCCAATGTGGTGTCCAGAAAAACCAGTGAATCTTCACCGATCACCTTTACACGCATTTCCCGGTTGCCATTTGCAAAAGCATCGAAAGATAGTATATACGCTTTCTTACCCTGCACATTCATCTCTCCCTGACTTAGAACCATTGAATTCAGTGAATCTCCAGGGCTTTCAACATCTATGCTGTAGATTCCATCTTTAACCTCGGCACCTCCACGCGCCTGATTGAAAGCAGTGTGCCATCCGCTGGTACCATTTGAGAAATTTCCATTTGAAACCAGCTCCCCTATCTTTATCGGAACACCAAACTTATTGATCTCAAAGAAAGCACTGGTACCTACTACAGAATCGGTTTCAGCATTCTTAATTCTGATTTTGCAATTTTTAGAACTCTTAGCAGGAACATTCCACAGAAAAGCCTGAAGATTTTCGATGCTGTCTGCTATTGGATTCCAAGTAAGGCCACTATCGATAGAGTATTCCAGATCAATCAGAGGCACTGGTTCATTAGTCCATTGAATGTTAAACTCGGAACCGGCTTTGATAACCGAACCGGCATAAGGCTTGGTGATCAGACATTTTCCATTCTCTATCTCAATCAAACTGACATTATCCAGATAAACTGTACCCGACCCATTTCCACAATTAAACTCCAAACGAACCTCACTCAGTTTGAAGTCGGATTCGATTATAGCTGGATCAATATACAGGTGAATAATATATGGCTCTTTTTTTGTTCCAATCTGACAAAGCTGAGGCCCTCCTATTGCAGACCTATATGGGGAATCCTGCTCACCCAGATTGATATAGACATCTCTTGCAAGTGAAGCGTATGCATCAAACTGAAGCTTGTAGGTTTTCCCGGTTGCAATGGTGAGATTTCTCTGTTCGAGCTGAGCCTGCCAGTGTTCGATTCCAGCAGTATCTACACTTATTACATATTGTTCGTCCTGAATACCACCCTTTGCTTTTACCGGTGAATATGCATTAAAAACCCAATCGGTCGAATCCAGAAAATCTCCATTTTTTATCATTTCTCCTTTTTCAACAGAACCTGCTTCCATAATTTTGAAAGTTTCACTGGTGTCTGCGATTTTACCATCAGTGCTGCTGATCATAATTTTGCAAGTATTACCGAAAACTGTAGATGGAACCTTCCACCAGAAAGATTTCTGGTTTGTAGCAGCCTGAGTGATTATTTTCCAGGTTTTCCCATTGTCTGTTGAGTATTGGATTTTCACACTTTCCAGTATCCCGCTGTTTATCCAGGTAACCTTATATTCATTACCAGTAATCCAGCGATCTTTTGCAGAAGGGCTGACAACGCGAATTACCGGAACAGTCTTTTTCACCAGAGTTACGCTATCCAGTGCAATATTTGTAGGTCCATCAAACCTGCCCATATTAATCTGGAGGGTGGCTGCCCCTTGCAGCTTTTCTACAAAAAAATCAATTGAAAGTTTTTTGGAAGTAGCATTGGTGCTCAAGCTTGCTGTGCTGTCGGTCAGAATCAGATCATTTGAACGAACAACTGCTTTGATGGAACCCGGACGAGAAGAACTGGCTAAAAAACTAAGAGTATAACCTTCCCCTTGCTCTAAAGAAATTCCACTTTGAGACAACTGTGGTGCATCTTCTGAACCGGCAGTCTGGCTTATCTCTATTTTGCATTTCCGGGAAATAATGTTCCCTTTGCTATCTTGCATAACCTGATAACTTCGGGTTGCTGCCGCACTATTAGTATTGAAATTCCATGCATTAGAACTGGAATCAAGAAAACATCCGTTCTGAATAAGATTTTGCTGAGCCTGCAGGTTAAATGCCAGTAGAGATGTTACGGCTGCAGAGTAAAAAAAACGCTTCATAAAACCCCCTGTAGTGAGGAAAAAGGAGTGCACTATATTGTTTAATTACCCAAATCACAGATGAGTCTAAATATGGCGACTCGCTTCACCCCTTGCTGCTTACCAGGCCAACAGCTTTACTTTAAAGCAATGCAGACTGTCTGCTTTTATCCAGTAACTTCAAGCTGCAGACCCGATAATCCAAAAGGAGCTGTGCGACTCATCACAAAATACAGATCTGATTAAGGTATGGTTTTCTAGTTGAAAAAATCCGGCCATGATAATATAATTCCCCAATTTCGTCAAAAGAAGAATGTCTGAAGACTAAAAGCCTGTTTTGCGGTATTTATATCGTTTTTTTTATTCAATTCTACCTCCTTCTCTTTTAATTCTTTTTGTTTTTCTAAATTAGCGCCCTTCTACATGACCCTAAATAGATCTGAAAAACTGCTATCAAGAGTGCAACTTTTTCCAAGCAAAATGCTGGATTTGAGATAGATAGTTTATTCTGAGCTTTTTTTTCTACGGTGCTATGCTTAAACCAACCTATATTGAACACCTTATCGTCTCAATATCTTGCGCTTCTACAAATACAATCAACTTGTGGAATTTTAGATTTAAAGCACCAATCAAGCTTTCCCCTTTGCAAAATCTCTACATCTGTAGTTTAAGAAGTCACACACTGGCCTCAATTTTGTTGGTGTTCTTCTTCATAAACCTATCTCTCTTTACCTTCAAACATTTCTGTATTGATTGTTTGTTCTATTACCTAATTACAAACCTTAAAAGAGGATATATCATGAAAAAAATGATTTTTCTGACTTCCCTGCTCTTAGTTTTATCTGTACATGGAAATAGACCGGTACGATTTGAAAACAGATACAAAAAACATGTTCTTATAATGAACAATGAAACATTTGGTTTTTTTATAGCAGAGTTAGAAGACACTTGGCCAAACGATAAAAAATTCAAAATTTACCTGAAATATCTTGCTAAGTACAGCCTTACAGTCAACCAATTAACAAAGATCACATCTCTTATAACTTTCGATAGTGACAAAATTGAGGCAATATCGCTTCTATATCCCTTCGTGATCGATAAAGAGAATAGGATAAATCTGTTAAATTCCGTAAAAGATAAAGAGGCATTAATAAGATTGCTGAAATAATAATAGAGTCACTATCTTTATCGTAGGGCATTTCTGTTAGTGAGAACGGTAGAGGATTCTTTGAGAGTTTTTTATAGGAAAGGCCTGGCTGCAATCATCCTGCAAAAGCTACTATTGATTGCCAGCAGCAAAAAAGACCGACTCATTTCGATCGATATACTTGTTAACCTTCCGATCATTACCTTGCAATCACGATTTTTGAAGTGTGGAGCGTGCGCTCCATACTGCTGATTTTTACTATATAATACCCATTAGGCATGTTTGTTAAATCATGGCTCCTTGAATGGATGCCTGGACCTGTTTTTAGAATAGCAGTTCTTAAAAGTTTTCCCCTTAAATCATAAAGCTTCAAAGAGGCCTGCTTTGATGGGGAAATACCTCACTCTCATGGACATTTGAACCATTGTAATCTGTTGCATACCAGTGACCCATACCATCGATTGTGATCACTACAATTTCTGATTTCATTCCATTACTCTCACAAGGCCCCCAACGCTCCATGTAGGTTTTCGAACCTGCTCTTGAGGACGGGTATGGTTTTGTTACCTCTGGT
Source organism: Fibrobacterota bacterium (assembly GCA_023412475.1). Classification (GTDB taxonomy): domain Bacteria; phylum Fibrobacterota; class Chitinivibrionia; order Chitinivibrionales; family Chitinispirillaceae; genus JAAYPC01. The sequence continues at coordinate 82,031 of JAEYNR010000084.1, read as the reverse complement.
TCTACAGGACACCCGTATTCAGAAATTTTGTTTTGCAAAAACGAATGAAGTCCGCTGTATCCTACAACATCATCAGAGGTGCCATGAATATGGATAATTGGTACCGGACGAGAGTTGTCACATTTAGGGGCACCCCACATCGAATACCCTGATGTTGGTCCGATAGCTGCAATTTTTTCAGGAATATTGCATGCCAGATGGTAACTCATCATCCCCCCCATCGACCACCCAGTGCAGTAAACCCTGCTGCGGTCAACATCATACCTTTGAGCCATTGTGTCAATAATTGCCTCGATAAAGTTAATATCCCTGTTCCCTGAGATATCCCATGCTCCATCAATACCATTAGGATAAACAACCACAAATTTTTCCCGTTCTGCAACTTGATCAAACTTCGTGCTTTCCTGGTGTCCCTTATGCCATCCGTTCATTCCGTGCATCACGATAACAAGCGCAGTCTTGTTTAGCCCAGAGGGGGCAGTGACAATAATATCACGCACAACTCCGCCAACGTTAATCTTCCAATCTTCCGAGGCAGATGCTGTGTACTGAGAAGAAATCAAGCACACCAAAAGAATCAAAAAATTGCGCACGTATCTCCCCTATTCAAGAGCTCCCGGGCTCCGTTAGCGTTTTATTGTCAAAATTCAGATGTTCATTATCCGGAGTTGTTTTTCCGAATCCTTAGAAAGAGCTTTTTCTTTTTATTAATCAGATTGATTCCTGCTATCTGCCAGTCAGCACAATACCTGATTTTGATACATTAATTCCGTTATCTACTTTAATAATGTAAAAGCCTTTTGAAATACCTGATGTGCTGATAGAATATCTTTGAGCATATCCGGAATGCGATTTAATTTCAGCAAAACGAACCAGGTTTCCTCTAAGGTCATAGATATTAACTTTTGCACTGTTTTTTTGTGCTAAATCAAAATCAATTGTCAGCAGAGATCCTTTTTGCTGAACTTTCATTTTTTCTATCTTCTTTTTATGAGCAGGTTCAACCACCGAAGTCGGTTCTATTTCATGAAGTGAAACATTGTCAATAAATACTGTAGGAGTGTTTAAACCAACACTGAATTCTATTCTTGAATTTTCATAAGCTGGTTCTTCCATTACGAAATCAAAGCTGTGAGTCTGTTTTGTGGTTGTCAGGTTAACTTCACGCTCTCCTTTAGTTACTTTGGTTAAAAACCCAGTCCAGGGATCTTCGGGCATTCCTACATTCACAGCGAGGTCTCGTGCTGCTGAAGCATACGCATCAAATATGACACGATATGCTTTGTCCTTTTCCAGCGAAATGCCAGGCTGAACCACCTGGATATCATAATAGTTATCAGCTACGCTACCAATCGTAATGGAATACTCTCCATTTGCAACAGCACCGGAAGCGCTTCCACTCCAGTTGTTAAATTCCCAATGAACTGATCCGGATGAAAAAGTGCCGTTAAGCACCAGATCCTGTTTACCATCTTTTGTCAAAAAATTTGCTGTAACCGTTTTTGTTTTATCCATTGTTAGTTTCAAAGGGTTCTGATTTCCACTGGCATCACCACTCCAACTGCCAAAGATCCATCCCTCAGCAGGAGAGGCTGATAATGTCACCTCGGTGTCTTTTTCATAGGTGTTTTCCTCTGGACTAACGTTTACTTCTCCACGTCCTCCGGTAACTACATTCAGCTTGTAACTGCTCGCTCCTCCATTAAGAAAATTGGGATAATCATTCGGAGGATTAGGATTTTCTTTTATAAACTCCTTAAGCCAGGTTAGAGCCGGACGCTCCTGTCCATTTTTGATTAAGCCAGTGCCCTCAACCCAGGTAGATCCATAGATATAACCCCAAATCGTAATACCTGTGACTCCGGGATGGTTCCACATAACCGTGATATGAGCCTTGTAATTATCCAACTGAGCCTGATCGTTTGTTTCACCGATATCGTATTCACTTATCAGCATTGGCAGATTGATTGCACGGTATATGTCATCAAGACGCGACTTGAGAGTAGCTGCATTGGTTCCTTTCAAGCCATGTGCCTGAAATCCCACTACATCAATGGGAGCACCTGCAGCAACAAGCTTTGGTATTATATCCTTTATCCAGTTTATCTCGGCAGGCCATTCGAGAGTGTTATAATCGTTATAGATCAGAATCGCATTTGGCCAGCGTTCCCGCGCCATTTTAAAGGAGTTCACTATCCAGTCAAATCCTGTGGCACCAGTTCCACCAAGAGCTTCCCGGAAAGGGATTGGTGCGTGTTTGCCTGCGTTCCAGTTACCAGGATCTGACATGTACGCTTCATTCACCACGTCTATCATTTGCACATCAGGATATCTCTGAGCTGCTGCATCAAACCATTCAATAATCTCTTTCTTTTGTTCGCTGGTAGAAAGTCCGTCCATCCACGAAGGGTACTGAGCTCCCCAGACAAGGGTGTGAAATTTCCAGGGAATATTATGCTCCTTTGCATAATTGGCGATTGCGTCTGCACTACCCCAATTCATCCTGTTACGGGTCCCCTCTATGGATGACCACTTATGCTCATTCTCGCCAGTAATCTGGTCCCAATATTTGATAAAATCGGATCTTACCTGAAAACTAGTAGTGATATTACCAAGAAACTTACCAGTCCCCTGAGCAATCTGAGCCTGTGAATAAGTATTAAGCAGGAGTACACCGGCCAGAGCAATAACCGGAATTGAAATTTTAATCAACTTTTTACTCATAATGCTGCCCTCTCCTGATTTCTGTTTGTCTGAAATCTCTCCAACGGCCATCAACCGTTCGAAATTGCCTGTTAAACGAAAACTCTTTCCTTTAATCTAAAGTGTAGTAAACAGGATTTCATGAATTTAGGGCAGGGCTGTTAAAAAAGTGTTCCAGGATCCGGAACATTGGAAGCATGACAACAGGAAATAACATCAGTTATGCTTATGAGAACTGATGTTATTTCGTACATTTACCATATTACTTGATTATTACAAGTTCATCAGTATTTTTTTGATTCTTAAAACACAACTTGATGTATTCCGGTGAATGCGCCTTGTATGAGATCCAGCATTCATCCAGTGCCCCCTCCCATTGGCATTGGCCATCGGCATCCGATGCGATTCTCAAAGGTAGAGAATTCATTATCTTGCCAATATCAATGATATTACCACCCGAAGGAAGTGTACTTACATCGCTACCATCAATATAAATCCGACAATTGGTATTATTTGTTCTATCAATAACTGCTGCCACATGATGCCAGGTGGAGTCCGTTACATGCACATTCGAAGATAACACAAAAGACCCTGTATTCCCCCACGAGCCAGAATCTGTTGCTAAAAATATCTGCAATGCTCCATCCTGGTCTAGCTGAAAAAGCCATCCATACTCAGCATTTGGAAGGCCACCTTTACTTTTTGCCATGATCGTTTGTATCTTATTTCCACCAGACATTTTTATCCATGCAGAGACTGTGAAACTGGACATATCCGTATTGCATACATTCCCCATGTCGCTATAATCTCCAGATCCATTGAAAGACTGGCCAAAGCCAACATTTCCTTCGGTAATAGCCAGGGTACCCTGTTTTAATCCATTATACCGGTTGGCTGTGGCATCCATAACAAGCTCTTCATTATCATCCAGATGCCAAACACCCTGATATCCTGCAGCAGTATCAAATACAGCAGCCCCATCTGAGTTGCCAATTGCATCAGCATCGCCCCAGTACACAGCTATATACTGTGTGCTGTCATTTCCATAAACAGTATCCACCTTTATCCATATATCCGCTACACTCTTGTTAATATCCCAATTTTCTATTTCAAAAGGCAATGTTTTTCCGTCCGGTTTTTTAAATCTCAGATCGCTACCATCCTCTTTTGTTTTGCTGAAATCAAAATTATTAGCCCGTAAACGCAGGAGAACAGGAAAATCTGTAACCATGGCGGAAATACTAGCTCCAGTGGGAGAAGTATTGAGAAGGATCTTTCTGGAGTACATTTGCCTGGAATTTTCAATGATAGTTGTAATTTGAGACTCGACATTTACGTTTTCCGAAAGACTCTGCAAACTGTCAGACTCATTGTTTTTATAATAAACGTTCTGGATAGTTTGAGCTGGTACCGAATCGATTATTGCGCATCCGTTTTCGACATATGAATGGTAAACGGTGCCCGGAATAAAAACATACCCGTTTTTATCAGTAGTACTATCGGTGAGTAAAACTTTGATGCTGCCGGTATTGCGAAGCTCAGCCATATCAACAAATGTCGATTCACCATCCGCAATCTCAATATCCGCAACAATAGTTCTGGTTTTAAAGGACAGATTAACCGCATGCAAAGTGTATGTGGCGATATTTGACGAAGACAGTAATATTGAATAGTTCCCACTGCTATCGGTTGTATCAATTCCATACAAAAATCCAGAATCATTAACCGGATCATAATCGGAAGGATACAATGTAATTACAGTTTTTGCTGCTGGTTTACCATCCTGGTGTACTACTTGGCCAATAACAGTTTCAGAACCCGTACCAACTCCGGTGATCTGCTGGGATGAGCACTTTAAAAAAGCTATAAAAAAGCAACAAAGTGTAATAGTTAAAGTTTCTTTGATTGCCATCTTCATTTCTTACCTGTTCTTTCCGGGATCAGTCAGAGGAAATATTTGACAATTAAGCTGGTAGAGGCATTCAGGGTTAATATCTTTTTCTGCCAGACTGAGGACTTTTTTCCGGAATACTGCCGCCTCTTCCTTGATTAAGTCTTTAGTTTTTTTCGAAATACTTAGTGTTATTGTAGACATGTCGAGTTGGTTGTCCGCAAAGCGTTCATAAGCTTCGGAAGCGAGTGATAAAAAGTCTTTTTGAAAATTGATTATGTTGGTTTTCTGAACCTGACGATTATTATTCAAAGTACCAGTAGTTATGATCTGATCACACGGTTCAAAGAACCCGTTCTCCTTTTTACGAATCATTCCAAGCCGCTCTAGTACTTCGATAGCCTTTTGCGCATCTTCGGTGGTGACTGCAGGAGTGAGCAAATCCGCAAGTGAGCGGTAATCGGTACCATCGAATGAATAAAACGACAATAGTGCCCGTATAGCACTATAATACCATTTTGAATAGTATTCATAACGTGATTCTTCCATAACGTGCGCTTTTGACTCGTGACACGCCATCATCCGTTCGAGATAAAATTTACGCTCTTTGACCGTATCTGCATCTGAGTAAAAAACCATCGCTTCAAAATACTCTGCTTCATGTTTTGTGTGTCCGATTGCCTCGGAAAATTTAGAGATCGCACGTCGTGAAAGCGACTGTTTCCCATCGATAACATCTTTATAAAGACCAATAGACCTTATCTTAGCCTTATTTGCGAAATATCTGAATGAGAAGAAGGAATTAAGTTCTTTTTGTTCTCTGTAATAATCACCAAGATAAATTCGATAATCAGTATAATCGAAAATTCTTATTGAAGTTTTTGAACGAGCCACTTTTTTACCCATCCGTTTCAGAATATTTGTAAAAATAGTTTTGACGCACCTCTGATACCTAAACCATCAGGCTGCGAGGTTCTGTTAAATTTATAATATAGTGCTACTTTGATTCAGTTGCGCAAATCTGCTGCAAAACAGGATAAAAGTGTTCCAGAGACTGGAACGCACTGAAAAGATTTAAAAAGGAATGCAATACCGATGAGATGTGCTTTTTAATGCTTAATGTTACTATTTCATTAACTTTGTGAATTTTTACTCGGGTGTAACTTTGGTACTTAATTTTTTATTGATATTTTTTCTCCATCGCAGGATCTTCGGAGTAGCGAACTAAAAAAGCGGGTAACTTTCCAGTCAAAGATAGATAGGTTTTTGGGGCAAGCTCCCAAGGCCTTGAGTAAATTATCAAAAAATGCAGGTTTTAAAGGTTCCGTTTTTGTATAATTAATTATAACCTACTAAATCGTACGATTCTTTTGACGTGGCTCGCTTCGATCCACGACAAACAATCGACCGAATTAGGTATAAACTGATTTTAAACCACCAGTTAAAAGGCCTATACCCGGGAGAGCTTATGTCAATTTCACGAACACTTCTGTCTGTTGCTGCTCTTTTCCTGACACTTCCAATCCAGGCATTTGCCACTATCGGATTTGGGATTCACTGGGGAAACGATTTTTCTTTAGACATGGATAACGTTGCCGGAAAACAGCTCTCATTTGGGGATTTATCCATTGATACAGCTTCAGTTTTAGGCTCCAGACCTGAGATGTTGGAAAAAATCAGCGGTTCCAACCTGCCGATCTATATGGATCAAAAAAGCTGGAGCAAAAAGCCTTTCAATTTCGGTGCAAAGATTTTTATAGACATAATTCCTGTGTTGGATGCCATTGAGATTTCCACCAATTTTGGGGTCTGGGAGTATAAAAGCTCACTTATCTATCCAGTCTCCATGTCTTATCGTCAGAATATTAATCCCGACAATATCGATCACCCGGACAGTCTTTTCGATGTGGGCTATGACACGCTTCCGCTCTCACTCGAAAAATTCAACATGCAGTTTCTGGGGTTGAAAAACACTCCATTCATGAAACTTCATTTTGACCTGACCATAAGGAAAAATCTGTTTGAAGCTCCTGCAAAAATCCTCAAGATCTATGCAGGTGCAGGCCCCAGCCTTCACTTTGCTACCCCTGTTTTAAACAAAGAACTCATCGAGGAAGCACTTGGCGAGGCTATTCAAGGCGTTAAGCCGCTAAGTTTTTTATCAGGAGATGTCTTCGAGAACGATCAACTCACCAAAAAGATAATGAAAAAAATCACCCGCAGCCTGATGATTCCACACTGGGGATGCCACATCGTTGCCGGAACCATGGTTAAGTTGCCTGTAATTCCAATTGGATTCTACTTTGATGGCAAGCTTATGATCCCCTTTGATAATGTGGACAAGAATACTGATCTGGGTGGGTTAGGGTTCCTTCTTAATACCGGGATCAGTCTTTCACTTTAGCTGCCCCTCCCCCCGCTTACTGTTCATTATTACCCACGCACAAAATGGGTGCTGCGATGTATTTTGTAGTATCGAATGCAACTTTTAAGACATTTTCTTAATGGAGAACACAATGGATCGTTTATGGGCACCCTGGCGGATGCAGTACATACAAAATGTTGATAAAGAAGATGATGGCTGTATCTTCTGCAATAAGCCCACAGAATCAGATGATCGTAAAAATCTTATCCTCTACAGAGGCACCACCTGCTTTGTAATAATGAACCTTTTCCCTTACAATAACGGTCATATGATGGTCGTTCCCTATCAGCACACTTCAGATATTCTCTCTTTAGAACCAGAAAGTGTATCTGAGCTCTGGTCTCTTATCTGCCTGTGCAAAAACGCCCTTTCAAAAAGCTTCAACCCAGAGGGGTTCAATATAGGTATGAATCTGGGAAGAGTAAGTGGTGCAGGCATAGATCAGCATATTCATATGCACATAGTCCCCCGATGGAACGGAGATAGTAATTTTATGCCGGTAATAGCAGGAACCAAGGTAATTTCACAGGCTATCGAAGATACCTATGATGCTCTGCAACCACACTTTGAAGTCAATTAGAAATCTAAAATCCGAAATCTTATATCTCAAATTTTCTCAGAGTAACTTCACCATCAGTCATAGATGCATAATTGTAATTAATCAACCAGGAACCGGTATTCAGGTAGACCCCGGAATCGAATCGGCATAATTCCCCATGGTGAGTATGGGCAAATACCACCAAGTCTTTTCCGGTCTCCAGATACTTTCTGGCATGTTCCCTGTATTCTTTGATGAAAGATTCGGAGAGAGTTTTGCGGAGATACTTTCTGCTTGAACCAGAGAAAAAAGAACCGATTGTCACTCCCAAGTCCGGGTGCAGAAGCTTATAGATGCGCTGGTTAAGAGGATTTCGCAGAATTTTTTTTAAAATTCTATAACCAATGTCCCTCTTAATAAGTCCATCACCATGAAACAGATATGCATTTTTCCCCTGGATTTGAACTTCTAATGAGTTGTGGTAAATATTGATTCCAATATTTTCTTTGAGGAAAGGACCTAATGCGAAATCGTGATTACCGGCAAGATAGTGGACTTTAACGCCACGGTCAATAAGCCTTTTCAAGCAACAAAGAACGGAAAAGTAATCGGAACGGATAGCATAACGGTATTCTATCCAGAAATCAAAAAGGTCTCCGATGATGTAAATGTCCGTCAGATTCTGGGGCGCATTATTTAAGAGATCTTCAAAATGCTTTTCTCTATTTTCCCCACCTTCAACAGAAATTCCGAAATGTGCATCTGAGACAAAAAAAACAGTATGGTTGCTCATTAAACGATGTCCGTAAATTTAAAAATATGAAAGGCGAACAAATGCTGTCCGCCCCTGGAAATAGACAACCGGAAATGGGCAGTCAACTCATCTTCTGTTTTTTATTCCCAGAGATCGTCTGCATTATCCAGGTCGCTAGCCATATCGCTGAAATTAGCATTCTCATCATGAATGTTACCAAAATTCAGCTCTCGCATGTCCTCATCTTTATCAGATTCATCATCGACATATCTTTCGTCTACATCGCGTAGAATCTCATCGGCGTCGAATTGTTCATCGCGTATCACTGGCTATCACCTCCTTTCCGCTTCCAGGGCGGTATGTTACTGTAAATCGCAGATCAAATAATAATGAATTCTAATAACGATGTCAACATATTTTTTATTTTTTTTAAACCTGCGTTATTTTCCGGAGAGTTCGGACTCAAAAGCGGAAAATTGTGACTTACATTTTTGTCCGTCATAATTATAGTAAATAGCTGATTTTTAGTAAGGTTGAGTGTATCGGAATTGAAGCGGATCTACAAAATCAGGAGTTCCCATTTTTTCTGATGATGTCATCGATTTCCTGTTGAACTTTTGCCTTATAAAGAACTTCTTCAAGATCATGAGCTATCTTTTTGCCCTGTTGTAAAATATCTTCCCTTTTCTCCAAAAGAGCAAGCTCCAGCTCCTTTTTACGATTCTCTTCATGACGTATCTTTAAAAGCAGCACGCTATGGCCCACCGAAATACCTAAAAGCAGAATAAATACCTGAATTAAATAAAAAAACAATAAACCTTCAGCCATCAAATTTATACCTCAAAAGTATGTGTTATTTTCATGCGACAAGTAATATACTCTAAATATATCTAAGGATGGCTGCGAAAGCAATCCAATAAATTAAAGAAGTTTCAGAGTTAAAAAATACGAATCAACTGAGACGAAATTTATCTGTGTTAAAATTCATCCTGCGTGCAAAATTAACCAGTTTAAAAAACAGATCCCTGGTTTCACCAATATCTTTTTTCTGAGCATCAAGCACAATTAATTTATCATACAACTGCTGCACGTTGGTTTTAAGAACCGGATGAAACATATCTTCGAGCTTATGTTTGGAAACAGGAATACAGAACCGGTCTACAAGATTCAGCAAATAACGGATTCGGTCACATTTTTCGACAGATAAGTTTTCCTGCAGAGTCTCGAGCTCATTTACAAGGATTTTTTCCAACACTTCAGCACCATTACTCAGATCGATACTGACCTGAAAACGATTCATAGTCCTGAACATCTCCAGAAGATCCGAAAAAAGCTGATCCTCAAAGCCAGGCGTAGCCACCTTCTTTATTGTACTGTCCCACTGATCCTGAAACACAAAGGAAAGGGGAGCGGTGCAATACAATGGAAGAGGCTGGTTGAGCCTGGAGAGAATGTCCAACTCCCTAAGATGCTTGTTTCGCCAAACACCAAACCTTTGATTGGTGTCTTTGGAGATTCTGTGAAGAAAATGACTGGTGATCTGGTGCTGGGAGGTCTGGAAAATATCCATCAAACTGAAAACCTTAGTCCTTTTATGTCCCATCCAGGCTTCAGGCTGCTCTACAAAGCTCTGATCAAATTCATTTCCAGGAATTATCCACCCGGTGATATCGGTATTTTTCCGCAAAGCAACCAATACAGCCCAAGCCCCCTCCTCTCCTGAAAAGTCATTTTCCAACTGCACCATATACCCACTATATGCAGGAGAATCGCTCTGAGAGGTCAAAATCAGCTGCAATTTAACGGAATAATCGTAAACATCAAAAGAAGACAGCCTCTGTATACCCAGAGTTTTAAGAATAGATGCTGTGAATGCCAGAATCATCTCGTGATCAAAAAAAGGCATTATATGCTGCTCAACCAAAGTACGGCCGTTGATGTTAGGCAGATTACTTTTGGCACTCTCAAGATCTCTTAAAAAATCATCTAAAATCTGGCTGTGCTTTGATTTTGGAATACCCAATTGTAATGCCCTGCATGCATAAGCCAGGTTCTGCACAGTTTCAATCCCACTTATATCAGAAAAAAACCATCCGCAGGAGGTATATGAAAAAAGAGAATATTTCTGAGCTTCCAGCAACCGTTTGAAACTCAAAACCATCTGCTGATCTAACGAAGGTATGCCACACTGTTTCTCCAGAAACAATCGAAATTTTTTCCAGGAGCAGTTTTCAAAAGCGATATATTTGTCCCGTATCATCCATGGATCCACATCGTAGCTGGAAAAAGCCAATTCATATTCGGCATCGATTTTTCTCTGTAGTTTTTCCAGCGCACCTCTTAAAGGTGCACGCCACATCTGTTTCCAGGAGCTTTCACCCCCTGTCTTGCACCCACAATCCCTGGCCCAGCGCCCAACCCCATGCGCACAGCTCCAGGCAGTCCCCTCTCCGTTGGTATTTTTCAAAATCACTTCATAACGAGGAGGATTTTTGGCCAAAAAATAGCCAAAGTTCACCGGAACAATATCCAGTTCAGGTGCCACATTCTTAAAAAAATAAGCCAGGCACATATCCCCAAACGGTTTATGATGTCCAAATGTTTCTCCATCCGTAGCAATAGTAACCAACTGATCGGTCTGAGAATTTTCCGTAAAACAGGACCTGATCCGATTCCCCAGAATATGAGCCTCTGTAAGAAGCTGACCGAAACTTATTTCTCTGGATAACCCATCATCAAAAAAGAATGCATCCAGATACACTTTGGGGTTTCGGTCTTTTGTATAAATCCTATAAGCTGTTCTGGTATCGACCCCCTGCTGTGCAGTAGCAGTCCATTGGCCATTGCTGCCCAGGGCTCTAAAGCTCTCAACCTGACTAGGTGCAAGTATGACAAACTTAATCTTTTCTTCTATAAGGCACTGAACCGTAACCGCATTTATTGCAGTCTCACCCAACCAGATCCCCTCAGGATCTCTTCCAAAGCGTTTTTTAAAGAATATTTTGGCCCAGCGAATCTGAGTCAACTGATCACGCTTAGATGAGAGCGGCATTATAATATGATTGTAAACCTGAGCGACAGCATTACCATGCCCCTCAAGTCTTAAACAGCTCTCCTGATCATCCCTGATAATCCGCTTGGCGGTAGCTGGGTGATGCTTTTCCAGCCAGGAAAAAAGTGTGGGACCAAAATTGAAACTCATGTTAAGGTAATTATTGTAAATATCTACAATCATCCCATTGCCATCCAGAAGCCTCGAATAGGCATTAGGCCTATAGCATTGGTCGTAGATCCGTTCGTTCCAGTCATTATGAGGTGCAGCCGATGGCTGTTTCTCAATGAGATTTATCCAGGGGTTTTCACGGGGTGGTTGATAAAAATGGCCATGAATCACCACATATTTTTTGCTTTTTCTGGGTTGCTTATTGCCAGTCATATAACCTTCCGTCAGGGTAGGTAACATTTTTTAATTCTAACCTTTTCTTGAGAATATCCAGACCTTGAGCAATAATATCGCTTCTTGAATCATAAATGTTTTCAAACCAGTACTCAACGTCGCCATTGATTCTGGTGTAACATTTATCGCCTATCTTTTTGTCGCCAATCTGAATTTCGATAGTACTTTTCTCTCCATCGATTATCAAATTTTTGATCCATCGAATACTCATAAATGCTCTTTCCTGAAAATTTTTTATTTGAATTTCCTGTCCGGCTATTGATTGTCCAAACTATGTTCATTAATAAAGACTCTTGCTTTATCTGAATGCAGATCTGCCGGATATTCCAGTATTATTCTGTTTAAAACAGACCTGGCACTTACTGCATCCCCACAATGATAAAGCGCCTCTGCCTTGCTGTAAAGAAATTCAGGCGATTTTTCTTTAAGGGTGTCTAATTCTAAAAGCATTAAAGCCTCTTTGTAGCGTCCCCGGTTTATGCAGGATTTACCAGCATACAACACCAGTTGGTGCCACAATTGATCCCCAGCACGATTATGGTTAAGTGTTTGAGAAATCTTGTTAAACGATCCACAATACAAATTATATTCGATGCTTGCCCAGGCCGCAAGCGATTCAGATGAATTCCTCAGCCGTTCAACCCAGTATTGGTATAAGATCAACTCCCGGGCACATTCCCAAAACGGTGCAACCTCCAGAGTATCTAGAAATGCAGTAAAGTCTTTAAACTTATCACTGAAAAGTAACATTCTGGCCTTCCACAATGAAGCGTTTTTTTGATCTTTGTGGATTTTAAGCTCAGACCTGTTAAAATATGCAAATGCCTTTTGAATATTTCCCTGCAATATAAACTGGCGTAAGGTAAGTGAATCCCGGGCCACAGACAACGACAGCGAGTCGATTAAAGGAGCGGCATTAGAAAATTCACCCCAATTCTGATAAAAAGTAACTGCCTCAATTCTGTTTTTATCCGAGCCCAACTCCATACGTTTAAGCCACCCGGCAGCAGAATCGATTTCACCCATTTTCATAAATGACTGGTAGCAAATGGAAGCCGCCATAGACCTGACAGAAAAACGGTCGGTGCTCTGATAACTCATTATGGCTGCTTCTATAGCCTCTCTGTATTTGTGCAGCGCATACCTTCTGCGGGCTGTTTCCAAAGCTCTGGCAGCTATAGCTGCCCCCGAAGAACTCATAAGATTCAGTGCACCCAACTCATGTTGGTAAAAACCCAGTTCCGCATATATATCAGCCAACCAGGAGTATATGGATACAGAATCTGAGCCAGGAGATTCGATGCCACACCTGGAAAACTGCTCCAGCACCTTTTCTGCTGTAACCGAATCTGAATCCTTAAGTTCCCGTCCCAACTGATGAAAAGCAAACACACTTAGCATGGGCTCCTTATGAATAGCTTTGCAATAAAGCATGGCAATTTTACTGTAATCGCCCACAAGACCCTTTATTTTTGCCCACTTCAACCAGTCCTGAGAACCCAGCTTCCCTTCTGCATCAAAGATCGAATACAATGTGTCGGCTCTAGCATGAAACCCTCTTTTAACCAGATTGTCAATTTCGCTATAAAGAGTTTCGTTATCTTTCTCCCAATCTGAAACGATCAAAGCCCAGACCGGTTTTCTTGAATAAATAAATTCCGAACGATAACAGAGAAAAAGTAAGCTGGAGCCGGTTTTGTGTTGTTCTGTCCACCTTTTTACAAACAATGTCAAACTGTCCTGAAGACCTTTTTTGCCCTTTTGCTCTACTAATGGTTGAAGAACCGAAAAAAAACAGTTGGAATCGATTTGGTCACAGTTCTCAAGAAGAAATTTTACTTTTGATAATACATCTGAGCGCTGCCAGGAGGAATCAGCACTGGGGCAACCTGAAAAAACCGGTCTTAATCCCAGAAAGAAGAGTAAAAAGATAGTACCAAGAAAAGGTTTATACACCTGATCCACCATTAAAATTTAGATATGATTTTGCCGGAATTTAATGCTAGCTCGTTCTGAAAGCGAATATGGATACGTCCCAAATTTTTCTGGTCCCTGAAATTTCTAGCCCACTCCATAGTCATAATACCAATTCTGGATGGCAGGCGAATCCCTACCCCATAACCCAGCATTGAACTATAGTTTCCATTAAGCTCAATCTTTTTTTCAAAACCAACTCCACCATCGCTAAAAATATATACAGCCCCAGCACCGGTGAAATACATCAGATACTCTAACTGTCCATAGATCAAAGTTCTGAAGGCAAATTCATTGTCTGAATATCCCCTGAGAGAATTATACCCCCCAGTCCTGAATTTCTCTGCAGCAATCAGATTCTGCTCCTTGGTTATAAGGTGCTTTGAAACCAACCGCAACCGAAGAGCTTGCCATGAAAACAAGGGCAGATGAGTGCCCATAAGGAGTTCAATACGGGTACGGGAATAATTTTTATCTTTCCGGGCAACTCCACTGCCACTTTTAACAATCAATTCCCTGGAAAAAAGCCCCTTGCCTGTTTCCTGGGGTAAAGCAGCCAGAATGAAATCTGCTCCATAAAAAGTTCCATGCTCACCCAATGAATCATTTCTGGGAGTGGTTTCTGACACATTTACCCCTGCCCCAACACGCCACCAGTTTCCGATTTCACTGAAAAGCGCTATCTGAGCAGATAAAAACCCATACTGCTCCTTAAGCACTTCCAATTCCATTGCACCGTCAAGAATTAAAGGCAAATTAAACAGCCAGGGTTTGGAAAATTCAATTTTAAGCTGCTGACGAGTTTTATCACCGGAATATTCAAACAAAGCAGATTCTCCGCTATGGAAAACATTTATCAGCGACAACATGAGATTTCCATATAATGCAGGTTTTGTCTCATGTGAAGCAGTGAAGCCGGCTGTCCCCTCCAAACCCAATCCTGAGTGATCTTCAATAAAAATTGGCACAGTAACCATGAGAGCTCCCTGGTGATCTGAGGAAGAGTCAATCTCGGGTGTGGAAAGAGTCACATTTTTAATGTATGGACGTCTTCTTAACCGCTTTTCAGAATCGATTACCTTCTGCATGTTAAATATCTGACCCTGTTGGAGAGAAAAATCTTTAAGCAGAATCTTCTTGTTGGTTACAAAGGGCCCATAAAAAGAAGGTGATGTAAAGTGGCTGGTTTGATCGGTAAAAACCACGTACTCAATGGTTATATCATTTTGCTCATCAAGATTTTTAAGATTGATGGTCACATTGGCGAAAGGAAATCCATTGTTTGCCATCAAATGGCTCAACCGTTCAGCCCTCAGTCTTATTCTGCCCGCATCATAGGGGTAAGGAAAAGTTTCGGGATCAAAGGAGGAGAGAATAGAAGAGTCCACTCCGGCAAAGGATTCAGAAACAATCTGGCTTCTATGACCAGGGATGATCCTTATGGAATCCTTGGAGAGCGTGTCCCAGACTGCCTGAAAAAAACCCAGGGAATCCAGATAACGTGCTGCCAGAATCGATTTTGAGGTCGTATTTGAAGATTTTAGAAAAAAACGCAAAGCTTTGCAATTAAAAGGGGAGCTTTTGGCACAACTGCTGAGAATTGAGTCATTCAGAAGTAGAAACGATAAGTTGTCTGCATAGGAAAGAAGGGCAAAAGTTAAAAGCCCCATGATGACAAACCGGTAAATAGATACACTCTCCCCTCTTCAAAAAACTCCGGAAAAAAATTGTGGTCCTCACATGCCAGAGAGAACCACAAAAGCATAAGATGGAGGAATCAGGGTTTTAAATTCCCTGTTTTTTCCGCCTCTCAAGAATTTCTTTTCCTTTCACAGAGTATTTAGCCACTGGCACCTCTTCTAAACGCTCTATTGGGATAAGCTCTCCGGTTACCTTGCAGATTCCATAGCTGCCATCCTGGATTCTTCGCAATGCATCATCAATCTGCTCCAGATATTTTTGCTGCCGTTCAGCCAGTCCCATCGAAAATTCCCGCCCGTATGAAAGAGAGGCCACATCGCCCAGATGATAACTGTAGCGGGAAATCTCGCCTGCAGAATCAGATATAGACTGCTTTAAGTTGCTCTGCTGAAGCTCATCCATCTCTTCAAGAACTTTTTGCTTTTCGGAAAGCAGCTTTTCTCTGAAGTAATCAAGTTGTTTCTGTGTAAGTTTCTTATTCATTAGGTCCCCCCATCGGATACTTTCTAAAGTTCTAGAAAATAAATAATACAATTGCGGGATTCTTAAATTAAAGTCTGCCAATATTTTATAGACGATAATAATACCATATTCCACCCATTAAAACAAGTATGCTGATCCAATTATTTTAAGCACAAATCCCAGTTTCAACCAGCAAATGATTAATCTACTTCAATGTTTTTTTTAGTGCAGTGCTTCCAATTGCACCGATTCTTCTGATGAAGCTATTTTCAGATTAATTTTAAAAAGCAGTTTTTATGCCACCTTTTTTTAAACTCAATGATCGTGAGGATGTATTTTCTACCTGTTTCTTAAAAATTTCTTTTTATTGAAAACAAAAGAGGTTCTAAACAAACCGGCTAAGTAACTAGTAAATTTTTTTTCACTTTTGGATATGGAGAGTTTTTTATTCTATGACTAGAGTAGAGCAGGCCAAATCAGGATTAATTTCAGAGGAGATACAAAAGGCTGCAATCCGGGAAGGTTTATCTCCGGAAATTGTCAGATCTGCAATGGCCAGCGGAACAATGGTTCTGGTAAAAAACAGAAATCGCCAGATAGAGCCATTGTTGTTGGGTTCTCCTTCACGGGTAAAAATCAACGCCAACATCGGCACCTCCTCAGCGCACGCCGAGATTAAAGATGAACTGGAAAAGATGCGGGTAGCAGTACATCATGGTGCAGATGCAATCATGGACCTCTCAACTTGCGGTGATCTCAAAGTAATCCGTGAGGAACTGATTAAAGAATGTCCGGTAGCAATCGGCACCGTCCCACTCTACGAGCTGGCTGTCCGCGCCCGTGATCGCGGAATATCTGTGCTGCAAACTACCGCTGAAGACCTCTTTGAGATTATAACTGAACACTGCGAACAGGGTATCGACTTTCTGACCCTGCACTGCGGAATTAACATCCAGACGGTCACCCGCTTTAAGGAAGTCAACCGCCTTGCAGGTGCAACCAGCCGAGGTGGAACCATAATTATGGAATGGATCTACCGAAACAAAAAAGAAAACCCCCTCTATGAACAATTCGACCGGCTCCTGGAGATCTTGGCTAAAAATGATGTAGCCCTGAGCCTGGGTGATGGCTTCAGACCCGGTGCTTTGCACGATGCCACCGACAGAGTACAAATCGAGGAACTGATAATTTTAGGTGATCTGGTAAAAAGAGCAAAACAGAAAAACGTCGGCGTTTTCGTCGAAGGCCCCGGACATATCCCCCTTCATCAGGTTATCGCCAATGTCCAGATTCAGAAAAGTCTCTGCGATAATGCCCCTTTTTATGTATTGGGCCCCCTGGTAACCGATGTCAGCCCCGGATACGATCACATAAGCGGCGCAATCGGTGGAGCTGTGGCTGCTATGGCTGGAGCCGATTTTCTCTGCTATGTCACACCGGCAGAACATTTGCGACTACCTTCCATAGAAGATGTCCGGGAAGGAGTGATTGCTTCCAGAATCGCAGCTCATGCTGCCGATATCTCCAGGGGAAACCCATCAGCAATCGAATGGGATAACGCTATCTCAAAGGCTAAGGTCGACCTGGATTGGGAACGAGTTCTCTCTCTATGTATCGATCCGGAAAAAGCACGCAGCTATCGCAAATCACTTCCACCACAGGATGACTCATCACACTGCTCGATGTGTGGCGAATTCTGCGCAATCCGCCGCTCTCGATCGGTTCAACAGGAGATCTGATTATGTCAAATTACTGCGTCAGCACCATCCTTTCACCAGAACAAAAAGAGATCGCTATCGCTACCTGGTACTCCCTGGGAATGCAGGGATGTGAAGAGAACTCTGTGGATAGAGGCATTGAAGTAAAAGTCTATTTCAAAGATCAGCAGACCGCACAAATAGCCTCAGATGACCTGAAAAACAGAAACCCCTTATCCCCGGTCCTGATAAGACAAATTGAAAACGAAGACTGGAACAGAAAGTGGCGTGAATCCATGCAACCTGCTGAACTTGCTCCGGGTTACTGGGTCTCTCCTCTCTGGCTGCCTCCTTTATTAAACAAAGATGATGTCTGGATTAAAATCGAACCCAAGATGGCATTTGGGACCGGTCATCACGAAACTACCCGACTTGCAGCCAGAGAAATTTTGAGCAAAAAAGAATGGCTCCCTGGTAAATCAATACTCGATATCGGAACTGGCTCAGGAATTCTTTGCTTTGTAGCAGATAAGTGCAAAGCTGCAAGTTGCATAGGGGTCGAAATCGATAAGGATTGTCAGGAAAATCTGGCGGAGAACCACCGGCTCAATTCCCCTAGTGGCAGAATCGATTTTTTAATTGGTACTCTGTCGGGATTAAAAACCTCAGCCCTCTTTGATTTAATAGTTATGAACATGATCATTAAAGAGTCCGAACCTCTTCTTTCCAGTATCAGCCAGCTACTGAAAAAAGAAGGTATTCTAGTGTGGTCTGGTATATTGAGCAAAGAAAGAGATGAAACTATAACCAGTGCAAGTGATTTTAACTTCAACCTTATTGAGCAGAAAACAGAAAACGAGTGGTGGTGTGGAAGTTTTACCCGTCCTTCGCAGTAGTCTGCTACGGACGGTGGACCTGCCAATCCTCCGAAGTAGTCTGCTACGAAGGAGGATGGACCTGTCTTTGCAATAGTCTGCTGCGGAGGAGGATATGAACAACGCTTCAAGAAGAGAGCGCTTTTTCACTCCTGAATATTTCGACTCCATCAAAAAAAAACAGCTCTCAGGCCCAAACGGCTGGCTACTTTTTGTAGCCTGTAATTCCGGAATCGATTATGCTTGGGCTGTAAAAAAAGAATACGAAAAACAGCTTCAAGCATATGGAAGCGACCTCAAAGAGATCCCCTTAATAGGCAGCCACGAAAAACCAATCACCAGAATCTTTGAGGATACCGAGACCTGCCCCAGACTCGACCAGCACGTTGCAGGCTCAAATGCATTTGTTTTTCAATGCGTCCACGAATTTTCCACCCCAAACACAGTCAACGAGAACATCCAACAGCTTCTGCAGGTTATCAGAACCCTTCGGGCGCATCGAGCCCGAACCCTAACTGTTGTTACCCCTTATTGCCCATATTCAAGACAGGATAAACCCAGCTTTCTCAAACGGGAAGCAACCCTTGCCAGCCTCTTTGCCGATCAGCTAAGAGTTGCCGGAGCAAACGCTCATCTCACCTATCACCCACATACCCTGTCCCTGCATGGATTTTACGAACCCCATATGATGCTTGTTGCCTTAAGCGGCCTAGACCTTTTCATTGAGATTTTCCAAAACTTTAAAGGTCTCAATGACATCGTTGCTGTCTCGACCGATGCCGGTGGGGCAAAATTCACCATACACTACTCCGATGCGATGGATATCCCCTACGCTATAGCCAATAAATTCCGCCCAGGCAAAGATAAAGCAAACCTCTTAGGAATAATCGGAAACATCCAGGATAAAAAAATAGCAATTATTACCGATGATGAAACGGTTACCGCCACCTCCATTTTCAATGCCACTCTATGGCTCCATGCTCATGGTATCCAGCAGATCTATGTCGCTGTAAGCCATATTAAGCTGCATAAAGAGTATATCCCCAAGCTCATCAGCCTCCATAAGGAGTACGGCCTCAAACTGTTGCACACAACCGATTCGATTCCCCAGATCCCCCTTATATCACAACTGGAATTCGTTAAAATCCATTCATTGGCATCCAGGTTTGCCGCCACCATCAACCGTCTCCATTACAATCAGTCGGTAAGCGAGCTCTATAAATTTTGAGAGAAAATACGAAATAAAGCCGAAATACGAAATATATTCGAAATTCTAAACAGGAATAAGAAGTTTCAAAGTAGCAGTATGTTATTTAGTCAGCCCTTGCTCCCATTTCCAGTTTCTTCCTGATGTTCTTGTTTCGTATTGGAGCATCGCTGGCAATTCCATGTAAGACTATTTCCCGCATGTGCCAACATCTTCTCCTGCAGGGCAATGCAGTCCGGTTTTAATCTTATCCAGACGCCCTTTGTTTAAAAGGATGACATTTGAAGCAGGTGGTAAATTATTGTATATTGACCGCAACCATGATAATTCGGTCTATAACAACGACCTGATTTTTGAATTTTTTTCTTAGCAATGCAATGGGGATTTCTATGAACATTAATCAACAACCAAAAACAATCGATAATATAATTGAACAAGCCCTCCTTGAAGATCTTCAACAAAATGGCGACATCACCTCTGATGCCATTTTCTCAGACCAGGACATAGCTCATGCCGTGATTAAAAGTAAATCTTCGGGGGTCCTCTCAGGAGCATATCTGCTCAATCCCATCTTCTCCAGAATCAACCAGCAGATCAAAATCGATATCAGGGCAAAAGATGGTGATCAACTGAATAAAGATACCCTTATCTGTACGCTCTCAGGACCGGTAAAAGCGATTCTGACAGGTGAACGGATAGCCCTGAATTTTCTTCAACGCCTTAGCGGCATCGCCACTTTAACCAACCAGTATGTCCAGACCATAAAACACACCGGAACAAGACTTCTGGATACCCGTAAAACCACTCCCAATCTTAGAATTCTGGAGAAAAATGCAGTTTTACACGGAGGCGGATGCAACCACCGGTTCGGACTCTTCGATATGATCCTTATCAAAGACACTCACGTTAAACGAAGCGGCGGTATCAGTAATGCCCTGAAAAAAGCGATTGAATACCGGGGAAATAGTAAAGATCTTAAAATTGAGGTTGAAGTGCAGTCGGTTCCGGAATTCGAAGAAGCCATTTCGTTATCTCCAGACCGGATAATGCTTGACAATATGAGTATAGCAGATATGCAGAAATGTGTGAATCTGATTAAAGAGAGAGGCATTGCGGTGGAAACTGAAGCCAGCGGAAATATCACTTTTGCAACTATCGAATCGGTAGCAAAGACCGGAGTGGATTTTATCTCTTCTGGGGCACTTACCCATAGCGCAGCCGCACTCGATATTCATCTGGTGATAGACTGAAACATATAGTAAGATCTCCATGGAAAAATCTGTGAATAAATCCACAGTGGCAATCGATATCGGAAACACCAGAACCCATATCGCAATCATTGATATGGCAGAATTGAAATGCCTCAACCGTATGGACATATCGTCAAATGGCTCTGAAAATCAGATCCTCCAATGCATAGATGAACTTCACAGGCAAATCAGTACTCCTCAAAATTCCACTGTGCTAATTTCCAGTGTCATCGAATCTTCCCTGAAAAAAGCGATGGCTTTATTTGAAAAAGAAAAAATTGTGGCCAAACAGGTCTGCTACACCGAAAAACTTCCCATAAAAATCAACTATAAAAGTCCGGCTCAGCTTGGTACAGATCGAATCGCAAATGCTCTGTATGGACATTTCAGGTTCCCAGGAGAAACAGTGGTACTGATCAGTGCCGGTACCGCTTTAACAGCAGATCTTTTGAGTGATGGGAATTTTCTGGGAGGTGCAATTCTTGCCGGACCTTCCATGCAGTTTCAAAGTCTTCATAAGGGCACCGATGCACTTCCGGAGATAAAAGCGGAAGGTAATTGCAAACTGCCTGGCAATACAACTGAAGAGTGTATAAGGGCCGGGGTTTTGTACGGTACAGGTGGTGCCCTCAACAGTATGATTAGCCGGTATGAAAAAATGGTGCAAGGAAATATCAGAGTACTTGCAACCGGAGGAGCCTTACCTTTGATTACCGATTTTCTGGATTTCCAGTACTCTGCTATTTCAGATATGACTCTTTTGGGGATCGCTTTATTCGCTGATTTCCTGTAATGGCGAATTTGTGATCGAAACCCGGAACTCCAGCAATGGTGCTCGGAACTCCGATGTTGGTGCTCGGAACTTCGATGGCCGTGTTCAAAATGTCGGTGGTCGCGTTCAAAATGTCGGTGGTCGTGTTAAAAATGTCGGTGGCCGTGTTAAAAATGTCGGTGGCCGAGCTTGGGACGCCGGTGCAGGAGTTCGGAGCACCAAAATATTCCTCTCAGCAACTCCGATGTCAAGTTTCAGAACGCCGATGACCGGGCTAAGAGCGGGAGTGTCAAGGTTCGAAAAAACCACTGCCGAGATTATTTACGCCACCGCCGATGCTTTTTTCGCCAATATCGGAGCTTTTGGCATTACAATTGGGGTTATGAACACCATTTTCGGAAATACCCTGAACCGCACAGCACAGGGCGGTTGCCCGGTGCTGAAATAGTTCGCCCCTTCAGGGCTCGGATGTGACCTTCAGGGTGACATCATCGTTATCGTTTTTTTCTGCATTCATATCCGATTCGTGGATTTAGAGGTCCGGCCGGACGTCTCTACCATCTTCCCCTGCCCTCCCTATAAATCATTTGGGGCATTGCTCAGATCGTACCATTTTCGGATAACCCAAAGACTTTGATCTTTTTTGTCTCTCTCCAACAAAAAGACCTGTTTTTCGATAGCTATGGTATATTCGATGGTTTGGATTACCGGCCCGGTTGTGCTGAGCTGAATTTGCAGCTCACCGCCAATAATCATCATTTCGATATAGGAGGAATCTTTATAAGCGCGGGTGTTGGTCAGTTCAGGTGCAGAACGGAATCTTATCTCCTTAGTTTTACCATCATCGGTGGAAAAAAGTTTCCGATGCCCCTCCACCTCTTCTGCTTTTGTCCAATAATAGAATTTTGATCCAGTGGTAAAACTTAACATCGAATCGATACCTTCGTAATCGTAGTCATACTTTGCCTGATAGCTGGAGATGAAAGTCGGGGCTACATAAAATTGAAATGAGTCACTTAAAAGCTCCTCATAAAGATCGATTCGCTTTGATTCATAGGCTTCAATAAGCTGCTTGAGCACCCCTTCGGGAGTAGAACGTGGGCTGAATGTTTTATCAGGTTTTCCGGTGGGAGGCAAAAAAGGATTCTCACAGGAATGAAACACTCCCATAAGAAGCAAAGTTACAGAACAGAGGAAAAATCTCATTATTCCGTTCCCATAGGTGCAAAAAAAGATGGTCTCCCGACTCTGTCTGGAATATCTGTCCACTTGCTTATCCTCCAGGCAGGCTTTCCTTTCAGTATAAAATCCGATGAACCGTATTCGGTCAAAGTGATGTCACTATTTTTTTTCTGTTTACAGGTAATCTGGTACCGGACTTTATTGATTAACAGAGAATCGCCTCTATCCTGGTGATCCGCAGTGGAATCACTCCAGGTCACCGAAAAGTCATACTTCTGTTCCAGTAAATTTCGGAAATTATTGATTATTTGGTTTTTGTTAAATTTTCGCTCTGGTCCTGTATTAAGGTCGATATATATCATATTCATATCAAAGAGCTCGACCGGATTAGTGCTTATGAAGTGTTCACCCAGACTTTTCAGGATACCATCAAAATTGTATGGGTCAACAGTCTCGCCCTGTGGTTCCTCAAAATCCTCACGTGGAGAAAATATTTGGCATCCATGGAAAACCAGGAGGGTTAAAAGTATTAATATTCTTATCATCATAATTAAAAAGCTGCATCCATCTTTAAAACCAGATCCCACCTGTTACCTGCCTGCATGAGGTAATTGTTTTTGGAATATATAATATGTCCAATTTTTCCTTCGATACTTAAAAAAGCTAATTGCAGACTGAATTTCAATGTCGGTTCTATTGTATAGCCTTTTCTATTATCCTTTATGTAAGAGTCGGCTCTGCTGTCATAGTTTTTTTGAATAATATCACGGAAAGAGACTCCGGCATTTGCAGACCAGTTCTCAAAAAGAAGCCTGGTATAGAAAAGGAATGCATAGTCATCGGTTTTACTGTCAATTGCATAAAAGCTATTAAAATCGACCTCTGTAGAATCGAAATACTCTTTGCCATACCAGTGGCCACGATCATTATACTTCTGAATCCATGAGGAGACAATTTCGACATTTTTATGTGCCAGCCAACTGGCGTTTAGAGTGGAAGAGAGTCTTCGGGAATAAGGAGGCAGATTGGTTGAATATTTGAATCTGTAATCGGTTGCTTCGGCATCGATATAAAACCTCT
This sequence comes from Fibrobacterota bacterium, assembly GCA_023412475.1. Lineage (GTDB taxonomy): Bacteria > Fibrobacterota > Chitinivibrionia > Chitinivibrionales > Chitinispirillaceae > JAAYPC01. The sequence goes on along the minus strand of JAEYNR010000084.1, from coordinate 58,063 downwards.
CATCAATTCTGAAGCGTTCTCTGGAGAAGGAAACGTTTAAACCAGCCCGGTAGTCCCCCACGATTTTACTGTGCTGACTGTTTCTCTTTCTGAAATAATAGAGATAGGTTTTTGCATATTCACCGTAGAGCTCTGCGCAGAATCCGGCAATGCTGTCGATTCTAAGCCCCCAGTGATGTCGTGTCCTGATGTAATCTGTCTCGTTCTCATTTAGACTGTCACTATATTTTCTTGAGTCTTTGAAAGCATGAAGTTCGTATTCGGCAGCAATATTCTTTGGAAAGTTTATTCTTAACAGATGATCTGAAGATGCAAGATCGGACCTGTGATCATTATACCCTTTGAGATCATCACCTACATCCGTTTTCTCTCTGAAGTAATGATCCTCATAATCCCAGGTAAGCTGCAGTCCGCCCTGATAATCAAAAAAATACCGGTCAGTGGTTATCAGTTGCAGATTAGCGGTATGTGAGGACTTTTTAATATCTATCAGATTCTCGGTACTTGGGTATTCGGTTGTGCTTAGCCGGTAGCTGTAAAAGGCTGCAGGTACTATTCCCAGACGCCTCTCTTTTGCCTTTATACCTGCTGCCCCCTGAAGAGAATGGTTTATTCTCCATGGAGTCTCTTCATAAAGAAACTCAATGTCCTTTCCATTGAGCAGTGTGTCTGCAGTGTAAAAGTAGAGTGAATCACCGGTTTGCAACTGATGTTGAAAAAGCAGATTTCCCATCACCAGCCCCGATCCATCACCTTCAATTGTTTTTCCGAAAAGTTTCAGATTAACAAAAAGAGGTAATTTGGCGATTCCGCTAAAAGTATCTCCAATCTCACATCCCCCATACACCCCAGCATCTGCATTATAGTTTTTCAATGGTTGTGAAGAAAGCCCCCCGGGGAGTCTGTCATTTGATGCAGCCGTAACTCCAGCTTCGACCTTTATTGGAATCTGAAATGGTCTTACTCTTAAATAGGGACCAGAATTGAGGTTAGAACGCAGTATTGATCCTTCCAGGCGACGCTTATAGCTAATCTTAGGTTCATAGTTAAACCCAAAATCACTGTTTAGAAAAGACAAGTTTCCCCATTCAACACCTCCTGTCAGATCAATATATTGCTGATAGGTGTTATCATCATAGAGCAGAAGTGAATGTTCGCATATCTGCCAAAATACTGCATTGTCCTTACTATTGAGATAATCAAGATGGAAATTGTTACGCAGTTCTTTGTAATAAGAAAAGTCATTGGAAATATTTAAGCGGGAGTCATCCGGTTCTTCCAGAGTAGTGTCCGGGGCAATAAACATCTCAGGCCATTGATTGCTCTGTGCAAAAACATTTTGCATAAAGCATAGCAGAAAGATAACCTGAATATGAATTGCTTTTATCTTAATCGGAACAAATTCAGCCATTCATTTATACCCAGATCTTCTGGTCGTGAAAGAGGGTCTAGCCCAAGCTGCACAAGATCACTCTTTATTTTTTCTTTTGTCAATTGTCCATGTCCCAGCACTTTTGATAATTGTTTGCGCCTCTGAGAAAAACCCTTGCTCACGTAAGCAAAAAACGGTTCCCAGCAGGATGGCTCAAGTTTTTTGTCGATCTCCTTGTCTATTATAATCTGGAAAACAGATGAATCCACATTTGGTCTGGGGAAAAACGCTCCTGGTGGTACATGAAACAGTAAGCGTGGAGTGCCAAAAAAAGAACAGAAAATGCTCAGAAAACCATTGGTTTTATTATGCGGTGCAGAAACGATCCTCTCCGCAACCTCCCTTTGCACCATAAAGGTACAGGAGAGAATATTGTTGCCCAGAAGAAGCGTTTTCTTAATAATCATAGCTCCTATGGAATATGGAAGATTACCTACCACATGGAGAGGAAAACCTATGGAGGAAAAATCAAACTCCAGCACATCTGCATGATGAATAGTGTAAGGGCCACACCCAAGCTTTGCCCTTAACAGCTCTATTGCCTCAGGATCGACTTCCACCAGATGAAAATCAGCAAAACGCTCCTTCAGATAGATGCTCAGGGCCCCTTTTCCAGGACCTATTTCAAGCACATTTTCTTTATCAGTCTTCTCTGGCACTGCTTCAGCAATTTTGCGTGCAAAAGATGGGGCAGTCAAAAAATGTTGCCCCAAATGTTTTTTTGGCCTCATATGTCCTTATTTCCAAAGAGAAACACTGGCAAAACTCCACCTCCCGGTATTAAATTAGTTATTAAAACGACTTGCGCATATAATTTTCATTACAGGAGATGACATTGGATCACAAATTTGTCGCTTTTACCTTTTTGTTCGGTATCACCCTCATAGGCTGCCAACAAAAAAAGCAGGACCAAACCCCGCCTCTTTCAGCAGAAATAAAAAAAGAGATTAAGGTTACCCCTTTTGTACCACCAGCAGATTCTACTATCACTGCAGAGCAGATGAAAGCCTGGGCCAGCACCAATGAATTTCTCGATTCCCTGACTGAATTATATTCAGACTCCTTTAGAGTCAGTGATCCAGTCAAACGAATGCGTTACCAGGATGTTTTCTCCTCTGCGCAGGACAAGATCTGTGCTCTTAATGGACTCCCCGGAGGGTACAAAGAATATAAATGGATTCTGAATAATATAGGTAACCCAAAAAACAAAGCGGTTCTGGAAGCTGCAGGGGTGAATGTCCACTAATTGCAGGGTAGGAAACCCTGCTCAATCCATTTAAAAACTCAGGGATACCAGCGGAAAATATTACCCGTATCAGGAATGGTTTTCATTACCAGATCGCTGATTCTGGTCAGCTCATCTAAAATTGCACCATCAATTTCTCCATCCAGCGATTTAACATTTAACTGCACCTGAGAGCTATTACGGGCACCAACAAGTACAGTTGAAATCCCTTGCCTGGCTAATACCCAGCGTATGGCCAGCTCAAGAAGAGACCTGCCGGAATGTTGCGCAGCGCTTTTGAGACACTCAACCCCTTCGTACACCAGGGGCCAGATCTCCTTCTCAAACAAAACGGTATATTTGCGATGATCCCGGAGGGCAAACTCTATCTCTTTACCAAACTTTCCAGTAAGAATTCCCTGAGCTAATGAACTGTAGGTTACAATAGAAATCCCTTTTTCAATACAGAAAGGGATAAGGTTATGTTCGGGCCATCTCCAAAGAAGATTATAACAGAACTGATGAGCATCGATTTGTCCAACCCGCAACAGTCTTTCAATCTGCTCTATTGAAAAGTTACTGACCCCAATGCCTCTAATCAGCCCCTTTTCCCTGGCCTTATTTAGCTCCTCCATCATCCCCTCCAGATCGGCATTTTTTTTAGGCCAATGGATATAGAACAGATCGATGTACTCGGTTTTTAGCCGATTAAGTGATGAGATTATTGATGCTTCAACCTTATCTCTTTGAGTGAACATCATTTTGGAGGCAATAAAAACCTTCTCTCGAACACCTTTAAGCGCACGACCCAAAAGTTGCTCTGAATGTCCTTTGCCATACGACTGAGCAGTGTCAAAGTGAGTAATACCTCTGTCATAGCTAGCCTTTATCGCATCCATAGAATCGGTTTCACTCTGTGTACCCCAGTCAGTACCCCCAAAAACCCAGCAACCTAATCCCAATGCCGCAGATTTTTTTGGCATCAATCCTGTTTCGGTAGTTGGTAGTTGCCCTTCAGAATCATTTTGTTTCAATTGTAGACCCCTCTTTTTCAAAGGAATTAGCATAGGAATTAACTCTTCCCGAGTCGATCTGCTAATTACCCGAAAGATGAAATTTATAATCTATCGTGGGTACTTTCACGCTATTATTATGCCTGGGGAATTCCCACCCGTTTAAGCTTTGCATTATCAACTGGCTAACCCGGCCTGAAACTCCTGATTTAATCCGGGATCCAGTTACTTTACCATCTGCAGAGATACCAAAGGAGACTGTCAGACTTTCTGGAATAGAAAAAAGCATTTGAGAATACAAAATGTCATCTACTATCAACGGTGCATAATAATGGCTGATCCACTGATGCATTGTTTCATTTTTAAATTCTATTGGAGCCAGATTCTGAAGCTGTGCAATGATTGCATCCCTTGCATAATTCTGCAGATTATAGCCCGGGGGGCAACCGGTTGAAATAAGCTTGTCAACCAGATCAATCATACCCTGGGGGAAAAACTCCTCAAGTTTGTCGGTGTAGCTATTAAAGCTGCGATTATTACATATCAGGGCATCAGGAGTTTTTTCTATCGACCAAAGCTCATCGGCCTGACTCGCTCCATAACAGGTATCGGTACCAACAATAAAGGTCTGGCGGATGATCCTCACATCACATGCATAACCGCTTCTATCGGACCTTTTCCCATAAGGAATAAGATAGCCGTTGCGCGTCAGATACATCGACAGAGTGTCTTCAGACGGAAATGTTACAGCCCAGTTAATTACCTGCCAGATAATTCCATTGTCTAGAATTTCCAGATGATTAGACTTTCTTACAGTACCATTTTGGTTCTCAAACTCACTAGTCCAGAACCCTGCAACCGCCTTCCTGATGCTATCCTGCTGAGCTTCGGTCATCTGAGCTATTTTCTGACGGGTAACATCGGCATCGGTATTAATAAAGCTTGAAATATTGCCAGGAAGTCCATGACGACTAAAATGGCTGACCATGTAAAAACAGCAGACAAGAATTGCTAAAAATACTGCACTTTTAATAAGAGATGATCTTGTGGAAGTTTTCTTTGAGGTACGCATCCTTTGTCTCCTAGTATCTATCCGGTAGAGCTGAGTATTAAAAAATTTAACGAACTGAGAGATAAAAACATTACTCCGAAATTGATTAAATTCCCATTAAAAATAGTAATGCCACAATATAAAAAGTAATCATTCTCACCAACTGATCTGAACATCATTTGCTGATCAATTGCGTATTTGTTTATTTTTAAACACTTCAAAATCGTATGGTTTTGAGTTTCATAGAATATCGGTCTCAGTATGGAAAGTGTGATTAGCAATGGAAGAAGCAGTTCGGCAGATATTGACATTTATAGGTGAAGATCCCAAAAGAGAAGGCTTGTTAGATACTCCCAAAAGGGTCTGCAGTGCTTACAAACACCTTATGCAGGGGTATACACAAGACCCCGGTGAGATAATAAAGAAAGCCATATTTCACGAAGAATGCAATCACATGATAATAGTGCGGGATATTGAAGTCTATAGTATGTGTGAGCACCATATGCTGCCCTTTTTTGGTAAATGTCACATCGGTTATATAGCCCAGGATCGCATCTATGGGGTAAGCAAACTTGCACGACTGGTTGACTGCTTCTCAAGAAGACTTCAGGTCCAGGAACGACTCACTCAGCAGATAGCCGCTTCCTTAATTGAGCCCATCAATGCCGAGGGAGTAGGAGTAGTAATCGAAGCTCAACATCTTTGTATGATGATGAGAGGAGTATCAAAGCAGAACTCAAAGATGATCACTTCGGCTATGTTAGGGAGCTTTAGAGCTGATAGCGATACGCGAAATGAATTTCTCAGATTAATTGGTATGGAACGAACCTGAAAAAGCTTTATACATCAACGGTCACAGGCAGTTTCTGAAGCACATCACCAAGAAGACGCTTATTGAGATTTTTAAGCCAGTGAGACATATCTTCAGTTGACTCTATTGCTTCGATATGAGAGATGCTTTCAGCAGCTTCTGCAAAGCTTATATTGGCAATCAACTCCTTAATTAGAGGAATACTGCGTGGGATCACACTGAATCTGCGCAACCCCAAACCAACAAGCAGCACTGTGTGCAGAGGATTCCCTGCCATTTCCCCACAGATCGAAAGAGGCATTCCATTATCATTTGCACATTTTATGGCATTCTGGATGATTCTCAGAAAGGCAGGTTCAATAGGATTGTATAGATAGTTTACCTTTGCATTGTTGCGGTCTGCCGCACTGAGATACTGAATGAGATCATTAGTGCCAACAGAAGCAAAATCAATCTCTTTCATAAATGTTTCCATTTCCATTATGGCCAGAGGAACCTCAAAAAGAACTCCACATTTAGGCATTTTTATATCTAACTTCATGGCAACCTGAGCGATAACAGCCTTAGCTTCCAACCACTCTTGCAAAGTGGTAACCATAGGCATCATTATAGAATAGTCGTGGTTAATCCCAGCTTTCATGATTGCAGCTATCTGGGTCTCAAAAATATCTCTTCTTTCCAGAAATATCCGGATAGCCCTCCATCCCATAAATGGATTGAATTCCATAGGCATGTCAAAGAACTGAGGTACCTTATCTCCACCTATATCCATCAGACGGATAACACAGTGTTTCTTCTTTGTTTTCTCCAGGATTTTCTTATAGTATTCATACTGCGCATCTTCTGAAGGCATTTCCTTTCTGTTTGACAGAAGGTATTCGGTTCGAACCAGCCCTATGCCATCTGAGCCAAAATCGTTTGCATCATCTACATCTTCTGGTAAAGAGATATTTGCCAGTACATCGATTTGAACGCCATCAGTGGTATAAACTGGTCTTCGCCACTTTGTTTTCAGCCTCTCAAAGGCTTTTTCATCAAATGCCTGCCTTTTATATCTGCTTATAACCGCAGAGACAGGGCGCACATATACAACCCCTTTTTCTGCATCAACCAGAACATGATCGCCAGGTCTAATATTTTCAGCAATGTTTCGGATTCCAGATACGACCGGAATAGAATATGAACGGGCAAGGATTGCAGCGTGAGAAGTCTTTCCACCGCTGGCAGTAACCACAGCCTGAATTTTTGATTTATCGTAGGAGAGGATATCAGTAGGAGTAAAGGTTCTAAGCACAACCAGAACAACTGGTTCGATAAAAGTTTTTGTTCTGCCATCATCCTGATAAAGATAGGAGATCAGTTTTTCGCAGATTTCTACTATATCACTACTTCGTTCTTTAAAGTAGGTAGTTCCGGCAGAGTCAAAGCGCTTAATAAAATCATTGGAAACTAATCGGATAGCGGTCTCCAGGTCATAGAGTTTTGTTGAAATGGTCTCTACAACCTGCCCTATAAACGCAGGATCATCCAGAATGTGTTCATAAATATTGAGTATGGAGACATCAACAGTGGAGGATCCCCCGAGATCAGTAATATATTGCCGGTAGTCTTTTTTTGCACGCTCTCTGATCTCGTTGAACCGCATGATCTCATCGCCTACATCCTGCCGGGAAATAGAAACGGTGGATGTTTGCTGAACTGCTCTCCCCACAAAATAAGCAGACCCCATTCCCCAGCCAGACACCACAGGTATGCCAGTTAGTTTTGACTCTTTTTTCATATCACTTTCCAGATTTCACGCGCATATTCTAAAGTGGCTCTGTCTGAGGAGAAATACCCTGAACGTGCAATATTTAGAAGACACGCTCTGGACCACATCTTTTTGTCAGCAAACAACTGATCTATTGATTCCTGTTTCTGCACATAATCAGCAAAATCAAGCAGTACAAAATATCGGTCATTATCACGCAAAGAGGAGATCAGTGGATAGATTGTAGATCCATCAGATAAGGAAGGCAAAAGACTTTCCAACAGTGAAAAAATGTCGGTTAATCGAGAATCACTCTGCAGATACTCCTGTGGCCGGTAATCGTCAATATTGTGCAGATCTTCAGAGATTTTCCCGAAAAGAGAAATATTCCTCAAACCAACCTTCTCTGCCAATTCCAGGTTGGATCCACATCGGCTGGCGATGGTGTAAGTGCCATTAAAAGCAAATTTCATATTGAATGTACCACCAGCTTCAAATGATGCTGTTGCAATCTGCTCTGAAAGATCGGCAGCAGGGAGAATTCTTTCAGCCCAGCTCATACCGAAATTGGGAATAAAAATGACTTGCATCTGTTTATTTATTTCAGGATCATTATTAACCAGGTTTTTTGTAACATTAATAAGATGAATGACCTGTTTTGCCAGAAAATCGGAAGGTGAGGCCTTTCCTGCAAAAACATGAAGTCTTTTACACTTTAAGGATTCTCCCGATTTGATCTGCAAATATCTGTGCAGAATGTGTAATATATGGAGAACCTGACGCTTATAAGGATGAATTTTACCACTTTGAATATCAAACATAACCGAGCGATCATCAATTGCCAGAGAAAACTCTTTTAGACAGGAAGCTAAACACTCTTTGGCCTGGAATTTAATTTTTTGCAAAGAAAGTAGAAATTCAGAATCATCTGCAAATTTTTCCAGCTCCGCTAATGCCATAGGATCTCTGATCCATTTTTCTCCAATTGCGGAGCTGATCAGCTCAGATAATCTGGGATTTGCGCACAACAACCAGCGACGGTGAGCTATCCCTGCAGTCTTGTTGCAGAATTTTTCTGTAAAATGAGAAGAAAAAGCCGGAAAGAGTCTTCGCTTCAAAATCTCAGACTGTTCTCTGGAAACTCCATTTACAGAAAATGAGCCCATTACAGCCAGACTTGCCAGACGAATCCTTTTTACTTCACCCTCTTCGATAAGAGACAAATCCCTTATCACATCAGCATCACCGCTATAATTTTGCCGAACATCTTCCAAGTGTATCTGGTTAATATCAAAAAGTATCTGCATGTGGCGGGGCAGAATCTGTGCCACTTTGTAGACTGGCCAGGTCTCAAGATTATCCTTAAGGACGGCATTGCTGGTGTAGGCAAAGACATTTCTGGTGATTTTCCAGGCTTGATCCCAGGGTACTTTCTCTTTATCTATAAGAATCCTCATCAACTCTGGAATAGCCAAGGCACAACGGCTCCCATTTAACTGAATAACGACTTTTTTATCCAGTTCTGTAATATCTTTATTAGAAATTTTGTAGCGCCGTATTATATCTTGAAGTGCGGCACTGACAAAGAAAAACTGCTGTTTCATCCGCAGTTCAGTCACCCTGCGTATATCTTCTTCTGGAAAAAGCACCTTGGTTATACGGCCAAGCTGGGACTTTTCCTCACAAGCTCGCACATAATCTCCATGGTTTGAATAATCGGGAAGGAACTCTTCGGAAGCACGAGCGGACCATAATCGAAGTGTATTGACGATATTGTTGCGGTAGCCCGCTATAGGTACATCATAGGGTATTGCGTGGACCTGCTCAGATGCTTTCCATTCATAAGGCCCCAGTGAACTGAGCGGATCACCGGGGTAACACTCTCCTGCAAAGCCTACACTACAAGAATATTCAGGTCTGACAATTTCCCAGGGGTGTCCCCTATGCAGCCAATCGTAAGGACGTTCCACCTGAATTCCATTTTTAATGTCCTGCTGAAATTGGGCATAATCATAGCGCAACCCATACGCCATTGTAGGCAATCCTAATGTGGCCAGAGACTCTAGCAAACAGACTGCCTGGCGCCCTTTGCCAGCATACCCCAGTTCGAAATCATCTTCCTGCGTATATAACTCTTCTATAGAATAACCTAAGGAATGAACTGCGGTAGTAAATGGAGATTCAATGCCCAGGTTGACCATATTATGGCGCAGGTTTTTACCAAAGACATACTCCATAGACATGTAGTACACTCTTTTAACATTTTGCTCACGATAATTATTTGTAGTCTTGATCCAGCTATCAACCAATTCACTTCTGACAGCATAAGCAAGAGCCATATATTTGTCATATGAAGTGGCAGAAGTGTCATCTTTGGCTAGAAAATAACGGAGATATCGATAAAAAGCATCCTTGAAGTCGTTACTTTCCATATTTCTCCTGAAATACACTCTGAAGTTTTTCGCACTCCATGCGAAAAACTGAATATTTAAAATTCGATGTTATCCGGAAAATACTCCGGAATGAAGAGAAAGCATAAGTTTCGACAGCAATAATATAAGAAATTAAAAGCCGAAATCAGCGTGCTTCGATGTAATTATACATTCATATCCAATTACAGTACACTATAAAATATATTTCCGCTGATAATGAGTTCAAAATAGTAAGCATATAATAACATGACACTTAAGGCTGATTTGCAGTTCCGATCAAGAATAGGGGCCTTTAAAAAAAATAAAATTATAAATTAGCTTGTTTTGTCCAGCCAACCAATTTATTTTAGACATTCCAATAAATTCTGGAGGGGTGGCCGAGTCGGCTTAAGGCACAGGTTTGCTAAACCTGCGTAGGGGTAACCCTACCGGAGGTTCGAATCCTCTCCCCTCCGAATATTTTCAACCGCCTCATTAATCAGTTTTTCTACAATTATTATACCATCCTTTCCATTTTCCAGACTGCCAATAAACCAGGACGGTATACGTTTATACCCCCAGAATGCCCCAGCAATAGCTCCAGTCATCGCGGCAATGGTATCGGTATCTCCCCCCATAGAAATAGCAAAAATGATGGAATCTTCAAATGAAGAGGGGTTTCGAAGAAAAGAGTAAATTGCAGCACAAACCGCATCCAAGGCATCTGATCCATTTCCAACCAGTCTCACACTCTCATGGGCTGAAGCCTGATATTTAAGAGCTCTGGCAACATCACCCAGCTTGATTTTATAAGCACTCTCGATCTCTAATTCATAAAACCGGGCAAGCCAGTCTTCAGGTGAAACCCCATTTAAAGCTAATAGCACGGCGTAACCCTGCAGCACAGCCCCCGAGATTCCATAAGGATGAGTATGGGTCAAACTCGAACAGAGTCTTACCTGGTGTATAAAATCCTCTATTGATTTTGTAGAGAAGAATGCACTGATTGGTGCCACTCTCATAGCCGCACCATCACCAAAGCTGCCCATTCCTCCATATAAACTTCTGGCAACACTCCCTGTGTGCTCTCCACTTCGCCACCGCTCAATCACCTCCAACATCCCTCCACTGTAATGCCTCCACGGAGAGAACCTCTTGAGAAACCGCTCCCTTAAAGACTCTTGAATTATTTCCCCATTTTCCACCATCTCCTCCAAAACCGAAATGGTCATCTGGGTGTCATCCGTATAAGTCACAGGAGGGTGAGAGATGAAATATTGAGAATCAAGCGATGGGATCAAATCCGGTCCATAACCTTCAAATGATGCACCCGCAGCATCACCTATCCAGGTTCCATAAAGCAAACCCCTGAGTTTGTCCTCAGAATAGAGTAGATGTCTTTTCATTCATTCTTTCCAAAACAACATTTAATTAATGGATAACAATTAAGTATAGAATCAGATAAACCCTGTAGAAAAAAGTGTTTTTTCATTTCCGCAATGGACTTTAATTTACAACATCATTGTGAAAGAAATCTGCTGGATTAATACCAAAATTGGCAGGATCCAACGCGCAAGATACCTTCCAGAACTCTCTTTCACTCTCTTCATTCCTGGAAAGATCCCGTATCTGCAGTTTTTCAATCCTCCGCCCACCTTTGTCAAACAGCATTACCATTTGAGGCGATAAAAGATGATCCCTATTAACTTTTATAACCAGTCCCATTTCACCGGACACCAGTTTCACAAAGCTTCCCACCGGGTAAATGCCCATAAGCTTGGTAAAATGCTCCACCAACTTTCTTGGATATTGCTCGTCAGCCCCCTGAAAAATCAATGCCAAAGCCTCCTGCGGCAGACACCCCCTTTGAGCAGGCCCCACAGTGGTCAGCCTGTCATAAACATCAGAAATAGCACAAAGCATAGACATCTGCTGAATCTGATCACCCTTGAGGCATCTAGGATACCCACCTCCATTTAAGCGTTCATGGTGCTGTGCAATAACATGGCTTACCGATGCCGGTAAGCCATCTCTTATTTTCTGCAGTATCTCCAAACCAAAAAATGGATGCCTCTTTATGGATTCCAACTCCTGACGAGTGTGAAGTCCCTCTCTGCGAATTAGCTCCTCTGGTAATCTGACCATGCCTATATCGTGTAGTATTCCAGCTATCCCTGCCTCCAAAAGAAGCTCTTCAGAATATCCCAAGACAGAGGCAAAACCGATCATTAACACAGAGACATTTACCGAATGGGCATACAACTGTTCGCTGTAATTTTTTATCTGAGTAACAGCTATAGTAATATCGGGTTGCTCTACCATTTGGGTAACCAGATCCTGCAACTGAGAGATCATTTCCTTTATGGAAAAATATCTGCCCACCTTTGCCGCCAAAGCCATGGAGCAAACAGCATCGAGCGTGCTCTTGCAAACAGCACCAGCCTGCTTTATTTGCTTTCTGAACTCCTCGTACTTCTTAAAAGGATCTATTGACTCTTTTTCAGCTCTCTCGCCCTGAAAAATTACAGTAACAGCAGAAACGCCCTGTTTTCTTAGGTACTCAATATGATGAAATCCGGCAATAAAAGTGTTAGAGGAAAAAAGAAGAACATTCTTATCATTAAAGACATCACAAACGAACATGCCTGGGCGAAGGGCGTTAATGGCTATAGTTCTCTGGTGAGTACTCATGAATTCATTATAACAGATTTTTTTTGGACAATCAACTCAATCTTATGAAGGTACTCAAGTTACCATTTGCCTGAAATGCAATGATTAATCTTGTCGAAAAGCTGGTTTAATGCCTGCTGACGTTTTTTACGCTGTTCTTGATTTGCCTCGAAAGCGATATAACCCATCAGTTCATCGATAGCTTCCATGGTTCCCCAAAGACTCATATCTCCACCATCTATTATCCTAGCATCATGAACTATTTTGCGAGCTTGAGGCTCCAGGATTTTAATTTCAGACAGCAACCTGAATTCACTCTCGGTAAGCAACATTTCACCGAACTCTGCCCCGTTTGTAACAGCGGCCCCTCTGATGTGGGAGAGATTCCATGGTATCCCCTTCCAGTTCCGTATCACCCCATTGTCAGCACACTCCGGGCACCACCAGTTTAACTGCGCAGGGTCTTCCTGAAGTCTGAGCCAGATAAAGCCATGACACGCTTTTCTTTCGGGTCTTCTCCTACACCTTATAAAGGTGTTTACCTCCACTCCAGGAGGTGCCAAAGTAGCAGCAGACACAATCGAGCCAATATACTCTGATCTCTCAGATTCACCTGATTTGCTTTTTTTAGATTCCGGTAAGGTTACTTCTCCGGTACCTCTCATGCATTACTCCCGTTATTAAAGTGCACCAACAACAGTCTTCCTAGCCAAAGCTGCCAGCTAAATAACACTGTTGAAATATAAAGCATCTATTTGGAAGGTCCTTAAAAACATCAGATCCGGTTATCAATTTCTGAGATATGCCGATATCTGAATCAATTTGAAAAATTAAAAATAATCTGTTGCAGAGATTTTTGGAAGAGTCAGAAAAGCTTTAAATCTGCTTAACCGTTATATAATTCAATTTCTTCAAGGATGCGATAAGCAATTCACGACTGTTAGCAAAATAAAGCTTCTCTACCGCTTTTTCCACCCCAAACCACCTTGGTGACCTGCCCGCTTCGCCCTCACCGGACTTTTTCAAATACTTGCATAAATAATAAACCACTTTGTAAGATTTTTCTTTGAGCATAAATTCCAGATCACCGGCTTTTTCCACTACTTCCCCATCTACTCCAGCTTCCTCTGAAAGCTCACGGACACATGCCTGCTGCGCTGTCTCATCAATTTCTATATGCCCTTTGGGGAAAATCCACCTGGAAGGATTCTTCTTGGAACGTATTAAAAGAATTTTAACCTCACCCTTGTCCTGACGAAAAGTAATAGCACCTGCCTGAAAAACTATTTTTTTCATATTTCTTAATAATATTTCTTAATAAAAAAGATGCTTCAAATTCTTTCTGCCCTCCTTTTGAATGTTTTTCCCCTGTTTAGCAGGCTCACCATTAAAAAAAGAGCAAATAACATACCACCACTATAAGCAGCAAAAGATCGCTAACCTCTAAGAGAGATTTCTACCACCTAACAGAAACTTTAAGCACTATTTTGTGTAAATTTCCATTTATACCTAACGGCCCATGTGCATCTTCGGGAAAAAATATTGCACATGAACCCGGTGTTAACCCAAACCAAGTCTCGGGTACATCTGTAAAAAACATAACATCCCTCTGCCCATCATAGTCGCCATCTTTACCCCTGCACCTTGAAACCGGTCGCCAGCCAATATTATCAATCCCGGATACAGCATACTGAATATCGATATACTTTCGATGCGCCTCCAACCGCACAGCCGATACGCCTACACCTGCTGTTATGGATGCCAGAGCAAATAAACGATCCCCTACAATCTCTCTTTTTCCCGAACTGAATGCATCTGCATCAATAGATCGCAAATACTCAAAAGCCGCCAGAAAACCCGGATGAATTCCAGTGTACCTGTCCATAGCATCTAAAGAGTCAAGTATCATGAAACCACATTCTCCTCAACAGGTTACCTCAAAATTTAAATTATTCCAGTGGGGCAATATATATCCTGATCGTAACTACACAGCTATTTGATCAGAAAAAAAAACAAAGATAATAATATCTAATCAGAAGTAATTTCCCCGCCTTCCTTAGTATCTAAGTACGGTGGAAAGGCGGGAAAAATATCTAAAGGAAGAATCCGAATCAAGGGTATTGCTTTTATATTTCTACACTCTTTATAAACCCTGAACAATCTCTAATGATTTTCTAAAAACAGCTACCACATTCTGCAACTCCGATTCTTTATTCCTGATGCGCCATAAACGTATCAGTTCATATAAAACATCATATCCCATTTTTATCAATTCAGCTTTTGATACAGGTATATCCAATCTCTGATTATACTCATGACTTTTCTTGAATAATAATAAAGCTAAAGTCCACATTGTAGCATTTGCACCCAACACCAGCTCGTCAAACTCCAAACGTTTCTGATAGTTAATGGTTCTTAAACCAATAAGCTCCTTGTGAATCTCAACTGCACGGTTATAATTATTTTGAAGCTCTCCGGCATCAATCTCTTTAACCCTCTCCTCTTTATTCCATAAGCCTTCTGTACCACTCACCCAGGCATAAATATTTCCAAAATGGTAAAAGCAAAGGCTCCCCAGCTCCCTGAGCAACATACTTAGTGTTTCACTTTTATCCCCCCACTCTAAAACCGATACAGCCCTGTCAAACTCATCATTAGAATAGGATTCTTTGTTCCAGCAAAGTGCAGCTCCGAAAATCATCCCATGAAATAATCCCGCAAAAAAATTTATATGCCCACAATCACCCCAATCGGTGTTTAAAACGCCGGCTGCTTTGTACTGAAATCCATATTGAACCATTTTGCGAATATTATCGCTTGCAATCCCGATATCATAAGCGAAACGACTCCATCCCTGGGTTCCAGGGCAAACATATTGCCTGCCCCCTGCTTCTGCCAGAGCCCTGATATTCTCATCTTTGATATCGGCTCCATATCCCCAATTCAAAAAAATCACATCCCCGGGCAACTGCTCCATAAGCTCTGGATGATTAAGCACTATATCACCCCAAAGCATAGGAGTTTTTCCATAACTTCTTACCAATTCTATCAACTTGTTCACAAACTCAAGATACAGAGCCCCAGTTCCCTCCTTTTGAACTCTCAGCAGGTTTTTCCCCTTACCCAAATCGAAGGTCTCATCACAGCAGATATTAAAGTACTTAGATGAAAAGAGCGGAAGATACTCTTTAATCATCGACTTTATCAGCTCAAAGCTAGCATCGTTTGTGGGATCTATTGTGTAATGAGCCATTCGATCCCAAAGATTTTGCGGAATTTCTGAAGCATTAATGTTCAGTTCGTTAAGGTGTTCAAACCGTTTCAAACGAAGCAATTCGTATAGGTGGCTAAAAGAGGCCAGCGAGGGGATAAGATCAATATGAAAGCTCCTGCTGTAGCGATCCAGTTCCAATATCTCTTCGGAAGTAAGCGGATCCCTGCCGACCCACAGCTCGGGTATATTTCTAAAAGCAAAAGAATGTTCCACATATAACTGGAGTTCATTAATCTTATAATAAGCCAGCTTCTCTATTAAAGATTTAAGAGTAGAAAGTTTGGGAACTTTTCCCCTGGTGACATCATGATAAAACCCGCGATGGCGGAAATCGGGAGAATCGGTGATCTGCAAACAGGGTATCTCCTGCCCCTTAAGAGTTATAATCTGAAGCAATGTCTGTATAGCCCAAAACAGAGCTGATGCAGATTTCCCCTCCAGGATTATCCTGTCCTTCTCTACCAATATGCTGTACTCCTCACTACACACCTCATCATGGCGGAGAATAATCCCATTTATATTTTCAGAATCTCCAACTCTCAAAGCAATATCAATCCCGGTTAAAACATTTATCCTCTCTTTGAGAAGACTTGCAGCTCCGGATAAATCAGCAGAATTACTTTTAATATGAATAGACTCTGCCTCACATAGAGCAAAATTACCTCTGTTTTGTACCAATTGTTTCACCTGTGGAATCAGTCTCATTTTAATCTTTCAGGAAGTTTTCTTAATGTTACCGTTACTTTTAGCCTCTTTAACTGATCTTTAGCAGCAGCACTTCAGCCCAGATATCCAATTCATTATAAAGATAATTAAATAAGCACGAAATTCGAAACAGGAACGAAAAAACAAGAACAAGAGCGACCAGGGGGGAAAAATCGTTCATAGAATTTTAAAAAGCTTGCCAGGTAATACGTTTATAGTTCGACCCTGATACCAAGGCTGCGGGAACTGCGACTGCAGGCTGGTCCGCAATTTACAGTGGAACAAAACAATAGAAGGAGGAAATCAATGAAAAGCAAAATGTGTGTACTCGTTAAAGTATAACCTATTTAAACCTATGCTAAGTTTTGGCAATTTATAATGTGGGACGGTAGTGATTTTGTAATTTGGAATTTATTTGGATATAAAAATTGTGATTTTGAATTTTCTGTTTAGGTATTCTAACTATTCTAATCAGATAAACCCAAATTGTTCATTAGGCGAACAATTCTGTCGCAGATGAGCCACTGTTATAAATGACAGTATGACTCTTGGTTTAGTCTTTCCAAACTCAAAAGATAAATATTATCTTCAATAGAAACACACCTGAAACAAGCTGTACTGACGTTTCTTAATCTGCGTTTATGTTTTTCCCTTTTTAGAGATTGCTTATGTTTAGATTTAAAAAATATTTGTTGATTTTAGTTTCTGTACACTGCTCTTTGAATATTGCGATAAAAGCTGCAGAGTCTGTTGATTTGGATGAAGAGATCAAGCGGATAAGAAAAGAGCTGGCATTGGTGTCATCTCAACGCCAAGCTGTCAAGCAGGAGACTGCAAGTGATTCAAAAAGCCACGCCTCTTACAGGACAAAATTTGAAAGCCGCTTAAGAACTGCATCTGCGGAAACAGATTCAATTTTTGAGCTGATTCAACTTTACGGCCATAGAAATGATTCCCTCTCTGCTGTAATTACCAGCCTGAAATCATCACAAAAGCAGTATGATTTATTGCAGGAGAATTTTCGTTTTTGTTTGATCGCAGCATGTGAACAGATTTCCAGGCTGGCCTTAAATATTCCTCCCATGTCCTTAAAAAGCATATCAAACCCTGCAGCTTTTCTGAAGAGTGAACTTGCTTCCAGAAACATTGACAACGTAGATGGCTTGCAAAGACTCATGCAGATTTTTAACAATCATGAAGAACTGACTGGAAGTATTCAGATTTTTCAGAGCACTTCGCCTGTTCCAGAGATCTCCGGAACAGTGTACCGCTTACGAATAGGATCTTTTTTTGAAGCAGTTGTCCAGCCAACCGGAAACAGGTACGCTCTATGGAATGGTGTGGACAGCACAGGTAAAGAGGTATGGCTTACGCGGTCTGATCCTGAAGGCGGTTCCCAGATTTTAAACGCAATCAATATCAGGGAAGCCAAAGCATTGCCATCATTTGCCAGAATACCACATATCGGATTTACTGAAGGAGAATGACAAAATGTATAGATTTTTCATCATCCTTCTAACTTTGTTTTTTTCAATAATTGCTGCAACCGATAAGAATCAGAAACTCAAAGAGCACGAACTCAAAATGCTCAGAGAACATCTGGAGCTTGCCAGAGATTCTCTTCAAAATGAGATTGCCGCCAGATGGCGTATACGTCAAAACGACATTAACCAGCGTGAAAAAGATAAGGAGGAACTTGTCCTCCAGCATGAAAAAACAGAACGGTTGCGCAACGAACTTGCGCAGATCAAAGAAGAATGTTACTCAGAGCAACGCACTGTTGAGACAGAACAGAAAAAGTTATCCAACAGAAAGGAGATTTGGAATTATCTGATCTCCTCGATGGAAGATGTACTGAAAAGAGAATCTGATAAGATCATGCATTCTTTTCCGGTAGACATCGAGCAACGCCGGATGGATCTCGAAGAGCTGCGACGTAAATTCAAAGCTGATAGAAACGGTTCAAATGCACTGAATCAATTGACTTCTTATTATTTAAAATATCTGGAAAAAGGAAGCAGTGCTTCTATTGATAAAACAACAATTCTTCCTGAAAATGGTGACCCACAGGAAATTACTATTGCCCGCCTTGGAAATGTTTTTGGTTACGGAGTCAATAAAGAATCAGACATCTTTATTATCAATCAATCCGGCAATCTGGGATCAGGTCGTTACAACACCGAACAGTTGGGCTCCTCGGTATTAGAGGAATTTCTCTCTGATGCATTCCCCCGGTGGATTGAAATGCAGGAGATTAAAGGTCCATTAATGTTTGATGTTATGCAAAACACACAATCCTCTGTTCTGATAAAAGGTCAGAAGATTAAAAGGTCTGATAAATTCAAGCAGTTTATAAAAGCAGGTGGCCCCGTGATGTATCCACTGGGAATTCTTGTAATCTGGGCGTTAGCACTTATGTTCTGGAAATTAATTGGTTTCAGCCACAAACATACTTACGATTCCAAAATATCTAAAAATGTGATGACGTATCTTAATAGTAATGACATTGAACAAGCAAAAAGTTATATCAGTAAGAATCGCGGCGTTGTTGCCAGAGTGGTTCATACCTGCCTTGATCATTCCAAACAATCAAGAACTTCGGCTGAAAGAGCAGTAAAAGAGGTACTTATAGAAGAGCTCCCTCAACTTAACAGTCACCTTAACACTCTGGCGGTAATTGCGGGAGCCGCACCACTTTTAGGGCTGTTGGGAACAGTGACTGGCATGATAAAGCTTTTTGAAGTAATCACCAGCTATGGAACCGGTGATCCAAAAATCCTGGCTGCCGGCATATCAGAAGCATTAATTACCACTGAGGTCGGACTCATAATCGCTATTCCGGTAATGATTATTCATAACTTTCTGCGAAACAGAGCAGGTGATATCCAGACTGCAACTGAAAAGCACGCCATCCACATTCTCAACAGACTATGGCCGGAAGATTGACTCCATGAACCTTATCTCCTTGTTTCTCTCAGATTTTCATAAAGGTGGAATTGTCATGTGGTTTATATTCCTGGCGGCCATAGCTGCCTGGATGATCGGGGTTGAAAAGCTGGTTTCACTTATATGCATTTCTTCTTCCCGAAGAAAATTTCTTCAATTTGCAGGTTGTCTGTACCAGGACAGTGGCAGTGTAATCGGAAAAACCGGCTTTGAAAATTATGATTTTCTACTTGAGCAGATCAGAGAGAACCTGAAAAACAACCGGTGTGGTTGTAAGGGAATACTTCGCGAATTTCTTATCGGAACAGTCCCACTTCTTAACAGCCATTTTTCCACCATGTCTGTATGGATATCCATAGCACCGCTTTTAGGACTTCTTGGTACAGTGATAGGTATGGTGAAAACATTCAAGACTATTATGGTCTTTGGAACTGGCAATCCCAGTCTGACTGCAGAAGGAATCAGTGTGGCACTTCTAACAACCCAGGCAGGATTGATATCAGCATTTCCTTCTATGCTCTTTCATAACTATCTGAGAGGGAGAACAAATGCCCTGGTTTCAGAAATTCTTAAAGATTGCGAACAGATAGTCAGCAAAACAAACACTTTGCTCACATGATATTATTTAGAATTTAAGGATTGAAATGTTTGATGATTTTAGTCTACTAAACAACAGCAGAAACGCATCTGCAGAAATCAACATTGCGCCTCTTATCGATCTGGTCTTTATTTTACTGATCTTTTTTGTGGTTACAACCAATTTCAACCGTCAGACCGGTATTGATGTATCCAAGCCTAAGGCTCAGACTGCAGTTACTCAGGGACAGAAAACGCTTTTTATTGGCATATCGTGTGAAGGAACCCTTCATATTTACGGTCGCCAGATTAGCATAGATCGTCTAACAGCTCTGATAAGTACAGAGGTTAACAAAGATCCAGCCCTGAATGTGGTAATCATTTCCGATCAGCAGGCATCTGTTGGAACCGCTGTACAGGTAATGGATAAGTGTGCTCTTGCCGGGGCTGCAAAAGTATCCATAGCAGCAGACAGGGATTAATTCATGTTGAGATTTCTTCTGAAATCCTCTTTTTTTATTTTAAAACTGCTCATAGTTATTACTATCAACTTTGTCCTGTTTCTATTAATCCCCTTGACGCACAGTCTTTCCGGGAAAATACAAAATAAAGATAACTTTTCTTTAAGAGAACCTGTAATTGTTGCAGAATATATTAAACCTCCCGAAAAGGAGGAAAAAAAAGAATTCAAACCCAGAATCCGTCAGGTTACTGCATCAGCATCCAGTCAATTCTCTCAAAATCAGATAAGGCTTAAGTTTATTCCTGACTTAGCTGTGCAAGGAAGTGAAAGTGGAGTCGGTGTGGCGATGTCTTCAGGCGAACTGAATGCAGTGGTTTTTGAAGAAGGTGAAGTGGACCAGGATGCCCAACCGGTCAACAGAACCCAGATTCCATATCCCCAAAGAGCAAGAGAACTGGGCATCGAAGGGGATCTGATTCTTGTTCTTCAAATAGATACCGATGGTAAAGTCAGTTCTGTAGAGGTAATCAGTTCTCCGGATCAACTAATCACTAAAAAAGCAAAGGAGATCATACTTTCCAGTTGGAAATTTAAACCTGCCCATAACCAGGGGATTCCGGTTAAGCAGAGGGTAAAGCAGAAAATCTCTTTCAGGTTAAATTCCTGACCAGGCGAATCTTATAATGTGCAAACATTCATTTTGGCTGTTTTTCATTTTCTTTCTGTCTCAAGAGGTGTCATCCGGGCTTATTGCTCAGGCCAATGATCTCTATAATAATGTAAAACTGCCTGAAGCTATTGCTTTGTACAAAAAAGCATCTTTTTCTGGAGAGAATCCTGCAATCTGCTATTTCAATCTTGGAAACGCCTATTTTCAGCTTGATAGTATTCCTCAGAGTATAGTTTATTATCTGGCAACAGTATCTTTTGCTCCCGATTTTTTCAGAGGCCATCTCAATCTGGCTATCTCCTATTATACTCTCGATGATTTAGGCAGATGTGTCGCATCCGTTAAAAGAGCACTGGAAATTGACCCTGAAAACGAAAAGGCACTTCTTTTATTAGGTACCTGCTATCGCAGACTCAAGGCAAACTCCAAAGCTGTCATCATTTTCGAAAACCTTATTCGGCTTAATCCACAAATGGATGAACCATACATAGCAATAGCAGAGATATATAAAGATCTATTAGACAACGATGAGGCATTGAAATGGTTATCAAGGTGCCCGGAATCAGGAAAAAATGAAAACTATGTTTCTCTTCTGAAGGCCGAGATTTATGAGTCTGCACAAAACCTGGAAAAAGCTCTTTTCTATTTGACCACTGCACTCAAAAATAACAGAAATGACCAATGGCTTCTTTACCGAATAGTTACTTTGTACCTTGACATGGGCAATGACCTAGTAGCTCTGCAGCAAGCAGCCGACGGACTCGAACAGTTTCCAAATTTTTCAGAACTTGCAGTTCTTGCCGGACAAATCAGTTTCAAAAACCAGAAATATGATGAAGCAAAGCGTTTCTTTTCAATCGCCAAGGTAAATGGAAGTGCTTCTGGAGAAAGGGGACTTCAGAACCTCAGGGAGATTCAACTTAATACTGCTGAGAATAGATTCTCAGATTATTAAGTTGAGCGTTTTCATTGTTGAATACTATTACGGCAATTAATAATTACACAGTTATCTAATCAGAAAAAGCTATGTACTACTAGCCTAATAATTCGCTAATTCAAACAGAAGAAAATTCCAAACCACAATTCATAAATCCTGTTCAAGTTCCAAAACTCTATTTTCTAAACAGAGAGATAAGAGTGTTTAAAGTAACTAAAGGGGTTTTAAATTTGGCCTCTTTGCCATTTTTCTAGTTCCTGTTCTTGTTTTGAGCTTTGAACTTTGGATTTCTTGCTTACTTTTTTTCCTGCTCTTATTTCTAATTTCGAATTTCGGATTTTGTGCTTTCCCCATCACTGTCTAAATTGAATTGTCATTGAAATCAGAATCATGGTATGATAGTATTCAGAGTGAGAGGTAAAAAATGGCAAACAGTATTAATATGCTTCTTGATGTTTCAGTTCCCATAGCGGTACAGCTTGGTCAAACCACTATGACTATCCGTGAGCTTCTGAATCTAAAAAAAGGCGGTATTGTCCGGCTTAGCCGCATGGCGGGTGAACCGATTGATGTATTTCTCAGTAAGAAACTTATCGCCAAAGGCGAAATAACAGTTGTAGATGACAAGCTTTCTGTAAGAATCGGACAGCTTTATGGAGCCAGGGAGAAATTTAAGCATCTTTGAGTTAGTTTAAAAGTTCTTAAAAAAGTACACCCAGAGTCATGCGGAAAAATGAGAAATCAACCTTATCGAAACGAAAAGCATAGTCTATGTAATATCTTTTGTAATGAACTCCGGCTCCCAGAGTAGGAACCTTACCCGATAACCCAGCCCTAAAAACAGCAATATTCCAAAATTCTGCTTCCAGTCCAAGGCGGAAAGATGTGGTGTATTGTTTGTCTAATCCCAGTGCAAAAGTCCAGTTCCCTCCAAGATCTCCGCTTTTATCAACATAGGATATTCCATAATAATGTGAATATTTGATTTTTTCCCTGTATCCCAAGGGAGAATGTACCCAGATGATTTCTGCTGGAATAAAATCTCTTACTGCAATTCCCAATATGATGTTACGGTTTGTTACTTTTTTTGATAGATCATAATCGAGATCTATACTGGCTAAAACTCCAATATCAGCATTTACTCCCACCCCCATGTATTTTCTGCCTTGCGGATTCATGTTCAGCCAGTATCCTTTCAAGCTCAGACCCGCAGAGATGTTCAAATTACGTGGCAGTCCACTTCCGGGGTTTGAAGGCATTTTTAAAGGAAGCATTTTTCCCAGGGTAAGAATCATCAGATGCTGGTTGTTATGGAAATAACCTTTTGGTGCCCCGTCTGACCTGAGTGAGACATCATTGAGAGATTCCTCATAAGTTGAAGGTAAAGAATCAAAAAAGGGAATATCCCCGCTTAGAAAAGGAACGTATACGATTGAAGAAGCAATCTGCCCCTGTTGCGGTATTCGCAAAGCAAAGCACGCCTGTCTTGATAGGCCATGATAAATATCCGCTATCTCAGCCGATATCTCAACCTGTGTGGCAAAAGACACTGATGCCGGATTCCAAATAACTGAAGAAGCTTTTTTG
This sequence comes from Fibrobacterota bacterium, assembly GCA_023412475.1. Taxonomy (GTDB): domain Bacteria; phylum Fibrobacterota; class Chitinivibrionia; order Chitinivibrionales; family Chitinispirillaceae; genus JAAYPC01. The sequence goes on along the minus strand of JAEYNR010000084.1, from coordinate 34,542 downwards.
GGCAAAACAACCCCGATATCGCCCATTGCAGCGATTTCGGCTCCGGCAGGCAGGTGAGCCATATCTGCAGCATAGCGAATCTGCAGTTCTTCGGCAACAATTTCCGAAACGCAAGAAAGCAGGAGTATTGAAAAAAAGACAGAGAGCCTATTGTTACAACCGACAGACATTATTCACCAATAATATTGACCGAAACGTGTCTGTTTCTAGGACCATCAAATTCGCAGAAATAAATAGATTGCCATGTGCCAAGAACCAGCGAACCATTAGCAACCGGAACCAGCGTGCTTAAACCAATTAGAGACGCTTTGAGATGGCTGTCTGAATTTCCTTCAGCATGTCTGTAAATTTGTTCCCGGTGAGGTATCAATTGGGCAAGTTTTTTAAAAAAATCGTTTTCCACATCCGGATCAGCATTTTCGTTTACAGTGATTGCAGCGGTAGTGTGTAAACTTATTACCGAACATAATCCGTTTTTAATCCCGCAATTCTCGATAATCTTTTGAACATCCGGGGAAATATCTATCCATTGACAACGGTTCTTAGTGGATAGGGAGATAATTTCCTGCTTTACCATGTTTACCCCCCTTAAAAAGCAAAATATCAACTGTTATTAGAAGCTCTAGGCTTTTACAGTCATGATATCATAATTTGCATTAATCGACAATTATATCCTCAGGAAGAATAAAACTCATAGGATTCATATGACGTCCTTTAACTCTAACCTCATAATGCAGATGTGTACCGGTGCTTCTTCCGGTACTCCCCATAAGGGCAATTTTCTCGCCCCTTTTTACTTTTTGACCGTTTTTTACCAAGATGCGATCCAAGTGAGCATAAACGGTTTCTAAATCAGCCTGATCGTGGCTGATAATAACCGCTTTTCCGTAAAAATCTCTGAGTCCCGCAAAACGTACCACCCCTTCAGCCGTGGCACGAACAGGAGTATGATGCAAATTGGCGATATCCAGCCCCTCGTGAAACATGTTTTGTCCTTCAATGGGATGAAAACGATATCCGAAAGGAGAGGTAATTCTTCCATTGGCAGGCCAGATGGATGGGCGCTGATTCCAGTAATTTTGAATAACGGAGACTTTATTTGACATGTGAGTAAGGGTGGAATCCTGAAGCTGTGCACGTCGCAGAAGCGATTCCACATTTTCTTTCACAGATTCTGCATGAACCAATACCGGATCTAAAAGTGTAGCAATTATCATATCCTGGCTGCTGGGTTTTCCACCAATACCGGCCATACGCACATCGTTGCTGATTGGTTCCAGACCGTACTGAAGGCGTACCCGGTCCTCAAAGGCAACCAGTGTTTTGACTCGATCTTCCTCTTTCAGAATGAACTTTTTGAGAAACTGAATCTTTAAGAGCAGTCCTTCGTTGTCACGTCTGGCCTGATAGACTCCGAACTTTGCGATTCCTAAAGAAGTAGTGAACCACAGCAGTCGTCCCAATCCGTAAAGACCGGCAATTGAGAAAATTATTACCGAAAAAATGGTAATGCCTGAGACATAAGCTTTTCGAACTTTTGAAAAGGATTTAGTAGTCAGCAGTACCAGACTCCATTCCGGTTTGCTCATTATCTTAAGATCTCCTGAATTTTAAAAATGGGCATACAATAAAACTGTAATACCCGGAAGTTACAATTTTAAACATAATTATACGTTTAAATCATCAAAAAAAACATTATTTAATTTAGTTTGTGCTCTCAGGAAGTGTTAAGTTTAAGTTTCCTTTAAATCCTCAGCAGCATTAGAACTGCTAAAGATCTGCCGATAAAGACTGCTTTTTTTGACAATTCCTACTGCAGACCTGTTGTCCACTACCAGATAATAATCTGGTGCATCAGGTTTAATGTCCTGCAATACAGAGAGCAAAGATTGATGCATCTCAATCTCTTTTACCGGTTTTATAAACTCAGATAGCTTGCTTTTATTAGTTTGTGCTACTATATCCAGAACAGAAACAGTTCCCAACAGTGTAGAAGCCTGCTCATCAAAGACCAGCATTTCATCAGAATCGGGAATATTGCTGATCACCGAATTAATAGTCTGATTGCATCTGAATACATTTCTACCCTTTTTATACTCAGAAATGCCAATCATCAGGTCCTTGATTGTTTTATCTTTTAGTTTCAAAACGTTATGAATGAGAATATCTGCAGATTCTATGAGTGTTCCTCTTTTTGAACCTTCAAGAGCCACCAGCACCATCTCCTCCCTTACTTTAGCTTTGAAAGATTCTTCATACCCGGGAGGCTCTTTTCTAAAAACATTCATGATTTTGGAAAAGAGCCAGGTAAAGGGCAAAGCAAAAAAATAGCAGACCATTAACACTGGTATTGCTTTCAGAGTCAATCTTAGTGAATAGATCCGAAAAAGGGACTTTGGCAGCATTTCCCCGAATAAGACTAAACAAGGGGTGAGAATCCATGATTCAGGAGATGGGATACGTGCAAGATCTAAGAATACATATTTATCGACTACCTCAAACGCCATCAAAAACGCCAGTGTTGCTCCATTATTAAAGATATTGTTACCAATAAGCACAGCGGACAGAAGCCTGTCCTTGTGATTCAGTAAATAAAGAGCCCAACGGGCAAAGATATCACCTGATTCAGCTTTGTGTCTAACTTTTATGGTGTTCCAGGAAACAAAACCGCTTTCAGACCCAGAAAAGAAAAAAGAGCCTAAAAAGCAGATTAATAAAACCAGAAAGGGTTGTAATTCAGCCATAGAAGTACATTTTAAGGTGTTTGCCAGCTTTAAGTCTGGTAAAAAAGACACTGACAGATTTTTTAGTCCCTTTTACCCTTCTGTGTTTTTTTGAGTTTCTTCAAATGTTTCTTTTTCTGGAAGCAGATACCATGCGACCAGATAGGTCACTACTCCAGGCCAGATCCCAGTAAGTACCGTAACGAATATGAAGATGAGCCTTACCAAAGTCACATCCATATTATAACTGTCTGCGACACCTGCACAAATACCGGCGATTTTTTTACCCTTTTCCATTTTGTACAGTTTCATTTTTCCCTCCCGAGAGTCAGAGTGGTAGATTCGATCAAATAATACTTATTCAAAATTACTGCCATTATCATTATAAAGTGAGATTTTTCTCTGTTCAAGAAGTGGTAAACGTCCTCTGGCTTCTTTAATCAGCTCCTGCCTGCATTCTGCATAGACAATCTGCTCTCTTTGATCAGCTTCAGCTAAGATATCTCCCCAGGGCGAAACCACCATCGAATGTCCGTAGGCTTTATACAACGATTTGCTGTTTTCACCCTGAGAAACTGCAGCCAGAAAGATCTGGTTTTCAATAGCCCGGGCTCTCATAATCACATGCCAATGAGCCGGCCCGGTAATAGTATTGAAAACAGCTGGCACCAGCAGAAGGTCTATACCCAGAAGGCTTTTTTTTCTCAGCATTTCAGGAAAGCGAATATCATAACAGATCAGTATTGCGATTCTTCCCAGATCAGTCTGCACAGAGTCGATCTGGTTTCCAGGGGTAAAAACAGATGATTCACGAATCTGCAACCCTTTAAAATTAACATCGAAAAGATGACATTTATCATACTTTAGCAATATTTTGCCTTGAGGACCTAATAGATAGGAACGGTTGAACACAGAACTATTTTCCTTGTATGCCATAGAACCTGTGCATATATAGATGCCCAGATTCTCTGCAGTTTGGCAAAGAAGGGAAACTGTACTGCTTTCATCGGCGGCTATCTTACTAAGTCCTTGAATTTGAAATGGATAATAAAACATTTCTGGCAGGCAGACCAAAGCGGCACCTCTGGAGGCAGCCTCTTCAATCATAGTGATAGCACGTTCAATGTTGCTCTCTTTATCAAAAGTTGGCGCAATCTGGCAAAGAGCCACAGTAAAGGTTTTCATAATAATAAAGTAATATTTGCACCAGTAGTGTCCAATGCGACAAAGAAAGTATAAAAATAGATGCTGCTTTTGAGGTGAATATTTAGGGGTTTTCAGCAGGTCAGCCAAAGTTGTATTTTTGGAAGATTCAATCTGGCAATAAAAACAGAAATTTAATTTTAAAAAAACTTAAAATAAGGAGAGTGCATGGCACCGCATGTAGAGATCTGGTCTCAATTACCATATATGGTTGCTGATATGGGGCTTGCAGACTGGGGACGTAAAGAAATTGAAATTGCAGAAAAAGAGATGCCGGGACTTATAGCGGTGAGGGAGAAATATGCCTCCCAAAAGCCACTAAGTGGTGTACGAATAACCGGTTCGCTTCATATGACCATTCAGACCGCAGTTCTTATTGAAACACTGGTGAAGCTGGGAGCTGAGGTGCGCTGGGCATCATGCAATATCTTCTCCACTCAGGATCATGCGGCTGCAGCCATTGCTAAAACAGGTGTTCCTGTGTTTGCCTGGAAAGGTGAAACTCTTGATGATTACTGGGCATTGACCTTTCAGGCACTCAATTTTGGAAATGGCAAAGGTCCGCAGTTAATTGTTGATGATGGCGGTGATGCCACTTTGCTTATTCATAAAGGCTATCAGCTTGAAAACGGCGACACCTGGATCGATTCACCTTCAGAGAGTCAGGATGAAATTTCCCTTAAAAAGGTGCTCAAAGCAGTTTACCAAAAAGACAATCAGTTCTGGCATAAAGTTGTAAAGGAGTGGAAAGGTGTTTCTGAAGAAACCACTACTGGGGTTCACCGGCTTTACCAGATGATGGAACAAGGGACACTTCTGGTCCCCACAATTAATGTTAACGACTCGGTTACCAAATCAAAATTCGACAATCTCTATGGCTGTAGAGAATCTCTGGCCGATGGCATAAAACGTGCAACCGATGTGATGATTGCCGGGAAAGTAGCGGTGGTCTGCGGTTTTGGTGATGTGGGGAAAGGATGTGCACAGTCTTTGAGTGGTTTTGGAGCACGGGTGATTGTCACCGAAATCGATCCTATCTGCGCTCTTCAAGCCGCAATGGCAGGTTATGAGGTGACCACGATTGAAGACACTCTGGGTAGAGCAGATATCTATGTAACCACTACCGGAAATACCGATATTATTACTGCAGAACATATGAGCAGAATGAAAGATCAGGCTATTGTGTGTAACATCGGTCATTTCGACAATGAAATTCAGGTTGCTGCTCTGGAGAAAATACCAGGAGTGACCAAAGTTAATATCAAGCCACAGGTGGATAAGTACGTTTTCCCTGATGAGCGTGCAATTTTTATGTTGGCAGAAGGCCGACTGGTAAACCTTGGATGTGCAACAGGACATCCTTCTTTTGTGATGTCCAACTCATTTACCAATCAGACTCTGGCCCAGATTGATCTGTGGCAGAATCGTGATAACTACAAAGCTGGTGTTTACCGTCTCTCCAAAAAACTTGACGAAGAAGTTGCACGCCTGCATCTGGAAAAAATTGGGGTGAAATTAACTAAGCTAACCAAAAAGCAGGCTGATTATATTGGCGTTGCGGTCGAGGGGCCTTACAAGCCTGAACATTACCGGTATTAATCCTCCAAGAGGCAGAGCCGTTTCTCTTTTTTGGGGAAACGACTTTGCCAGTGCTTACTTTTTCTGCAAAAATCCAAGGAAGGTCATTGTGCCATGAAAATCCAGGGAATTGCTATATGCCCTCCACCAGGAGCAAAGGATAATCCTGCGGTTACTCCAGAGCTTCTGGCCAGCTCACTTGCCCGTTATTCCCGCTCTAATAAGGGTATCGATTCCATTCTTTCCACCATTAACTGGGATGATCCAGACAAATCGGTTGATGCGATTTTCAGGTTTGTGGATTATGGCCATGCCTCTATTTCTGGAATGACCGGCGGAATCGCCATAGTAATTGATGGCTGTTCCATGTTCTTGGCTTACAAGCTTTTTGAGCTGGCACAGCTCTGTGATGGTCAGGAATCCAGCACCCGTTATATAAAATTGGAAAAATCAAATCTGCCTTCAGCTTCGGAAGCTGGAATACCTGCAGAGCTTAGAGCACAGTGGCAAGAACTTATGGAGCTTTCCTTTGAGATATATCATGAAGTTTATCAGAAGCTTGACCAGATAGCAGAACAGGACATCTCAGTTGTCCGGGTCCCTTCAGGAGCATCTCCGAAGGTAGTGGAGCGGCTTAGAAAAAATTATGCTCTTGACCGTTCCAGATATTTTATTCCATTTGCCACCAGGACCAATGTCGCTTTGGTGATGACAGCAAGAGTCTGGAGTGAAACGATCAGGCAACTTTACTCAGTGCCACTTCCGGAGGCCAGGGAATGTGCAGAAGGGCTTCGCCGGGAGCTTTCAAAGTTTGCTCCCCGGCTCAGTCGTCATTGTTATTCAGATGAATCCAGCAGGTTTCAGGCGCAGCAGGTATTTGATTATGCAACTAGCAGGATCAGGGAGCAAGGAGCATCTACCGCTTTATTGGATGATAAAGTATGGGTGGAGGTGGAGAACCGGTTGGCTGACTTCCTGCCACAGATTCAGAAAATTGAGGACTCTTTTCATGGTAAAGTCAATCGCTACAGTTTGTCGGGAACATCGGTGAAAAGAGTTTTTGTAAGAGCTGCATGGAACAATTTATCTATTGCAGAGCTGAGGGACTTGAACCGCCATCGGAGTGGATACCGTTTCAGCCCATTGACACCTGAAGGATTTTATATTCCTGCGGAAGTTAAGCATCCGCGGCTTGAAGAGTTAATGAGAAAGAATGCGGTTTTTCTCAAAAGGATAGCTATGTCCAAAGATAGTGCTGCTTATGTATATGGGCTTTTGCTGGGAACGCAGGTACCTTTTGAACATTCGACTCATCTGGACAAGTTTATATATGAAATTGAGCTGCGAACTGGTCTAGGAGCGCATTTTCGTTATGCCGAGCATCTTAGTGCCGCTTACAAAGAATTGATAAAGAAGATGCCGCAACTTGAAGATTACATTGAAGTAGGGAGTGCGGAGCCGGAGTAAGGCCGTTATTAAAAGTTGTGGTACATTTTCCCCCTTGTTACGTATGATCCATCAGTGATATTGTCATCTTTACCTGCATATTTGCGTGCCTAAGCGCATAACAAAAAAGAATCGTCTTTTCACCTCTCCCCTATTCCCTTCTGGCATATCTCTTGCGTTTTGTATATCTGAAAGGTGTATTGGTCACTTTTCAGGAGGGATTGCTGATGATTTCTATACATTTGATCCATACGACAGGTAATCAGACAGATGGGAGGAGGTGAAGATGAACCTTTACCGAAAATGCGGAATTGTGTTTTGGATGTGTATACTGATGTTTTGGGTGATGGTTTTTTCTGAGAATCAGGTTGATTCCCATTTTTTTAATGCTGGCGATGGCCTTAGAATTACTGTTCCTCTGGACAGTACTTCCTTTATAAACGGCATTTATCCCATAGATGGTGATGGCAACATTTTTTTACCCATAATAGGACAGTACAATGTGACATCCAAGAGTCCTGAAGAATTTAATATTTTCCTAAAAAGCGCCTACGAGCAGTATCTTCATTACCCTGAAATTCAGGTTACCCCTCTAATCAGAGTGGGTGTACTTGGGGGGTTCAACCAATCGGGGATGTACTATGTTGAGCCTCAGAGTTCCATGTGGGATCTAATTTCTATGGCAGGTGGAACTGTTCATGAACGGGGGCTTAAAAAGATGACCTGGGAGCGGGACCGCAAAGTTCTCAATAAGAATCTGATCCCTTATCTGGAGTCCGGAAAATCTCTTCAAGCAATCGGTTTTAAATCTGGTGATCAGATCTGGACCCCCTCTGACAACAGAAGTTTCAGGGAGGTTCTGGTCAGAGACATTTTACCCGTAGCAACCTTCTTTCTCTCTTTCTATGTGGGAATCATGACCATCAGGGATTGATGGTTTGATTATCAAATTTCAACATCCGAGGTATATTGTGAGCTTCAGAACCCAAACCAACAGGACGAATCAACCAGGCATGAAACGTCAATTGGACCATTACGTCCATCTTATTTGGCGTAAATTGTGGTTTATTCTTCCAATATTTTTTGTCGTTATTGCAGCCTGGTTTGTGGCAATAAATAAACTGGGAGTGGCAAAACCGCAGCTAAGTGCCACAGCCATTCTGCATTTTGATGATCCTGATGAACTCAGTGCTGTTGACGAAAGAGTCACACTTGGGCCGGAGGCCAAAGCTGTGCTGGTAAAGAGTCGGACATTTCTGGAAAAGGTGGTTCGAAAGCTGGCGCTGCAGTTGCGGGTTTCCAAGCACCCCCGGTCCATGATCTTTGATTCTGTAGCAGTTGAGATCGATGCAGATCCTGGAGATTACCAGTTAAAAATAAAAAATCAGAACTTTAAGCTCTACTTTACAGACAATTCAGGACAAAAAAGAATAGTTCATAGTGCAGATGTATCTTCTCTCGAAAAATTATCGATTTCTGGCCTTTATCTGCGCTGGTCTCAAGAATTTCTATCTTCTCCTTTCAATGTAAAATTTACTGTAACCAGAACCAGAGATGCAGTGGATTACATTGTGGATAACATGGTAGCCAGAGCTGCTTCCAGAGATGGCATGGTGCTGGCTATAAGTATGAATGGAAAAGACTATGAAATGATTACTGCAATCATTAACACCATTGCTGTTGATTTCGCCGCTGAAAACACCACTACAAAACAGAAAAGAATCGGCATTCTGATTTCTGCTTTGGAAAAGCAGCTACAGACTGCCCGCAAAGAGATGCTTCAGGCAGAATATTCTGTCCGTAAATACCGGGAGAGATACCCCACAGTAGGCATGGCTGACGCATTTGCACCTCCGATAGCCCTTATGGACTTAAGAGAAACTGAAGCAGAAATAAAATCTACCTTATTCCAGGCTCAAGGCCTAATTGAGCGTTACTCTTCTGTTTCTGACTCCAACCGCTTGGCTCTACTTAATGAAATGGTTTCATTTCTGACCAGATTCCAAACCGCTACCGCAGAAGGGCTCAATGCAGAGCTGAATAAACTTGAACAGGAAAATCAGCGTCTTACATTACAGTATGCACCTAATCACATGTTTATCCTCAAAAATATGGAAAATATTCGGGTGTTTGGCCATGATGTGCAAAATGCCCTTAATGGTCTTCAAAACGACCTTAATAGAAAATTCGCTCAGAATAAAAACAGAATAGGTAAGCTCAGCTCTGAAATCGCCACACTTCCCGCAAAAGAGCTTCACCTTTCAAAGCTGCAGAGAAACCACGATGTAGCTGCGCAAATTTTTGCAGGTGTGCTTGGCAGGTATAACGAAGCGCAGATAGCACATGGGGTTGCGGTAGGGGATGTTAATGTGGTGGACTATGCAGTGGTTCCCGAGCCAAAAATGGATTTTAAAACACTTCTGTTTATAGTAGGATTGGGGCTGTTTCTGGGATTAGCCCTGGGGGTAGGACCAGTTATAGCTATGGACTTTTTCGATGGTACTGCCAGAACCGAAAAAGATCTGCGAAGGATGACCGATCTGATAGTTTTAGAATCGATTCCGGTTAAGGGCAACTGGGCCAAATCAAACAGCTTCGGAAAAGCGGTAGATGAGAAACTGGTGACTGCGGATTATTCCCATAATTTTGCAGATGAGACATTCCGTTCTTTGCGCGCAAAGATTCTTCTGGGCTTTAATGATATTAAAAAGAAACGGATTCTTATAACCAGTCTGGGAATCGGAGAAGGTAAATCCTTTACCGCAGCCAATCTGGCAATTACCTTGGCCCAGCAGAAAATCTCAACCCTGCTTATCGATGGAGATTTGCGAAGAGGTATCCAGCATCAGCACTTTGGGCTTCCCAAAAATCCCGGGTTATCTTCTATTCTTCTTAGCAACGTTTCACTCAGTCCGGTTCTTCTACAGCCAGTGTTGCAGTCTACACATATCCAGTATCTGAAACTCCTGGGAGCCGGCTCAACTATTGTCAACTCAACCGAGCACCTCAATTCACCAAGGTTCAGAAATCTTATTGATATTCTTTCCAATGAGTTTGAGGTAATTATACTTGACACACCGCCGGTAGCGGTCACTACCGATGCAATCAGTGTTCAGGATATTTTTCCCAGATATATCTTTGTGGTAAAAGCCATGCATACAGACATTGCAGAACTTAACAGAAAGATAAAGGAGTTTCCAGGTCTGCGCAAGCGGATCATGGGAGTAGTGTTAAACGGGGCACCTTATAAGCATACCGAATATTATCAATACACCAGTTACAAATACGAAGTGGACTGATTATGTGTGGGATTGCAGGCATTTTTCATCCAGATCCATCCTTTGCAGTTAACATTGGTCATCTGCAGAATATGACCAGAGCCTTTGATTACCGTGGTCCGGATGATGAAGGCTTTTATGTAGAAAATGGCATCGGGCTGGGCCAGCGCCGGCTCAGTATTATTGATATTGCCGATGGCAAGCAGCCGATGTGTAATGAAGATGGCAGCATATGGGTTGTTTTCAATGGAGAAATATTCAATTATCTCGAACTGATGAGTTTTCTAAAAACTAAGGGACACCATTTTCGTTCCAGATCCGATACTGAGGTACTGGTTCATCTATATGAGGAATACGGTGAGAAATTCGCCACGCATCTCAACGGTCAATTTGCCATTGCTCTGTGGGATAAACGCAAACGTACCTTATTATTAGTACGGGATAGAGTAGGAATTTGCCCTTTGTATTACACACGGTCTGAAAATGGTGTTTTTCTGTTTGGATCCGAGATCAAATCCATATTCTGTCATCCTGTAGTGCACCCTGAATTTGATTTCACCGGGCTAGAGCAGGTCTTTACCCTCTGGGTACCCGTTCCTCCCAGAACTGTATTCAAAGGGATTACCGAGCTTAGGCCCGGTCATCTTTTAAAAGTCACTGCAGAAACTGAGCAATTAATCTGTTACTGGAAACTGAGTTTTCCCAATAAGGGTCAGTATGAGCAAAAACCGCTGGAGTATTACAAGAAGCAGCTACAGGAGCTTTTATATGATGCAGTGAAGCTGCGCTTGCGCTCCGATGTCCCAGTTGCTGCATATCTAAGCGGGGGGCTGGATTCCTCTGTTATCTCGGCTCTGGTCAAAAAATATCACAACCGGGATCTGATCACCTTTTCTGTTTCTTTCAATGATTCTGCTTTTGATGAACGTAATTTCCAAAATGCTATGGTGCAATTTCTCAAGACCGACCACCGCAATGTGGAGGTCAGTTACCGGGATATTGGAAAGGAATTTTCTGAAGTTATCTGGCACTCCGAAATACCTTTGATCCGCACTGCACCAGCTCCGCTGTTCGCCCTTTCCGGACTGGTGCATGGCAATCATATCAAAGTTGTTCTTACCGGAGAGGGGGCCGATGAAATCTTCGGTGGATATAATATTTTCAAAGAAAACCGCATCCGCAGGTTTTGGGCAAAATTTCCCTCTTCGAGATTGCGGCCCGCTCTTCTCTCCCGTATATATCCTTACGTTGGCACGGATAAGGATAATCGTTTCTGGCAGAGCTTCTTTAAAAAACAACTAACCGATACGACAAATCCGTTTTATTCACATTTAATACGCTGGTTCAACACTTCGAGAATAAAAAAGTTCTTTGCACAAAAGTATCGCAGCTCTTTTGATATGCAGAATATCCATGAGGAGCTTGTTGCCTTCGCAGACCCTCAAATTGTCAACTGGGATCCGCTTTGTCAGGCACAATATATAGAGATCTCGCTTTTCATGTCCGGTTATCTTCTGTCATCTCAGGGTGATCGCATGATGATGGGACATTCGGTGGAAGGGCGTTTTCCTTATCTTGACCATAAGATAATTGAGTTCGCATCATTAATTCCTCCACAATTCAAGCTAAATCTGCTTAATGAAAAATATATACTCAAAAAAGCATTTGTGGAGATTGTGCCTCCAGAGGTTCTTACCAGGCCCAAACAACCCTACAGGGCTCCGATTTCTGCTTGTTTTTCTGAGAGTACTAATAATCTCTCCAGTTTGATGCTTAGCGATGATGCTCTGGATTGCTCCGGTCTTTTCGATATCGACTCTGTTAGATTACTCAGGCAGAAAGCCAGCAGTACTGCTACCGGTTTATCTGAAGTGGATGAGATGGCGGTAGCAGCCGTAGTCTCTACCCAGCTTTTGTATCATCATTTTATTGCAGAGCTTGTTCCCTCACTTGGTTCAGATAAAATAAAACTCAGCAATGAAAATGGTACTCCAAAAGGCTCTATTGTTAACTCACTTACAAATCCAAGTTCACCCATATCTATCAAATCTTCAGCTCAGGGCTGAGTTTTTAAAGTCCTGAGCTCCTCTCTTAATCCTGCCTTCTATGGCAGGCTCTTTGCATATTAAAAAAGAAGGATACCCGATAATTTTTTACAAGAGAAAGGTAGCCTGAGAGCTGGTGATGCTTCGCTGGATAATAATTGCAGTCTCAATAGTGGCAGCGTTCTTTTTGCTCTGGCTGCTTCTAAATTCATTACACAGGTTCAGATGGGTCATCGTTTCACGTCGTTTATCCGTTAGAGCCAGCAGAGTCCAAGATGAGCCTGTTAATATTTATCTGGCTATCTGTGATCATTATCAACCATTCTGGGGGAAGGTCTCCCAGGAGATTGCTGAACATCGGGTAGTAACCTGGTGCAGGGAGTACCCACGGATAGCTCGTGCACACATGGATTTCAGAGGAAGACATCCAATACATACGTTCTTCTATTCTGAGCAGGACTATAGTCCCAACCTGCTCGATTCAGTTTACAAATTACACAAAGATGGTTTCTGTGATGTTGAATTGCTGATTGCACACAGCCTCGATTCTCCTCAAAATTTTAAACGTAAAATCGAAGAGTTCAGAGATGTCCTTTTTCATCACCATGGTCTTCTCAGGAAAGATTCCCAGGGTAATATCACCTACGGATTCATTCATGGTTACTGGGCTCTGAACAACTCACGGTCTGATGGACGATTTTGCGGAGTTGATCATGAGATACCGATATTAAAGGAGAGCGGATGTTATGCTGATTTCACCTTCCCTTCAGCACCTGACATTACCCAGCCCCCGATAGTAAACAGTATCTATTTTGCAGCCGATATACCTGGACAACCCAAAGCCCATGAACACGGGTATGGTGCAAAAAGAAATTTCTGGTCGGAAAAAGATCTCCTGTTAATTCAAGGCCCATTGGTTTTAAACTGGAAAAACCGCAGATATAATATTTTACCCTCCATTGAACATGGTGGTTTAAGTTATACTGCAAGATTTCACCCTGGCAGAGCCACCTGTTGGGTAAAAACCGCTGTATCTATCTCAGAAATACCTGGTCATATATTTATCAAACTATTTACCCATGGAGCCATCGACCAGACAATCCGCTACCTTTTTAACGAAGATGGGTTTGCAGAGTTGTGGAGTTTTATGGAAAACAAGTACAATGATGGTAAAAGTTACAGACTCTATTATGTATCTGCTTATGAGATGTACAAGATCATTAAGAATTTGTGTTTGGATCCCAAGGCAATTTCCATTCACACGGATTCGCCTAAAAGAGGCTGAGACCATGTCTTATATAGTAAAGAATGATATTGAGCATTCATTATTTGGAAGAGATATGAGTCAACTAGTATTTTTGGGTACATGGAGAATCTCAGTTAAATGCCAGCACAAATAAAAACGGAACTCAGTGTTAATGGTTTGACAGCACTCTATCAAATCGCTCATCATCTTGCCTCCGGTCAGAATCTTGAAGTTGTAATGACCAAAATTTTAGAGATCCTTGAGAATAACGTTGGCATGAACAGAGGAATGATTACCATACTCAGCCCTAATAACGAGGAACTCGCTGTTGATGTAGCCCGGGGAATTTCTGAGAGTAACAAGAAAAAAGGCAAGTATCGTCCTGGTGAGGGGATAACCGGCAAGGTGGTTTCCACCGGAAGACCAATAGCGGTTCCTACTCTTAATGAAGAACCAACATTTCTGGACAGAACCGGAGCGCGCAAAGGGCTCAACCATTCCGATCTGGCCTTTTTATGTGTTCCAATTAAAACTGGTGAGCTGGTAATCGGAGCTCTGTCTGTAGACAGAGTTGCTGTAGAGGATGCGATTACACTTGAAGGTGAGCTCCGCTTTTTGGAAGCTGTGGCGGATTTGATAGCGCAAGTGGTTCAGGTAAGAAGACGGGACTATGAGCGGATTCATGCCCTTGAAAAAGAGAATCTGGAGCTTCGACGCACACTGGAGGATAAAGGCAAACCAGATCTGATGATAGGTAACAGCAGCTTAATGCGTGAAGTGTACCGTCAGATCGGGCAGGTTGCACCTTCATTAACTACTGTTACAATACGTGGAGAAACTGGAACTGGTAAGGAGCTTGTTGCCAGAGCTATTCATCAAAAAAGCCCCTGTAGCAAGGGACCTTTTGTGGCTGTAAATTGTGCTGCACTTCCTGAATCCTTACTGGAGAGCGAGCTTTTTGGGCACGAAAAGGGTTCTTTTACAGGTGCTACAGCCAGAAGAATCGGTCGTTTCGAAGCGGCTGATAATGGAACTTTATTCCTCGATGAGATCGGTGAGATGTCGCCTCCTGCGCAGGGTCGTCTTCTTAGAGCGATACAGGAGAAAGAGTTCCAGAGAGTGGGAGGTTCTAATTCGATTCGGGTTAATGTAAGACTTATCTGTGCCACTAACCGGGATCTGGAAACAGATGTCAAAGAAAACCGCTTCAGAGAAGATCTCTTTTATAGAATTAATGTTTTTAGCTTAGCCCTTCCTCCACTAAGGGAGCGGGGTGCAGATGTTCTTTTACTAGCCGACTATTTCATCAGGAAATACTGCCAGCTTCATGATAGAAGTATCAAGAGGATCTCAACTCCGGCCATCGACATGCTCTCTGCCTATCACTGGCCTGGTAATGTCAGAGAGTTGGAAAATGTGATTGAACGAGCGGTAATCGTTGCCACCGCAAACGTAATTGAAGGTAAAGATCTCCCCCCTACCCTTCAGATGAAAGATGTCGTTTCTAAGGGGAAACGCAACGATTCATTTGAAAATCTGGTCGCTGCATATGAACGCACCCTGATTTTAGACGCTCTGAAAGACACCGGTGGAAATCAGTCGGAAGCTGCAAAAGTGCTTGGAACCACAAAACGCATCATCCAGTACAAAATCAACAAGTATCAGATCGATTACTCACGTTTCCGCCGTAGCGAATAATTATAAAATGCATTAGCATTTTTTAGCTTCTAAAAATAACAATAGGTTTGCTCATTTCTTTATCTTATCTGCACATTTTTGTATCCACCAACTACCTGATATATTCTAAGAGAATATTTCAGAAAATCTTGTATAGTAGAAAACAATGCAGCCACTTTAAGAAAGTGCTTATCATTGAGGCACTGAAAGACTGTAAAGGAAATCAGATAAATGCAGCGAAGCTCTATCCAACCATCAAGAGAGTTATTCCACATAACCAACAAATACAGAATCGATTATCATAAATACCACAAAAATATTTGATATGTAACAATTGACCATTTTATTATTTCAGTGCTCAGGCTTTTCCTTCAACTGCCATTCTATTCTGATACTTTCTTGTAATACATTTTTGAAGTTTCACACAAAATTGTCTCATGAAAAGCTTCACATCCTTCAGATTTGAAACAAATGATAGTTGGTATGCTTATTGCATAAATGGCAAGACATAACAATTGACCCGGGATCTTGTTTTAAAAGTTTTTTTCTAGGGAGGATGTAAATGGGAATACTATGTAAAGTAGCAACCTGGCTACTTATAGCTTCTGCGGGCTCCATACTAGCTGATGATGGAATCAGTTATAATATGGTAGATACTTTATGGGTACTGATAGCAGCATTCCTGGTGTTTTTCATGAATGCCGGATTTGCTTTTGTAGAAACTGGATTCTGCCGAGCAAAGAATGTGGTTAATATTCTGGCAAAAAACTTTATCGTTTTTGCAATTGCAGCGGTTGCATTTTGGGCTGTAGGTTACGGATTCATGTTTGGAAAGGGAACAATAATTGGAACAGATTCTTTTCTGGTAAATGAGACTGCAACCAGCCCGGTGGATAATATACCTACTTTCGTTTTTTTCTTTTTTCAACTTGCATTTGCCGCTGCAGGATGTTCTATAATATCGGGAACTGTTGCAGAGCGAATAAAATTAAAATCTTTTTTGTTTTTCGGAATTCTGATGGTGGCATTCATATATCCATTGACGGGGCACTGGATTTGGGGTGGTGGTTGGCTCACAGAGATCGGTTTTTATGATTTTGCAGGATCTACCACTGTACATTCAGTCGGAGGCTGGTGTGCCCTTTCCGGGATTATTCTTCTGGGGCCACGTATTGGTAAGTACCGCAAGGATGGCTCACAGCATGCAATACTGGGTCATTCCATACCTTTAGCTACGCTGGGGGGCTTTATTCTATGGTTAGGATGGTTTGGATTTAATCCTGGAAGCCAGCTTGCCATGGATGCTAACGTCCCACGGATTGCTTTGACCACTGCATTGGCATCCTGTACAGGAATTGTAGGAGCTATGATCACATCATGGCTTTCCAGAGGCAAACCGGATCTTTCCATGATAATAAATGGTTGTCTGGCTGGATTGGTGGCAATAACAGCTCCTTGTGCAGTTGTCACTCCAATTGGTTCACTGATTATAGGATTAATCGCCGGAATAATTGTAGTATTTTCTGTTTACACTTTTGACAGATTTCATCTTGATGATCCAGTTGGTGCACTCTCAGTTCACCTTGTCAATGGTGTATGGGGCACATTAGCTGTAGGCCTTTTTGCAACACCTAAGTATTTCAATGGTAACGGTGGACTTTTTTACGGAGGTGGAGTTTCCCAACTTGGAATTCAAATATTAGGCGTACTGAGTGTTGCAGTAACCGTACTGGTTGGCTCATTTATTCTCTGGAGTATTATCCAGGCTACTTTCGGGTTAAGAGTGTCACGTGAAGAAGAGATTGAAGGTCTTGATATTGGTGAAATGGGGTTAGAGGGATACAGCGGATTCCAGATTTTCACTACCGAAGATATCAGTCCATTAATGGTAAGCATACCAGCCAAAAATACAACATCATTTAGGGAGGCAAGAAATGAAACTGGTAGTGGCAGTTATTCAACCGACAAAGTTGCCTGATGTCAAAAAGGCACTTCTGGAAGCTGATGTTCGTAAAATGACAGTAACAAATGTTATAGGTTGCGGACAACAGGGCGGTTATACCGAAAGCTATAGAGGCAGTGTAATAGAAATAAATCTGATGAAGAAAATCAGAATAGAAATTGCAGTAAACGAGAACTTTGTTAACCCAACTATTAACGCCATCATTAAGGGGGCCAGAACTGGCAATATTGGTGATGGCAAAATATTTATTCTTGAACTTCCTCAATGTATACGTATCCGTACCGGAGAAGAAGGAATTGAAGCAATAGGTTAGCCAGAAAAAAGCAGGGCTATTAATGCCCTGTTTTACCAGGCAGGTTATATTGCATTACTTTTAAGCTCAAGATAAATATTACAATTGTCGATATCTTAAAATGGTAACGAATTTGAAATTGACACCAAACCAGGGATGGTAAAACATGAAAGTCTCGGTCCACATTTCAATTAAAAGGGGCCGTTTTCTGTGGATGGAAAGCCCGGCTAAAGAAGAATATATTTCATCGTTGAAGAAAAAAATTGATAACGGCTATTATTTTTCTGAATCAGTTTTGGCAAAAATCGTTGACGAACTGGCACCGGTCATATCAGAAACTGTTCCAGATAAATGATATTTAAAAACGGAGTACTTCCATAAGTAATAACAGATTTTTTGATTTACCATTCTGCAAAGACATGAAAGGTCCAATAAAAAATACAGAAAATGTGGACCTTCAGATACTTTTAATTGTAAGAGCGATTACCTCAGCTAATTGCTCTTACAACACCTTAACCCAGTTTGAGGTTTTGCTCCTCCACCTACTCCAGGTGAAACAGTCTGACATTTAGAATAAGGGCCACCCATAAGCATTGGATCATCGTTTGTTCCGGTCACCCATTCGAAAATATTACCTACCATATCATAGCCACCGAACTTGCTTACACAGTTATGCCTGTCTCCTGACCGTTCGAATGCATTACCAGTGTTGCATTTGTTGTCATCCCGATTCCATCCATACGGATACGTGTATCCTTCAAGACCACTGCATGCCCATTGCCACTCATCCTGAGTGCATAAACGCTTACCTTTCTTTGCACACAATGCCTGGGCTTCTTGATAAGAAAGGTTTCCCTGGGGAATAAGATCTTTCTGGTTAGGATATTCGAAGCGATCAACACAGACCTTAAAAAATGGCCTGCCCTGTTTTCCAGGAGGAATATCTACCAGAAACATATCATCAGGACAGAATAGCGGTTTTGCGTATCTTTTAATGGTTTCCTCATAATTGTTGGTGGAATGTCTGATAACACGGGTTACCTGAGCACGTGGAATCTCTTTTGAGGCTCCATCTGGTAATTTAATTATTATTGACTGACTATTAATAGTACTAATTTCTCCTGCAAGAACGAGGTCGTCTTTGGCTCTGCCCGCTTCATCAGTTTTGGAGCTTTTTACAAATATTGTATCAGGTGATCGAGCTTGAGATCTTTGGGGGGTCTTCTTTTCTTCTATTTTTTTCTCTGCTGGTAATAAACTGATCTGAGATACGATTGTTTTGGAGAAAGGGATTTGGGATCCTTCAATATCAATAGTCAGCATTGATTCATCAACAGAAACGATTTTACCCTTAAATTTTGATCCGTTTGAGATCTGAACCTCGACTATCCCATCATATCCGTTTTCACTTTTTAGCTCATCATAGGATACTACTCTGATCTCAGAAACAGCAGAACTTTTCTGAGAGGGTTTCTGAATTTTTGGGGGAGGAGGAGTCAGAAGCTCGTAACTTTTAAGTAGATGATGTCCAAAAGCATAGGGCTTACCTTCAGTTGTCTCCAGAATCAGTGATGTGTCGTCTCTGGCTTCTACAATACCGATCAGTTCATCTCCGGTAGCAAGACTCACCCGGTATTTGCCCTTTAGTTTAATTTCATCGAATGCCTGTCCACTGGAAAGAGCTGGTCCACTTACAGCGGGATTAACTGAAGCCGCTTCAGAGAGCTGTGTGCTTCCCACCTCATCCCACCATTTTTTCCAGGCGGATAAATCGTTACCCAGATTCATTGCTGTTATTTTCTCCAGAACGCAACTGCCCATATTTAGAGAAAGAATTACAATTATGTTTACCTGTCCACGTTTTCCTGCAGATTTATCCAGGTACTCGATTTCAGAAGTGGTCTCTATGTGCTGCTCACATAAAGACATGGAGTTATAATCCAGGAAGGGAGAAGCGAGTAGAAATTTATTTCTTTCGCTTGTGACATATGTCTGCACCCAGTCTTCAAAAGTTCCTTCCCCTGCATATCGGGCATTTTTAATTATACTTACATGGATAGCCTTAGGGAAAACCTCTAAAAGTATAGGCACGGCTCCAATTGCTCTGGAGCCCATATTTGCCAGAGAAGCTGCAGCGCGAAAGCTCTTTAAGGCGATCTCCTTTTGAACCTGTGGTACAACATCCTGCTGGGTTTTAGAAAAATAGGCGTAAGCGTCGGTCGAATAATAGACAGATGGACCAGCTTTAATATCTCCGGTGAGAATCGCGAGTTTATCCTGTGCTGATGTGATCTTAAAAATTAGTCCGATACAAAGCAAGATTCGGACTGGGATGTTAACTGATAAAGGCGAAATAGACATGTTCCTCCCTGCTCACAGACACAATTTGACCCCACTTTCGCTATTTATATTTAATTTTTGTTATATGGCAGCCAGTGGAGATCTGATTGGAGATTTTTTCTGCTCTTTAAAATACCTTATGGCCAATGAATTAAAAAAGGCATTAGCAGCAATAAAACAGCTTGAATTAACGAATTTTTAATAGGAACTATATAAAGTTCTATTAAAAAAAGACCGAAAGTTATGGTAAAACATGATTAGAGTGTGGTTCAAGTACTATCAAATTAATGAAGATCCTGCATAGGGGGCAACTATGATGCACCAGAGAGTGGAACCGTTTGTAACCCTCGATGACCGCCCTGAAAGGGATACCGTAATAGAGAAAGATGAGATCATCAGTTTGATTATTGATATCGAAATCATGACGACTGCTGATTTTTACAAAAAGTATTTTTCCCTGGAAGAACGATCGTGAAAAGGATTCTGCGGTATAAAAGGAGAGATGAGCAAAAACTTGCTGGATTTTCTGTTTTTCAAACCGGTTTTAAACCGGTTTGAAAAACAGAAAATTCATAAGTATCTTTGTCTTTTTTTAGAGATGAAGATTCTGAAGAACTCTTTTTATGTTTTCTTTTTCCAGTTGTATCTCAGAGATTAAATCATTTATCTGATTGAGACACGTGCTTATTTTCTGTAAATGTTCGGATACCTTTGTTTTCAAAATCCGTGAATTGTCAAATTCAACTCCGGTTGTTGACTTCTGTTCTGGGTTCTTTAGTTGTGGTGGCTCTGGAGAAACATGCTCAAGTTCTGCCTGGGGAACACTTTTTCTCCCCTGCTCAAATTGAGGATTCTCAAAATTCTCCTCATAAAAACCATCTGCTCTTTTTCTTACACTGGTTGAAGACATCATCATTTTCCCCCTTTCTTTATTTTGAACAAAGCTATTAAAAGCAAGGTCTAATAAAACTACGTTTTAGGGAAGGATTATATCATACCTAAATCGAACGATTGTCACTGTGGCCCTTTAAGCGTATTGTATCCGTCGCAAAGACATACCACTTTCCTTGACGCGCTCAGCTTAGCAGCCTTGGCATCCTGAGACTTTCGAAAACTTGGATATATCACCCTTTGGGTATGCCCAGCGTTTTTCCAAACCCCAGCTTCTCAAGAGGCTACACATATCAATAGTCAAACAATTTACAAACTAGGTGTAATATTTTTTTTTGAATACTATCAGAGGAAAAAGGCGGATTATCTTAACATAAGTTTAGTAGAAAGCAACAATCGCGTGTTCTTCCATTCACCACAGAAACCCATCCGGATTTTGTCTCAATTTACCGGTGGGTAAAGCAACGAGAGAAGATCATTCCTTTCTTCAAATCCACCCAGTTCTTTTATGACCGATGGTGGTATACCATAACGCAAAAGCGGATTTATAATGTCTTTTTGTAAATCAGGAACAGATATGCATAGGAAACGGGCAGAATCATCACCAGATATGTCCACTCTCTCAAGCACAGAAGGAAGCAGAACGGTTTGCCCCTTCTGCAGTTGTCTGTTTCCGGCGGGATAATGCATGGTAAGTGTCCCGTCTAAGGCTGTCAATATCCGAACATACTCCTTGGGAGGTAAATGCAAGCTGGTTGTTCTTGTTAGAAAATACTCCTCCATGGTGAAATGACGACATGCTATACGATATGAATGCTGATATGTTCCATGATTGAGGGCAACTGGTTCGATTCGGTAATTATGTGGTGTCAAATCTGCTGTCTGCACAGAATGTTCAATGTGAAGTTCTCTGCAATTTCCGTTGCCATCGACTCTGCCCCAGTCATAAAGGCGTAAAGTAGTATCTGAAGGCTCCTGGATCTCGCAAATCAGATTTCCTCCAAGTATTGCATGAACAGTCCCTGCTGGTATATAATACACCTCACCAGGACGAACATTGACAAAGTTGAGCAGATGATGCAGCGAGTCGTTTTTTATGGCGTAGCGAACATCATCAAAAGTAACTTCCCTTTTAAAACCCAGTATCAGTTGAGCATCTTCGGCTGCATCCAGTACATACCAGCATTCCGTTTTACCGCAATTGCCCATACCGTGTAATCTGGCATATTCACCGTCCGGGTGTATCTGAACAGACAAGTTATCTGAAGCATCGAGGTATTTAATCAGCAATGGAAATGTGGAAGATGGGTAATTGTTTACCAGGTCTGGTCTGAGGTCCTTGAAAAGATCTCCCAAGGTTTTTCCACTGAGTGGTCCCTGTTCAACAACACTCTGGTCAGAGCCAAAACCGCAAATTTCCCAAGATTCACCGATTAATTTTCCAGAAGGAATTTTTTTGTTAAGAACAGAGGCCAGTGAAGAACCGCCCCATATTCTTTCTTTATATACAGAAGTAAAAAAAAGTGGTTCTGCATCCAGAATGTTCATATATACTCTTTTTCAAGTACATTATTTGCAAACTCCTCGAATGTCTTGTACTGATACCCTTCAAACACAAGATCAAATTTCAGAGTTTCAAAAATGTAGTTAATATATTCATTAGATGAGATAATATAAATCGCTCCACCCATCTTCTTCACTTTATTAAGGTTGTAAACCAGAGCACCAATTCCACCGCTGCAGATAAATGTCACATCGTCCAGGTTAAACGCTATACGGCAGTACCCTTCATCGATGATGTTCTGTATTTCTTTGTCCAGTTTGCGGGCATTTTCCCAGTCTATACGTCCGGAAGGTTTAATCACCTTGCATTTAGAAATTTCAATTACTGAAAGCTTCATGTTTTCCCCCTTTTACACCGGCCATCAATATCAATGCAGCTCCTCATAATCGGCATCACTGATATCTTTTCCGGTGCCATCAAACCTTTTATTTTCCCTGGATGAGTGAAAAAACGTTTTTCTTTTTTTTCCGGGAAGTATAATGCGTAACAATCTGTTTAAAACAATAAACAGAAGTACAAATTCAAGAATTTTGAATATTATGATCATGTCCCAGTTTTGGAAAGTTCAGGTAAAATGTTATATTAGAAGTTTCCCGGATTCAAGGGGATTTATTAATACTTCCAAAAATAATAAGTGACTGCTCAGGTATTGAAACAAATATCTTGCAAAAAATCAGAAACAATAATTATAGAGTCAGAAATAATCAGAGTTAAAACAATCAGATAGAATCGGATAAAACCAGAAATAATATCTAAACCAGACAAGCGCTGAAAAAAAAGTTTTTTTTCATTTCGATTCTTCGTTTAGATATTCTTTCCAATTAACAACTGATTAGACATTGTTTTGATATTTTAGTTTTTATTTTTTCCGATTAGATATTTTCTATCTAATTTTTTTCTGATTAGATAACTGAGTAGTTACAATATCAATATTACGTAATGCGTAATAAATAATTGTTTTCAGAAACAGTTAGATTCCTGGAGCAATTAAATTCAGGGTATTATCTACATGATTAATTTTGCATAGTCGGAGGCGCGCGCTCATGGGAGCAAATATCGCACAATTAAACGAGATGGTTAAAGAAGAGAGTACTTTTGTAACCCTTCTGAGAAATGAGTTGGGAAAAGTGATTGTCGGTCAACCTAAGATGATCGATCGTCTGCTCATAGGTCTTCTAACCAGAGGGCACATTCTTCTGGAAGGAGTTCCGGGACTGGCCAAGACCTTGGCCATCTCTACACTGGCCAAAGTAATCGATACCGATTTCAAGCGGATTCAGTTTACTCCGGACCTGCTTCCTGCAGACCTTGTGGGAACAATGATCTACAATCAGAAAACCAGTGAGTTTGTGGCTAAAAAAGGTCCTCTGTTTTCAAACATAATTCTTGCAGACGAAATCAACAGAGCCCCGGCAAAAGTTCAGAGTGCGCTTCTGGAAGCCATGCAGGAACGTCAGGTTACTATAGGTGAATCCACGCACAAACTCGAGGAACCTTTTCTGGTTCTGGCCACTCAAAACCCAATAGAGCAGGAAGGTACATACCCTCTTCCCGAGGCACAGGTGGATCGATTCATGCTTAAGCTCAAAATCGCCTATCCATCAAAGGAAGAGGAGAAACTTATTCTCCAGCGGATGGCCAAAGGAGAAATTCCGGAAGTCTCAAAAGTGATCTCTGTGGATAAAATTATGTCAGCACGCAAGGTAGTTGCTGATATTTATATGGATTCAAAAGTGGAAGATTACATCGTCAATATAGTTTTTGCTACCCGTGAACCGCAGAACTGTGGCTTGGCTGACATAAGAGATCTGATCTCTTATGGCGCATCCCCTCGTGCAACTTTATTTCTTACCCGCGCTGCCAGAGCTCATGCTTTTATCAGAGGAAGAGGCTATGTAACTCCGGAAGATGTTAAAAGTGTTGGCATGGATGTCTTGCGCCACCGCGTAATCACCACCTATGAAGCTGAAGCGGAAAATATCACTCCTGAAGATATCGTTCAGAAGATTTTTGACAGTGTTGAAGTTCCATGATCCTTTTGCGGGGCATAAATGAACAGAACTGCTTTTGGGTGCCTATTTCTGCCTTTTCTTCTCTGCTGTACGATTCACTCTTTTCTATACGCAGATAAGGTTATTGTTTATGATCCTGAAAAAGGGATCATTTTTGTCGATAAAAATGAAGCTGAAAAGCAGAAGAAAAACAACCACAGTTCTCCTGCAACTCAAAAGCAAAGAAAATCAAACTCTGCCGATCTGCATATCGGACGTAAAAAAGATCCCCCGGAACTCTATTTCAGATCTGGCCTGGAATATTTCCAGAATGGCGATTACAAAAATGCAATGAAAAACTTTTCTTATGCAGATTCAGTAGCACCCAGTCCCCAATCGATGCTATGGAAAGCTAAAACATACCGTCAGATGGGTGATTTCAACGAAATGCTTTTTTTAATGCAGCAAATTATCGAAAACTTTCCAGACTCAGATGTCGCAGATGATGCACTGTTCGAACTGGCCCTGCATTATCAGAAAATTGATGACTATGAACGGGCTTCTCTACTTTACACTCGTCTTACCGAACAGTACCCCTTCGGACTCCTCTTTTCAACCGGAGAGGAACTGCGTGAAATTGCACGGGAACAAAAAAAACTGATGCGGGCCGAACTCATCAACCTGCTTTCAATTCTTAGCTTTTCAGAAGATCAACTCACTGCCAACATTCGCAGTTTCCAAAAAAGCAACAACCTGGAAATCACTGGTAATGCAGATCAAAAAACTGTTCAGACAATTCGAACCCAACACACTGAATTTCTGCATGAAGAGCAAAAGCAGCTCCTTGAACAGAAAAACAGAGAAAAATCCAGCCATATGCTTCTTGGTGCCGGCGTAGTATCTCTTATCACACTGGTATCTCTTATTCTTTTGCAACTAAAAATAAACGCTAAAAAAAAGCATATAGCTGAACTCAGAAAATTCATCTCAGACCTCGATTTGAGCAAACTATGATACCAAAAGAAGTTCTTCAAAAAGTCCGTCATATAGAAATCAAGACCAAGCGTATCGTCGATTCGATAATATCAGGAGGATACCACAGCGCCTTTAAAGGTAAAGGGATGGAATTCTCCGAAGTCAGAGGGTATATCGAAGGTGATGATGTTCGCACGATCGATTGGAATGTCACAGCCCGCATGGGAGATCCTTATGTCAAAAAGCACGTAGAAGAACGTGAGTTGACGGTGATGCTCATGGTCGATGCTTCTGCATCAGGTAATTTTGGTTCAGTCAATAAATTCAAAGGCGAAATAGCAGTAGAACTCTGTGCACTACTGGCTTTTTCTGCTATCAAAAATAACGACCGGGTCGGGCTTATCATATTTACCTCTGATGTGGAGCTTTACATTCCTCCTAAAAAAGGAAAAAAGCATGTACTGCATGTAATAAGAGAACTACTGTATTTCAAACCAGCTCAATCGGGAACCAACATAACTGAGGCACTTAAATTTCTCAACCGTGTACAGACCAAAAAATCGGTAACATTTCTTGTTTCCGATTTCTTTGCTTCTCCATTTGATGCAGCCTTACGAATTGCCTCGAAACGACATGACCTGATAACAATCACCATAAACGATCCCAGAGAAATGATCTTTCCAGACTCCGGGCTCATAGAGCTTGAAGATGCAGAAACCGGCACAACGGTTCTGGTGGATTCAGGAAGTAAACGATTCAGAATGTTTTATGAGCAGGAGATGCAAAAAAGACACTCTTTCATCAGTAACCTCTTTAAAACGACCGGTATTGATGAGATCCGCATTTCTACAGAAACCGGATACGTCGATCCTCTGATTCACTTTTTCAAAAAGCGTGAAAGAATGCTGCGAAGGTAGCTTATGAGCCTTACTATTAATGATAAAGAAATTAATTCTCAAATCGAAAGTATACTGCCCGAAATTACCGCTATCAGAAGAATAATCCATCAGAACCCCGAACTCTCAGGATCTGAAAAAGAAACTGCCCGGCTGGTTTATGACTATCTTAAAAAAACAGGTCTGAAACCATCCTTTCACCTTAACAAAACCGCCGTCACAGCATTATTGAATAATGGCCAGGGTAAAACTATTGTGCTTAGGGCAGATATGGATGCTCTGCCGATAGAGGAACAGACCGGTTCAGCTTTTGCCTCACAAAAAAAAGGCATTATGCATGCCTGCGGACATGATTTACATACCGCTGTTCTTCTAGGGGCTGCTTCAATTCTTAACAAGGCTAAGAATAGATGGAAAGGCAACATTTTCTTTCTATTCCAGCCATCGGAAGAAGTTGAACCAGGCGGCGCTTACAGACTCATTAAAAGCGGAGTTTTCCCTAAAAAGGCAGATGCTGTCTTTGGTTTACACGTCTCCACAGACCATCCTTACGATGTCATCGGGGCCAAGGAAGGAGTAGATTTTACCGGAGTCACTACCTTTGATATAATCATTAAAGGTAAAAGCGGACATGGGGGAACACCTGAGAAAACCGTAGATCCGGTAGTCTGCTCAGCAGCAATTATTTCCCAATTACAAACTCTGGTAAGCCGGGAAACTTCCAGATTTATTCCTGCCACTCTTACTATCGGATCTTTACACGCAGGAAACATCAGAAACATAATTCCAGATCAGGCAATTATGCAGGGAACTCTCCGTACACACTCTAAAGATTGCATGAACCTGCTGGTAAAGCGGATAGAAAACATGGTCCTTCTAATAGCCAAATCTTTCAGGGCAACTGCAGAAGTCTCCTTTAACCGCTCTTATCCTCCAAGCTACAACAATCCGGAATTGCTCAATCAGTTTACCGATGAATTTACCCGGCTTGCAAGTCCGAATTCCTTAGTTCAAAGAGAATATCCGTCAATGTATGCAGAAGACTTCTCATACTATCAGGAGCTTGTACCAGGTATATTTGTGCATCTGGGTGTTAATGACGAGAAGAAAAGATCAGCGATATACGGTATTCATTCCTCAAAATTTAATCCAGACGAAAGAGCGATTAAAACCGGTATCGCTGCACATTTCGCCTTCGCCCTGAAAATCCTGTCCCCTCCCCTAGGAAGCCCTCGGTGAAGTATAGGCGGAAATATCTGATTAGAAAGAAAATTCCAAATCACAAATGACAAAATTCTAAATCCTAAACAGGGATGAGAAGCTACAAACAACTAAAGGTTATAAGTAAGTCCTTTTTCCCATTTCCTGTTTTTTTTCGGATTTCGAATTTCGTGTTTAAACAGAGCTAAGAGTGTTTCAAGTAGCTAAAGTTTATCATATATCTCTTGAGTTACTCAATGTATTTGTTTTCACTTTTGATGATGACATCCATAAACTGATCGACAGAATTGGCACTCATCAACTTTTTTCTGACATCTTCATAAGACATGATGCGCGAAAGCGATGAGAGTATCTGGGTGTGTTCGGCTGAAGTGTTCATCGGGGAGATCATCATAAAAAGCAGATGAACCGGCTGTTCGTCGATGGCATTAAACTCGATACCATTTTTATGACGTGCTGCCACCATATAAAGACGATCTATGCCAGAAATTCTGGCATGTGGTATGGCAATACCATAACCGATTCCTGTAGACATGTCGTTCTCACGTTCCAGAATTTTCTGTGAGATCCCATCCCCATCCTGCAACCCATGCAATGAAGCCATAAAACGGGCCATCTGTGTGAGCACATCCCGCTTATCGACACTGTTGAGGTCAATGAGAATGGCGTTTTTCTGAAGAAGATCCTGAACTTTCACGTACAATCCTTTGTTATATAGGGTATAACTATAAAAATGACCCTGAAATCTTTTAAAATCCCGTTTTTCAGTAAATTCCCAGAGTCAGCGTTCATATCCAGTATTTAATCATCAGAGAAAGGGCTATGGAAGCATTATACCATTAATTGTTGGAATCTCTACGTAAAATCGTGTTTTTTTTCCTTCGTTGTGTAGCAACTAAAACTCGTCCTACAATATAAATTACAAAACCGGCTACAGTCACACCAAAGGATAATTGGGGGACAAAATTTCCCATATAACGGGTCTGCATATAAACCAGCAGTCCTCCAAGAGCGACCACAAACCCAATAACCATTACATAAATACTGTGAGAAAGGAGATACTCATATACTTTTTTAAACATAAACGCGTTATTGCCTCCCGTTTGCAGGTTATATAAAATGATTTCTGACTACGGGTTTTTCAAGAGGGGCACTAAAACACTTTTAAATAGAGTTCAAAAAACACATCTCTTTGAGCTTATGCGAAGAGGGATTCTCTGGATCTGTAGGGCAAAAACAAATATGGCCTACCGTAATTTGGAAAAAATCAAAATCACTAATAGAAGTATTATTGTTGATGCAAAAATAATACTCGCAGGAATAAGAGTAGTCAGTTGTACCCCGAGTGTTTTCGCTTAATTATCGGTGATGTAATCAGAGAGGGCAAGCTTGTACGAGTGGAATTATAACCGATGATTTTGAACTTACAGCATCAACTATTTGTGGATCTGTATAAAGCTCAATGGGATATTGAGCTTTTTTTTAAGCAGCCCAAGCTGACACTCAAACTATTGAGAATGCGGTACAATGGCAAATATGGATGGTGATGCTGACATATGTTCTAATGAGGTTTATAGAATATTGAGTAAATGGAAAGGACTGTTTGCATGCTTGTTTGCTTTATTATTGTAGGGACAGCAGAAAAGCAACTTCGAATGTTGCCGAACATTTTCAGCATGAAATCATGTCGTTTCAAAGCTTTTTGCTCACCATTCACATGCATTAAATCTTAATGATACTGCAGATACTTTGCGATTTTCTAAAGGTACACTGGCGACATTGCGTAATGCTACACCACCCAGTCGTAATAGATATAACATGCAAACTGTGTCCGACCAGCTTCCATGGCCAAATGGTAAGCTTTTACAAATGGTTTTTATGAACTTTAATTATGAACTTGCAGCATCAACCATTTGTAATCTGTATAAAGTTCGTGGGATATTAAACTTTTTTTAAACAGCTCAAGCAAACACTCAAACTCTCGTATTTTCTCGGATATGCTGAGAATGCGGTAGAATGGCAAAAATGGATGGCGGTTCTGACATATGTTATAATGAGGTTTATAGCATATATGAGTAAATGGAAAGGATCGTTTACACGTTTGTTTACAGCACAGCGGGGCATATTATGGAATTGATTCGATTTACATAGTGTGTTTAATTATTGTACGAACAGCAGAATAGCAACTTCGAATGTGTATGCAACCTCAACAGCTTTATTTAGCATTATTTTGAGAAAATCGTATGGAACAGCATTATGTCATAAATTCGTTGTAAAGCAAAATGTGTGGACATCCTTAAACTGGAAAATATTAAATATGCTTTATTTTTGAAGAATTTACATAAAAAGCAGAATTGCTAATAATCTATTAGATGGTAATGCTGTTGTATTTTCAAAAGGTTAAGTGTTCTTATGAAAGAAGCTATGCATTTGTTTATTTGGGAAAAATAGTGCTTGCAGAATTTTAAACAGGTACACAGTTATCCGAGTTCTATAGGCTTCATTTTTAATAAATTATACTTTTAGTAAATTTATTTGGCTTCTCTGTTTTTACAAAGCTTGATTTTGGTAAAGGCAATAATTAATTTAGCTTTGTTAGTGTCTATAAATTAACAAAGGCTTGCATTTTTACATGTTAAGTATATTGGGATGAATTATTTTCAGGGATCAGGGGAATAACCACTTTAAGAAATGAGCGCGCACCAAATAAATCAGGTGCCAAATTAGAATAACCCAGCTACGTATTTGGCTCCTGATATTTATAGCCCTTCATTAAATACAATTATTTGTAAGGTAAAGTAGAAGCTCTTAATCTGAAGACATCAGGCAAATTTTCTAAAAATAGGCCAATTTATTCTGTATTAATAAATACTTTCATCCAAAAAGCTTACTTAATTATCAACAATGAAAGGAGCTGATAGATGAAACCAGTTTCTGATCAGAATTTTGACGAGCTTTTTCGATTTGCTCATCATATTGCCGCTCAACACCAAACCGGTGGTCATAATAAAAGCAGCTCTTTGGTATGGAGAACTCTCTCCTGCGATTTAAAAAAGCTTAATCAGATTTGCCAAAGATACAAAGCCATGCTCGAGCGGAAAATCCCTTTACCCGCTGCAAGCGAATGGCTGGTGGATAACATTTACCTTATCAATGAACAAGCACTTTTTATCAGGAAAAATTTCCCCAGAAGCTATTATAAAAAACTGCCAACATTGATTAATGGTCCGACCAAAGGTCAAAAACGAATTTATACAATAATCTCAGACTTACTTGAACAAACCGAGGGACGATGTGACCCGGAAATTTTGAAGGGGTTTTTATGGGAGTATCAAACCGTTCAGCCACTAACAATGGGCGAATTGTGGGCCGTTCCTTTAGTTTTTCGAATGACAATAATTCAAAAATTGAGGGAACTGTTTGATATAGTAAATCAAGATATTCCATCTCTTAAACAGGCCAATGTCCTTTTAAAACGTGTCACACCACTTTCAGGTGATTTTTCTGGAACAGTCCATCGCAGCATCCAGACAATCGAGCGTTTTATGGATCTCTCCAATCCAACTGTTCTGGTTTATCTGGCCAAATTTATCAGAGAACGATTTAAGTCCAATTCACTTAGTCGCTGGCTTGAAGCACGAACTGCAACACATAACCTGAGTTTGGTCGAGCTGATCGAAGAAGAGCAGCTTCGTCAATCACGAAACAGGATGTCTGCCGGACAGCTTATCACAAGCCTGAGACAAATCTCCAACATTATCTGGGACCTTCATTTTGAGGAGTTATCCTTAGTTGATCAAACATTACGACGCGATCCGACCGGAGTTTATCAACGAATGGATTTTTCCAGTCGCGACACACTTCGCCATACATTAGAGAAGATCTCTATTCATTGGCATATCCCTGAACATACCCTTGCCGAGCAAGTTGTGAATCTGGCCGAAAACTCCGGCCAAAGCCCACCGCAACTTGAGGTAACAAAACATGTAGGTTATTATTTGGTTGATGAAGGACGTAACCAATTGTCAGGTGCATTGAATATCAAAAAAAGAAAATCACATAGCACCAGTGAAAAGTTAATCAGCCATCCAAATTTAGTCTATTTTGCCGCCTTGTCGGCATTTACCGGATTTTCTTTCTATGCAATTCTCCATTTTGTTTCTCAGCTTGGCTCAAAAGAAACTCTCTGGCCTTTGCTTGCTTTAATGGCCATCCCTGCGCTGGTTTTATCGTGCGGATGGGCAGTCAGCCAACTTCATTTGCTGATAACAATGATCTTTCCACCCCACCGACTCTTGAAAATGGATTTTCGCAAAGGGGTTCCTAAAGATAGTTCAACAGTGGTTGTTATTCCCACAATTCTAGCCAATTCTGCAAATGTGGAGAGTTTAGTACATAAACTTGAAATCTATCATCTTGCTAATGAAGATCCAAATATTTATTTCGCTTTACTTACTGATTTTGTTGATGCTTCCCAGGAGAGTCTTCCCGGAGAAGAATTACTTATTCAACACGCAACAGAGAAAATCGATGAATTAAACGGCAAATACTCAGACCCCGGCTCTACCCGCTTTTTCTTGTTTCATCGCAAGCGTCTTTGGAACAAATCGGAAGGCAAATGGATGGGCTGGGAACGGAAAAGAGGAAAACTGGCCGAATTTAATGCATTCCTATGCGGTGAAAAAAATCTCTCCTTCTCTCATATTTACGGTAATGCCGATCTTTTAGATGACATCCGTTACTGTATTACCCTTGACACAGATACTCAGTTGCCAAGAGATTCCGTTAAAGGCCTGATTGGTACCCTGGCTCACCCGCTGAATCGCCCTGTACTTGACATAAATACTAAAAAGGTAGTACGTGGTTACGGTCTGTTGCAGCCAAAAATTTCAATCAGCCACAATAGCGCTCACCACTCCTTTTTTGCCCGTCTGTTTAGTGGACCCTTCGGAATCGACTCCTACAGCGGTGCAGTTTCCGATCCATATCAGGATCTTTTTCAACGCGGCATCTTTACCGGAAAAGGTATTTACGATGTCCACGTTTTTCACAGTATCTTATGGGACCGCATTGCGGAAAACTCGATCCTAAGCCATGATCTGTTGGAAGGAAGTCTGGTAAAAGCAGGACTTGTTACCGATATCGAACTTATTGATGACTATCCCGCGACATATCTAAATGCTGTGGAACGGATGCATCGGTGGGTCAGAGGCGATTGGCAACTTCTCCCATGGCTTGGTTCAAAGGTCCGTAACCGTTTCGGCAAAAAAACCAAAGTTAAACTTGATCTGATTTGTCGTTGGCAAATAGTAGATAATTTACGCCGCAGTTTGTCTTCTCCATCATTGCTGGTTTTTATAGGTATACTGTTATTTGGTTATAAGCAGCTACCAATGCCTCAGTGGCCCCTGATTACACTTGGAGTCGCACTTTTCCTAAATTTTACCAGCGGTCTTTACAATGGGTTTAAATCGGGATCAATCCTCTCCTATTACTTTTTAAGACCAGCATTCAGCTTTGTCGTACTGTTTTACCGCGCCCTGAAAATGGTTGATGCAATCATCAGAACTCTTTTCCGTTTATCAATTTCTAAGCGAAAACTCCTGGAGTGGGTTACTGCTGAAGAAACCGGCAGGCAGACCAATAACTCATTTTTTGGAACATTCAAAAAAATGTTGACAGGTCAAATGACGCTTTTAGCTCTTGGTCTGACATCATGGATCGTTTACCAGAATATTTTTATGATCACGGCTATACTGGTTTGGTTTACAGCTCCCTTCTTCATTTTTCTAATCAGCCGAGAACTCAAACCACGCTATGAACAACTTAGCGAAAACGAGGAAAATTATCTCAGAAGCATTGCCTGGTGCACCTGGAAGTTTTTTCAGAATACAGTTACCTCCGCAGACAACCATTTACCACCAGATAATTTACAGATAGATCCTCCTAACGGTTTAGCACACCGCAGCTCTCCGACCAATATCGGATTGTATTTATGCTCAGTTGTTACAGCTTATGACTTTGGCTATATAAGCTTCAAAGATATGATAAAGCGCCTCGGTGCAACTATGGATACTCTGAATAAACTGCCCCGCTGGAACGGACACTTTTATAACTGGTATGCTACAGACACATTAAAACCTCTTAATCCTATATATGTGTCAACTGTAGACAGTGGCAATCTAGTTGTTTACTTATTGGCAGTAAGACAGGGCATTGCAGACTGTCTGGAGAAACCGCCTATTGGTGAGTCAACTCTTTTGGGACTGCTGGATATAGCTCAATGGGAAGAGGAACAGGGCAACCAGTCATTAGAAACACTACAGGATCAGATAAAGATTCATCTTAAAAACCCACCTTATTCGTGGATACAATGGTTTCAGGTTTTAAATGAATTAAAGAAATCAGCCCCTCAGAATACCGAAGCTTTATCGACAATCGAAAATCACATCCAGGAACTGAGGCTTTTTTTACCTCAACTTTCAAATACCAAGGACCTGGAGCAGCCCGACCTGATTCACGAGCCCATCTGCAGCATTAAAGAGTTGGTTGCTAAATCTGAGGATGCTTTGCAAACTAATCCTGGAGTAATCTATAACCCGGCAAACCAACTCATGACTGAGGCAAACAGCCTGGCAGTTGAGCTGGACCGTCTCGCTCTGGAACACGATTTCACTCACTTATACGATAACGAACAGCGTTTTTTCTCTATCGGTTATAATGTTTCAGACAAAAATCTTGATAACTCTTATTATGATCTGTTTGCTTCGGAGCTAAGGCAAACAAGTTTTATAACTATTGCCCTTGGAC
Source organism: Fibrobacterota bacterium (assembly GCA_023412475.1). Classification (GTDB taxonomy): domain Bacteria; phylum Fibrobacterota; class Chitinivibrionia; order Chitinivibrionales; family Chitinispirillaceae; genus JAAYPC01. The sequence goes on along the minus strand of JAEYNR010000084.1, from coordinate 403 downwards.
AGGCACCGATGGAGCATTGGTTCGCGTTAAAGCGCACTATGAGTTCGGTCAAAAACACCCCTACCCTGTCCTCCTGGAGCGGGACCATGTTTGAGTATTTTATGCCACTGATACTCTTACCCAATTTTTCTAACACATTATGGGATCTGACCTATCGGATGGTGGTGCGAAAACAGATCGAGTATGCTAAAAAGAAACAGATCCCCTGGGGTATCTCAGAATCCGGGTACAGTCTTCAGGATTTTCACCATAATTACCAGTACCATGCATTCGGAGTGCCGGGTCTGGGCTTAAAGCAGGGGCTGGAAAAAGATCTGGTAATCTCCCCTTACTCGACTTTTCTGGCAGCACTCCAGGAGAAACGTCTGGCGTTAAAAAATATGAAACTTCTGGAACAGTTCCA
>JAEYNR010000037.1 GCA_023412475.1 Fibrobacterota bacterium | reverse complement strand
CTTCATCTTATCACCTTTTGAGTGTTGATTTAATTCCAGCTATTATAAGTTATGTCACCTATAATTTACTGTATTAAACGCCTCAAAGGGTGTTTTTTTATGTCAATATATCGTCCAATTTAGGTATCATTAAATTATCTTTTTACTAATCAAGTAACATTCAATATTTCAGGAGCAAGGGAATACCGGTTTAAGTCCGGAGCGGACCTGCCACTGTAATCCTGATATCGGTTCATTTTTTTTAAGAACCGAGGACTGTCAATCCAAGCCACTGTTCCAAGCTGGAATGGGAAGGCAACAGTACCGGGAGAGCCAGGAGACCTGCCTGAATGCTTTCATTTTCTTTTGAACCTTCATGGAATAGGGTTCAGGGAGGCCTTTCTTGGTTTGCCACGTCAATTTATGGGGTAGGGATCTTCTCTGCACGTTTTTCATCATCTGCGTTGTATACGCACAATTAACATTTGCAGTAAGCAACAATCCTGACACTTCTGTGCTTGAATCATCAACATTGTCTGGGGCAGAAACAGATTCTGCTTCTGTAAATTATTCCTCCCGCATCAATAGTCAGCCTCAAACATCCGACATAAACGGTATTGTCGCACTGGATAATATGACCGTTACTGTGAGCAGGTGGGATCGACTTCTTGAGGCTTCACAATTATTATCCATTATTAAAAGTGAATGGATTGGTTACAACAAGACGGTTGCAGATGTCATTGCAGAACAAACTGAAGTGCAGACTCGCAGGTATGGCGGAACAGAAAGCTTTCAAACAGTAACGATTCGAGGAGTTCAGGACAACGAAGTCCTTGTATTTTTCGACGGTATACCACTCAATTCTGTGATGGGTGTAGTAATAAACTTGAAAAGCAAATCATCAATTAAATCCCAATCTGTCAGTTCTCAAGCCGTTTTTGAGGCTTATGGATATCTGAAGTATAGTATAGAAACCAACTATTGTTTTACTGATAAGATCAGAATATTCGGTTCACTTAACTTCGTCAAATCGGATAACTACTGGCCCTATCTGGACAGAACCAAGACGTCCTATAGTACAGACGATGACGAGGTCCGGACCGTTGAAAATCATTATAATAACTTTTTTGAAGTGAGAATACATCCTTCATTCGACATTTCAGGTGAACGCACATTGGCTTCCGTTATCGCATACTTGATTTCAGAAACCGGCATACCCGCATCAGAAGGTCGGGTCATTTCCCGGGCTGCAGCAGTTGCTATCGCTGTTTCCCTAAAACAAAAGCACTATTGAGTGTTACCCAGTTTTTTTACAAGAAGGAGGGCGGTTTATATGAACAACAAATCATTCAGCTTTTTTAAGAGAATTGTCTCGCTTGCCCCATCTATTACCGAAACGCTCTTTGCCTGCGGATTTGGAGATCGCATTGTGGGACGCACCCAACAATGCGACTGGCCCGAAAGATGTGCTTCAATTCCTGTTGTGGGAGGATTCAGCACTGTAAAAGTAGAAGAAATATACGCCATGAAACCGGACCTTGTTTACGGAACAACATTACACAAACGATTACTAGACAAAGTAAAAAAATCAGGTATCATGGTCGCGACAATCCCCCCCTATCCGGTGTTTAAAGCGCCTTCGATGATCAAATGTATCGGTATGGTTACCGGAGCTGAACAAGAATTTGAAGCTCTGGCAGAGTGCGTACAATCAGAAATTGCTTCTGTCAAAAACACAGTTACAGATCAGCCATCAAAGGTGGTTTGCTATCTCTGTAATTTTCATTGCCAGTCATGGTACGATTGTTGCATAGCCGCATCAATTGAATTTATGAATTGCAAACTTGCCGGACGGAGAACTGGTGAGAATACGCATTCGATCATCGAGAAAATTGTCGCCGATTCTCCAGAACTGATACTTGTACCACGATGTCGACGGTGCAGTGAAGAATGTATTAATCCGCTGCTTTCCACTGATAATCAGTTAAGCCGGTTTATTCACGACAAGAAAATACCAGTATGCACTCTTAAATCAAAACTTCTCGCGCGATCCGGACCGCGTGCCGGGCAAGCACTCAGGGGTCTTGCACATTCTTTATTCGGTTTGTAACGTAAAGTAGTCCCCATAATAAGCAAAAAAGACGAACATTTCTTCTGCTCATGGAGAGTGGGAAAAGTATCCTGCTTGTCCTTAAATTTTATTTGCTCTATCTTCTCAACAGGTGGAATATCAGTTCTAAAGTTCTCAGTAGTTTGATCTTCACAAAATATACTAATACCCGGTGCATGGCAGGTATCACACTCCAGGCGTATTTATGAGCGGTTTAAGAATCGGCAGTATGCGCAACAGAGCAACATACTTCATATAAACCATATTCCTAACCTTCTCAAAACCACTTTTCCTGTAAATTTCAGGACTAAGTAACTGTTTTGATAATCCATCGTTTGGAGATAACGGGTCAAGAAGAAGAATCGATTCGGATCTTTTCGGGATACTTTTTCAGGAAAGCACGTATAATCAATTTCACCTTATGAGTCAAGTACTACCGCTACAAGCGGTAGCTTGATTAAGCGGCAAAGCCGCGAAAGCAAGAAGGCACGACAGTGCCTTTACGAGACATCTGGCCCCACTGGCTTAGCCAGTGGTTTACTGAAAGCCAGAAATGACCTATTAAAACGACGTTTCCGTTCACTTCCATGACCTGCATCGGGTCAATTGGAGCGTAAATTGCCAAGCGAAGCGACTAACAACTTCAGTGACTATAGCAATGTCAGGAAGCTATTGGTAGATGGCTTCAACTATAGATTTCAAATATTCTATTAAAATGCAAATTTTTGTTCCGTATGATCAATACCACACTGCATCATTGTTTCAAGAACAGAACCGTTCCATTGGCTGGTACTGGTTGCCACTTTTCTTATTTATGAGCAGATTGTATCTTAACCCGTAATCAATTTAAGATATAAATAATCAAAGGATATTATATGGTACATCTGGTTTATTGCGATGATAAAGAAAAGGTATTGGAAAAAATTCTGAATAAAACAAAAACAATGATTGTGAGGGGCTCTTCCGGAAGAAAGATTCCTCATAGCAGGGTTTATGAAGGAGAAACACTCTACTTCATGAAAAAAGGATACAAAAAGATCACCGCCAGGGCTGAAGTTACTAGTGTGATAAACCATGTTAATTTAACTGAAGACAAATCGTTGCAAGTTCTGGAAGAAAATCAGAGTAAGTTGAACTTATCTGAAAAACAAAAAATAAGATGGAATAAGAAGTGTCTCTGTCTTGTGGAATTTAGTGATGTAAAAGAAATTGAACCATTGGAATTTGATCATCAAAGCAATATGGATGACTGGTTGATAATCCAAAAGATTGCAGATGTAGTGGTTGGTACAAGTATTCCTTACAATTATAAAATTTCAAAATTTTAATTCTCTACTATATCGCACCTACTTGTAACTGTATTTTATTTGGTGCGAAACCTCTTTTTAAAGTATGGCCGTTTTTATTCAAGCGATTCTCTTCACAGCTTTGGAATCCCTGGGCTCTACAGAGAATGCGCTATTTTGCTTTTTTTAATTTTCTACATAATAACATAGCCGCTCTTTTCACAACGAACAGGTTCCATAGTACCCCTTATTTACAGAATACCTGCAGAATTTTCAACATTGAGGCACTTAAACTCCCGGGCTATTTGTTTTACTTTAATTTATCTGTTGAACGTTATTGAACATAATTGTATTTTCTCCTTCTTTTAAACATTAGACATTGATCAGATAAATTTCTATCAAAGGAGATTTTTGCCTTATGGTGAAAAAAACATTTTACACACGTTCATGGCTTCTGACTGCAATCGCAGCTATAGCTCTTTTCAGCGTTCAATCTTTTGCCCAGGATTCCTCCTCAAATGTCAAAGGCAAGTGGAAGTATTCGCTTCTTACTAATTTGACATTAACACTCAATCATTATAGTAACAACTGGGCCGGTGATGAAGTCAGTGCGTTTTCATGGGGATGGCAACTTAACGGATCTGCGCAGCGTGCCTTTACTCCTTGGCTTACCAGTATAAATAATCTAAAGCTTAAATTCGGACAAACTTCTATTAAAGAGGAAAACTCTTCGGGAAAAAAAGAGTGGGAATCCATGAAAAAATCAAGTGACCTGATCGATTTCGAATCGGTTGCACGGTTTACGCTAAACGGGTTTATCGATCCCTATATAAGTGCCAGGGCTGTTACCCAGTTTGCAGACATGCGTACTGCAGACAAATTTTATTTAAACCCGGCAGTGATTACAGAAAGCTTTGGAGCCATCAAAGACATTCTTAATAACAAATATGTCACCTGGAATGCACGAATAGGTGGTGCCGTCCGTCAATCAATTGAACGGAATTATCAGCTTCCCGATTCTTTGCATCCTGGAAAAAAAGTAACCAATGACGGCGGTGTGGAGTTTGTCACAGATTTCAAGGCGATGTCCAAAGACAACAGGCTGAGTTACATAGCACAGATAAAGGTATACGAAGCCATTTTCAGCAGCATTGCCGATCAAACACAAGGCAGCAGCATGGAGAAGGACTGGCGCTATCCGGATGTAACCTGGGAAAACACTCTGGGTGTTACACTGACTAAATATATAATGCTGAACCTTTACGCACAGATCCTTTATGATAAAGAGATCGACAGCGATGTGCGGTTACGTGAAACGGTCGGCCTGGCCCTTACCTATACTATTGCAAATTAGTTATGGCAATTATCCTGGCTGAGCCTGGGACAGTTTTTCTACAGATTGCGCATTCAAAGGGAATTAATAAATGAAAAAGAAGCATAAACAGACAGGAAACGCACATGCCTGGCATTTTTTCTGCGCCGGAGGTTTTGATCAGGTAAGGATCGATTCTGCGCGGGATCTTCTCTCGTTAGATCAACTAGATCAGAAGCTATGGGTTGCCTTAGCCTGTTCAACCGGTAATGTACACTTTGATAAAAAGACACTGTTTATGATTGACACGGATAACGATGGACGTATACGTGCCCCTGAGCTGATTGCTGCTATTAAATGGTCTGCAGGATTGCTTAAAAATCCAGATGACCTGGTTCCTGGAGGAGACGGAATTTCATTTGACATGATAAATGACGATTCTGATGAAGGAAGAAGTCTTGCCGTTTCAGTCAAAAATGCACTAAAAACTATAGGCAAGGATGAATCTGAAACGCTTACCTTAGCGGATGCGCAGGCGCTGGAAAAAGCCTTTAGAGCAAAAGGGTTTAATGGCGATGGCATAATCACAGAAGAATCTGCCGTTGATGAGTCGTTAAAGAGTGTAATTCGCGATATCATCTCAGTAACCGGATCTGTAGTGGATCGTTCAGAAAAACCGGGCATAGATATTGAAAAACTTAACAGTTTTTTCAGTCAACTTCATGAATATGATTCCTGGCTAACCGAAGCGGAACAAATGAAGTTTACATATCCCAGCGGTGATAATGTCAAAGATCCTTTTGAAGCTGTTGATATAATACTGTCAATTAAAGACAAAATTGATGATTATTATTTGCGCTGTGCGGTTGCCGAATTTGATGACAACGCGGCAGATCTATTTAATAACAATGAAAAAGGATATATAGATTTTGCCGGCAAAATACTTTCTGCCGATTCCCACGAACTTGCCGGATTTCCTCTTGCAAGGATCAAGGGGCAGAATTTTCTTCCTCTTAGCAGCGGTTTAAATCCAGCCTGGATAGAGAAAGTAAGAAAATTAGAGAGCATTGTTCTAAAACCTTGTTTTGGTTCCCGCGAATCGCTTTCCTTATCGGACTGGGACATACTTTTATCGATATTCAAACCCCTTATTTCATGGAAAAGTCGTAAACCAAATCAGGGCTTTGACCTTATAGGCAAAGATCGCGTAAGACATCTGACCTGCGGGACAGCAAAAGCGCAATTAACCGTGCTAATAGAACAAGATAAAGCCGAAGAAGTCTTTTATTCTACCATATCCAATATTGAAAAACTGATAAGATTGCGCCGTGATCTCTATAAATTATCTATTAATTTTGTTAATTTTAAGGATTTTTATTCAAAGGGAGATCCAGCAATATTCCAGGCCGGTACTCTTTATCTTGACCAGAGAAGCTGTAATCTTTGTATAAAGGTGGACAACCCTGACAAACACAGCATGACTGCAGCCATGGCCGGGACCTACCTTGCATACTGCGACTGCACACGGAAAGGTGAATCCGGTAAAATCACAATTGTTGCAGCTTTTACCAACGGAGATTCGGAGAATCTGATGGTTGGTCGTAACGGAGTTTTTTATGACCGTAACGGGAAAGATTGGGATGCAACAATTGTGAAGATAATTGAAAACCCAATTAGTATAGCTCAAGCATTCTGGCAACCCTACAAAGGGCTGGTGCGGGTGATCGAATCGCAGGTTGCAAAAAGGGCTACAGACGCTCAGACACAATCATCTGAAAAGCTATCTCAAGCTGCAAATACTGCTGTCAATGCAGACAAAATGAAAATCGACACACCACTGCAGCCTAAAAAACTTGATATCGGTATTGTTGCAGCTCTGGGAGTTGCGGCTGGCGCGCTTGGTACGTTTATTGCCACACTTTTAGGGTATGTTGCGGGAATTGTCAAGTTGGGCCCACTGGCGGTTGTTGGAGCTATTATCGGGTTGGTTGCGCTTATCTCAGCGCCATCAATAATTCTTGCATATACAAAACTTCGCAAACGTAATTTAGGTCCGATCCTTGATGCCAGCGGATGGGCAATAAACGGTAGAGCACGGATCAATGTCCCTTTTGGAGCTATATTGACACATGTAGCCGCGATACCCCCGGGCTCACATCGGGATATTTCCGATCCTTATGCTGAGAAAAAATCTCCCTGGCCTAAACTGCTTTTTATCTGTGTTTTACTATATCTTGCCTTTACAGCACTGAATCATTTCGGATATATCGATTTCTGGGCTGGTGGCCTGATCGGAACAAAAAGAGACAGTCTTCCTCACAATATTATCATAGAGAAGCATTTTACCTCAAATGCTGCAAAAACTCAAGAGGATCCCCCTCAATAAGGTATCATGTCGTGCGTCAAAGATAGGTAATTTTATTCTCTTAGAAACAAACTAATCAGTGACTACTTAATTATTCTCCTTTACCAGTTGTTGTGATAGCAGGTAAAGGAGAACTGATAAAATTCAAATATGGGCAGAATAACTGCATAAATGCAGTTTCAATATCGATGAAAAGCGATCAGGCAATATTTTTACCTTTTAAAAAGAGCCGATTTTGAGCTTAAAAAAGACGGTAGAAGATTGTTGCTTTTTTTCTATGATTTTTGAGCTTAATCAATTGGTGGTTGTGTTTTTTTCAACTGATTTTGATCCGGCTATTGTCTCCCCAGAGATAATTATTCTCCTTAATAACCATTCACCTCTGGGGCTAACCATCTTGGAATGAAAATTGCCCCTCTCATTTCCAAAATCCCTTCTTCATAAAAGGAGAATAAAGATGTGTACAAAGCCAAGAATCGTTGCCCCTGGTGTTATCTACCACGTTTCATCAAAAGGAGTACAGGATCTTCAAATGTTTGAAAAAGAGGAGCTAAAAGCCTTCTTTCTTGAACAATTGGATAGAACTCTCAAGAAATACAATTTCACATGCCTTGCTTTTTCTATTTCTACCAACCAATACCACATGGCTCTTCGATCGGACCAGCAGTCCATCTCCCTTGCAATGCAGCAGTTTAACTCCATTGTTGCAAAAAAGGTAAACAAAGTACTAAAAAGGGAAGGAACAGCTTTTTCCAGACGTTTTAGCTCGGTAATAGTAGAAGATGACCGACTTAAAGACCTTGTCCGAGAAATTCATCTGGAAGGAGTTGAATTGGGTGAACTGAGCATTGATGAACTTAACCACTATGGATTCTGCAGCCATTCGGTTATTATGGAAAATAACTCTTCAGATATAATAGATAAAAATAAGATACTGAAGCTGATGGGAATTGATTCAAAAGATAAATATTTTCAATTCATAAAAGAAACAGGTAGTAACGTTGGTTTCTCTAAAATACTAAAAGATATCGACCGAGGGAAAACCGGATTTCAGAAACCGCAACTGTATGTGATAGGAAAAGAGGAGTTTGTTAAAAAAATTATTGAGATAGACCGGTGTAGACGTGCTCGCATTGCCCGCCATATAAGTGAAAATATCGGTATGGAGAAAGTTGAGG
>JAEYNR010000036.1 GCA_023412475.1 Fibrobacterota bacterium | reverse complement strand
CCTCAACTTTCTCCATACCGATATTTTCACTTATATGGCGGGCAATGCGAGCACGTCTACACCGGTCTATCTCAATAATTTTTTTAACAAACTCCTCTTTTCCTATCACATACAGTTGCGGTTTCTGGAATCCGGTTTTTCCACGCTCGATATCTTTTATCATTTTGGAGAAACCATCCAAGCATTCTGTTTTTTTTATGAGTTCAAGATATTTCTCTTTGGAACTCAACTCAGCCAGTTTCAGTATAGCTTCTTTATCTATTATATCGGAAAAGTTGTTTCCCATAATAACCGAATGGCTGCAAAACTTATAGTGGCTGAGTTCGTCCAGGCTCAGTTCACCCAATTCTACCCCTTCCAGATGAACTTCTCTTAATAGGTCTATAAGTCTGTTATCTTCTACTATGACAGAGCTAAACCGTCTGAAAAAAACAGTTCCTTCCCGCTTAAGCACTTTGTTTACTTTTTTTGCAATAATAGAATTAAACTGCTGCATTGCAAGAGAGATGGACAGTTGGTCCGATCGAAGAGCCAGATGGTATTGGTTTAAGGAGATCGAAAAAGCAAGGCAGGTGAAATTGTATTTTTCGAGGGTTCTGGACAACTGTTCAAGAAAGAAGACTTTTAGCTCCTCTTTTTCAAACATTTGAAGATCCTGTACTCCTTTTGATGAAACGTGGTAGATAACACCAGGGGCGACGATTCTTGGTTTTGTGCTCATTGGATTTTTTTCCTTTTTCGAAAAAGGCATTTTTGGGAAATAGAGGTGCAACTTTCATTCCAGGAAGTCTGCCCCAGAGATGAAATGTTATGAAGTAGAAAATTTACCTCTGGGGAGCCCAAACCCGAACCATAAGGCAGTCGCACACCCCCTATACCAGTGAAGAAGGCCATCTCAAAAGCCTGAAAACAAACCACTTTTCTAGCTTTGTCTTTTTCCTGCTCAAAATGCATCTTGCTAAGGTATAATTTTGCTACAGCTTTTCCCGGAAGTGAAAACCCAATGTGTGACAGATTACAACTCTGGGGTGTATAGATAAGTCCAGCACCAAATCACCAAACTCATCATGTGTGGTTAATCGATAAAAACCGTACCGAAAAGGTAAAAGAAAGGCAGAACGTTTGCACAAGTTTGCCCACAAACCACTATTACATGCAGTGTACTACTTTTTGGTGAGACTGTAATTCTGTTTTGGAGCTTCGGCTAAAAGTATATATTTTTACAAATTAACTGAAAAAAAAATAAGATAATTATGACTGCTACACGAAAAACACTGATAACCGGAATAACCGGCTTTGTAGGAAAATGGCTTTCCGAATATCTGATCAGCAATAACCTGGAAGTATACGGAATTGATCGCTGGGCGCAATGCCCCTATGATAGGGTAGTGTATCAGCAGATCGATATCTTAAACACCAGTTTGCTGGGCAGGTATCTACAGAGTGTTCAACCTGACACAATTTGCCATCTGGCAGCGATCAGTTATCTTCCCGAAGCGGACCTCTCTCCAGCTCATGCTCTGGAAATCAATATTATGGGTACGGTTTCGATCCTGGATGCTATTAAGCAGCACTGCCCCTCTGCAAAAGTCCTTCTTATCGGTTCTTCAAAAGAGTATAGTGATGATATCAACTCTGAGCAGGTTTCAGAAACTATTCATCCATCGCCTACCAATTTTTACGGGATCTCCAAATATGCAGCCGAACTGATCGGTCAACAGTACCATCGACAATATGGTCTGGATGTAAGATGTACACGCTCCTTTAATCATACCGGCCCGGCACAATCCCCACGTTTTGTCTGCTCTGATTGGGCAAAGCAAGTCGCTTCGATAGAGATTGGCTTAACTGATGCTACAATATCGGTTGGAAATCTTGATTCAGTTATCGATTTTACTGATGTAAGAGATGTGGTCAGAGCATACTGTTCAATACTGGAGAATGGAATAAGTGGCAGAGTATACAATGTCTGCAGCGGAAAGGGCATCTCTTTGCAATGGATCTTGACTTCTCTCATATCGAAATCCACAAAAGAGATAACCATAAAATCTGATGAAAAAAAGTTGCGTTCCCACAAGACCAACACGATAATGCTGGGCGACAATTCTCTGTTAAAAAAAGAGACAGGCTGGCAGGCGATCATCCCTTTTGAGAAAACGCTGAACGATCTGTATGGTTACTGGCTGGAAAGCCTGCAGAAACAGTCATCTGAATCCCCTTGAGATCACCGGATAAATATAGAAACGGAAAAGTTTCATCAACTACGGCTCAGATGTGGTCTGAATCACCCCAGAGTTGTTTTTTTGATCTATAAACACTTCACCTCTGGGGCACTGTACCCCAGAACCGAAGTGTTTCCCCTGTTGAAAACTCAACTCCGGGGGTAAAGAATCTTTTAATAGCTGCGTTTAATTTTTGCTTTCTCCACCATTTCCCTTATCACAGATTCTCTTTCTCTCAGTATGTTATACTGATCGTTTGTCTCTATAATTACAAATTCCACCCTGCGGTTAATCGCTCTTCCAGCAGCAGTGTTGTTATCAGCAATAGGCATCGACTCACCGTATCCGATAGCGATCAGATTGGAGTCCTGAACTCCTTTTAACAGCAGATATCCTCTTACCGTTGCAGCACGAGCAGCAGAGAGCACAAGGTTAAAATCATCGGAGCCCTGAGAATCAGTGTGTCCCTGGATTTCGTAGCGTAAATGAGAGAACTGATTCAGAAAAGAGACGATATAATCCAGCGCAGCAAAGGACCCCGGAAGCAGCACTGCACTTCCAGACTTGAAGTTAACTGCTCTTAATTTTGTATTAAGGACTTTGGTTTCCTTTTCGGTTGGTTTGATAAGAGTATCCGGGCAACCATCATCATCTCTGTAACCATTATAAGTCTCTGGTATGTCAGGACATCCATCCAGAGAGTCCGGTATTCCATCCTTGTCGTTATCATAATCCGGACACCCGTCGTCATCTTCAAAGCTATCTTTGTCTTCTGCAGCATTGGGACATTTATCGAGAGAATCAGCTATACCATCCTGATCATTGTCATATTCTGGGCACCCATCATTGTCTTCAAAACCATCCTTGTCTTCTGCAACATTGAGACAGTTATCAAGGGAATCAGCTATACCATCCTGATCATTGTCATAATCGGGACACCCGTCCTCATCTTCAAAACCATCCAAATCCTCTGCAACATTGGGGCATTTATCAAGGGAATCAGCTATACCATCCTGATCATTGTCGTAATCCGGACACCCGTCCTCATCCATAAACCCATCTTTATCCTCCGGGACCGATGGGCACTGGTCATCTCTATCCATGATTCCATCCTTATCTGCATCCGAAGTCATTCCCCAGTTTAGCTGGAATCCTGCAGCCAGCTCTATACCGCGTTTTGGAATCCACACAGGAGTACCGATTGATTTGCAACTGAAGTTAAAAGTTCCAACCCTTGCTTTTATTCCAAACCCGAACGCAGAAGCGATTTTTTCCGGACCACCAAAAACATACCCAATACGAAAAGGGAAGTGACCGCGCAACATTCCTGTTTCTCCTCCTATAGATATTCTGGGTATGTAGGATCGCCCGGGTCCTCCATCAAGCTGCTGTTCATAGTTTGCAGCTACATTTACGTATTGAGCAAGCATCGGATGGGATTTGGAAAAGTCACAGGAATAGGAATAACCGATGTTTAAAGACAATGGAAGAAGTGTTGTAAAGACCTTTGTTTTCTGAAGCGTGTCGTTAACCAGTTGATCGAAAATGTAAAGTTCAGTCTTTCCATTGTTATCTTTGGCCTCTTCAATACCATCTAAGATATTGAGAGCATCTAGATTTTTATCTTTCAACTGATAGATGGCTTCTTTGGCATCCTTCATCCAGAAGATTACTCCCAGATTCTGTACATTGATTGAGAACTTAGCTCTATTATTATACAAGATACCTCCGACATCCACTCCGATTCCATGACCGGAAACCGGTATTGCGCTGCCAAAAGGATTGTCAAATCTCCATGGGCCCGAAAAACCTGCTCCAGCGGTGCGAACATTGACCGATCCATCCGCTTCAATTTCATTAGTATTTTCGTTATAATAAAGGCTGCCCGACTTGGTTTCAGCAATCAATGCCGAATGTCCCATGACATATTTAAGCCCTACCCCACCGGCTCCCTGTTCGAGCCTGAAAAAACTATGTAAAGCTGGAATATTGACTGGCAGTCCCATGAGAAAAGAGAAATCGGTGGCCCATATTGACTTATGTCTTAAATCACTGAGATCCAGCTTATTACCTTCTTTAAGGCCCTTATCAGTACCGAATAAAACCATTAAAGGTCCTTCCGGAATTTTTGATTCACTATTGAAATGTGTGGTAATATCAAATCCGAATCGGTTTCCTGAATAATTCAGAAGAGTAGTACTTAAGCCACTGTAAATTGAAAATCCCCCCTGCAGTTTTTTTCCCAGTTTTCTGAAAACCTCCTCTGGACTTAATCCATCCAGCCGATAGCTTCTTTTAAGAACTTTGGTTATCAAAGCAGAAAGCTCTTCTTTGTCAGCTACCCAGTAACGGTTGGTAGGTGACAATGTCAGTTTATCGCTCCATTGCCCTACGCTGAAATTGGTTAACGGTAATATGAGCCCTGACTTGGGGGTTCTATGGACACCCAGGATTGCAGGATTATTAAAAGCTGCTTCAAAAGTGTGACCATTGACATTGCGCCCAAGGGTAAAGCCCAAACCGGAGGTGGTAGGATCAACTGCAGCAGTAACGGTCAATTGCAAAATCAGTAATATGTTAATTCCAACTATTTTTTTCATTTTTTTCTCCGAGAAGTGAGCTACCACATTATCAATGAATCGGTATTGTTAATACCTTCAATGCGCATCTTAGAATTTATTCTGATAAAATCGTCATCTCGTAATGCATCACGCTCATTTTTATGAAATTTCATAAACCATCTCCAGCTACAGGTGTCCGAACTCAAAACGGTTTCCAGTTGCTGATGATTCCAGCGGACAACATTTACTACTGCAGAATCCAGTGATCTTGCCGGTATACTCACTCCTTTATATCCCAGAAAATTGACCAGACCGCGTTTTTCCGCCTCCCCTTCCTGTGCAATCAGATAAAAAGCATCATCTGAAGACATGGAATCCAGAGTATCTATCAGATGATAGGGGGCCACCAGAGCAAATAAAGTCATATTCAGATTTGAACTGTTGAAAATTTCTGTTTCGAATTCAAGCTGCCTCTTCTCCAGTTTCCGGATATATCTCATCGCTTCATATATTGGAAATTCCTCACCACCCAGATCCATATTCACCATTTCCTTTACCTCCCAATCGAATCTGGCATTCAGTCTGTAGTCTGTGATTGCGCCTATTTTCATCTTTCCTGAATACTTATCATAATCGTCATCACTGATCTGCAGGCCATTTTCTGATATTATCCTAGTACCTGTGGGTACATACAGTCTGGTTACTGTTGCAACCGTGTCCGGGTAGAGATTGACTACATCGGTTATATCTATTTTTGCATTGAAAAGAGAACCATTAACCACTCCGATAAACTTATTGATCAGAGTATCTTTGATATTTGGATTTTTAAGATCGAAGACTTCAAAATTGCAATAAACAGAATCGATGCTAGAATTGGGTGCCATTTCGGTTTTGAGTCGAATATCACTATAGACATTATGCAAAACGAGCTTTCCTCTCAGCGAATCGGGGGCAGATTCTCCCCAGGGGAAATTGATGGCCACTTTTTGGGTGTCACTGGTAATTCCAATCGGTTTAACCACCCTGCCACAGAGCTGTCGGTATTTGAAATCGGAATAGATAGTAAATGTCAATGTGTCATCTGCACACAGGGTGATGGTATCTCCACTAGGATTACCAGTGGAAACAGTATATCTGACCCAAGTGACAGTTTTTTGCAAAACCGAATCCCATTGCGTAAAAAGACGTGACTGGGAGCGGTTTTCCTTACTGAAGGTCTGTTCCAGCCTGGGCGGTGCAACAACTTCTCCATTGGTAATAAATCCAAAGTAATTTTCCATTGAATCACTTGCACTGACATTGAGCAAATCTTCGTACCTGTTATAGGAGTTTCTTTCCGCAAAAGAGGTTTTCCAGAGGTGCTCATGAATACCCTGAACCCTCAATTCTATCCCGGTGTGGTTTGTGACTTCATAAATGAAAAAGCCATCCCTGATATCCACATAATCGATATCAATCGAATCGGTCATCTCATAGGGGTTAGCAAACTGCTTATTGAAAGCAACCAGATGGTCATCAACTGTAAGGCTATAGGCATAGAGTCCATTCACACTGGTAGACACGGCTATCCGCAAATCTGAAATATTGCTTACACCGGAAACATTAAGCTGAACCGGATTTGTCAGGGTTTTCCCACTGACCGCAATTCCAATCTTTGCAGTCTCACCAGCAGCAAGCTTTTCCACAGACCCAATGCCTAAACCAACGATCTCCAGTGAAAAGCTGTTAATATCGGAAGGTGAGAGATTGGTAAGCTCTATCTGCATGATGTTAATTGCAGTATCATAAAAAACCACTTTGTAAACTTTCTCAAATACAACCGGTAAAGTGATATTAAATGGTCCGTCTGATGATACCACCAGTGTTTCTGCTATTTGCGGCGCGTTAGCTATAACCACCGGACCCAAAGAAGCCGTGTAGAGCTGATCATTGAGTTTTTCTTCATGTATTTCGAAACTGGAAGAATCCCGTTTGAAAATCGAGAATTCAAGAGTATCACCTATCAGTGAATCTGGTTCCAGCAGAGAAATGTCATCTTCCTTATACTTCGAGTCGCCATAAAGGATATCCATATCGTCGATATCAAAAAGGTTGTCCATTTCATCTGCAATCACAAAAGACCGGTTAGTTACCGGTACTTCCATTACTGTTTTCCAACGCAAGGGCTCCTCATCTACCGGGTTCGAACAATTAAGAAGAAAAAATGGCAGATTAAGCAAAATCGAGACGATAAGAAAAAAGGGAAGTCTGTATCCCATGATGGTATCCTTTCTCTCCCAACAACAAATTACCGAAATTATTCTATCTATTGAATATTATAAATGATTACACTCTTTCTTCTATAAAAAAAAGCTATTATGTGCATAGTTTTAAGCCTTTACCCTGCCTTTTTTAGTTTCCGCTGATCCTGATTTCTGCAGATTCTTGATAAGGATCAATGTTCTGCAGGTTTTTTTTTAACTATTTTGATTGTGAGAATATAATTGAAAATCGATAAATCAGGGTTCTGGATCCTAAATCAAAAATCTAAATCGTGATTGGGTATGTTTTTTGAACTAATTTTGATTTATTCTGCACACCAGAGGAGGAAAAAACTATGCTGCACGGGAAACTGAGAATAATTCTATTCGATGCAAAACCTTACGATCAGGAGTTTTTCAATAAAATCAATCAGGATCCCAGATACGGCTACGAAATTCACTATATCACTGGCCATCTGACTGAAGATACAGCGGCACTGTCTGCCGGATTCGATTGTGTTTGTGTCTTTGTAAATGATGATGTAAGCGCACCCGTAATAAATAAATTGTACCAAAACGGTATCAGAATTTTAGCCCTTCGTTCGGCAGGCTATAATAATGTCGATTTGGATGCCACCTACAGAAAAATTCATATAGTAAGAGTTCCGGCTTATTCTCCCCATGCCATAGCCGAACATACCGTAGCACTGATGCTCTCTTTAAACCGCAAGACCCACAGGGCATATCTGCGCACACGCGAAAACAATTTCACAATCAATGGCCTGCTTGGATTTGACATGCACGGCAAAACCGCTGGAGTAATAGGTACCGGAAAGATCGGAAAAGCGGTTATCGGGATTTTAAAAGGCTTCGGCATGCGAATATTAGCTTTTGATGTTTACCCTGACCACAAATTTGCCGAACAGACCGGTATCGAATATGTTAATCTGGATACCATCTACCAACAATCAGATATTGTTACCCTCCACTGCCCACTGACTCCTGAAAATGTGCACATGATCAATACCGACACCATCTCCAGAATGAAAGATGGAGTAATGATAATCAACACAGGAAGAGGTAAACTCCTCAATACCCGCGATTTGATAACAGGGCTCAAAGAAAAAAAAATCGGTTGCGCAGGACTTGATGTATACGAGGAGGAAGGGGATTATTTTTTTGAGGATTTTTCTGCTGAACCAATCAGTGATGACATTCTGGCAAGGTTGTTATCTTTTCCTAATGTGCTGGTCACCTCACACCAGGCATTTTTCACCCGTGAAGCCATGGAGAAGATCACTGAAACGACCCTGGAAAACATACGCACCTACTTCGAGCAGAATCTTTTACCAAATGAAATCTGCTACAGGTGCTCTGAAGGCCAATGCACAAAAGCCATTACAGGACACTGCTTCTGATTTGTTTTTCTGTGACGCTTTTGCAGTTGTAAGCAGCTAATAGATTCAGCTCTGTGCTGCTTAGGTTTGTTTGTCCTACTTTTAGCGGAAAGCCAGTACAACTTCACAAACATTGTTTCAAAGCCTTATCATCGGGTTAACACATAACTCTGAGACTCTGTGGGCAAGGGTTCAAAACCGCTTTTTGCCCTTTCCCACCCAGAACACAGAATTATTTTATCTCAAAATACAATAGAATACCTCCACTGCTGATTGCTTGCAGAATTCCATTTTAAAGAAAATAAACATCTCGGGAATTTTTTATTATTTTAAATCCATGCATTATGAAGGCACAATAATTCGTCCTCCAAGTGAGGCTGACAGTATTCTTCTTCAGGTAACTATCGGTTGCTCCCATAATAAATGCGGCTTTTGTGGTATTTACAAAGACAAAACATTTGGCATCAAGGATGATTATCAGATAGATAAGGATCTTCAGTACGCATCCATTCACTTTAGAAATAAGGACAAAGTATTTCTCTGTGATGGTGATGCACTGATAATTCCCTTTGCCAGACTGCAGAAACTTCTTCTTAATATTCGCAAGACTCTTCCCTGGGTAAGCAGAGTGGGAGCTTATGCCAATGCAAAAAGTATCGCCCGCAAAACTTCAGATGAACTGTTGCAGTTAAAGGAATTGGGTTTACGCATCATTCATATGGGGCTGGAATCCGGTGATGATAAGACGCTTAGAAGATGCGGTAAATGGGGTGATGTATCGATGATGATCGAACAGGGGCAGAAAGTCAGAGAAGCCGGCATAAACCTCTTTATTACCGTTCTGTTAGGGTTGGCAGGCCCTCAACGCTCTTTAATTCATGCAGAAAAGACCGGGGATGCTCTCAGCCAAATAAACCCAAACTATGTAGGTGCCCTCAGTCTTATCCCTGTTGAAAACACCCGTCTTTACACTCAGATACAAAGGGGGGAATTTAATCTAATGGGACCACTTGAAATACTTAAAGAACTCCGGATTATGCTGCAATATACCAATCTTCGACCAGGCTATTTTTACGCCAATCACGCATCTAATTATCTTCCTCTTCGGGCACGCCTTCCTCGTGACAAAGAAACTGCACTGGCCCTTATCGATAACGCTCTTAAGGGAAAGGTAAAATTGACACCAGAATGGTTCAGAGGATTATGACTTCACAGACGTCCGGCCGGACGTCTCTACGAATTGCCGGTATTCGGCATTTTCTTTCTTATTGCTGATCAATCACCCTTTTAATTCGAATAACAGAATGCTATTTCCCCATAATAGAAGGAATGATAATCCTGGTTGGGGTATAGATTTTTGTAAGAATCTACCAGAGCAACAGGATCAATTGCAGATTTATAGGCTATTTTGCATTCATAATGGATTCCTGCAATATCCAGTACCGGGGTACGCACCTTTTGACCGGGAAATATCTCAAGTGCACACTCTTTGAATTTATCGTATGCCTTACCGGATTTGGTACCACAAAACTCCAGTTGCTTAGACATGTCAGTCATAGGAACGCTGACTGTGAATTCAGTTGATTTTTCGATGATTTTAAAAGTATGGCGTGAGTTTCGCACCATGATTGTAAACATGGGCCTTCCCCACAAAAATCCCAAAGATGCCCACCCAATAGTCATAACGTTGAGAGCATCACCAGCCTGAACCGTTAAAAATGCACCTTTACGGATCTGCTCCATCACCTTATCGGAAGCTTCCATGAATTCAACTTGACGCATACAGCAGCTCTCCTCCCGGAATTGTCTTTCAAAGTACCTGTTCTTAAAGTAATTAGCCGGAAAAGATCTTTTCCGGCTAATTATCTGATTAATATAGCATTCAGTTTAGCAAATTCCAACCTAATTAATTTGAGAGATTACTTTCTTTGCAAAGGTTTGTATTTCACTCTGGTAGGTTGCTCGGCAGTTATCCCAAGTCGTTCCTTTCGCGCTTCTTCATAGGAAGCATAGTTGCCTTCATGCCACACCACAGTGCTCTCACCTTCAAATGCCAATATATGAGTAGCAATTCTGTCAAGAAACCAGCGATCATGGCTCACTATCACTGCGCATCCTTCAAAATCTGCAACCGCCAGCTCTAAAGCCTGCAGTGTTTCGACATCCAGATCATTTGTAGGTTCATCAAGTAAAAGCACATTTCCACCACTTTGAAGAAGTTTTGCAAGATGCACCCGGTTGCGTTCTCCTCCGGAAAGCTCCTTTACAAGCTTCTGCTGATCAGAACCGCTGAAATTAAACTTGCCCACATAAGCTCTGGAATTTACTTCTGTTTTTCCCAGCAGCATAGTATCCTGTCCACCGGTAATCTCTTCAAAAACCGTCTTTTCCCCATCCAGTGCATCCCGGCTCTGATTTACATAGCTAAGCTGCACCGTCTCTCCGATAATCAGCTTTCCACTGTCAGGTTTTTCCTGAGATGTAATCATCTTTAATAAAGTTGTTTTTCCAGTTCCGTTTGCACCGATTATTCCAACAATACCCGCTCTGGGAAGAACAAAATCGAGGTCTTCAAAAAGCAGCTTATCTCCATAAGCCTTACTAAGCTTTTCTGCAGTAATAACCGTATTTCCCAGACGGGGTCCATGTGGAATGATAATCTGAGCACGTGTGATCTTGTCCATCGATTTCTTATTCAGAAGCTCCTCATATGCATTAAGACGAGCCCGCCCCTTTGCCTGTCTGGCTCTCTGAGACATCCTCACCCACTCCAGTTCGGTCTTGAGCCGCCTTTGACGATCACTCTCCTCTTTCTCTTCCTGTGCCAGCCGTGAAGACTTCTGGTCCAGCCATGAACTGTAATTTCCTTTCCATGGCACTCCCCGTCCCCTGTCTATCTCAAGGATCCAACCCACCACATTATCCAGGAAATAACGATCATGGGTTACAAGAATAACCGAACCCTGATACTCCCTGAGATGGCGTTCCAGCCAGGCCACCGATTCTGCATCAAGATGGTTTGTGGGCTCATCCAGCAGTAAAAGATCTGGTTTCTGCAGTAACAATTTACACAAAGCAACACGCCTGCGCTCACCCCCGGAAAGTTTGCTCACATCCGCATCACCTGGTGGAAGCCGCAAGGCATCCATGGCAATCTCCAACTGACGATCCAGGTCCCAGGCATCTACCGCATCAATTTTGTCCTGAAGCTTTGATTGACGATCCAGAAGCTTATCCATCTCATCATCCGAAAGCTCTTCAGCAAACCGGTTGGAGACCTCCTCAAATTCCTCCAGCAAGTCACGGGTTTCTTTGACAGCCAGCTCCACATTTCCCTTGACATCCAGAGTCTCATCCAGCATGGGCTCCTGTGAAAGATATCCCACAGTACGGCCCGACTCGATCCAGGCCTCCCCCTGAAACTCGGTATCAATACCAGCCATGATTTTAAGCAAAGTACTCTTTCCCGAACCATTGACACCAATGATCCCTATCTTTGCTCCATAATAAAAAGAAAGAGAAATATCCTTCAAAACTTCCTTTTTGGGAGGATACACCTTTGTCATCCGATTCATGTAGTAAATAAACTTTTCTGCCATTAAATTATCCCTGCTGTTTTTTTGTACACCCCGGAGGTGAAAGGTTAAAAGGGAGAAAAATTACCTCTGGGGAGCTAAGTTTGACAATTCTTCTGTTTTATGAGTATGAGTAGCCTAAATTAATATTTTCCAGAAGCCAGATGTGAACCTAAATCAGGTGATTGTGCCTAACCAGAATCAGAAGATGTTTGACAGGAAAATCCCGTACAGGCGCCTAACCGTAGAGACGTCCGGCCGGACGTCTCTACATATTTACCAGGCGCCTCGGCCTGGTGCGATTGGATAGGCCCGGGCCGGATATCTCCACCTGCGCCTTTTCACAGATCTTTAACGCTCCAAATCTCTGTCTCTATCGATTTTTTAAGTATGTAATGTGCAGCATCATCAGCAAATACCTTAAAATAGGAGAACCCAGGACTGTACCACCTGTCCTCTATCTCCAGTATTTCCAACCGCTTCTCCCCAATCCAAAATCGCACCGGGTATTCATCGGACTTATAACCGCTGTAGGTTTCAACTTTTATTTTCCATTCCATACCTAAGCAGCTTTCTGCTGAACCTTTAGCAGATTAACTACATCACGCACCCCTCTGGTAAAACGGGCCACCCGGTATGCCGCATGAACCCCTCTCTGATCATGAACCGTTCCGCTCAAAGTGACTCGCCCACTATCCACATCGATTTCGATTCTTTGGTGATCGAGTTCAAAATTTCTTCCCAATGCTGCCATTATATCCTGAGCAATAGCCTTGTCATCATAATCATGAGTGGGAACCACCGCCAGTTCGTTACTGACATGAACGACTCCCTCAATATCATGGGCGATCTCCTCTGCCAGCATCTTTTTCCAATATGTATCGGTTGTTCCCTTCAATATAACAGTTCCCTTGTCCACAGTGACATCCACACCGGAGGCCTCAATATTTGGATTCCAAAGCAAACGATTTAACAATCGGATCTGAATTTCGCTATCTGAAGGCATAGAAGCACCTGGCAGAAACTTTAAAGTCAATTTATCCTTAACACTTACTACCCCTGGAACCTGTAACACATTCGCCTCTGCAGCCATACGGGCCGAATTTGAAGGAACCGTGCCTTCCAGAGTCACCACTCCATTATGCACAAATACTTCAATTGCCGACATTCCGATCCGGTAATCCCAGGAAAGCTGATCAACAATAACTCTCTTTATTTCATCATCTGTATAGGCCATAAGTTCACTCCTGTGATTTGTATTCAGGGCAGAATCGATTGAGACTGATAAGATCCTAAAACCTTCATGTAGTTAGCCCTTTCAAAAGCCTCCGGGTTTTCCACAGAACTTCTCCCCATCACCCCATGGAACCCCTCCATAGATTCATATCTGTATTCCTCCAGCCACTCACTTATCCCGGCCAGTAACCTTGAAACATGATTGATCCCATTCTGTAAAAGTGCAGAAGTCATCATGGAAACCCGCGCCCCCGCAGCAACACACTTTAGAACATCCTGCACCGTATGCACTCCACCGGTAACAGCAAAATCGATCTTTATTTTATCAAAGAGTAAGGCAGCCCAGCGTATTCTGAGCAAAAGTTCCTCCGATGTGCTCAGGCGCACAACCGGTTTTACTTCCAGTTTCTGCAGATCAATATCCGGTTGATAAAACCGGTTGAAAATAACCACCCCAGCAGCACCAGCATCGGCAATTTTGCTTATCATTTCTGGAATTGAGCTGAAAAAAGGCCCTATCTTCACAGACACCGGAATAGAGACACTTCTGGCCACTTCCCTTACCAAAGTAATACAGTTTTGTTCCACCTGGAAAGCGGAGGTTCTGGGGGTAACTGGAAGATCATAAATATTAAGTTCGATTGCATCGGCTCCCGCTTTTTCCATCTCAAGAGCATATTTGATCCATCCCCAGACACCAGTTCCATTGAGACTTCCAATAACCGGAATATCTACCGCCTCTTTGGTTTTAATAATCTGCTCCATATAATCAGAAGATTGTGACCTGGAAGACCTGATATCCGGAAGGTAGTTAAGAGCCTCGGCAAAATGCTCTGTTCCCTGTACAAGCCCCTTCTCAAGCATCAACTGCTCTTTTTTTATCTGTTCTTCGAAAAGTGACTGAAGTACAACCGCTCCAATGCCAGCATCCTCCATCTTTTTCACATTCTGGACATGCGCACACAGGGGAGATGATGAAGCCACAAGGGGATTTTTCAGCTTTAAGGAAAGATAATATATAGATAGATCAACCATTACCACCTCCCGGTGCTACAGGCATGGAAGCCCAGTACTGATACCAGTTCCACCTCCGGGCAACTTCCTCCTTAGCCTTTGTTAAAAGCCGTGCTGCTTCATCAGAATTACTGTGAAGAAGCAGCGAATAGCGCGTTTCGTTGTAAATGTAATTCTCCAGAGGTACCGATGGCGCGCTGCTGTCAAGCTGAAGAGGATTTATTCCCTCTTTGTGCAACCTCGGATCATATCGAAGTAAAGGCCAGTAACCACTCTCTACTGCCAGGTGCTGTTGACTAGTGCCTCGAACCAGATCGAAACCCTGTCCGATACACTGAGCATAGGCCACAATAAGCGAAGTCCCCTCAAACTGATCTGCTTCTCTGAATGCTTTTATTGCCTGCGCCTGATCCGCTCCCATCGCAATCCTGGCCACATATACCGAACCATAACTCATGGCCATCATAACCAGATCTTTTTTGCCGGTTTTCTTTCCTGCGGCTGCGAATTTGGCCACTGCCCCAACGGGCGTAGCTTTGGACATCTGACCACCAGTATTTGAATACATCTCTGTATCCATCACCAATATATTAACTTTTCGCCCCATCGAAAGTACATGATCCAGTCCGCCAAAACCAATATCGTAAGCCCAGCCATCACCACCCACCAGCCATATACTTTTTTTGATCAGTGAATCAGATAAAGCCAGCAGATCATCTGCCTCTTTATTGTCTATCTGTTTCAATCGTTCCCGTAAAGCAGTAACCCGGTTTCGCTGCTGCTCAATATCATCTGTACTGTTCTGGTCTGCACTGATCAGAGCCTCCATTAGCTCTTTACCGATCTGCGGCTCCAGTTTATCAAGAAGCTCTTTACACTGCTCGATCTGCTTATCGATAGCAATCCTGAAGCCCAGACCGAACTCCGCATTATCTTCAAAAAGAGAATTGGACCAGGCAGGCCCTTTCCCCTCTTTATTGATAGCCCAGGGTGTTACCGGTTCATTACCTCCATAAATTGATGAGCAGCCAGTGGCATTAGCAATAAGGGCATGATCTCCAAATAGTCTGCTGAGCAAAGTAAGATAAGGAGTCTCTCCGCATCCAGCACACGCTCCGGAAAACTCAAAAAGCGGAGTTACAAACTGAAGCTCCCGCATGGTCGATACAGACCTGCTGTATTCAGGTAGATTAAGGAAAAACTCCCAGTTCCGTTCGCCGCTCTGAAGCACAGGATTTTTAGGATGCATGTTCAAAGCCTTTACTTTAGGCTCTTTTCGATCTTTGCCTGGACACACTTCCACACATACCCGACACCCGGTACAATCCTGAGGCGACACAGCAACAGTATAGTATTGTCCTTTAAGAGTTGGATGACGGGCAGGAACCGACGGAAAAGATTCAGGTGCACCAGTCAGATCTGCTTTTTCGTAAACTTTAGCCCTGATTACCGCATGAGGACACAGAAAAGAGCACTTTCCACATTGAATACACAACTGCGGCTCCCACACCGGAACCTGAGCAGAGATTCCACGCTTTAAATATTTACTTGTTGCACTGGGGAAAGTACCATCAGCTTCAAATGCACTGACCGGAAGTTCATCACCAGAACCTCTCAATATTCTGGCAGTGTTTAATTTTACAAATGAAGTTGCATCGGAACTAACCGCATCCCGCAGATCAAAATTGCTTCCGGGCTGTTCGGGAATCTGCAACTGATGCAGGTTTCTGATTGCAGAATCAACTGCCTCCAAATTCATCGAAACGATTGCCTCTCCTCTTGTTCCATAACTGCTGCAAATGTACTCCTTTATTTTTTTGACCGCAGTTTCCTCTGGGATAAGTTTGCTGAGTGCAAAAAAACAGGTCTGCATAATGGTGTTGATCCGACCACCCAGCCCGATTTGCTCTGCTATACTGCCGGCATCAATTACGTAAACCTTCAATTTTTTGTCGATTATTGCTTTCTGCACAGATACCGGGAATTTATTCCAGACCTCCAGGGATGAATATGGGCTGTTAAGAAGAAAAACTGCCCCTTCAGAAGCATACTGCAGCATGTCTGTTTTTTGAAGAAATATAAACTGATGACACCCAATAAAGTTCGCCTGATAGATCTGATAAGGAGAATTGATGGGTTTATTATCAAAACGCAGGTGAGAAACAGTCATGGAACCGGATTTCATTGAATCGTAAACGAAGTAACCCTGCACATAATAACCGGTGGTCTCCCCAATGATCTTAAGTGAATTTTTATTGGCACTCACCGTTCCATCGGAACCATACCCGTAAAACAGGGCACATATTCTGTCTTGTGGCTCTGAATACTGGTTTTTCTCTATGGCTAAACTCTGAAAGCTCACATCATCTTCTATTCCTACAGAGAAATGATTCGGTATACAGTTTTTATGAAGATAAGTGAAGATGGAGTGTGCCATAGGCGGGGTAAACTCCTTTGATGATAAACCATATCGGCCACCTGCAACCCTGGGAACCACGCCCAAAGGAAAATCCCTGTTACCAGCACCCTCATTGATTGAAGTAACCACATCACAATAAAGCGGCTCACCGGCACTTCCTGGTTCCTTGGTCCTGTCCAGAACCGCTATCGCTTTTACAGTAGAGGGAAGTGCCTTCAATAGATGGGCTGCCGAAAAAGGACGGTAAAGATGAACCTTCAATACCCCAACCCTCTCATTTTTCAGGTTCAACTGTTCAACCACCTCTTCCACTGTCTGAGCTCCTGATCCCATTATGATAATAACCCGTTCTGCTTCCGGATCACCACAATATTGAAAAAGCCGGTAAGAGCGACTGCTCAGCTTTTCAAAATCCATCATAAGTTGCTCAACGACCGATACTGCAGCAGTATAGTAAGGGTTTGAAGCCTCACGTGCCTGGAAAAAAATGTCAGGATTCTGTGAGCTTCCACGGATAAAGGGGCGCTCAGGACTCAAAGAACGATATCGATGCTCGCGAACCAGAGTATCATCTATCATCCCCCTCATCTGTTCGTCGCTAAGCATATTAATTTTAGAGATCTCGTGAGAGGTCCTGAATCCATCAAAAAAATGCAGAAATGGCACCCTGGACTTAAGAGTTGAAGCCTGGGAGATAAGCGCGAAATCGTGTGCTTCCTGTACCGTTGATGAGCACAGTAAAGCAAAACCGGTGCTGCGGGCAGTCATCACATCACTATGGTCACAAAAAATGGAAAGTGCGTGAGTAGCCACAGTTCTTGCAGCCACATGAATCACCATCGGATTGAGCTCTCCGGCAATCTTATACATATTGGGAATCATCAAAAGTAAACCCTGAGAGGAAGTAAATGTAGTGGTAAGCGATCCCCGCTGCAAAGAACCGTGAGCTGCAGCTATTGCCCCGGCCTCGCTTTGCATCTCCACTATGTGAGGAACTGTCCCCCAGATATTCTTCTTTTTTGCAGATGCCCACAAATCTGCTATTTCACCCATGGGAGATGCTGGAGTAATAGGATAAATTGCCACCGTCTCGTTGGTACTGTATGCCACACTGGCTGCAGCCTCATTACCATCTACTGTTTTCATCTTCTCATTCAAAATTACCCCTCTCACTAGCCCCCAAAAGCTACCCCTCCCAATGGAAAAAAAGCAAAAAAGCGGCCAGAAGGGTATTCAGCTATAGTTTCCCCAGAGATAATTTTGCAGCTTGTCAACGACTCACCTCTGGGGCACCTTCATCTGTTGATGCCGTTGGCAGGCCTGTTACAAATCTGGCTCTTTCTTCGGGTGTGTAAGCTTTATTATTTTGATACTCTGCTTTTTAATAAGTTATGAAGCAGGATAATTAAAATAAAAAACAGGTGGGCGGTAAAAATGAAATGTTCAAAATGTGGTTTCACATTTGACACAACACAGAATTTCTGTTCTCTCTGCGGCGCAATCTCTTATAGAGAGCAACCGCAGGAAAATCTCCAGCCTGTGTACGAGGAAAACCGTTCCGCCAAAGATTCCCCTATGGGAGCATTTCTGGATACGATTCAGGAATCATTTTTCAAAACTGACTTTTTTTTCAGCAAAGTGCAAAACTCCTCCAGCAAGTATGCGCTTCTCTATGGAATGCTCTGCGGAAGTATCGGCGTGGTATCCACATTTTTATGGTCCTTTTTTCTTCCTGAGCCATATAAACAGCTTAGTGCTACAGAGACAGCCAACAATCTGATTTTTACCCCGTTTTTATTAATTCTTCAGATATTACTCACTACCGCCTATACTCATTTTATGCTGCTGATTTGGCGATCCAGAAAAGCTCCAATCGATGCCACATTCAAGATTTGCTGCTACTCTCTGGGCGCGCTGCTTTTAAATACCATCCCCGCAATAGGTCCAGCTCTGGCCGTACTCTTCTGGTTTTATCTGATTATCACCGGAATTCACCAGATACATCATATCAGCAGGCTGAAGGCTTTTGCAGCCATTATCTTTCCTCTAATACTGCTGTTTTTTGCAGTATTTTTTATCGCACTGATTGCAGGAAGTATTGCTGCTATAAATGTTTTTTTTTGAGGAAACGTATTTACAACACTGCAGGTAGCGTGGTGAAATTGTCAGCGATCGATTTTTCAGGCGGCCCCCCCAGAGATAACAGGTTTACGAATTTAAAAATCACCTCTGGGGAATGTGAAGACATGCTTCCAGAGTGAGACCTGTGTTTAACCTTTGCGCAACATGGGGCATATTTTCCCTTAAACCCGCTTAATTGGGACTCACTGTGATTGTGAGAATTTGTCAGGTTAAAAGTCACCGGGCGTTACCCAGCGTTTGCCTCTTTTTAGCCTGGCTCTATAAAGAATATCCGCATAATGAATGGAAAGCGCGGAATCAACCCAGACATCATTTACCATTTCTATAGAGTCGAAATCAATCTGAGCTGATATTTTTTCCGGTAATGTGCAAATCGCTGCACCGATTGCAATGTCCCTATGTTCCAGTGATTCCCGGAAAAACAGGTCGTGAGCATGATTAATTTGTATAAAATCCATAGATATTAAAATAAGGTCCTTCAGACATTTTCGGGAGTTTTTAATGACATTCTAAGCTATTATCAACAGTTAAAGATTATAGTTATTGTATGTATTCAAAAAGATTGGACCTGATGCCTTCGGCGACCTACTTTTGTCCAAGGCAACAAAAGTAGGCAAAAATGCCTGGGAGTCCCGCACTGGCACTAATTCGTGTTCACGCCGGGGAGGGGCCATAAACTTGAGGACTCAAACAATGGCCCCCAAGAGAAGACCGGCTAAAACACGAATGCGCCAGTGATCGGGACGGATCCCTTTAACAAGCTGTGTTCGCGAGGTGCTCACTGCCGTTCGCACCAGACAAACATCTAACCTCAAAAATAAATCACCAGAAAATGTCTGAAGCACCTAAAATAATTACAACCAGATGGGGAGTAATTTGGTAAAGCGTTTCAGGATTTAGGGAGTGATTGCACATTTGAGTATATCCTGATCTTCACACCACCTCTAAATGGAACTAATTTAAACAATTAACTGATTATAATAGTTCAAAAATACCTCAGCTTATTATTATCTTTCTACTAATTTTCAGGTTTCAATGAGTCTCATTTCATGCAGGATCAGGAACAGTACAAAAAGCATAGTGACCTTATCTGGTCGATCGCCAACCTTCTCAGAGGACCTTACCGCCCGCCACAGTACCGACGAGTAATGATTCCATTAACAGTAATGCGCCGGCTGGATTGTGTTCTTGAAGAGACCAAAGAACAGGTCCTTGCAATGTACAAAGATCTGAAAAATACCACTCAATATGATGATGAAACTATTGAAAAGATTATTAATAAGAAGTTTAACCTCAATTTTCACAATATTAGCGATTTCACTTTTGCAACACTTCAGGATGATCCTGATAAACTTGCGGCAAACCTTAATAAATATATCGCAGGATTTTCCACCCGTGCCCGTGTCATTCTGGAGAAGTTTAAATTTGATGAAGAGATTGAAAAACTTGATGAAGCCAACCGGCTCTTTGAAGTAATAAAAAGCGGTAGCCACTGTTGATTTCCATCCCGACCGGATCTCAAATATCGCGATGGGATATATCTTTGAAGACCTTGTACGGCGGTTTAATGAACAGGCCAATGAAGAAACCGGAGATCGCATCACCTCTATCGTTTACAAAATCAGATCGATGAATACGGGATTGTATACAATGAAGAGATTAACGAATTTTGTACGATTTGTTTTAAACCCAGGTTGAAAGAAACTGTTCATGACCACGCTAAAATCAATGGGATACTTGATTGTGCTGTAAGCCGTTTTTCTACTTTGCCGGAAGATGAACAGGAGGAATTAAAAAGCCTGTTTGTTAATTTTAAAAATATGTATGCCTTCTTATCCCAGATCATTCCTTACCAGGACACTGATCTTGAAAAACTTTATACCTATCTGCGCTATCTGCTGACAAAATTACCACGAAGATCAAGCGGACCATCCTATCAGTTAGATGATGAAGTCCAACTGCAGTATTACAGACTTCAGAAAGTATGTGAAGGTCGTATAGATCTCAAAAGTAGAGAAGTCGTTCCACTAAAGGGACCATCTGATGTTGGTACCGGAAAATATGAAGATGAAGAGATCCGTCTCTCTGAATTGATCGATATTCTTAATGAACGTTTCGGAACGAATTTTACCCCTGCAGACCAGTTGTTTTTTGATCAGATAAAGGAGGAGGCTATTGCAGATGAAAATCTGCGAAGAGCTGCGGCGGTAAACAATGTTGATGACTTCCGCTATGTTTTCACAAAAGCATTCGAAGGATTGGTAATCGAACGCATGGAAGGAAATGAAGAGATTTTTTCAAAACTGATGACAGATTCCGAATCCAGAAAGATCGCCTCTGAGCATCTGCTTCATAAGGTGTATGAGTCGATTTTAAAAGCAAGTTGATTCTATGCAAATTGAATCGAATGTCATTGTTACACAGGTAATAAAAAACAATATCTTCATGATATCCTTTATGGGATGGATACCGCTTAAAATGCAACTGGAAGCGATTTCGCAAATGGTATTAACATAATTATAAAAGTAATTAAATAAGTACCATTTTTAGGGTATAGTGTTTAAAAATAAAATCATAAAGTTCTTATCATGAAAATTCTATTCCCGGATTACCTCGATTTGTGAAAACATGAGCGCGAATCGATGGAAATTATCAGCCGGTTACATCAATTTACAGTCAGCTTCTTACCTGTTTAATTGCTGTCAATCTCAATTATTCACCTATGATGGTGAAGTAAAACTTCAGGATTGGAACTATTATCTATTGTGTCGAATGATGAATTTCGAACTATAAGAATAGGACAGCAACACCACAAAATTACCTCTGTAGCTTGCTGTTATTTTTCCTCCATACTTTTCACAACTAAACAGATTCCGGTAGTGTCAGCATACACTTTCCATCCGGAAAACAAGAATTGATAAATTAATTTTCGAATATCGAAGTTTAAAAATAAGGACCAGTCAGGTCATGGGAGTCCCAGTACACTCTTCAGGGAAAAAATGTACCTGTTCTTCATCTGGATGTGAAGGCCCCACTGATTGCACAGATCACTACAAATATAGGGCTTTGGCTGAACCAGCATTTTAACTGCTTGTATATTCGATCTCGCTTACGATTACAGGCCCTATTTACAAGAGATTGAACTGAACCCATAAAAAAGCTTACTAACTATTACCTTCTTATAATACTACTTTCGTTTTTAAGGCCAAAGGCCGGGAGAACAATGATGAAATTGCAGGTTTATACAGCTCTTTTTTTCTTAATTTCCGCACTTAACTCTTCAGCTAACATTCTGATGGATAACCCTGCATACATGCCCGGGTCAGAATTTGCAGGATTAACCGATAAATCCCAATACAATGCTGCCGATCATGCCGGCTCTCCCCTTGGATGGCTCGAAAAGGACAGCTCCATTTTAAAAACCGATCTTTTTTTCCGTTATTTCCGTTTTAGTGATGCCCCGGGAAATACCATTTCCTCAAAGAATCTGGTTATCCCCCATGTCCGGGTAGGCAAACCGGGCATAATACTATTTGATCTGTTCTACAGCCCCGATATTATGGAGATCAAATCGGATCTTACAACCCAGAAACTTCCTCTGCACCGGTTTGGATTCGGACTGGCAGCAGGAACCAAATCCGGCATATTCCAGTTCGCTCTTCACGGGGATTGTTTTACCGGAGGAGTGTCTGAGGATAGTAGTGAAAATAAGCGCGTAGTCTTGGGTTCCAATGAAGTGAGTCTTCATCTGGGAAGTAAAATCCATGAACTTTTAAGTATCGGTCTCTATGGGGGAATAAATGGCTATCTGGATTCACTGGACTGCCAGGACACTGAAAGCCAGGACCCTGAAACTGAAGATCGCTTCTTTTACGGCTCATTCCCGATTTTTGGGGGTTTTATTGATTTTGGAAAAGATCAGTTTCCTCTCAGATCCAATTTTTCACTAGGTATTGGTTTCCCAAAGTTTGTGTACGTAACTAAACCCAGCCCTGAGCCCTTTGGCAATCAGGATGTCATCAGGGCAGATAGTGTAGGATGGGATTGGAAAGTTCTGGCAGAGATCCCTGCAGCAGATTTCACTATCAACCCGGCTTTTAAGATAGGTTACCGTCGAATTACCTCTCAACTCTATCTTCCCACCGAAGACAACAACCCGTGGGAACATGATTCAAAATTATCCGATTCCAACTGGAAGATTTCATCATTTGGGATGGGGTTTGCTGTTGCCTCCGATTTTCTTAAATATGTTAATATGAATCTGGAGTATTCTTTTAAGAACCTCTCCTTTGAATATGGCCCGGCATTCTCCTATTACTCTGATCAGAAATACCTGTTTCATAACATAGTATGGGGAATCCAGAGCAACTTAAAGAATCTTCCTTTCCTGAGAATGCCAGAATCGATGAATCTTACTCTGAGGGCAGAATATTTCAACTTCAGGCAGAGTGAATTATTTAATCCATGGAGAACAGAGCAGTTCATGTATGTCAATCCTATCACCAACCACAGCCAGTCACACCGATATAGTCCGGGAACTTATATCGGAGCATCCAGATTCGCAGGTGTTAAACTGGGAACCGGAGCCGAATTTGCAAACGGCTTATTCGGTGTTAATGCCGACTTCCTGTTTCTAAGAGATGGTTTTGACTTGGGAGTCAAGGTTACCCATAAGATCCAGAAACATTGACAGGAGAATCAGATTCAAGAGGTTTAAGAATTCTTATTAGCTCTGAAAGAGCGTCTTATAATAACCCAGGCTTCCAGGTTTGGAAACAGATACGCTTCTTTGCCCCTGACATGGTGCTGAGATGAAGAGGATTTCATTTGTCGAAGGCATTCAAGTCCGGGGTGATTAAAAAGATATGGCCAACACTGTGTTTGTGTGCAAAAAGCAGCATCAAATTAAATAAAAGAACCGGTTATATGGGTAGATGATAATAATCGGCCTATCGCCAGGTACTTCAAAATTTACCCAAATGTGCAAGCCATACAGTCTGCAATCACCTCCTTAAAAGATAAGATCATCGGGTAACGACAGGGTATTTCCTTTTGATTTCATTACAGTCTTCATCGAATAATCCATAGAGAATGCTTTCTCCATCTTTTGATACTTTAATCCCTCCATACTTTGCTCTGGCATACAAATCAGCATCACCCTCCTGGAAAAAGAATGATTCAGAACCGATACTGATAACTCTTTTATGACAGAAATACCGGATTATCATTTCGTCTTCAGACAGAGGCTCTTTATTCTTTTGGAAACGTATGCTCCTGCTGGCTACATTTTGGCTATCTGTTTTAAAAACAATATAACCACGCGATGGAATGCTGTCTCCGTGGGCATTGGTTATTCTATAGGAAAGAGTCATATAATCACCTTGCATAATCGACCTTGGATCTACAGGTGCCAATTCAAAAAGAACTGTTTTACCGTTTATTAGCAATATCTCTCTGCTTGCTACAGAAAAACCAACAGAAACCAGTGTCAGGATTACAGAAATACCAAGGACAGCTTTTTTCAATTTCATATAATTGCCACTTTCTTTTTTACCATTGCGAGTACAGAGTGTATTCCTAAAAACAAGGCACCTGTTGACATTAAAACTATTGACTTGATCAGAAGAGTCTGCTGCAAAGAATAATAAAATGAGATTAAATAAATTGCCAGAAACAAGATCCCAAGTGTGAGGAGAGTCCGGTTACTTTTGGCAAACCCAAGGACAATTACCATTAAAGAGGTAATAACTCCAGGGGTTTGAGCTGTCGGAGACAATATGACTGCAGTCACAATAACTGTTAACCAGAAAGTATTTCTTCCAAGTCCCAGATTCTGACAAAGGGATTTATATAACAGAAAGGTTAATGAAACAAATGATATCAGAGAGGTAATATACCAATGAGAAATGTTTACACTGAAAAATTTATTATTAATAGATATGACTAATATCAGTAGTAACCCCAGAACTAATCCGTAAGCGGTTGGAACATAAAAATATGGATTCTTTTTGAGCCGGATCTGCAGTGGTATTTCGCCAGTCCAGATGAGCACTGATGCAATACTCAAGGCACCAATCAGGAAATGTGTTGCCTCAAAAAGCGAACTATTCCAGATAATTCCAAGCAAACAGGCCGGAATCAACATTACAGATATGAACTTTTGTGTATAGCTTTGGGCTACCAGATAAATTATTGATTGAACTAATATTCCAGCATAGCAAACAGGCTTTATCCCATCTGCTTTAGTCCCGATTCCAAATCCAAGCAGTATCTGACCAAGAATCGAGAGGGAGAGACTGATAGAATCAAGAAGATGATTTTTCTTATTAGTATAAGAAAGTATTATTCCCGTTATTATGAAAATTGCACCAGAAGTAATCATAGATTCTTCAGATTGCACAATTTTGGAGATAAAAAGAGAACCTAAAAATAGTAGTGATCCAAACCATGCTCCTATAATTGTAATGATCTTGATAAACCAGGGTGCGTTGGTCTCAGAACCAGTTTCTAGCAGTTTCGATTGCAGAAAACCGGAATATGCCCTGTAATCATTTTCGCTAAGCCCGGACTCATCGAAAACGTTTTTTATTGTTTTTGTTGTTTTCATATTTGCGTTTTCCAGGTATTATTAATTTTTATTAATAATGCTGCTGCGGTAATTGTTAATACGACAATTATAAGACCGCCACTAAAGAATGTGGACGCAGAGGTAAAATCACTGGTTTTTAAAATTCTAGTAAATACCACTGCTATTATGCACAAAAAAGAGACTGCTATGGAAGACAGATCATATACTTTACGCGAATAGAAATAAATGACTCCAGCGTAACTTATAAAAGCCAGTATAAGGCAAAATAGATATCCTGGTTCTTCAAAATCAGTAACAATGCCAATAATACCTGCAACAGTCATAGAGGACATTGTGGCAAAGCCCAATATTCTGGGCAACCATCGGGATTCAAACTGAGGATTTTTTTTAACACTAAAATATTCATAAATAAACAAAGCAATTGTGTCTATTGCGAAAAGAGAGATAAAAACATAAGGGTCAATCCAAGTCTGCATTATTTGTCCGTAAAATAATACTATTGATGTATTTATAAGGACTAACCACAAAAACCAGAGAGGCTTGAAGCTTGAAATAACCACAATTCCTGTAATAAGAATTGCCCAGTTAAGAAAAAGGTCGTAGGCATTTGCTCCTGTCTGATAGATCTGGCCAAAAACTGCAAGAAGAGATCCTGTAAAAATTGCTACTGCCAAAAGAGAGAGCTTTGCATAGAAATTCTTCAGATCAGATAAGAAAGCGATTATTGCAGGAATAAGAATCAGGCTGCCTGCAATTGAGAGCTTTGCAAATTTGTGAAGCTCTCGCCAATTATAAGCAAAAAAGAATATTACACCTGCAACAAGAAATAATACACCAAGAGATAGTACAAATTTTGATAAGAAGGAGATCCAGGATTTGAGATTGGGCTTAAAACCTGCTGTTGAATAAAAACCAGAAAGTACATCCACAGACATTGTTTCCATCTGCGCCAGCAAATAGATGATTTTTCTTGTAAATTTCTCATTTTTTATGCTGTCAGGCATTTTCAAAGCCCTTTTCTTTTACTGCACATGATCATACGAGACCGAGTACTGGTCGCTATAAAGTCGCCAGGCTTTCTGCTTTCCATGGAGTACCACCATAACTCATTGCTGCTTTTCGACCAAGCTTGGCACCTGCTGACAAAGCTTGCTCAATATCCTGATTTTGGTAATAATTTGCGGTAAACCCGGCCTGAAAAGCATCACCGCATCCGGCTGTA
This sequence comes from Fibrobacterota bacterium, assembly GCA_023412475.1. Classification (GTDB taxonomy): domain Bacteria; phylum Fibrobacterota; class Chitinivibrionia; order Chitinivibrionales; family Chitinispirillaceae; genus JAAYPC01. Next base: position 11,234 of record JAEYNR010000036.1, on the reverse strand, counting down.
TCAACTACTTTTTCAAGAGGTAAAGCTGCCTGAGTAAAGGTCTCTCTACCCAAGAATGCCATACTTCCATCCGCTCCCAGCGTAAGTACAATGATCTTCCCTGGTGTTTTTTGAGCTATTGGAGCTAATTCTTCCACCATGTCACAAGTGCCCCCAAAGAACACGATATCCGCTACAGTCAGGCTCTTTTTAAGTAAGTCATAATCGCGTAAGTGCAAAAAGTCTACACTCAACATCTGTTTATCGCTTTTTACGTTCGAGTGCTTCATGGTAAAAGGGACAATTTGCATGTGTAGCCCAGATATCAAACTTCTGCAGGTAATCCCAGATGTCCTGGGTAACACAATACTGCTCATAAACTCCACTCTCCCACGCCCCTTCAACTCCGAACCTCTCACCGGAAGAGTCATTAACGATCTGATTTCTGGCCGTAAATCCATCTATCCGTTGAAGACAAGTTGTATCTATTTTTTCATTATTTAACAGTGTTGCTATTCGTTCGCCAGCTTCATCTGTTCCTAATGCCCCAACAAAAGCACTGTGATGGTCCAACTGACGGAAACGAACAGCTTGATTCAAAGAATTTCCTCCTGCATACGAGGCATTTTGTTACGGGAAGAAATCCAAGGCAGCAACGCTAAAACAAGCGACTCTCATTTATTACTCTCTTTTGAAACCTTCAAGCCACTTCTCCCCCATTGTCTTAAAATTGTATTGTGAAGCGATGTTCCATGCTTCACGGTTTCCTTCTATGTATTTTTCCATTATCATGCCTCTTTTTTGTTTATGCGATCTTTGTTTTGATTTTACGTTCAATATCGAATCAAGTAAAACGTTGTTTTCCCTTAGTGGCCACCATCAATAAAATGTCTCAGATAAAAAGAACTCTTTATTATTAACAGTGTATTCATCATTTATCGTGATATTTTGAAAATAATACAGTAATGACATAATGAATAAATAAAAAAGATACTACTCAGCTATCCAATCAAAATGACAGCCTAACTGATATCAATCAATATCTATTACTCCTGTAATTAAATGTTTCACATCCATGCAGCGCCTTACGAGTGGCATTATAAATTGGAAGCAAATTATATTAAAATAATCTTATAAACATTAAGCAAGGGCCCAAAGATGGAAAAATCCATCTCATTATTTAATTCTATCTGGTACTTTTTAATAAGTTCTCTGATAATATATTTTGGATTGTATTATTGCATACCATTCACTCAAGCACTGGGTTTGCCATTTTTTGCAAGCTATCTGATATTTTTTTATACTCCATTTGTTCTCTTATTGATAACCGCACTAATACTCTACAAATTCGAAGGAAATAAATGGGACTGGGCGAATTTTTCAAAACGTACCCGATTAAATAAATTGTCTATAACTGACTGGTTATGGGCAGCCGGGTTACTTGTTTTTGCAATAATTGTATATGGTGGCCTTTTGCCTGCAGGTAATTGGTTTGCAAAAATATCATTCTTCAGTCCACCCGATTTTTTTCCTGCAGAGATTAATCCGAATAAATCCAGGATAACTGGTTACATGATGGATTATAAACTTTCCGGACAATACTGGATCATTCCGGTATATTTTTTGGGATGGTTCTTTAATATCTTTGGTGAAGAATTGCTATGGAGAGGAATGATTTTACCACGTCAGGTAAAGAAATATGGACCAAAAGCATGGATTTATCATGGTATTATCTGGACTTTCTGGCATTTTTTCTGGGCATGGAACCTTTTATCTATTTTCCCCTTTGCTATGGCTCTGTCGTATGTAGCTTACAAAAGACAGAATACAACCATACCAATATTTGCCCACGGACTTTTAAATTTATTTCCATTAATAATGATTGTTATCGAGGTATTTACATAGCAGTATGCAAAAATTAATCTTTTTTTTCGATATAAGAAATAAACACGAAATCCGAAATTTAAAACAAGTGCAGGAACAAGTCCAAATTAAAAACCTTTAGTTACCTTGAGCTTTATTCCTTTTTAGAATCTGATATCTAATGATTTGGAATTTATCATTATTTAAAATTTGTGAATTGAAACCTACTTCCGATTCATTAACTGAGTAATAATTATTACCCTTTTAAAATTTGAACTGCCCTAAAAGTGCTTTGAGTCCTTCAGAAAGTATAGACAATTCCTCTGCACTTGTTTTAACTTGTACAATGCCTTTTGCAGTGTCGGTTACAGCGTCGTTTACTCCGGCAATAGTTGAAGAAATCTCGGAGAGTCCACTTGCCGATTTCGCAACATTTTTTGATACTTCCCGAGCACTGATACTTACCTCGCTTACATTTCTGGATATATCATTTATCGTTGCACTCTGCTGCTCTACTGCACTTACAATTGTTTGAGATATTAAATTGACTTCTTCTATTACCTTTGAAACAGACTCTATTGCGTTAACCGCTGACTCTGTATTTGTTTGCATCTCTTCAATTTGTTTCTGTATTTCGAGTGTTGCCTGTGATGTCTGCTTTGCAAGAGCTTTAACTTCATTGGCTACTACAGAAAAACCTTTTCCGGCTTCACCAGCCGATGCAGCCTCAATTGTTGCATTAAGGGCAAGAAGATTTGTCTGGTTTGCAATATCATTTATAACATCAACGACTCTGCCAATTGATTTTGCCGCAACTCCCAGTTTATCCATTATATCCATGCTGCTTTTTGCATGCTCATTAGCCTCATTAGCAATCTGGAATTCTTTCTGACAGTTCCGGGCAACTTCATTGAGTGATGCACTCATCTCCTCAATTGCCGTAGCAACACTGTTTGCTGAATAAGACATTTCCTCTGCAGCGGAGGAAATGGAATTAATATTGGTGTTTGCCTCTTCTGTAGTTGATGCAACATTGTAAGTTTGCATGCTCATCTCTTCAGCATTGGCAGCGATTTGGGTTGAAACAGAGGTAAGGCCGATGGCTGAAGAAGTTACTGTGTTGGCATTGCCTGAAATTTTTCGGATTATATCCTGAAGTTTTTCCACAAATTTATTAAAATAAGCAGAAATCTCACCTGTTTCATCTTTACTTCTTGCATCCAGCCGTCTGGTCAGATCCCCCTCCCCTTCCGAAATATCTTTAAGCATCAGTAAAATATTTTTCAGTGGAGAAAATAGTCTGTTAATAACATATAACAGAAGTAATGCAACAACTATTATTACAACAACAGTTAATGTCGATGATATTGATAATAAGTATATGAAGTTTGTTTCGATAGTTTTATTGATTTCCTCAAATGCTATTCCCAGAAAAAGAATCCCGATAATATCGTTTTTCTCATCTATTATCGGATCGTAGATCGTGAGGTAAGGTTTTCCTAAAATATCTGCATTGCCTATGTATGTGTTTTTACGAGTGACAGGTTCATAGGCAGCGCTTTCTTTTCCTAATTTTGTCCCTATAACCCGCTCACCTTTATCATTTAGAACACTGGTAATGATTCTTCGGAAATCATCTTTGTCTTTGATAAATACAGTAGCTACTACACCTAATTTAGATGTAATAGAATCAACAAATTCAAAACTACTGTCTATTGGATTGTTGTTACTGTCGTAAAGCTTGTTATTTTTATAGCTCAAACTTCCAAAAGATGATTTAAGGTAATCCCTGCTTGAATGAATGTCACCGGACAATTTCATTGACAAACTGGTCGTTGATAATTCTACGAATTGTTTTCCTACAATTATCCCTGTCACACTCAGTAATGATATCGTTGTTATCAAAAGTGCCGCTATTGCTGTAAGTATGATTTTTGTTTTCAGAGATTGCTGTTTAAGCATTTTACCATTTCCTTTTATGATTCTTTTTTCTGCACTATTTTTATATCATCTCCCGGTCAAATAACCAGCAGCATCTTTAGCGATTACTCAGGCATCCATTTCTCTCACCGTTCTTAGCAAAGGGGAAAATCTTGATTAAATGGCTCCAAGCTAAATAGCCACTATGTCTGCAACGTAATTCTTTATATTCTGTAGTATTACTGCCGTTATTGTGGCCTGCCCGTTCTATGTTTCTTCAATTATACAATTTTACAATAAGATTGCACAAAATCAATTTTTTAATATTTCCTGAATCTGAAGATTCTTATGACTCAGATTCATAATTATGCCCCCTTGTATACTATTTTTTTGAAGAAAAAGAACACTGTTCTATTCTATTGGCTCAACTTACCGAGTGGCAATTACAATTTAATCAACATTTAATGGAATTTATAAAGAGGATGATGTAATTAAAGCGGATCTTTCCTTCCAAAAATATTCTTATTCAACAATGGTTCTCCCTTGAAATTGCAATTTCCTGCGACCACTATGAACCGCTAATTCTTCAAGACTTAAGACCCGGGACAGAGCCAGCTTTGGAATCATGATCCACCTTCACAGGAAAAATAAATCCATTGAAGAAACTTTTTTTAACTTAGGGATTTCATATAGAGTTTTAAAATTCGAAAAAGCATGAAGCATATCTGTCAGTGGATACGCTTTATGCGCGCCCAAAAATCCCGTATTGATAACTATTATGGGATTACCGGTTTTTTCTGAGCCCCTGCACCTGGATATAGAACCAACCGTCCGTTGTAATCTGAAGTGTAAAAGTTGTCAGGTCCCAAAGTGGAATCGCAAGAGTCGGGATTTGAGCTTAGATGCATTCAAAAAAATTCTTCACATGGCTCCATACCTTACATCAATAAAGCTTCAGGGCATGGGAGAGCCATTATTGAATAAGGAAAAAAACTTAAAAACTTCCTTCGATAATACCTGTATTTGCTGTTCAAACTATTTATTCCTTCAGGCTTATTATTTCGGGTGAAAACAAGCTACTGGAAAGATTTCAAGGGTGTATAAGTATACTATAGCAGGTTCTGCATCTTCTTCTATTTAATATATTACCGCAATTTAACCCCATTCTCACTCCAAAAAACTAACTCTGTAAAAACGCCCACTTCCCTGACGGCTTTTTGTTTGCGCAAAATAAAGCCCGGAAACCATCCCCTGTACTCTGAGAGCTCCAGAACCTTGCAGATTTGAATATTTCCTGACCATCTGACCTTTACTGTTAAAGAGAATCAGTTCGGAATTCTGCTCCCTTTCAGAGATACTGTACAAAAGTGTACCATTACCAATCCTTAAAAATGTCCTTTGCTTTTGATCAGATTCTCTTACTGATGGTTTGACAACAACAATTAATCCGTTTTTCAGTGCAGGACAAGAAACATTTTCCTTTATTGTCCAGACAGAATCGAAATTCCACCCATTAAAAGTTTCTTTAATTTTCAATTCACCATCTGTCTTGCCACTAATATTGCCCAACTGAGGTGCTTCAGTATTATTATCAGCTCCTATGGCTGCAAATCCAGCATTAATCTGATCACTCTTTAAATAATAACAGCTCAGAAATGAGTTGGTATTTTTACCTGCAAATCCACCCACAGAGGGACTGCTTCCTGTCAAACTGACCGATCCCACAGAATAACAGTTCTCAATCACCCCGGAGCAATATCCAACAAAACCCCCTGCCACTGCCGACTCTCCGGATACACTCACATTACCAGTGCAAAAAGCATCTCTGATCGTTCCACCATAACGGGCCATCATTGTACCCACCAAACCACCAGCTTCTGCCAATGTGCCATTTGCAGACACACTTCCGGTTGCATAGCTCAAGGTAATAAAACCGTTGCCAGGTTCAGCGATTGTTGTGTTCATACCAATTAAACCACCGGCACTGCTTGCCCTTCCTTCTGCGACAACCTCCCCTGAAGCATAACAGTTGGTAACAATACCCTGATTAAACCCTGCCAGACCTCCAGAATTGCTGGATTTACATGTTATTTTTCCTTTTGCATAACAATCGATGATACTGCCCAGATCATTCTTACCAACTAATCCACCAACGCCATCACTGTTAGTCTTGGTGACAGAATCTTTCTGCTCAGAATGACAATCTGCTAATGAATAGCAATTTTGCATTTTTCCACTATTATCTCCAATCAGTCCACCAACCAACCTTTCCATCCCATTAAACCCCCCAGAAAGATCTGTTGCCCTGACTCTGCCTTTAGTATAACAGTCGCTGACAACTGAACTGCTGAATGTCCTGCTGCAAAGGATACCCGCATAGTTCAAACCAGTGATCCATTTTTTTTCATCCCCTTCAACTCCAAGTCCGTTTATCTTTCCAGAGCACAAATTTATCAGACCAGAATAAACCTCATAAGGACGTTCTATCCATAGCCCCTTGATATAATGTCCAGCTCCGTTTAAATTGCCATTTAACCTCTCAACAGGAAGCCATCCACATCCATTGTTGTACCCGGTCCCCGATGATGACAAGTAAATAGAAAGATCGATATCTAAACGCAATCTGAAAAATAGCGATGAATCGGCTCCGAAGTAATTCAAAGCCTGAAGCTGTTCGGGAGTGGTAATAATAAACGGGGAGCTTTCGGTTCCCTGACCACTGTAAATTTCATCTGCAGGTTTAAGTGAGGTAAAGGGGTAACCGTTATTCACAGAAGGATCAATTTTCCACACAAAATCAAAATCCCACCATGGAAATGTCGCTTTGCTTTTAAAACCAGAGCTGTTTACTGCATAAGTATTACGTAATTGATCTTTTTTGTCCTCCCCAATCCCGGATAATTGCACATTGATATCGGTATCCTTCAAAAAGTAACTGTTACTTATACTTCCTTCATTAACACCGGCAACCCCTCCGCATGCAGAATCACCGGTTATTTTTGACAGGGTATATGAGTTGCACAACCTTGTGGTTCTATCACCGTATCCCAGTATTCCACCGACAAAAGTTTTGCCGGAAACAGTACCAGATGAGAAAGTGTTGAAAACCATAGTAACACCCATATTAGAGTTTCCAAGCACTCCCCCCACCCGATCCACACCTGTAACAGTGGAGTTAGTCTGACAGAACACAATCCAGCTATTGTTGGCGGCTCTTCCACTTATTCCACCGCAATCCCCTGCAGATGCATTAATGGTTGCATTTACCGAGCAATTCTGTATAGTTCCCCAGTTTGATCCCGCTATTCCACCAACATTCGATTCACCCCGAATGGTACCGGTTACCTTGCAATTAATAATCTGTCCGAAAGCAGCGAAACCACAGACTGCCGCAACCGACTTTCCACCGGTTATCGCTTTCCCCTCCGGTATCTCTATACTTACATTTATTATAGTAGCATCACTTGTATATCCAAAAAGTCCTGTGCCCTCCATTGATGGTCTCTCTATCCATAACCCCTTGATTTTGTGGTTAGCACCATCATAAAACCCTTTAAAAGGAGAACCGTTTATCCCTATCGGGAGCCAACCCATTTGAGCCGTACTGGTACAGGTATCAAGGTATTGAGTTAAATCGATATCACTGGTCTGAACAAAATATTTGCTTGAGTATGCATCTTTTACAATCAAAGCCAGGTCATCGGGAGTAGATATTTTATAGGGATTTTGCCTTGTTCCATCTCCTCCGGAATATTGGGCATTAATAACAGATATTGAAATAAAAAGCAGCAGACAACTCAGTTTGATGATCATGATTCTTTCGATTCTACCTTTTAAAGGATTTATTCTCCTGGTGATTAAGAGATATTTATGTGAAGCAGAAAAAGTGAACAGCATCTTTTTAATTTTCAAAATTAAACTTTTGCCTTAAATTTTACTCTTTTTTTAAGTACAACTCCAGAAAATAAACTGTTTAAAACAGGTTGTATCCATACGTTGCAAGCACTATATTGTAGGCACAAATTAAAAAAATCGAAATGCCTGTCAGCTATCAGTGATAGCCTGTACATTACTGAAGCTTAAACGATATTTATTATTAAAAATCAACTTAAGGTCAGTGGTAAGCAGTACTAAGTGAATGATTTATAATATGTTTTTTTCAAATTAAGTCTTTAAATTCGATAGTTGCTCGGGATTGCCTTTATCAGATAGAAATAATTGTGACGGTTTTTTAATAACCAGTAGTTACTGGCACAAAACAAAGCTCTGCTTTTTTACGGCCTCCTACTCAGATCTACTCAAATCTACAGTTATTCCTGCATAAGATAAATAAAGAATACCAATAGTCCGAAAAAAAAATCGAAACAGAAGATGACTATTCATTCTCCAAGACTTATTTCCCTTGCTAAAGGCAGTATTTGTTAAAAGGAGGGCCTTTACGAGATCAATATTTTTTATTCTATATAAACATGTATTTTCAACATCTATTTGAAAGGAATCCAAAATGAAAACTTTGTCAATTACCACACTTTTACTTCTTTCCATTTCTTTCGGAATTTTTGCCACCGAGCCAGATGCATCTAACTGTACCTGGGACTACTATTTATCAGTGGAAACTATTTATACCGGCGATTACAACAAAAACTCAGGCCTGCTTTTATTCAACTGCACAAATAGCAAAAGCTACTCGATTGAGCTCGGAACTGAAATGGCCAACCTTATTTATGCAAGCGCGATGACAGCATTTACCAAATCTAAAAAACTGGACATCTATAGAAGTAGAGCCAAAGAATATGATGGCACATACAGAATATATCGTGTCAATATTCGCAATTAGGTTCTAATAAACAAGTCCGGATTCCTTATATAAAAGGGGATATCCGGACACTTTACAACAATTTTAACCGAATAATAAAAGGGATCACTTTATGTCGTCTGTCCTGAATTTTTCAATAAAACTATTATTTCATTTGTCTATTTTATTCAGTATCACTATCGCCGCAGATACGATTACCTTTTCCGAACGCACTCAGATTTATTCAGAAGACCCGGTGGCAATATGTGATGCAGTTTGTGCAACACTGAAAAAAGATAATAATAATACCTTTTTATTTTCCTCAACCGCGATTACCACATATAAATTCTGGGGTCCTATGGAAGATCCTAAAAGGTATTCCGCCGTACTATCCCACCCGAGTTCTTTCACAATCCCACCACACCTGCAAGACCATGTTACATTCAACTATGTTCCTGGTGTTACAAATTACGCCAACATATACTTAAAAAATGTCATAGCAATTGGTGGAAATGAACTTTTAGGCCTTCTGCATATGGAATACATGCAAGGTTTTCTTAATGATTATCCAAATTATCCCGCCATTTATAGAATAGGCTTATGTTACTCAAATAACCTGGGCGATTCCTGGACTTTTTGTGGTGATATTATCGGTGTTTATAACTGGAGACCCATGCTGTTGCCAGGTGGAGTACTGAATGATGCTGTAAATATCGGAGGAGCTGCCAATCTTATAATCGGTGACTCCATTTATGTTTACTTTAATGAATACGGGCTATCAAATTCAACAAAATATCCCTCAGTAGCACGGGCAAAACTTAGTGATGTCATTTTAGCTGCGAGAAACTCCACTGTAACAACATGGCATAAGTACGATAGTTCCTCAAAGAGTTTTACTCAGGATGGAATAGATGGCTTAGGTTCTCCAGTAATCAATAAACAATACCTTGATGTCCATACAGATGCTGCATATTGCAGACATTTAAAACAGTATATGTTACTGGTCCGTGACATTATAGGTAAGGGGTTATTTCTTTATAGATCAACAGATGGAATTTCCTGGTCGCACAAACAAAAAGTTGCCAGCGATACCATTGTAAATGAAAAAGACAGGTTTCCGGTTTACCCTTTCTTTGCATCTATTTCTGGTGACGCAAATTCTGTCTCTAGTATCGTCGGAAAGGAATTTTATATTTACTACATAAACGCTTACTTTCGTCCCGAAGAGGAAGGTTTGGGGCAAAGAACAGATTTACCTCTACATAGAGTCAAAGTTAATGTGAATGCTCCATCACTATTCTCTGAACCGGTTTTAAACACTTTTTTTGATTGATTATAAATTAAAACGTAATGGAGACAACATGGACAGCTATCGTTCTTATCCGAAACCAGAGAACTACGGAAGCGATTCGCTGTTTCAGACAGTTGGATCGTTTATACCATGCAAGGTCAATCTTTTTCTATCTAAGTATGCATTTTTCAACAACTATTTGAAAGAAATACAAAATGAAAACTTTGTCAATTACCACACTTTTACTTCTTTCCATTTCTTTCGGAATTTTTGCCACTGAGCCAGATACATCTAACTGTGCCTGGGACAACAATTTGTCAGTTAGATCGGTTTATGTCGGTGATTACAATACAGGCTGTGGCCAAATGTTTATATACTGCTCAAATAATAGAACCTACTCGATGGAGCTCGGAACTGAGTTAGCCAATATTATTTATGCCAGTGCAATGAATGCTATTACCAAATCTAAAAAACTTGATATCTATAGAAGTGGAAAGATTTATGACGCATACCCGATATTCCGTGTCAATTTCCACAATTAGGTTCTGATAAACTAGTCCGGATTTCTTACATAAATCAGATATCCGGACAATTTCCAACAATTCTAACCAAATCTCCTGTAAAACACCACACATCCTGTTATAATTTACCATCCACAACAAGAAGGTTTTTATGGCTCTATTTTTTACCAAAATCGGCGTTTATTCTGGTTAATTAGTTTCTGTTCAAAATACAAAAACTTGAAATTATACTTGACATAAAAGGGGGCCACAAGCCAGATTAGTAAATAGTTACAAAAAATAAACTTAGAAAGGACACCCCTGATGAGATTGCGATATTCAATGAAGCCACAGTTCTTTTTCACCGACATTAAAGATCACATTGAGCATTTTCAGCCCGGCTTATTGTCGAGAACATGGCACACAAGCGGTATTTAAACTAGTGTGTGGTAAGATTGATATTTCATGTAAACATGTTTTTTAAAAACCGGCATATTTTGAACAGAAATTAATTAAATAATTAGCTTATTGCGCTTTTTCCTTTCTGGGATACGGTCGCGCAACTGATCATTCAAATTACCGGTTCTCCACTGTTCTTTTTATTTTCCCGAGTTGCATCCTTGATACTCAGAATGGCATTTTAGGCTCCCTGAGGGTCGATTATCAGTTCCCCGGGGTCGCTTAGCAGTTGCCCGGGCTCGTTTAGCTTTGCCCGGATTTGAAATGAAGTCCCCGGCCTCGATCAGCAGTTGCCCGGGGTCGATTATCAGTTCCCCGGACTCGATTAGCAGTTGCCCGGGCTTCGGGACACCGATTTTGGGCTCCAGACAGCCTTTACAGGAGTAAAATATCGTTTCTCGGGAGACGTGGGATTGCCGATCGAACC
>JAEYNR010000044.1 GCA_023412475.1 Fibrobacterota bacterium | reverse complement strand
GATGCTGATATAGCTGATCTGCTTCCGGTGAACTGGTATAAAAACAACAACAATGATTTAGATCCAATTCATACACCACTGTACCCTTCAAAAAACTGATAAGATATACGTTCGTTGAGCGCTTACGGACATAAACAGTTTGCAGCCTACAGCAATATCGTTTGCATGCTGTACAATTTTTGCTATACTTACCTTAGGCCTTTTCCTGTTTTCCATAGGTTTTTTCCTTATCGGTTATTTGAATCGTTTATTTACCGTTCAACGGTTCAATGGTTCAACGTTATCCGTTATCCCTATCCCTGTCTTGTCGTTGTCGACATCCGACATCCGACATCCGACATCCGACATCCGACATTCCGACATTCGACATCCGACATCCGACATCTGATATCTGATATCTGATATCCGATATCCGACATCCGATATCCGACATCCGACATTCGTTATCCGTTATCCGTTATCCGATTTTTCCTATGCGCTGCTATCCTTTTCGTTTCTAAAATTAAAAATATTAATTTGACCTTTTACATGAATATATTTTCCTTTCTGTTCGCTTCTCTTTAGTTATTGTTCTGATATTAGTTCTTGTTGGTTTTCCGTTCAGATTATTGTTAAGTGCTTTTTTCCCGGTTAGACAGCTGATTATTCTACGTAGAAATATTTCTAAATAGTGATCATCGATCGATAGCCGTATACTGTCGATCTTTACTAAAAGAATTCCATTCCAATTCACCTGAGTAGAAGGAGCTTTTCTATGAGTACCTAAGAAGATGATCTTGCAGCGGTAAGTCCGGAAATCGATTCATATGCAGTTTTTGGCAGAAAACACAGGGAATTGTTTGATGCTATAAATTATGATTTTTCCAATTTCGAACGGGCCGCCCAGCTTTCACGGGAGATGAACGAGCTTCTGGCACTGGCAACGCTTGATAAAAGCAACTCCCCTGAGAGGATCCGCTTTAATAAAGTCTTCTGTTTAGCCCGAAATGCAACAAACGAACTAATAGCTAAATCCCGATTTGTTTTCCGTAATGACAAAAAAAGAGATCAGAATTTATTATCCAGCCACCACGAAGAAAGCCTGGAAAAAAAGTAGAAGAAATAGAGAAAACTCCAGAATTAGCTCCTTGAAGAGAGATGTGTGAGAAGTCTCTGAAAGTGCCCTTTGCGGCCTTTCAGAGATTTTATTTTAATTCCAGGTATCATACCTCAGATAAAACCTCCCAGATGGGCACCTGTTTTAAAGCAATCGCAACAGCGTAACGGCAAAAAATGTCATTCTGGAAAAAGCTGAAGATTCCTTTATTAGAGCTGAGACACCTTTTAATGTTGTTTTTATGTCAACATTTCGATCGATTCAGGTGAGTGTATCTGTACAAGAGGTTTTTTTTTAGGTTCCGATTAACCTTATAGTAATTTTAACCCGGACAATACTGAATGCAGATAAAAGCAAAATTGGAGCGAACCCTCTCTACTGTTTGATATTTACAAATTCCCTGAATATCGATTCCTGAAGGGTGTCGACAGGTCCGGTCTGAAGCTCGAAATAGTGTTTGCCTTTAGGAACACCTGTTAAGATACCTTCCACTCCATAGAGTATTTGCTCTTCAGAAGTGCACAGGTCTGCATCCGGTGAGCTCCTTTGCACCAGTAGTTTATTTGAACAGGTCAGAAATCTATAAGAAAAATCACTGCAGACATCATCCACATAAAACAAACGGAATTTTACAGTATCTGCAGAAACCGTTACTTCTGAATTTTCTGCATTCTCAGGGTGAAGAATCGTGTAGTGGAACCCTATTGAATCACTCTGGGCAAAGGACAGAGTGAAAGAGCAAGTGAAAAATAAAAAGGTATAACGAATTAGAGGCATAAAAAACTCCTGTTGTGAATATCGGATCTCTTTTTCAAAATATACCAAGACTTCCATATCGAACAAGATAATACTGAAAAGAGCTGATCCTGGAGATTTTATGTTGAAAACATCAAAAAAGGTGGATTTTTTGGGGATTTCACCCTTACCCCGGAGTTAATTGGTTTACACATTGAAGTTTTAACTCTGGGGAACCGATTCAAAATCAGGAACGGGGGAACTCATGTTTCATTTCAGAACAGACTGCAAGGGTTGGCACATCACCACTGAGAGAGTGCATTCCGATACCCGATTTCCGTCATTCGTCATCCTTTATTAGCTATCCGAAATTCTTTTACTTTTCAAACTTTTTCTTATAACGATCGAATTATTAAGTAGAGAGGCTTTTGGTAGTTGCTGGCTTTCTATTCACTTATAGGAGTCTTGCAAAAAGTGTACCATTGGAAGGGCGTGTGTGTTTAAGTAACATGGATGTAATTAAAGGAGTCTATTATGATTTTCCGAAATATTTCATTTCTGATTCTTTTTATGTGCCTTTTAGTATCTGCACAAGGAAACGGTCCTTCAAATGGCCAGGATACCGCTGGCAATGGTATGAGTACCGATACAATGGAGATAGTGGGCACTGTCGAATCTGTTAATTTACAGGACAGTATGTTTGTAATCAATACCATGGAGGGAACCGATACTATCTATTTTAATTCTGAGACCGTTTTTTCCGCTGGGAGTGCGGATCAGATTCTTCGTTTAAATACAGAGCTGCGAGTGATGTACATAACTGAGGCAGGTAGAAACATTGCTACCCGTGTCGAACCAGCGGCAGCAGATGGAGAAGCTCCGCAGGAGGATGCAGACACTGCACAACCATCTCCGGATGGACCACCCACACAACCATCTCCTGATGAAGGTACGCCTCCTATGCCAGGAGAATAATTACTTGCAGCCAAACCGCAAACCACCACGCCCTCTGTGTCGGGCGTGGCATCTGCCTCTTCTCACTGGATCTTAATATTATTCATCAATAATTACTAAAGTTTCTGCTCCCCTTCAAAATGAGAAACGGCTCCCCTTGCACAGGTCAAGCGTGGTGATTTTTTAAACAAACTTCTACAGAGCTCCTCGCACCCCTGCTATTTCGCTCTTTCTGGGATTGATCTTTTCTATTTACTTTGAAATTTATTATTCGGTTGACCTGGTAATGAGCCAATCTCAAGAAAACAAGGAGGTTTTCCGGAGTAGGTTTGAACCAAATCACTCTGTAGTTATTGGGAGCCCCTTAAATAAGGACGCACGGACCAATGCAAGTTTAACGAGGTGAAGAGTGTAGCCCTGAATTAGACACATAGCCCCGAAAGGAATGTAAGGTGGAGAACTGCCGATCATCTCAAATCAGGCGCAGGCGAAACGCGGCAACGCGTTATGGTGAGTGAAGCTGTGAGTTCCCGAAATCTAAGACTGCATCGAGTTAAACGCACTGAAAAATGGAGCAATCAGGCGAGTCACTGTAACAAGTTCTTTACGATAACATCTATTCCAAAGATGGGGAAGTAAAGTATGGTACATCAACGTAAAAGGAGGGGTATCAGAGGACAGCAGTGATAAGATGAGGCGCTCCTTCAGAAACTAAATAGGATAAGGATAATGACATTTAAGATAGTCAGCCTTACAGGGCAGAGCTACCTTAACATGGGCAACTCACTACGAATATGACCTAACCTCTGTTATGTGGAAAGTGTTGGCTGCTGTTTTTGATCCCACCACACATAAATTATAAATCCGATAATACTGAAAACTGACACTATAAAAAAGCCATTCCAGAGTCGCTCATTAGTTTCACCAAGAAATGCGATTAATACTACCAGTGGGCTTGTTCCGACCACAGAAGCCAGAAAAAAACGGGGAAAGCTCATTGAGACCAGCCCCGCTGTATAACTTATGATATCGTTGGAGAGAAACGGTGCAAGCTTGAAAATAGCCACCACCCAGAAGCCGTATCGCTGCAGATAAGGTTTCATTTTTTTTTCGGATTTCTGGCCGATTATCTTTTTTATGGTAAATTCGCCAAATATTCGACCAATCCAATATGCAACCGATGCAGCAAGTACACTACCGGTTAATGCCACAATTCCCCCGATTATCGGACCGTAGGCTAGAATACTGACCACCACAAGAAGCCATGATGGAAGAACAAAAGCAAATATCTGGACTAGAAAGAAAAAAAGCAGAATTACTACTCCTGCTGCTCCAAACTGAGAGACCCAACTTCTGAGTTGTTCACGGTTTCCGCTAAGTAAAACATCCCATGCTTCTTTCGACAAGTTCTGCACACTTGGGAACAGGAACCAGCTTAAAAAAAGCCCGCCTATTATTACAACTGTGATGATTATCGGCAGCATATTTAACCAATTGATACGTTTCAATACAGATCCTTGATTCTATGAGTTAAAAGGAAAGGAGTTAATAGTTTTTCATATTACCAAAAAGCAAAAGCAACACCAGCTTCAAAGGTTAAGGAGTAAAGCAGATTTGGAAAAAGAATAATTCGGTTGCTTGTTTCTATAAGCAAATATTTAAGAGGAAAGAAAAGGGCTGTTTGTGAAAGAAGATGATTGAAGATTTATTCTTCATATAGTTTGGGAGAAAATAATGGTAGTTTCAGATGGGTGTTTTTCCTTTTTTCCTGATCCGGGTAGTTGCCCCAGAGGTGAATTTTGAATTGTAAACCTTTTACCTCTGGGGCTTTTCATAGGAACAGAAATTGCAGCTTTATTTTCTCTAATACCATCCATCCCCAAAAAGGAGAATGCCCCCATGAGCACAAAACCAAGAATCGTAGCCCCTGGCGTTATCTATCAGGTCTCATCTATTGGCGTTCATGAACTTGAAATGTTTAAAAATGACGAAATTAAAACCTTCTTTCTTAAACAGTTGGCAAAAACTATAAAGAAATACGGTTTCATCTGTCATGCATTCTCCATCTCCTTAAACCAATACCACATGGTTCTTCAGTCCACTGAGCAGTCGATCTCCCTTACAATGCAGCATTTCAACTCCATTCTTGCCAAAAAAATAAACAAGGTTCTGAACCGTGATGGAACTGTTTTCTCTTCCCGCTTTAGATCGATAATAGTAGAGGATGAACGGCTTAAGGAACTAATACGCGCAGTTCATCTGGAAGGAGTGCAACTGGGGGAAATGGGCATGGATGAACTTAACTACTATAAGTTCTGCAGCCATTCGGTTATTATGGGACACAGCACTTCCGAGCTGATAGATAAAGATGTTGTACTTAAAAAGATGAATATAGATTCCAAAGAGGCCTATTTACAGTTTTTAAAAGATATAGATGACTGCGATGATATTACCTCTAAAATAAAAGACATCAATCGAGGAAGGCAGGGTTTTCAGAAACCGCAATTATGGGTGATAGGGAAAGAGGAGTTTGTCGAGCATGTGATGGAGGTAGATCGCTGCAGGCGCTCACATGTTGCTCGCCATATCAGTGAAAATGTTAAAATGGAAGAGATTCATGGAAAAGTGACCAGGTTTCTGATCATGGAAAATGAAGATCTTTATCGTACCGGTCAGTCTGATGTTCGATCTACTGGGAGAGAGCTTTTTGTTTTCATTTGCAAGCGCCGGTACGAATTCAGTGGAGCAGATTTGGCTAGGTATTTAAGAGTGACTGAAGCGGCAGTTTCCAGAATGCTTACCAGATTCAGAAATGTAGAGAATAAGGAGTATCTAATTGAAAAAGTTTTAAAAGAGATGACCTGAATGAAGTTGGAAATGTTAACCGGAAGACTTTATTAAAGTAGATGCTTGTTTTAGTTTAAGAAAATTGTAATACCCTCAAAAGAAATGGCACCGGTATTTTTGCGACATGAGAATGTTAGCTAATGAAGTTGAAGCTGTTAAAGAATAAAAAACGGGTTGCATATTAGTTGTTGACAAAGAAATCTTTAATTGCCACATACCTCAAGAGTTGACTCTTTTTCGCATTGAATCTTTATCTGCTGGGGAACATACCTGTAATGGAAATTGCAACTATGTTTTCACAAATTCCATCCCCTCAAATGAGAAATTTCCGATGCGCACAAAATGAAAACGGATTTTGATTAAAGCCTTTACCTAAGACTCAGAAAAATTTTGCTTTCCGGTGATTGACAAAGAGTGGCTGGGATCACATGTACCCCAGAGGTGACTCCTTTTCAAATAAAGCTTTCACCTCTGGGGAACATACCAGGAATTTGAAATCGCAACCTACTTTCCTAAAAATTCTCCCCCTCCAAAAAAAAGAATCCAAAAAACTCCTCTGCCGCACTACTTCCCCTGGAAATTGTAAAATCTGCTATGATTCTCTTTGTGTGTTCATGAGATGAATTGAGTATTTTATGCTATTATTTATTATCCCATTTTTAAAAGTAGTATTTTATGCCTCCGGAAGTAATTATAGCCTTTTTTGCCGCTTCGGTGCTTTTAGCGCTTTCGCCCGGACCGGACAATCTGTTTGTACTGATTCATTCTGCCATGTATGGTCCAAGATCAGGGATAGTTGTAACTGCCGGATTGTGCAGTGGTTTACTATTTCATACCACAATCGTTGCTTTAGGCATAACAACTCTCTTTAAAGATTCTTCACTGGCATTTATGCTTTTAAAGTGGGCTGGCGCACTTTACCTGCTTTATTTATCCTGGCACTCACTGAGAGCTTCTGTAAAGAGGGCTGAAAATCAGGAGCAAAGACAAATCACCGGTTTTCAACTGTATCGAAGAGGGGTTATAATGAATGTGACTAACCCTAAAGTATCCATCTTTTTTCTGGCATTCCTGCCTCAATTCACAAGTTCTGATTATGGCCCGCTGTCATATCAATTTTTTATTCTAGGTGCACTATTTATTCTTTCAACGATTCTGGTTTTTGGAGTGATTTCTCTGTTTTCCAGTTTAATAAGTAAACTTCTAAACGGCTCAGTGCGTGCTCAGAAGATAATGAACCGGATTGCAGGAGCTGTGTTTGCGGGTATTGCTTTAAAACTTGTAATAACTATCTAAGTACAGTCGTACCGGCTGGACGTCTCCACATGTCAGCTTCAGACTGGACAAGTCAATATGTTCATTCAGGCTGTCTCAACAAAGGAGAATTTCCAGCGGGAGGTTCTGCGCTACCCTCCCACTTGTCACTGATAAATAACTGTATCCTCTTAAGATATCCAATGATGGCTTCACAGGGAGTCCGTAAAAAATTCAGCCCTGAGATACTCTCCTTGCTTTTGGCAAAACTGAGCAGCTCAGGAAACGACTCCAATGCTAGAATTCCTGCAACCAGAGTAGCTTGCTGGTTGCGGAATACCAATCCTAAAACAAAGAAAAAAGTTTCGTGAAACCGGAACTGTGAAAGCAGAAATCCCGCCTCTATCCATATCCACACTCTTAAGATCTGTATAGCTGCAATGTTCAACCCCTCATAGGTCAGAAAGGAAACTACAGGAAGCCTCTTTCCATAGGAAAAAAACAGATACATTGAGAGTATAAATAGAAATAGAGGCCAGAATTTTAACGGATAGGTTATCACTTTCCACGAACGGCGGATTAAAGTAATCATACCTGTGAAAATCACTGCAATGATTGAGATGACAAGAATATCACTGATAAGAAAAAGAGAAAAACAAAACAGAAGCACTATACAGCATCTTATGGCGTTTTCCGCAGTTAATGGCTTTTGACCAGCAGGAGAATTGCGCTTCACTTTCGGTAACTCCATACGGTTGAGGACATTCCAGACCGGTGGAACAATCAATCCTGCAAATGTGCCAAAAACAATTGATGCAGCCCCCATAAATGGCAGTTGGTAAAAAACTGAAACATTATGTGTGAGGAGGAAGTAAACAACTACCAATTGAGCACCGTTGTGGAAAAATGCTCCTGTAATGCTCAGGCCAACTGTGCCCAGCATACCCCTTTTCCCCAAAACATTCCATGCCAGCCCCATTGCTGCAGTGGCTATAATTCCTCCTGAGAGCGAAAGAGTAAGGGTAAGAAGAGAAAATCCGAAATAAAAACCGGAAATCCATGAACGGAGTAGTGTGAAAAGGATTGCATCCTTCACACCGTAACGGATTATCCACACAACCGTAATGCAGTTTGCCAGACCCGGTTTAAGCCATGGCAGAACTGGGATGCGGGGTATAAACAACTCCAGCGCATTCAGGGCAATCGCCAAAAGAAGCCAGACGGCTTTTATCGAAAACTGATTTTTCTCATCGTGCGATTGCATCAAGCTGGTCACCTTTTTTTGCATCAATTGTTATTAAGATGTGGTTAGGGATGCAGACAATCTGGCTGGTAGCTTTACTGATATGGCCATGGAGTACACAGAGCTGGTGGGGGCAGGGTGAGCTATTAACAGAAACTGAACGGTCCTGGATTTTTACTCTCATTAAACCCATTTTTCCCTTCACATCGAAAGTGCGGTTTTGATCTATGGGATATTCTGCAATGATCCGGTTATCCTCAAAAACCAATACTGTTTGGGGAGAAAGAGAACTGATTGCTGGAAAAGTAAGAAAGATTCCAACAAAAAGAACAAGAATAATCACAATATCACACCAGGAAAACCGATGCAATACCAAGTGGTCGATGTTATTGATTTGGTCTGCCATTATGATATAATCAGATACGTTTTTATGTTCAACTCATTTTTTAAAATATGTGATTTTTATGGATTCTGTAATATATAAAGCATCCAGAAAAGAGGATCGTTCAGAAAGTAAAGTTCCGGTGATTGGACGGATTATAGCAGATATAACCATTCTGGCCATATTGCTATATTTAGTGAACAGTATCTTTTTGCATCTCATTTGATTTAGGCTTTGATTTAACAATTAATTTGGCATAGTATCTGTAATTACTGGTTGCCAGACCTGCATACACTGAGGCCTCTGGAAGATTCCATAGTTTCAGTATAGCCAGCCTTCCCTGAGTGATGTCAAACCTTCCTACGCGGTAGGAGTGATCAGCAACGCTTCCGATTTTTCGTTGCATAAAAGCAGCCATGGAATCAGCCTGTGGTCTCACCCACGGGTCTAAAGAATCCAGCGGAGCACAGGCGCTTTCCAGTTCATACTGGCTGAGCAATCCGTTTCTATCAAAATGAAATGCAGCTTTTAGTACTAATGATCCCAGAATGATAGAATCAACGATAACTGAATTTTGATCATCTGTTAAATTCCGGAACTGCTCTGTCTGAAGCATAAACCCTTTTTTGGTGATTCCAAATGGGATGTTTTCGAACTGATATGGTTTCGCCGGATTTTTCGAGAGTTGCTGATGAAGGTAAAGAGAGTCTGCTCTTTTGCTTAGAATCTGTCTTTTACTCTGCTCTAAAATCTCGGCAGCTTCATTTTTTCCGCGAAGCTGTTGAATGGACCAGTTTATTATTTCACAGGGGAGTGCATCAATAGGATTGATTCCGGTTTCTTTTGCATACTTTTTAACAAGTGCAGGATAGTCCTGAGATTCGGTTAAAAAATTGATGTTGGATTTCCATTTTAATAGAGCCTTGCGGGAAGGCAGGGAGTCACCGGTACAAAGCAGATACTCCTGGAGTATGTTTTTTTCCAGTTCTGAGAAAAACAGGCTGTCAGAATCTTTCTGGGAGAAAGGAACAGAAAATGTAGCGCTTAAAATAATAATTAAAAACCTTGTTTTGTTGTTCATTATTAGTCACCAATAAACCTTCCTGCCCAACTGCGTACAGTTTTCCCGTTAAGGATGTGAAATTTGCGTAACCGCCGCAGTGTTTCATTAGAAAACGTGTTAATGGGAATCCACAGGAGATGTTTTTTATATCTTGATGCCATATTTCTAAGAAAAATACCAGGTTTTTTCTGTGCTATATAGGCGACTGTCCGTTCCTGGCTGAAAAGAAGCGAGCCAATAGTCAGGCGTGCTGCAAGATTTGGAAGTTGCAGGTCTTTGGTGATATCAAAGACATTGGGAATTTGCCTGGGTGGGAAAAGCAGCGCCAGCCCCCCATAGCGGCATTGCGCAATTCCAGGACCGATAAGATTTTCAAATGGGTCGGTGGCATAAAAGCTAAGGGTAGATTCCTCCTGATGCTCAGCATACCATGTGGCGCAATGGGAATAATTCTGATCGTGTGAATCATCAAAAATAATAACTACAGTATCGATTTTGCCTTGTGATGGCGGTATTTCCTTTACATAAATGTCTCCGGTGTGCCAGTTTCTCAGTGTTTCCCTGATATCGATACCGTCTTTTACAGAAGAACTGAATTTCTCATTTTTGACGAAATCTTCCACCATTATTTTGAGACTTTTCTTTCTGATATAGGCATTAAACCGTTCGATGCGTATATCTTCTGGAATATGGGAACACATTCCGAAGGGATTCCAGGTAAAACGATATTGTTTTTTGCGTTCAACGGAGGGGTCCGGTTTTATGGAAATTGTACGCCACTGAACCTCAAAATCACGAAACAGGTTAACTGCATCTGCTACGCCCCATTGCCGGGTACTGATCCGGTTTATTCCAACCCCAATATGACCAGAGACCTCTTCTATAGATATATATGGATAATAACGGGCACTCTTTAGAATCCTGAGGGCAAATGAGTTGCCTCCCACCCCTTTGGCCGACTCTACTATGTCAAATAGAGATGGCATAAGTCGTCCTGAGGATACGGTAAGATTACGCAGAAAGGTCAATGCGGCTTGAATGCGCACAGGAGAAAGAGTGATGATCTCTTCTTTCTGGGTGTAATAATCATCTCTGGTTTCCCTGAACAGGTCTTTTATGGTCTCAACTTCATCAAAGGTTTCTGCGAAAAGATCATGGCGTTCCTTCTCATATTTACCGGTAATAAAAGGGAGCTCTCCCAGGGCGAAATAGAGATGGTCAGGGTTGATAAGTGCAGAAATTATTGAACAGTCATCATGGTGATCAAATTTCAGATTGCAGCTTTTTTCCTGAAAAAAATGGAAAACGGTCCGAATGTAGCTTCTAAAGTGAACCAGAACTAAAATATTGCTGAACCTTGTCCTGAGTTGATGAATCTGTGAAGCAATATATTGACCCTCAAGATCATCACTCGACCCTTTTTTTGGGTTTTCGAGTGCTTTGAGACAAAGAGAGCTGAAAAGGTCAAAGCCCAGTCTGGAAGCTGCGCAGGGATCGGGCAGTGCTGGAAGCGGTGTTGGTGCCTTTAAATATGGTGAACCAATACAGAAAAAAGGTTTGTAATTCTGCATTGATTGTCTGACTGCTTCTATTGCTGCATCGCAGGGGTCAATAGGGAAGTAGAATGTGGAGTCGGAAATCGTTCTGGCGGCCATTGCACTGATAAGAGGCAGTCTTTCAACTGCATCGCCAAGAGATTGCTGGAACACAGATGGTATGTCAACTGCAATGCAGTCGAAGCGTTGCTTGAGGAAAAGCGACCTTACGTGTCTGGCAAAAAAAATGCTGCCATGAAGGTATGGGATAATGGTTACTCCGGGGCTCAGAATCACGGATCAGTCCTCATTGATGTCGGGATTGAGCGAGTCGTCGTCTGAGAAAAAGAAATCTCCCAGATTCATCGATGGTAAATGCTCACCGGAAAGTTTCCTTTTTGCGGCCAGACTTTCCATGTCCAATGCATCTTCTCCCAGTATCTGCACAACAGCATTTCTGAAGAGCTGTTCGGTATCGGTTGAATCACCTGAATTTTTTAATTTCATCGAATACCTGAGTGCACTGATACCATCTCGTACAGAGTAGGGGAGATCCAGGTTGTGAGCTTTCTGCAGAAAATCCACACACATCTGCAACAGTTCTTCATCTGAAAAGGGCAGGTTATACTGTAGAATTTTAAGCTCATCCTCACGGTTGGGAAAGGGAATCTGGATTCCGGGCTGAAGCCGTGACATTATATAGTCGGGGATTTCGAATGTAGAGGAATCCTCATTCATGGTAACTGCAGCCCTGAATTCTTCATGTGCTGTAACAGTGATACCAGCTATAATGGATTCGACAGTTCTGCGGTTGTCAAAGAGTCCGGCAAGTGAGGCCCATGACTTTTCGGACATACGGTTCCCTTCATCCAGAATCGCAATTCCTCCGGTGATCACAGCAGAAAGAAGAGGGCTGGCATGGTAGGTGATTTTGCCGTTTCCCGACAGTACAGGAGTTACCAGAAGATCCTCTGGTCTTGTGTCGCTTGTGCACTGCATAACGTAAACATTCTGATTACGTTCACGGGCTGCAGCTATGGCCATGGTTGTTTTACCGATGCCGGGATGTCCGATAACACGTGGAGTTAATGGTAAATCATTTTTGTCTATGATCATCCAGCAGGCGTGAAGCTGGCGCAGAGGTTCGTTCTGTCCTATCCACTCGACCTTGCTGGCCAATGGATGAGAGAGTACCAGTTCAACATTATCTATCACTTTTTTCATCATTAATCCTCAGAACTTAATGTGGCTTGGTAGTTTTTTTTACAGAACAACAAAAAAACAGGTGATTAGGAAGTTCGTTTGTTTATCCTTAATATTTGAAAGTAATAAGTAATAAGCACTAAGTTCGAAAAACGAAATTCTAAACAAGACCAGGAAAATGGGAAAGAGGACTCATTCTCTAAAATTAGTTAGTTGAAGCACTCTTATCTCTGTTTAGAAGTTAGAAATTAAGAATTTCCTTTCCGATTAGATGTTTTCTCCCATAATTTGCTGAGTAGTCACCTAAAATATATAATAACCCCAAAATTAGAAATGTATCATCCTTATCGATGAAATTGAAGCAATTAAGCCATTATGAGACAATTTGACCCGGTTTTTCACGTACTGTTTTTAAATCCTTCCGCAGAATGTAATTTATCCACTCCTTAAATAAACCTGTAATTTTTACCGGATCGTCATAGAAGAGGGTTCGGGGTGAAGAACTGTTAAAAGATGAGTTTAGACAGACGTAAAATCAGAAATATTGCAATTATTGCTCATGTGGACCATGGTAAAACGACTCTGGTAGATCAGTTATTCAAACAGAGCGGAATGTTCAGGGAAAATCAAAGTGTTGCGTCACGGTTGATGGATTCGATGGATCTGGAAAGAGAGCGTGGTATAACCATCGCTGCAAAAAATGGATCTTTCCTCTATCAGGGATACCATATTAATGTTATAGACACTCCGGGGCATGCTGATTTTGGAGGCCAGGTGGAGAGAATTTTAAAGATGGCAGATGGGGCATTACTGTTGGTGGATGCCAAAGAAGGGCCGATGCCTCAGACCTATTTTGTTTTAAAGAAAGCCTTGTCACTATCCCTGCCCATTATTGTGGTGGTCAATAAAATTGATAAACCAGCGGCTCGTCCTTCCTGGGCAGTAGACCAGGTGTTTGATCTTTTTGTCAAGCTTAATGCACCGGATCACATTCTGGATTTTCCGGTAGTTTATTCCTCTGCCAAGGCAGGGTATGCCCGTAACAGTCCTGGTGATGATGGAATGACACTGGAGCCACTATTAGAGAAAGTCATCTCCTACATTCCCCCACCAACGGGCGATTCTGAAGAACCTTTGCAAATGTTAGTCAGCTCAATTGATTACTCCCCCTATCTGGGCAGGCTTGGAATTGGTAAAATCACTGCCGGTACTTTAAATGTTAATAAGGAGATCGGGGTAGTACTTCGTGATGGGAAACTGGTGCCTGCACGTATAACTAAAGTATATAAATTTGACGGTGTGCAGAAAGTGCCTGTGGAAATGGCTGGAGTAGGGGAGATAGTGGCTGTAGCAGGTATGGATGAGGTGACGGTGGGGGTTAGCTTTACCGATCCGCTTCAGCCCAATCCGTTGCCACCTACGGTTATCGATCCGCCAACAATTTCGATGAATTTTATTCCCAATGATTCTCCTTTTGCCGGTAAAGATGGAAAGTTTGTGACTTCAAGACACATTCAGGAAAGGCTTCAGAGGGAGGTACTTTCTGATGTCGCGCTGGTGGTTGAGGAGCTTTCTGAATCTATAGGTTACAAGGTGTCTGGGCGCGGTGAATTGCACTTGTCTATCCTTATAGAACGTATGCGCCGGGAAGGGTATGAATTTCAGGTGACTCGTCCACAGGTGATAATGCGGGAGGAAAATGGGGTGAAGCTTGAACCTTATGAGGAGCTTACGGTCGATGTGGATGAGAAATACATGGGTTCAGTTATCGACAAGATAAGCATGCGTAAGGGTATACTTGTGCAGATGCATCAGGAAAACGGGCTTGCCCGTCTGGTTTTCAAGGTCCCTACCAGAGGATTGCTGGGGTATCGTTCGGAATTTTTAACCGACACCAGAGGAATGGGTACCATGAATTATGTGTTTCTGGAATATGGAGCATTTGCCGGGGACATTAGGACTCGTGCCAACGGGGTATTAGTGACAAAGGAAACTTGTACTACTGTGGCGTATGGTCTATTTGGGCTTCAGGACCGGGGAGTAATGTTTGTGGGACCGGGAGTTAACGTTTATAGGGGACAGATTGTTGGTGAGCACTGTCGCTCAAATGATCTTGTGGTAAATCCTGGTAAAGAGAAAAAACTGAGTAATATGCGTGCGGCTGGTTCCGATGAGAATGTGATTCTTACGCCTCCCCGTGAGATGAGTCTGGAGGACTGTATCTCCTATATCAACGATGATGAACTGGTGGAAATGACTCCAAAGGCTATACGATTAAGAAAAAAAAGTTAGAAATCCAGGTCTTTGGCCCGCTTTTTGCTCTGGTTTATAGGTGTTAATAAAAAAACCGTTTAATTCAACCGAAAGCCAGGGGTTAAGCGTGAGAAACCCGAAAGTTCTTTTAATAGAAGATGACGAGACTACACTTTTAGGCTATTCAAAATATTTATCTCTCAAGGGGTACTACATCAAGACTGCCAACTCCCTGGCTATGGGCAGGCAGTTGCTTTCAGCGGAGAATTTTAACGCAGTTCTTCTGGATTTAAAATTACCGGATGGCTGCTCTTTGCATCTGATTAGAGAAATCAGCTTGTCCAGTGAGTCTACTGCGATAATCGTAATCTCCGGAGTAAGCGATATCTCAACTGCAGTGGAGGCTATGCAGTATGGGGCTTTCAATTTTCTCACCAAACCTGTGGAGATGGAAGCTTTAGAGCTCAGTCTTCAGAATAGTTTAAAGGTGGAAGAACTAAAAAGACGGGAGCAGCTTCATAAGCGTTTACTTCCAGAAAACCCCCGGATATACTTTGGCATAAGCCAGGAAATCGAGAAAACAATTGAATATGCCAGAGTTGCATCGCTTAACGACTCTGTCGTTTTGCTACTGGGAGAAACCGGAACCGGTAAAGGTGTTCTGGCAAGGTGGATTCATGATCACAGCTCTCGCAGAAATGGTAACTATGTAGAACTTAACTGTTCCAGTTTACGTGGCGAACTTCTTAGAAGTGAACTTTACGGGCACACTAAAGGGGCCTTTACATCGGCTATTAAGGACAGAGATGGTCTGATTGAAATCGCCGATGGGGGAACACTGTTTCTCGATGAGATCGGTGATATGGATGCGGAAGTGCAGGCAGAGTTGCTAAAAACCATTGAAGAGAAAACTTTTCGCAGAATCGGGGAGAATAAAACCAGAAACAGTAATTTCCGGCTTATATGTGCTACTAACCGCAATCTCAAGCAGGCCTCACTGGAAGGAGTTTTTCGTTCTGACCTCTATTACCGAATTTGTGTTTTCCCGATTGAACTTCCTGCCCTACGGGACAGAAAAAAAGATCTGCCGGGTTTAGTGGCTCACATATTAAGCAGCTTCGATTTAAAGTGTCAATCAATAGATGATTCGGTTGTCAAATCGCTTTCAGCCTACTTCTGGCCAGGAAACATTAGAGAGCTAAGAAACATGTTGGAGCGGGCAGTATTATTGTCCCAGGGCAAACCTTTAACTGTAGAACACTTTCCCGGCTTGCTTAATATCAACAGTTCTTCAATGCAGCAGTCACCTCATCAGTGGAGTTTGGAGCTCCTGGAAAAAAAGCATATCCTTAAAGCACTCAAGCACTTTGGGGATAAAACCGAAGCCAGCAGGGCTCTGGGGATTTCTCTCTCATCGCTTTACAGAAAACTGGAAAGCTACAAGGATCCAATTGTTGCCTGAAAGAATCATACAATACCGCCTTGTCCTCATTTTCTCCTCCTAAGGAGTCACAATCTGGGAGATTAAAAATATTTTTTTATTCATGTTTTTTGGGGAGAGGAAAGTTTATATTAATAAACCGTTGTCTCTTTTCTCATTTTTTTCATTTTTCTCATTTCAATTCTCGATTTTTGGAAAAAACGCCTATATCAGCCTTAGATGACTCTGTGGCTGGGTATATGCCTATTCTTGTAATAACCGTTTATTTGGAGTAAAGAAATATGGAATGCATTCTTCGTGTTTTAATAGTTGAGAGCTCGGATGAGGAGGTAGCGAAACTGGAATCTGTATTATCCAGAGATGGGTTTGACCTTTATTCAGAACGTATTGAAACCGTCGAGCAGATGCTCGAGAGTCTAAAGCAGAAATCCTGGGATCTGGTTCTTTTCAGTAATGATATAGAAGAATTTACTTTGGAAAAAGGCATAAGGCTGGTTAGGGAATCAAACCCAGATCTCCCTTTTGTAGTGATTTCAACTGAATCGGATGAAGAGGTGATTGTTTACGCCATGCGTCTGGGAGCTAATGGCTTTGTAAGCAGGAATAAATATTCAAGGCTGCTTTCGGTAGTGCGAAGTGATGTTTCAGAGTTTCAGATGAGACCGCGAATCAAATCAAACCAGTTGCAGATGGCTAAAAATGAGGAGCGCTACAGACGAATTGCTGAGAGTATAACCGATGTTTTGATCGTGCTGGACTCCAATTTGAAATGTATTTACTGGAACAGAGCTGCAGAAAAGCTAACCGGAGTGAGTGCCAGATCTGCCCTGACCTGTCCTTTCTATGAGCTTTTTCCGGAAAATCCCGGACTGGAGATTCAGGACATGCTTAAAAATGTTCTGGAGCAACCCAAAACAACCATCTCCACATTCATCATGACCAGAGAAGAAAAAGAGTGTCAGTATGAGATATGTGCTTATCCCAATGAATCTGCTTTAACTCTTATTATCCGGGAAATTCCACAGTATCAGTTTACTCAGGATCTCATCAATCCTCAGGTGGAAAAAGAAAATCAACTAACTCAAAGTCAGAAGCTTCGTATACTGGGTTTACTGACATCTGGAGTGGCTCATGAGGTGCGAAATCCTCTTAATGCTATTTCTGTGGTGCTGGAAGCTCTTTTTCAGGAGCTGGGGGATAAACCTGATTATCTGCTTTATAAAGATCATGTTTTTACCCATGTAGAGAGGTTGACCCGTTTAATGCAGGATTTGTTGGAGCTTGGCAAACCCATAGAACGCTCAAAGGTGGTAATTATAAATTTCTCTGATCTTATAAAAGAGTCGCTCGCTTTGTGGAAAAGCTCAGGAAATCGCAGTGGCTACAGCATAGAGATAAAAGAGGAAGAAACGGATGAGGAGTTAAAAATTAAAGGTGATCCTTTGAAGCTTCAGCAGGTTTTTATGAATATCCTGGAGAATGCGTCTCAGCATAGTCCTAAAGGAACCATCATTTCCATCTGTATTCAAAAAGAAGGAAAATATGTGAAGGTAAATATTTGTGATCAGGGAAATGGAATAAAGGAAGATAATCTCAAAAGGATGTTTGAGCCGTTTTTTACCACCAGAAAAAAGGGGACCGGTTTGGGATTGGCTATAGTGAAGCATATCTTGGAAGTTCATAATGGGACTGTTTCGATCCGTAACAGTACCCCCGGACCAGGTTGCACTGTGGATATTGATCTCCCCTTATATCAGACCAGAAAACCGGGCAAACTCAATACAATTGAACCGGTAAAGATGGCAACTGTATAAGGGGAAAGAAAAGTCGGGCGATCAACCGATCGCCCGGATATTATGCGTGAGGTGCAGCTCCTCCCCTTGGTCTGGCAGCTCCACCCTGAGTACCTGTTCGGGCAGCCCACCAGATAGCAATACCTACTATCAGCAAAAGCATTACCACCCAAAACCACCACCATCCTGTAGATGCCGCTCCGTCTGCAGCTCCATTATACAATCCAGTGTCCTGCATAGTATCGGTTGCTTGGCCCAAAATGATTGTGGGTAAAAGTGCTAGCACAATCATTAAATTCTTAATCCATTGCCAAAACATAGTTCCTCCTTGGCAAATATTGGACAGTCATTTCTTAGAAACTGCAATTATCAGGCCGCTTTTTCAGGCTGCTTTCTTCAAGCTACTATTCTTTATCTGAAGCTTTCTTTCCAGTAACGCCTGGTAATCTCCCAAGTTTCGCAATTTATTAAGCTCCTCTTCCTCAAACTCTACTCCATAATGCTTTTCCAGTTCAAAAGTGAAAATAATCCGGTCGTGTGCAGTTCTCTCCAGTGCTTCTATCCGGGTTTTTTTGTTAATCAACCTCATTTTCACAGAAAAATAATCAGATACAAAACTTATGAAATCATTATTCATAATAGATACCTTAACAGCTCAGTTGAGTTCTCACGCATCTATTGAAAGATTCGGGCAGATTATGAAAAAATTGCTCCACGGCACTCTATAGTCTGATAATGGCCATCAATACTTTCACCGTATTATATTTTGATCCATGCAAAGCATCATTTTTCATGTGGATATGGATGCATTCTTTGCCTCGGTTGAGCAAAGGGACAACCCCCGGTACAGGGGAAAACCGCTTATTGTGGGTGCTAAACCGGGAAACAGGGGAGTGGTGTCCACTGCCAGCTATGAAGCGCGCAAGTTTGGTATTCATTCTGCTATGCCAATAAATGAGGCATTCAGAAGATGTCCCCAAGGTATATTCACTGCTCCCAGAATGGAGGCATATGAAAAAGTTTCCAGCCAAATAATGGAAATCTTTGGGCAGTTCTCACCTCAAGTAGAAAAAATATCGGTAGATGAAGCTTTTATTGATATGAGCGGAACCGAAAAACTGTTTGGGGATCCATTGAATGCTGCAGAACTGATTTCTCAGAAAATTAAAAAACAACAGGGCCTGACCGCTTCCATAGGAATTGCTTCCAGTAAATTTGTAGCAAAGATTGCTTCTGATCTTAATAAACCTGATGGAATCACCTGTGCTCCATTTGATAGTGAACGATTGCAAAAATGGCTCGCTCCCTTGTCTCTGAGAAGGATGTGGGGTGTTGGAAGCAGAAGTGAGGAAGTTTTTAACCGATGTTCTGTTAATACCATAGGGGATATGCAGAAGCTATCAATGGATTACCTCTGTAAAAGATTTGGTAAGCAGGGGGTGGCTTTCTACTATTTGTGCAGGGGCATAGACAATAGGCCGGTGATACAGGAGAATTCTATAAAATCTATCTCCAGAGAGCATACATTCAATGCCGATTGTTTCGACAGACAGGAGTGGGAAAAAACTCTACATCGATTGTCCCAGGATGTAGCGCGGCAGGCAAGAGATATCGGGGAGAAAGCAAGTACGATATTTCTGACCTACCGCAGACCCGATTTCAGCCGTCATACACGACGAAAGTCGTTGCTGGAACCGACCAATTTGGCAAAAACCATCTACGACACGGCCATCAGTATCCTTGAGGAACTGGATGAGAGGTGTTTCCGGCTCATTGGGGTGGGTGTTACCGGGTTGGCTCAGCAGATCCAGCTCAATCTTTTTTCTGCTCCCGACTCCAGCGATCCTCTGGAAACTTGTGAACGGGCGGTAGATAAAATCAATGCCAGATTCGGATCTGAGGTGATTAAAAAAGGGCTGGAAGTGGGGCTGAAGCAATCACAAGAAGAATATAGGAAAAGACAGGAAAAATTATTATAATTTACTCCACAACACAGGAACTCTCTTCTCAATTTATAAAATTATGAGGATATTATGATTAGTGTGATTACCTGCTGGGTTAGACCAGCAGAAGAAACGATTCAGGAGAGAAATATTGCTAAAACCATTGGTGTAGATCATCAGTACATAATGGTCGATGGCAGCAGTGGGATTGGATTGGCAGAGGCGTATAACCAGGGAATAGAGCATGCTACCGGAGACATTGTGGTTTTTATTCCTGAGGATGTGTTTTTCATGAAGCCTGGGTGGGGATTGGTTTTGGAGAAAAAATTTGCTGCAGATCCTTGGCTGGGTGCCATTGGTGTAGCTGGAACACAATACCTTTTTGCAGAAAAGTATTCCTGGACCGCAGCAGGCAGACCCTTTATTAAAGGGCGAGTGGTTCATCATTTGGAAAACGGTGATTTCTTTGCAGTGGTCTTCTCCCAGGAGAAAGGTGATTTTCCAGTTGTGGCAATTGATGGAGTATTTATGGCAATAAAAAGACCGGTTTTACAGAATGCTGTCTTTGATCAGGAATGTTTTCAGGGCAACTGCTTTCATGATCTTGATCTGTGCATGCAGATTAACCGTGATTACCGCTTGATTGTCACAACAGAGATTGTGTTGAAAAGACGTCATATCTCCTCTTTTGATAAAGTCTGGAATAGCTGCGGCCAACAGTTCTTAGCTAAACATGGAAACAGTCTTCCACTCAGTTGCGTAGATGCAGTTCCCGATCCAGAGCACTATGTATCCAGTCAGGTGGTGAATCTCAAAGGCAAGGTTCCGATTGAAACGATCTGTTGATTGATTCCGATTGCGTATGACACTAATGAATAATCTCTACTTACTCGAAAAGATCGAGAAACCGGTTTTCATATAACTCGAACAGATTCCACCGGTCCAGCTCTTTTTTAAGTTGTGATGTCAGACTTTTGTCCTTTAATGCCCGTTGAAACATCCTCTCGATCTTCTCCATTATGTAATGGGACACCTTTTCATCTTCGATCTCGGAAATATCTTCATTTTCTTCTTTGTTGACCGAAGGAATGTAGTCCTTTATCCTCTCCTCGATCAGCTCATACTGATGCTCCATCAGGTGTACATTTTCCTCAAGATCAGAGAGTTCAACGTCGAATTTAAGGATATTGCAGACTGTTTTGACCAGCTCAAGTGAAGCTTTTGGGTAATCAAGATTCAGGGCATAACCGGGGATGGTACCCAGAAGACAGGCAGAATCGATTTTTTGGGATGCAGCCACACCTAGAAGTAAACCGTTTTGACCCGCTATGTAGCCATCGGGCATAGGACTTAAGTCTAACGCAATCATCTTCTCCAGCATTGATGAGGAGTTACAGCTAACAAGAATCTGTGACTGGCTACGATGGGAAGTTGGCTGCGCAAATGCTGCAAAGGTAAAAATCTGGCTGGTCTGAAACTGAAAAATGACATCGAGAATCATTTTGATTATCATGATACCCTCCCGGCCACTGATCTGTGCATTGCTTTGGAAAATGACCAGATTCGGGTTATGGGTGTAATAAAAAATGCTGCTGGGGATTTCTGGAAAATTAGAGATGCCGTTTTTTACCTGTATCGAATCAGGAATAAAAAACGGGCTCATGTCTATCTCGGAAAAAGCTGTAGCATTTAGTTTGCGACGCAGGTAATCTACTGTAATCAGTCCGACATTGCCCATTCCTGGCCAGGCAGCAAGCACCGTAGGTGAACTATCGAACTGAATCTGCTGATAACTTTTCATGCCCGATTCTCCCCAGGGACTCGTATTTTTATTTTCTCTTTCTCTATGACAAATTCCAGATCTGGATCGGATATGACTCAGATTTTGATCAAATTATACAAATAGATTATTTTACAGTCTATGGATTTTCTAAATAACAAAGTTATACTTGCACCCATGGCAGGAATAACAGAAAAGGTGTTTCGTTCCCTTTGTAAAGAGCAGGGCGCAGACATAGTTGTCTCTGAAATGGTAAGCGCAGAGGGGCTTTTTTACGGAGCGAAGGCTACAATGGATCTGATGAAGTTCAGCGAATGTGAACGTCCGATTGGTATTCAGCTTTTCGGTTCAGATCCGGATCATATGGCAAGAGCTGCTGCTTTTGTACAGAAACATATCAGACCTGATTTTATCGATCTGAACTCAGGATGTCCTGTTCCAAAAGTAGTAAAGAAAAATGGAGGATCTGCGCTGCTGCAGAACGCCTCTCTTTTTCAAAAAATCATCAAAGCAATGAAAAAAGAGCTCTCCATTCCTGTAACAGTAAAAATTCGTTCCGGTTGGAATAAGCTCAAATGGGTAGATATCGAATTTGCTCAGATGGTTCAGGATTGCGGAGCTGCAGCCTTGACTGTTCATCCCAGATCACAGACCATGGGTTTCTCTGGCCACTCTTTCTGGGAAAGAATTGCGGAGGTAAAAAAAACGGTTTCGATTCCGGTAATTGGAAATGGGGATATCAATACACCCTCTGATGCACTAAAAATGGTTAAAGAAACCGGGTGCGATTCGGTGATGATTGGAAGGGGAGCCTATGGAAACCCGTGGATTTTTTCCCAGGTTAAGAAGGCTTTTCTGGGCAAAAGTATCTCACCAATTCCCGCTCAGGACAAACTGGATATGGCTTTTAGGCATCTTCTTGAATTCTCCAGGGAATATGGTGAGCACTGTGCCTTAAAAGAGATGAAAAGACATATCGCATGGTATATTAAAGGAATGCCTGGGGCATCACTCTACCGTGATAACATTTTCCGGGCACAAACTCTGGAAATTCTCTTTGAATACATCTCGACCCTCCGCGAAGACGCTACGGATCGCAGGCGTCTTTTTACCAACCTTGAATAGAGCTAAGGTGTTTGATTATTGCGTTTATGGTAAAAGAGAACGGAGGAAGAAAACTTCAAATCTCAAATCATTCTTAGATCCTAAACAAGTCCTGAATCTTGAAACTTTAAGCGAATTTCTTACCGCATTTTAGACATACCCAAACTGTGCATCCTAAAAACTTGATTTTCTCTAAAAGGTTCAATTTTTCTACTTTCTTGTAGCCTCTGGAATTACATCTTGGGCATTTGTGAGGTTTTTCGAGTGATTTTTTTGGGGGACGCTTAGACGGTGGCATCTTATCAGGTTCCTTTCCAGGGATAGCCATGCAAATAAAACAGATTTATTAGGGTATTCGTTCTTGTCCTTGAAAATATTCAAAACATACTTGAGTTCTCGAAAGTGTATGGGATGTTATTAGTCGCGGCTGATCAGATATTCGTAGGTGTCCGGGAGTGATTTGTGATTGCCCAGAAAAACCAGGTGGTTAAAAATGTTTTTGAATGCCAGGCCATAAAGGTTTCTTTTTTCATCGAATGTAATCAGATATTCCTCTTTTTTAAGTATTATCCACAAATTTAAGAGATTACCGCTGAAATCTTCAAACTGACAGAGCCGGGGTTCCTGAAATAGAGCAGCAGTCTCATCGAACTGTTTCTGAAGAACTGCAGCATCCTTTTGAATCAAATTTCTGATTTCAGAACTGTCCACTCATATACTCCCATACTCTTAGCTAAAAAGTGCTCAAATTTGAAGATGCAAAATACATCGAACAGTATAGCTATGGCCAGAGAAAAGAGATCCGGGGCGAATTTCTTTTCTGTCACAAGTTCAATCTTTGGAAGTTACCGGACAGGCACTATTTATGTTGAAAGATTTTTAAATTGATGATAATACTTATAATCGGGCCTTTTGTACCTGATATAATGTCTGCAAGGATCTGCACCTTACTATCAGTGAGAGGATGCTGATGTCACCACAACCCAATTTGCGACCTTCGGGATCAGAGGATGCTTTTTCAGATATCCCTGATTTTACCACAAATACCGGTACTGGTTACAGAAATGTTTCGGCTTCGGGTCAGAATAAGAAACAGGCTGTGAAAAGGGGTAAAAAAAACAGTACAGACGAAGGGGTCTTTCCGGAAACCGGTACAAAAATCTACATAGGTAAAAAGATTACCGATACATATGAGTTTAACAGAACGCAAAAGACCAGGGATACTACACTGACTGATCTTTCAATTGACACTGATTTTGATAGAAAAGTGAAAAAAGACAAAAGGGAAAAGGCAGAGGAGAGCGGAACATCGAAATTCTCAGAAACCACCATAACTTCTTTTGAATTGTCTAAAAATGACGAAATTACTGCCGGACAGCCACTTATCATAGAAGAAGAAGTTTCAGAAGTAAAGCATCAGAAACCAGGTAATGTCGTTTTAGGCGTTGCCAGAAAAGAGAAATCTGTCAATTTATCTCTGGATATCACTTCAGGAGAATCACAGCAGAAGTTGCCATCGGGAGATGAACCAATTCAGCTTGGATCGGGTGTGATTACCGGAGTACTGGGCAGCGGGGGGATGGCTAAAGTTTACAGGACCTGGAATGAGAGGCTGGAAGTCTACCGGGCAGTAAAAATCCTGATCCCTACCAGTCAGAAGATAGCCTGGACCAGATTTCATACTGAAGCAAGAATTTCGGCTAAACTACATCACCCTAACATTATTGAGGTGCACACGATAGGGGACTGGCACAACATACCTTATATCGAAATGGATATTGTAGAAGGAGAGACACTAAGCTCGCTTATTTCCAGGCATAAGGTTCTTCCATCCATGCTGGTTGCTGCGGTTGCAGTTCAGGTAGCCCGGGCATTGTCTTATGCACACTGCCTGGAGCTTGTAATCTATGGTAAAACATATAAAGGTCTTATACATCGGGATTTGAAGCCATCAAACATAATGGTTGGCAACAATGGCATAGTTAAACTGATGGATTTCGGAGTTGCAAGACCGATAGAAAGTGGGCTTCATACAATCGATACAGAAAATATAGTGGGCACCATACACTATTTTTCACCTGAACAGATAAGCGGGTATCCGATAGACCCGTTGTCGGATATCTATTCTTTTGGAGCGGTAATGTACGAAATGCTTTGCGGAAAGAATCCATTCCCTCAGACTTCTATGATTCAACTGATCAGGGCAAAAGAAAAAAATCAGTTTATCCGCCTTGAAGATTATGAAAAGCCAATTGACCCCAGACTTGCATCGGTTGCACAGGTATGCTTGCGTACAGACAAGAACAGCCGTTATCAATCGGCAGCAGACCTTTGCACCCATTTGGATGAGATACATCGTCTTTTAAATAAGGGAACGACAGAAGAGACTGTAAGGCGGTTTCTGGAAGATCCGGAGGGTATGTACAGCGAGGCAGATGCGCTGCTACTTTCTATAGAGGAGCCACCGCTTAAAGAACAGATCATAATTGAAGACAGGGTGGTCGAGTTGGATACTGAGATAATAGAGAGTAGTTGTGTTGGTATTGATAGTAAAGATAGCTGTAACCTGGAAAAGGACTCAGAATATCTGCGTGTGAAAAGAAGGCGGAATGTCGTAATAATTCTTCTTATCATCCTTCTGATTTTATTGCTGGCTGCTGGAATTATATTTTTTGGTAATAATATACTGGCTCTTTCTGATCTGTGGGCCAGGTTGGGAAGATTGTCTGACAAAGCTGAATTACTTTCCGTTATGGCACTGGTAAGTATTTTATTAACCTGAAACTGGATTAGTTATTGATGATTATCGGTAAAAAGCTTAAAGAACTGCCGGTTAGTGTTGGTGTTGACAGTGAAAAATGCGCAAATTGTCATACATGTATCTCTGCCTGTCCGGTTAAATACTGCAACGATGGCAGTGGTGAATATGTAAGTGTTAATCCGTACATGTGCATAGGTTGTGGCAACTGTATCAAGATTTGCAGTCATAACGCCCGTTTCTGGATAGATGATTTCGATATTCTTATGGAGGATCTGGCTGCAGGACAGAAAATCGTGGCTGTAGTGGCACCATCTGTAACTTCCAACTTTCCGCAAACTTGGTATAATCTTAATGGATGGCTTAGAAAAATTGGTATTGAAGCGGTCTTTGATGTTAGCTTTGGTGCCGAACTGGCTGTCAAATCCTATATCGAACTCCTCAACAATGAAAAAATTGGTAAACCGGTAATTAGCCAGCCCTGTCCGGCTATTGTCACCTATATAGAAATGTATAATCCAGAATTGCTTCCATATCTGGCTCCGGTAGACAGCCCTATGCTTCACACCATGAAGTTGATAAAAAAATATTATCCAAAATATGCAGAACACAAAATTGCCGCAATATCTCCTTGTCTGGCCAAAAAACGAGAATTTCATCTGACCGGACTGGGTGATTACAATGTGGGCTTTATATCTTTAAATAGCTATTTGCAAAAAAACAACATAAATCTGATGCAGTTTCCAAAAGAACATTATACGAATCCACCAGCAGAGCGGGCTGTGGGTTTTTCAAGCCCGGGAGGATTATTGAAGACTGCAGAAAGGTGGGTGCCGGGGATATCTGAAGCCTCCAGAAAAATTGAAGGAGTTAAGCACATCTACCCCTATCTGGATAGCCTGAGTAAAGCCATTAAAAACGGCTCTGCTCCGATTTTTATCGATTGCCTTAATTGTGAAAAAGGATGCAATGGAGGGCCGCTGACAGTTACTGATCAGTTCTCGCTTGACGATATTGAGCTGACTATAAAGACGCGAACACATCAGGCAATCTCCCAATACAGCAAACCATCAGGAGATGAAGCATCAGGAAGTCTGGAAAAACTCAACCAGGTTATTTCAAAGTTCTGGGATGCTGATTTATACAAAAGAGAATATACTGACATCAGTATCAACAACCGGATCATTATCCCTTCAGAGGATGAACTTAAAAAAATATTTAAAATGATGCGGAAAAACTGCGAGAATGATTTTCACAACTGCTGCGCCTGTGGATATGACAGTTGCACTAACATGGCCATAGCTATTTACAATGGGCTTAACAGGCCTGAGAACTGCCACTTTTTCCTGTTTGAAGAAGCCAGGCTTAAATCAGTCGAAATATCGGAAAATGAGAAACGTTTGCGTACCATACTTTCTACCACATCTGCCGGATTTTGTCTGGCTGATGAAGAGTTCCGTCTGATTGTCGTAAATAATTCCTTCTGTAAAATAATGGGAGCCGAACGGGAAAAACTGATTGGTACTACTTTACTGAAAAAACAATTCGAGCGCTGCAATAGTGGAAACGGTTACACTTCTGAGATACGCATAAATCGTCCAGATGGCTCAATGGCGTACTTTCTGTTTATCACCAACCCCTATTTTGATGAGAATAAGGATCTTATGGGATACTTTGCTCTGGTAGTAGAAGTCAGTAAATATAAGCAAGATACTGGTACTACACTGAACCCTTTGAGTTCCAATTCTCAAGGGACCGTGGATCAACAATAAACTTCCTGAAATTAGCTGTAAACAATTACTCTGGATATTAAAGTAGACTATCAAGTTATATCGCTTAATGGTATAACAATTGCTTCATTATGGTTAGCTATTACGCTCACAAACGGCACAACTCTTTGATTAGGCATCAGGTTTCTGCTATGAAATACAAAATCAACAAAATAATAGTAAGAAACTTGTATTCTGAAGTAATGTCTGGTGAATGTTTCAACGATTACCAGTCTCACAGGGTGATAATCAAAACGGTTGTTCCACCATTATTTGGTGCTACATTAAAACGTCTGGCTAAGGCAAGTGAGCTGGAGCACTACGGGATTCCCAGGCTGGTGGATTTTGGAGAATGTTGTGAGAAGGGTATAAAAAAATATTATATCACAAATGTGCATATCGGAGGTATTACTCTTACCCAGTTGCTTCAAAGACTTTCTTTGTTTAAATTGAAAATGCCAGGCTCAGTCGTTTTTCATATAATAAGCAGTATCTGCGATATCCTTGGATATACACACCGGTTCCCCACCGAAACCTCTGGTTTTATGTTTCATGGTAATATCTGTCCGGATCAGGTCATGATCTCTTTTGATGGATCGGTTTTTTTGACCGATACTGGTATTGCCGATCTACTGACCTATCGCTACAATGGAATCGGGCTGGTAAAAAATGAATTAAGTGTTTTTAACCATCCAGATATTCATCAGGGTAAAGTCTGCAAAAAGTATCACGAATTGTATTCGCTGGGAATTCTCCTGTTGTGTATGCTGAAAGGCAAGGATGATTTTAATCTGTGCACAAATAAGCTGGACATAGGCAAAACAGGACAGCTTGCTGATATGTTCTTTTCTATGGAACCGGAGATCTGCGCAATAGCTGCAAGGTTGATAGGTGAAAAGCTGTCAGGAGATAGAGGGACATTCTATAGTGTTGAAGAGTTTAAGGTTTGCATAGACAGGCATTTGAAGGAGAATGGGATTGAAAACGGGAGAAATCATTTGCTGCTGTTGATATATGCATTATTTAGTGATATTTTGAAGTTTCCGGATAATATTCATGACAAAGTCAAAAATCTTATTGATGAAGAACAGTGCTTTGACGGTGCTTTGATATCCATATTGCAAAAGACAATACTGAATACTCAATGCCATTATAAGTTCTCTGCAATTATTCAGGATTATAAAACTGAAACAGAATCTATTTCTCTGTCTTCAGTATCAGAGTGTCTTCAGGGAAGCTCTTCGGAATCGAAGGCGGTATCCTGGACAGGTCAAAAGAGTATAACGGAGAAGGAAGCAAAGGCAAGGGACAGAGCAATAACAGATGCTCTGGTTATAGAGGAAGCAATTCCTTCACCTGTGGCTAATCCTCAAAAAAACAACACTTCAGTATATGAGGCATTCTCGGGCATACTGGTGGATACATCGGTTTTTAATAGAACAGAGAAGGAGCATCCTTTTGCAAATCTTATTATAAGAAAGTAGAATTCTTCAGAGGCTTGGGGACGGAGCAAAACCAGTTTCTTAAAAATTTAGAGGAAAATCTCCGAATAACATGGGTGGTGGTTGGCGAAATGGACCGAGTGGAGGTTTCTCTCTCTCACAAATTTCCTATCCAAATCATAGGGAGGGCTTACGAAGGGCATTCCAGGATTGGGTCCATGGATTTTTAAAACAGTGATTTTTGCCCACGTAATCTTCATATAGATGGGGACGGAGTGACGCTGGAGATTTAAAATTAAAACACAGAGTCATTTGAATTTTTGGAGTTCCCCATTCAATATATTCCGGTAAAAAAAGTCAAAATGGACTCCAATGCAGATAAAAATCGACAGTTTTTACCATCACTATTATAGTCAGTTGCTCATATTAAACAATACAATTTATTTTTGTTATGTATTCCGTTAATATTAATGTGCAAATAAGTGCGAATGAAGACCTCTCTGGCACAACTAAAAAACAGTAATGCATATTTTTGGAATTTTTTCGTACAAGACAGAAGTACACAGCTAAGAAAAAATTAGAAAAATTCATAGGAGATTCAATGACCTCAATATCAATTGAGCTTGTTCCAAGAAATCACGAAGAAATAAAAGCTCAAATATTGGAAACAAAAAAAATGTTTCCAGAAATAGATACCTTAAACATTCCGGATTTATTGAGGTTCCCTGTTCGGAGTTGGGAAGCTTGTCAATATGGGCTACCAATATTTCAAAAAGTAATACCACATTTACGTTCAATCGATTTTAACCTGAGAGAGCGTTTTGAACTCACTGAAACAATCATTAATAAAGGAATAAATCATGTTCTTGTTATAAATGGTGATAAACCACAAGATATGTCAAAAAAAGTTTATAGAAATACAAGTTTAGAACTGATACGCGTTTTAAAAAAAGAAATGCCTCAATTAAAAGTATTTTCAGCAATCGATCAATACCGGTCTAGTTTGAGTAAAGAAATAGATTATGTGAAAGACAAGTTAGAAGCCGGAGTGGATGGTTTTTTCACACAACCGTTTTTTGATATCAGGTTACTCGAAATTTACATGGAACATTTAGAAGATCTATGTGTTTACTGGGGAATTTGTCCGGTGACCAGTGAAAAAAGCAAATCGTATTGGGAAAGTAAGAATGAAGCACTGTTCCCGAAAGAATTCAGTTTAAGCTATTCAAGTAATGTCGATTTAGGGAGAACGATTTTAAATAAAGCAAAAGACAATAATACAAATGTTTACTTTATGCCAATTCGAACCGAACCAATTCAGTATTTGAAGGATGTTTTAAGATAGAAGGATTGAAGAGATTGCAGAAAAAATGGGGTATAAGCGATTGTATTTATCAAGCCATGTAGAAATTTACTATGAAAAGCTTGACTTCAGAGTAAAGATGCGTTTAGAAAATGGAGATAACCTGTTTGAGAGAATATTAAAAAAGGATAGAAATATAACAGGAGACTTATAAACAAAAGCTGTCAAATAGAATAATGGAGCTCTCAGAGAGGGAGATGAGTTTGTATGAAAAAGGTCTCTACTTCACTGGTTTATCGATAAGCCCCAAACCCCGCCCTGAATCAGATACCAACTTGCAAGCTGGCCATCTTTTATTAGAATAATGACTTCTGCTAATGCCCTCATCTTTCAATGATCCTGACCACTTTGGTTGCATACCTGTTTAAATCCAATTTCTTATAGCAGCTAATAATGCATCATTATACAATTGGGCTATGGTAAAAAGTGCTATCATTCATGAATGGCTGGTAACCTTAGCCGGAGCTGAGAGTGTACTGCAGTCAATATACAAACTATACCCAGGTACTATCCATACTCTGTTTCATGATCCGGATCAGATAAGGGGTACTATTTATGAATCTGAGACGATAAAGACTTCACTTCTTCAGCGGTTTCCTCTGGCCAGAAAACATCACCGGTTTTTTCTTCCACTTTTTCCCATGGCAGTGGAACAGTTTGATTTACGCGAATACAAGATCATAATCTCCTCATCTTATGCAGTTGCCAAGGGTGTGCTTAATGCCTCTGATCAGCTTCATATCTGTTA
Source organism: Fibrobacterota bacterium (assembly GCA_023412475.1). Taxonomy (GTDB): domain Bacteria; phylum Fibrobacterota; class Chitinivibrionia; order Chitinivibrionales; family Chitinispirillaceae; genus JAAYPC01. The sequence continues at coordinate 60,166 of JAEYNR010000044.1, read as the reverse complement.
TTGTCACTCCCCGATGCGCTATGTCTGGGATCTTACTTTCGAGTATCTAGAGGCAGCAGGCTTAAGAGGCGGAATAAAGAGTTTTATCACCAGAATGATTCTTCACTATATACGAATTTGGGATGTGATCTCTGCCAACAGGGTCAATGAATTTGTGGCCAATTCCAATTACATTGCCCACCGGATCTGGAAATGTTACAACCGTCAGGCCAAAGTTATTTACCCGCCGGTAGATGTAGAACGGTTTTTTATCAGTGAAAAACGGGATAACTATTTTATTACTGTTTCAAGGCTGGTGTCATATAAGCGGCTGGATGTAATAATACAGGCCTTTAATGAACTTAAACTTCCTTTGGTAATTATTGGAGAGGGGCCCAGTAAGGGGATGCTGAAAAGTATTGCCGGGCCAACTATCACGTTTTTAGGCCAGCAGCCGCCTCAGAAAGTAGAAGAATTACTGAGTAAAGCCAGGGCTTTTGTTTTTTCTGCAGAAGAGGATTTTGGTATTGTGAATGTGGAGGCACAGGCCTCAGGGCTACCGGTGATTGCGTTTGGCCGGGGAGGGGCTCTTGAGACAGTAATTGAGGGGAAGACCGGTATGTTTTTTTATAAGCAGGATCCGGCTTGCCTGGTAGAGACTATCAGAAAATTTTTAGCGGTTGAAGACAGTTTTGATCCTTACACAATTCGCAAAAATGCTGAACGTTTTCCCCGTTCACGGTTTGAACAGGAGTTCAAGACGTTTGTCGATGAAGCCTGGGAGAAGTTTCCATACAAGTGATTTACAGTTTTATTTCAGGATAGTCTTGATTATTGAGCAGATTAAGAATGGATCATCTCCTATCCTTTTGCTGCGATGCACATAGTTAAGCACTTACGCATTTGCGATGGATCTTATTGCTGGTGAAATTCATAACAGAGCAATTACAAAAAACTATATTTAAATTTTTTAGAATCAAAGGAGATCTATGGTAAAAGGTATAATACTTGCCGGGGGATCTGGAACCAGATTATATCCGGCAACAATAGCGGTCAGCAAACAACTGATGCCCATTTATGATAAGCCAATGATCTATTATCCTTTATCCATTTTAATGCTTGCCGGAATCAGGGATATTCTGCTCATCACTACACCAGAGGATGCATCCAGTTTTCAGAAACTTCTGGGTGATGGGTCCCAATGGGGGATCTCCTTGTCTTATACCCAACAACCCCGACCAGATGGTTTAGCCCAGGCTTTTATTATAGGAAAAGAATTCATAGGCAATGACAGAGTCGCTCTTATTTTGGGAGATAATATCTTCTGGGGACATGGGCTTCCGCAAAACTTAGAACAGGCTGTCAAACGCACCGAAGGTGCAACTGTATTTGCCTATCGGGTAAATGATCCGCACCGTTATGGAGTTGTGGAATTTGACAGTACTGGCAAAGCTTTGACCCTTGAGGAAAAACCGGCTCAACCCAGATCCAGTTACGCCGTCACAGGTCTATACTTCTACGATTCTTTGGTCTCGGAGTATGCTTCATCACTAAAACCCTCCCCTAGAGGTGAACTGGAAATCACCGATCTTAACAAAATATATCTTAGCCGAGGTGAACTTAATGCTGCCATTCTTGGCAGAGGTATTGCCTGGCTTGACACCGGAACTCATGAAGCCATGCTTCAGGCTTCAGTATTTGTGGAAACTATTCAATCTCGACAGGGATTGAAGGTGTGTTGCCCGGAAGAGATTGCTTATCGAAGCGGTTATATCTCAGAGGAAAAGTTGCTGGAACTTTCAAAGCCTATGCAAAAGAACAATTATGGTAAATACCTAAGAGACTTAGTTTTTAAACCGGAAAGTGTTAATGGAAATTTTTAAAAACGAAATCGAAGGGCTGTTACTGATTAAGCCGGATGTATTTGTGGATAATCGTGGTTTTTTTCTGGAATCCTACTCTCAGAAAAAGTTTATTGATGCAGGTATTTATTGTCAATTTATACAGGACAATCATTCCAGATCTGAACAGGTCGGTGTTGTCCGCGGTCTGCATTTTCAGAAACCGCCATTTGCCCAGAGTAAGCTTGTCAGGGTCACCCGTGGAGCAGTTCTGGACGTAGCCGTAGACCTGCGGAAAAATTCATCCACTTATGGTATGTGGAAAAGTTTCGAGTTGACCGAGAAAAACTATCTGATGTTATTTGTACCTCAGGGCTTTGCGCACGGGTTCTGTACACTCTGCCCCGGAACTGAGGTGCAGTACAAGGTGGACAATCTGTATGCTCCCCAATGTGACAGTGGTATCAGGTGGGATGATCCAACCCTGGCAGTTAAGTGGCCGGTCAATGATCCTGTTCTATCCAAAAAAGATGCTTCGCTCTCTTTTTTGAAGGAGATAGGATCACCATTCTGATCTGTATTATCGGATCTGCACTTAGCTGCTAAGAAGTACTCTGGTTTTGAGAATAATTGTGATTACTATAACCTAGTATACGATCGATATCGTTGTTTTCCAGAGTTTCATATTGCAGTAAAGCTGTTGCCAGAATATCGAGTTTGTCACGATTATATGTCAGCAGATCCACTGCGCGTTGCTCCTGTTCAAGGATAATCCTGCGGACTTCTTCATCGATAATACGTGCGGTTACTTCACTAAAATCCCTGTTCTGAGACAATTCCCTGCCCAGAAACGGATGCTCCTCTCCATGATTGAAAGTTGTAGGACCCAGTTTTTCACTCATTCCCCATTGACACACCATCTTACGGGCCAGATTTGTTATCTGCTTGAGGTCTTCTGCGGCCCCATTGGTCATCTCATTATAGACCAGCTTCTCAGAGGCTCTTCCACCTAAAGCAACCGCAATTCGGGCCAGAAGATATTTACTGGTGAAATTGTGACGATCCATATCTGGAATCTGTTCGGTAGCTCCCAGTGCTCTTCCCCGGGCAATTATGGTGACTTTCTGAACAGGATCGGTTTCTGGAAGCAGCTTTGCCACCAGAGCATGACCTGCCTCATGATAAGCCACCACCTCCTGCTCTTTGGGCTCCAGTTTGTCCTCACGCTCTGCACCAAGAAGAATCTTATCTTGAGCCTCTTCAAAATCGTGAATATCCACGATGTTTTTATTTTTTCGGCCAGCCAGAAGCGCGGCTTCATTTACCAGGTTTCTCAAATCTGCCCCAGAGAACCCCACAGTTCGGGATGCTACGTTTTCTAACAGTACGGATTCATCGGTAGGCACATTCCGTGCATGAATTTTGAGGATTTCTATTCTTGCATTCTTCTGTGGGAGATCAAGGGTGATTTGGCGATCAAAACGACCAGGCCTGGTTAGTGCAGGATCAAGCACATCGGGCCGATTAGTGGCCGCAATAACTACCACTGATTCGTGTGGCTCAAATCCATCCATCTCTGTAAGTATCTGGTTTAATGTCTGCTCCCGCTCATCATGACTGCCCCCCAGTCCAGCACCCCTCACCCGGCCCACAGAATCCAGCTCGTCTATGAAAATGATAGCAGGAGACTCTTTCTTTGCAATCTCAAACATATCCCTCACCCTTGAGGCACCCACTCCTACAAACATTTCTATAAATTCCGAACCGCTGGTACTGAAAAAAGGGACCCCCGCTTCACCTGCAGTTGCTCTGGCCAGTAGAGTCTTTCCGGTGCCCGGAGGTCCCATCAATAATACCCCTTTTGGGATAGTTGCACCCAGACGAGCAAACCGCGCCGGATCTTTCAGATACTCCACGATCTCCTGAAGGTCCTTTTTGGCATTGGAGAGCCCGGCCACATTCTGATAACGTGTTGCACACATCTCCTTACGAAACCGCTTTGCCCTGGATTTACCAATCCCGAAAATGGAAGTCCCTGGCATCCCTCTCATCTGGCTGGATAACTTCTTGCCGGCATAAAGAAAATATCCCAGCAAAAGAAGCCATGGAAATAAAAGCACCAGTATACTCATCCACCAGGATGATGCCTCCTTGTCTTCGGCTTTAATTGTCACCCGGTTTGCTTCTAACATCCCCATCAGTGTGGGATCCTCCAATTGAGGCATGGTGGTAATAAAGTTCTGATAGGTGATTGAATCAGCCAGGTTGCTCTGAAGGCCCTTAACTCGATATCCTTCCCGGAATTTTCCCTGAATACGGGTTCCCTTGAAAAATACCTCAGCAATATTTTTGCTTCTGAGCTGCTCTTTAAATGCCGAATAGGCTAGCTCTACCTGCCCACTAGTATTAATTGAAGAGAAAAAATAGGAAAAAAGAACCGTCAGAATCACTCCCCACAAAAGAAATCGCCAAATCGAAATCTTGGGTTCGGCTGTCTTCGGAAGTTCAGGGATTTCTTTTGACATGGCTTTGCCCCTCAAATGTGGTTTCTATCTGCCAAATATTTGAAGAGCAAAAGGCATTCCGAACTGAAGTGTCTTGGAGAAATGGTGTGTTGGGTTTGCTAAAAGTAATGGTAACTATTCATTTATATAAGAGATACTCAAATGAAAAAGAATGATGATTGTTAAAGATCTTTTCTATAGAATACTATTTTTCAAAATTGTTTCTGATTTCATACCAGATGTTTGTTTCAAGAGCTACCGATTGAAACTTTTATTTAAAGCCCAAGGATTTTTATCCCCAGGCAATTTTATTCTACAAATGGAATTTTCTCATGCACAAAGTACCACTGCTCAAGGTGAGTCGTTACAATTTCCTTAAGCTGGTCATACATCTGCTGCACAACATTGCTTTTTGAGGGATCTATGGAGTTGATTTTAAGCTGATAACGGTCGCCATCTTCCCTTACCATAAACGCAGTGAAACAATCGATTTCTGAATTGGCAAAGTAAATAAGCTTGTCAAGCCCGGCACCTCCATACACTTTTTTTCCAAAGAGTGTCACTGGTTTGGAATAATCGGTCCTCTCATCAAACACCGAAACCAGTATCTCTTTTTTCCGCAATGCAGCTGCCATCTCCAAGGCAGCAGATGTCCCGGGTTTGCCAATTTCGATAAAATGGATCGGTCCGAAGAGACCGCTCTTTTCCAGCGCCTGAGCCCTTTCGTGGGCGATTTTTGAGAACTGTTCTGTTGAGAATCGCAGTACTGCATTCAAGGGAAGCTTTGATGCGGCAAGAACTGGGGTAAGAAATTCGACTGCTCCAAAATGAGCTATCGAAAGTAAAACTCCTTTGCCTGCATCGATCGAGCTTTTAAGTTTCTCACAGGTGTCCTGACAGCTTATCTGATTTTGCAGAAAGTTGAAGTAAAAATCCGGACCGCCGCACAAAGGAAGCAGCTTTTCATAGTAGTGAAGTATCACATGGTGCCGGATTTTATCAATCAACTGTGGAGTTGCTGGAAGACCCAGTAAATTAAGGTTATTCTCTATGAGTCTGGATTCTTCCGGATTCTCCTTATACCAGAGATTCCCCTTTTCAAGCACTGCAGATTTGAGTTCTGATGTGCTCTTACCAGATATGTTGTTAAGCAGATCAGGTGTTTGGATAAATTTACTGAGACTCATGATCACCTTGCTTGTCATTTGTTAAAGCGGCCTGGTTGAGGGTGAAAGACCGGAGTGTTTCTTTGTGTCCTTTGTTTTTGTAAAAGGATTTCCACAAGTAATAAAATCCATCCATGAGCTCTTGTTCTGTAAAATTTTTGGGTTTGAAGACAATGTTGCCATGATTCCAGCAGGAGTAGTTTCTGTGAAGAATTCTGTTCTCCTGAGTCATCTGCTCCCCAAGTGGAGTGCCAGGGAAAGGAGTGATGATATAGAATTCTGCCAGGTCGATCCCGCTATCTTCACTGAATTTAAGTATCCGGTCAAAGACACCTTTATCCTGGTCGTCAAAGCCTATGCCGAAAGAAGCAAAAAAGTGTACACCAGCATCTTCATTCATCCTGACCAGATCGATTCCTTCCTGCCACTCTGCAGCGGTACAATCGGAACTTAAAAGTTTTCTGGAAATCCGGTCAAAGCCAAAAATGGTATACATTGAGCAGGCACCGCCTTTATTTAGCTTGCGATAAAATTCCGGATCAGGAAGCATCATCATGGTTGAAGCCAGAAAGATTTTTACATCCAGCTCCTCTGTTCTCTCCATTATTTTCAGAAGAAAATTGGTGTACTTTTTACCTGGAAGCATTATTGTATCATCTACAAAATAAAACTCCCTATAAGGCATGCTCTTTATATCTTCAATGATATTATTTACCGGACGCAGCCGCACGTGGGTACCCTCTTTGTTGGGTATTGGACAGCCTCCACATTTGACACTGCATCCTCGGGTGGTCAGCACCAGGTGAGCATCCCATTTGTATACATCTCTGGGGAATATGTCCCGTTTAGGTATAGGAAATTCAGAAAGTGAATAATCTTCGGTTGCCTGGTAAATTCTTTTGAGTTCTCCTTTTGCACAATCCTCCAGTATCTGATGCCACACCGGCTCTACCTCACCAATGCAAATGGCATCTGCATGCTGAAGTGCTTCCTGGGGAGCGGAGGAGGGGTGAATTCCACCAAGAATAACTTTCGTTTTTCTCTTGCGGTACTCATCGGCGATCGTGTAAGCCCGCTGAGCCTGTGGAGTAAAAAAACTTATCGCTACCAGATCAACTTTTTCATCATAATCCAACGGTTGGTGGATGTTATCATCGGTAAGGTTGAATTCCACCTCCGGAGGAGTAAGGGCTGCAATGATTGGAAGAGCCAGAGAAGGGGGCATAGTGTAATTACCGACCAGATATTTTTTTAAATGAGTATCAAGCTCCTGGTGTCCCTGAAGAAATTTCTGGAAATAGGGATAGATACAACGCAGTTTTAATTCTTCGATCCGTTTTGACATAAGCATCCTTGAGAGATTTATAGAGTAAACATAAAAATAGTCAAAGAATTCAACAAATTCGAGATGAATTTAATTTAATTGTAGCTATTGCCAAAAAAATGGATCCATTTTCTCTGAAAAAGCCCAATAATTATGCAATAGCTAAGATTTAATCAACAATATAACATATTTAGAACCGTATTTACATTTACAACACACTCCCCAGACTGGTTACTATATTTTACAGCACGCAAATCCTTAGGAGTAAAAACAATGAATACCTTAAAAACCACCCTGTTACTGGCATCTCTGAGTGTTCTGCTGGTATTACTGGGTGATTATCTGGGCGGCTCTCAGGGTGCACTGATAGCCTTGATATTTGCCGCTATTATGAATTTTGGCAGCTACTGGTTCTCAGACAAAATAGTACTTTCCATGTACCGGGCAAAAGAGGCAGGTCCAAACGATGTGCCAGCACTGTATTCTATAGTAGAGCGTCTGGCTCAAAGAAATCAGATGCCCATGCCAAAGGTTTATCTGATTAATAACGACTCACCCAATGCTTTTGCTACCGGCAGGAGCCCCTCTCATGCCTCCGTGGCAGCAACGACCGGAATATTGCGTATCCTTGATGCGCATGAACTTGAAGGGGTCATGGCTCATGAATTAGCTCATGTGCGTAACCGCGATACTCTTACCAGCACAATAGCCGCTACCATTGCCGGAGCTATCACCTGGATAGCAAATATGATTCAATGGGGTGCGATGTTTGGCGGGTTAAGAGGTGATGATGATAACAGGGGCGGTGGAATTGGGGCTTTATTCATGGCAATACTTGCACCAATTGCCGCGATGCTTATCCAGTTGGCGATATCCCGCTCACGAGAGTATGCAGCCGATGAAGCAGGGGCCAGGATGTGTCGCAATCCAATGGCACTGGCAAGCGCCCTGAATAAACTTCAGCAGGCATCAAAAATGATTCCTATGCACACTGGAAATCCTTCAACAGCTCATCTTTTTATAGTGAACCCGTTTCGGGGCGGCTTTGCAGGTCTTTTCAGCACTCACCCTCCTATGCAGGAGCGAATACGACGTCTTCAGTTGCTTTCGCGTCAGATTTAACACGAAATCCCTGTAATCCCTGATTTCCGCCGCAAACAATTATGCTGCGGAAATCAGATTGAATCCTTCAAGCATGTTGCGCAAACTCATGCAGTTTTTAACTGCATAACCTCCGATATCATTATTGAAATAGGCATAAACCGACCGGTTCTCCAGAAATTGTGCCTTTATCCACTCTGCCCACCCCTGAAGATGAGTTAGCGGGTAATCACCTCCATAGATGGAATCAAATCCATGGAAACGGATATAGATCGAGTCGCTGGTAACTACTTTTTCAGTAACTACTCCTGACATATCGTGGATACAGAAAATGTGGCCATACCTGGCAAGAATTTCATAAGTTTCTTCTCTGTACCAACTGGGATTTCTGAATTCAAATGCAAATCTGTATGTGGCGGGAAGAAGGCTGGAAAACTCGCTTATTCGCGCAGGATCAAATTTTAAAAGAGGTGGAAGTTGAATCAGCACCACAGCGATCTTTGGATAGAGTGGTTCAAAAACTGAAAAAAACCACCGCAGCTCATTAGCACAGTTTTTCAGCTTTTTCATATGTGAAACGAGTCTGCTCATTTTTATAGAAAATTTAAAATTTTCCGGTGAACGCTCTTTCCAACCCCGGACCGTTTTCAGTATTGGAATTCGATAAAATGATGCGTTGATCTCAACAGTATCAAATTTTTCACAGAAATATTGAAACCAGTTTTTCTGAGGCAGATCCTGCGGGTAAAAAATGCCTTTCCAGTGCTTATAGCTCCAGCCGGAAGTTCCTATATACACAGCCGGTTTTCTGGTTAACTGATCCATGCCAGAAAAAACAACAATTGAGGTGCCATAAAAGGCTATTTGGCTTTTGTGGGATAAGGCAAGTGCGGAAGCGGGTTGAAAATCAGGATAAAGTAATCTGCTCCAGCTCAATATTTGCCTGCTTTGCAGTAGCAAGTATCCGCTCATCCCGGTAAAATTCCAGATAGCAGATTCTTTTAATTCCACTGTTGGCAATCAGTTTAAAACAGTTCCAGCATGGAGAGGCGGTTACGTAAATATCTGCGCCATCGATAGCGGTTCCATTTTTAGCGGCCTGAATTATGGCATTAGCCTCAGCGTGCACAGTGGCAATGCAGTGTCCATTTTCCATCATGTGGCCGATATCATCACAATGTGGCAGCCCGCGGATACTTCCATTGTAGCCTGTAGAGAGAATCGTTTTATCTTTGACGATTACTGCACCAACATGCTTGCGGTCACAGGTGGAGCGGGTAGCAGCCTGAATAGCTATATTCATGAAATATTCATCCCATGATACTCTTTTTGCAGCTTTGATTTTTAGTTCTGGTGTCTCTGTTATCATAAAATTATTCCTTCAAATTAGTGGGTGGCAATATTTTCCCGGAAAAATCATTAGTGACTCACGTCGGAATACTGAAAAAGGAGCAGATTCCTTCTTATTGAAATGAATCAAGCATCTCAATTCGTTTCTGATGTCTTCCACCTTCGAAAGAGGCTTCAAGCCAGGCATTAATTATCTCAGGAACCATCTCACGGCTGGTAACCCTGCCCCCCAGTACCAGCACATTGGAATCGTTGTGCAGCCGTGACATTCTGGCGGTTTCGGGAGTCGAACACAGCGCCGCTCTTACTCCTTTAACCCGGTTGGCCGCTATGGATGCACCGATCCCAGTGCCACAAAGAAGTATACCATGTTGAAATTCTCCAGATGAGATCTTTTGAGCCAGTTTGAACGCAATATGCGGATAGTCATCTGAATCGTCATACTCAACGGCACCGGACTCCTCGAAGGGAATATTTTTTTGAGAAAGATACTGTTTTATGAATTCTTTCATTTCAAAGCCGGCATGATCGCTGCCAATTAATACGGGATATGCTTTTTCAGTCATATTTATTCCTTTTCTCAAAATGAAATTCAAAAATACAAGCCGGATCTGCCTTATCAAACCGTTTTTGTGTCTGGGAGTTAATTTTTGCTGTTGCCGGAACGAATCTCATTCAATCAGGATTTTTCTTTTACGAGAAACGATAATTGGACTGCCAATTGTAACATTTCGGATTTCGTCGAATCAAATTAAACAGGAGCAAAAGAAAAATGGAAGATCTGGATTCTGTAACTCTAAAAAAAGCAATTAAGGGTGATGATAAAGCCTTCCGGGTTCTTTATGATCATTACGCCCCTTTTATATGGAGGCTGGTTTTAAGAATGACCGGTGAACAACAACTGGCTACTGAGCTTTTGCAGGATACCTTTATCAGAGTTCATGGAGCCTTAAAGAAATTTAAAGGGGAAGCATCTTTTTCCACCTGGATCTATCGAATCGCTCATAACACAGTGTTGATGAGCTACAGAAAAAACCAGAAAGCAAAATACCACGACCCCTTTGAGGATCAGATTGCTGTATGTTCTCATGCAGACCTGTATCAGAATAAACAGTTAGTACACAGAGTTCTTGCAGATCTAACCATTGAAGACCGCTTTCTGCTTGTTACCAGAGAGATCGATGGCTTGTCCTTTGAAGAAATAGCCCAGATATGTGGAATTTCTGCCGGAACACTCAGGACCCGTCTGCATCGGCTAAAGGATTCTATCAGAAACCGGTTTTCTGAAACATCTACTAGAAAGGAGGCCGTCGCATGAACAGTGAAGATCTTTTCTATAAGGATTTAGCATCCTGCCCGGGTTTGCCTCAGGGGCAGTATGATATGATCAGTAAAAAGATCAGACGCAAAAAGGTAATCAGAGGGCTCAGCATTTCAGGCAGTGTTACAGCAGTACTGATTTCTGCTTTTCTGATAATTCCCAACTTATGGCGGGTAAATACAAGTTCTTCTCAAGCGGAACTGGTTGCTGAAATAGAGATAATTCAGGAGTATCTCAATGGTGAAGACCTTGAGGAACAGCTCCAAATATATGCTTTTTCTGATGAATGGTAAGTCTTTTATTTTTGAAGGGAGTTTTTTATGAAAAAATCTGGAATGATCAAGGCACTCTGTGCTTGCACTATGCTACTGGTACCAGTGGTATCACACGCGCAGACCGAAGGGAAAGTCTGCGACAAAAATTACCAAATGTGTTCTGAGCTGGGTTTGACTGAAGAGCAGAAGGTAAAGCTCAAGGAACTGCATCAGGAAATTAAAGCTTTAAGAACGGAAAATTTTAAAAATGCCCGTAGTATTCGCATGAAAATCAGGGATGAGCTGATAAAGGAATCCCCCTCAGCTTCACAGCTTGATCTTTACGCGGCTGAATTGGGAGAGGTCCACAAACTAATATCAAAACAACATAATGATCATCTGTTGAAAGTAAAAGTGGTACTAAGTGCAGAGCAATTTTCAAAAATTGTCAATAAGGGAACGGATGGGTGCGGGAAGTTCCGGATGAAAGCAGGTAAAGGCAAGCATCAAAAAGCCCCACATAAAAAATGTTGTATGGAAAACAAGGAAAATTGTAAGTTCAATAATACCGTCGAATAGACTTCTTTAACTTATTTATTATTAAAAAAGGGTAGGCCTTTGTGCTTACCTTTTTTTGGGAGAAAAGGTCGGACCTGGCCTCATCTCCTTCTCAAACCAACCTTAAAAAACTTGTCGCATGCTTACAAAAAGTATGCGACAAGTTTAGACTTTTTCGCATTCGCTTTGGCAAAATTCTGATTTAAAGGGGTCAAAAAACGAAATAAAAGGGCTCATTTTTCTCAAACAAACAATAATAATTTTTCTCTATTGATAAGAAAGCGGCCGAGAAAAGCCTTCCCGCCCGCAATCGCAAATCCTGAATAAGGTTGCTTTTCTAACGCTTTATACCGGCCTTTACACTGTGTTTGAATTGTGAACCGTTCGCTAATTTACCCCTGATCACAAAAAGATAACTTCCTGTCCCTACCAGTCGGTTATTTTCATTTCTGGCATCCCAGATTATTCCATACGAGTAAACGGAATTGGGATTTGCTCTCTGAAGCTTCAGATCACGCCGGATCACATTCCCCACAGCATCATATACAACAACCTTCCCATATGATGCTTTCGGGTCCAGAGAGTCTTTGGGATACAAAGGCACTAATGGAGCTTCTGTCTGTATGGAAATCAATGTAACAGACGAATTTTTAATATCCTTCAATATATTACGGTAGAAATCAATCATGTTTTTTGGCAAACGGTCAATAATATTGTCCCTGCCCGGGGTAAATGGATTTGGCAGAACCACAGTGATTCTCTTAGGTGCGCTGGTAACCACAACTGTATCCGGAATCAATCCGTCCTGAGAAACAATAATAATAGTCTGGTGGTTGGAACTCTTTCTTTCACTTATAACTGTGGTTGTGAATCCGTGTGTTGGAGATACACTGGCCACATCGCGGTCCTTGCTCTTCCAATCTGCATCTTCTGCGTATCGGATAAAGTTGCCATACTGATCTATTACAACAGCATATATTTTGGTCGAGTGATCATCTTCCCCAAAACGGATTGTGTCAAACGGATGAGGATCTGTCAAATTGAGTATGTCTTTGACAATCTTCAAACTGTGTGGTTTGTCTGGTACCACGATGATATCCAGGTCCTTGCGTGATGGTGGCCGATTTTTGGAATCAGGATCTTCAAAATCAGCTCTCAAAGTAAACGTTCCGGTTTTTGTACTGTTAAAAGTAGTGGTATTTCCCTGATCAGGATCGATAGTGGCATCTGAATTACCGGAGGTTAATTTCCATTTGATATCCTGGTCAAAATGTGAACACCAGACCTCATTGGTATCAAAAATATGCCCGTAAACAGTGAATAGTTCTCCCGCAGGTATCGTGACCTCTTTACCAAGAGCGGAAAGTTTCAAAGGATCTCCGGGTTTATCATATAGTCTGATGTCATAGGGATCTGGAGCCTTTCTGATACGCAGAACTACTTTTGCCCTGAATTTTCTGTCAGGATATTCCGGATCAGTGAAAGTTGCTCTGAGAGTTACACAGGCATCAAATTCCGCTGCAGTGAAAACGGTATAAGAACCAGTTTCCGGCTTAAGCTTTCCTTTATCATCAGGATCAACAGTCCAGACAAGTTTTTTATCAAATTCGGTGAAATGAGAATCGGATGTGTCGAAAACGCGCCCATAAATCGTGTCGCAAATATCGATTTTGAGTGTGTCATTCTCAGAAAGAATTGTACCTGGATCATCTTCATCGCTGTATAACTTAACAACGTATTGATTTGGCGGAGGGGCAGATCCGATAAAAAGTTGAACACTGCATGATAGGTATTCATCAGGATTCGCAGGATTTTTGAATCCCGCAGTCAGAATAACCTTCGAATTCGCAGTGTTTGGGGTGAATATGGTCTGCACGCCTTCAGTTGCACTCAGCTCTCCGAGCTCTTCAGGAGAAATATCCCACTTAAGCAGGCTGTCATACTCGAAGATCCAGTTTCCATCTTTATCGAATACGTGTCCATAAACCGGATATGGTTCTTTATATCCAACTGAATCAAAAGAACCCAGTGGGGTTAAAATGGCAATATCTCCTGGCTCTTTATACAGTTTTATGGTGTAATCTTTTGGCTTAGGAGCAGAACGAACATAAAAAACAATACTTTTTTCCGATTTTCTGCCATTTTCAGGATCTGTGAAACGAGCGGTGACTGTCACCTCAGTATTGGCTTTATTTGCTGTAAATACTGTCGCAGAACCTATGGTGCTACTAAGCGATCCATTCCCGGAAGGTGATACCTCCCAGGTGATTAAACTGTCATATTCTTTTCTCCACTGCTCTAGACTGTCGATAATGTGTCCATAGAGAGGTAATGAAACACCTTCTGTAATGGTATCGTAAGAACCAAGTGGCGGATTATCATTGGTATTTGGTTCACCAGGTTTTCCGTATATGTAGAGGTTTGATGGAGGCGCAAATATATTGGAGGTGATCCACAGATGTGATTCTTTTGAGTGGCGTTCAGCATAAAACACATCAAGAGTGTAGGTTTTACCGACCTGAAGTCCCTCGATTTTATCCAGAACTATTGAATCCTGGGAAGCTTTGTGAATACCACCCAGATCCAGGGCTAGTTTATTATTAATGAAGACCCAGACATCATCATCACCATTAAAATGAAATACTAAACCGTCACGCATAACAAACTTCCAGTTCAGCTCCATTGTGAATGCGTAGTTGTGATCTCCTGCATCAGAGTTGTCCGGACTGTGATAATTCCACTCGTTACCAAAGCCACGCCCATCCAATGGGAAAAAGTCATCATCTCTGAACTGATACATTCCATCTTGTTGCAGCTCAAACCTTAGTGAATCGTAGACAACTGAATTAATGAAAGAGGTATCATGTGACAAAGCACCCAACCCCTCATAGGTCACTTCCTGGTTAAATTCATCAAAACCATCTATTTCAGGAACTGTTTTGCTCTTAAGTGAAGCTCTTGGAGAGTAGAGCGGAACTGTACTATCGCCTGGCTTGAAAGGCCTGAACCACTTTTTTATATAATAATTTAAATAGGGGGATTTGCCAGGAAGTGGCTTGCGATCCTCATCAAGTGTCGACTCCACCATTCCTTTGCGAACCGCGGTGGTGTGGGGTGCTTCAAACTCAGGATTGCTACGATCAGAGTGAAAGTCATAATAAGTAACCTTCACCCATACAGACTGAGGCTGCTCCTGTGAAAATGTATTAGAAAAAAAAAGATGTGTAGCTGCCAGCAGCACACCTAATCCGGTTGTAAGACGGTTCATTTTTCTCTCCCAAGGGACATAATCTGAATTTTTGGACGACCCAAATTGATTCTGGATCGGTTAGATCAGATTGAATATAAATGCGCGCACTAGTCCATTTAGTATTAAGCAGAGCAAGTCAGGTTCACAACAACTTTATGTTTATGCCCTCGGGTGAGCCTGTTTATAGATCTTCAGCAGGTGCTCCTTAGAAATATGGGTGTAAACCTGAGTGGTAGCAAGTGATGCATGCCCCAGAAGCTCTTTAACAGCTCTGATATCTGCTCCTCGGTCCATAAGATGGGTGGCAAAAGAGTGGCGAAGTACGTGTGGACTTTTTTTCTTCTGATTGCTGACCAGAGACAATTTTTGCTGAACAATCCTCTCCAAACGCCGAGCCGAAAGCCTTTCTCCCTGTTTGTTTGCAAATAGAGGCGAATCGGGTGAGAGGGCTTTTTTGCGCAGCTTCAGATACAGGTTCATTACCTCGATTGCCACAGTAGTCAATGGAACAATCCTCTCCTTACGTCCCTTCCCTAAAACCCTTATCGTTTCCTGACTCTTATTAACAGAACCAATATTGAGGCCTTGAAGTTCTGATAAACGAATACCGCTTCCATAAAAAAATTCCAGTATAGCGTGATTGCGGTACTCAAGTTCATCGCCGTTCTCAGGTATCCGAAGTTCTCTGATTTGATTCTGGGTCAGAAAAACTGGAAGTGGCTTATCCAACTTAGGCGTGGCAATAACCTTTGTGGGGTTTATTTTAATGATTTTTTTCTTGAGACAGTATTTTGAGAGACTTTTAAGTGCTGCGATCTTTCGGGCTACAGATCGGGGTTTCAAGCCATCATTACTTAACTTGAAGGTGAATGCGCGAAGATTACCCTTTTTCAGAGCATCTTCAAGGGATAAAGAAATTTTCCTCTCCTGCAAAAAATGTACAAACTGTTTAAGATCTCGTTTATAGGCAATCACTGTATGATCGGAGAAGTTTTTCTCTTTTTTAAGGTAATGCAGGAAGTCTTCTATGATATGCACAATGTTTTCTGACATCTAAAAGCTACTTTACTTATTAAGGATAAGAGAAAGAAATAATTCATAGATAATCAAATAAAAGCTAAATCAGAGGGCAAGGATAATGCAATTTCTATTTTTTTAATTAAGTTTCTTTGTTTTTGGTATGTTCGCACCAATCCAGGTCAAATCGACATTGTTGACATGGTCGATATCGAATTAAAACAGAAAAGAGTCCGATAACGGCGATAACGATTGGTCTGAATAATGCGGGTTTTTGATCTTTGTCTTCATACCCCTCTATACTGCTTTTAACAATAATAGCTCTGAAAGTGAACTGCTAATAGTAAAAATAAAGCCGGTTTCTCTGTAAAACATGAATATCATGTACGTACAGTTTGATATGTAATAAGGATAAGCACGAAATGGGAGAATCGAAATCCGAAAAAAGAACAGGAATGGAAAACGAGAGCTGGATAGGAAATAGGAACATAAGCGCAGGTTATCAGGTGTAATAGAACCGTTTGTGTTACTACCGTTTTGTTTGGCGTGAAATAAAGTTATTCAGTCTTCAATATTTTCACCCTCTGCCCGAATCATTGAAGGTGTTTTTAATTTTCTGAGCTTTTAGGGGAGAAAACCCTGCTCAATTTAAATACTGGCGATTTGAGAAAATCGCATCATCTTGCCTGCTGTTCACCCGTTCCTGTTTTGTGTTTCATTATTTACTCACCTCTTTATCGTTTTGGAAAATATTTATGAACAAAATCAAACTTCTTCTGGACACCGACATCGGCTCGGATATCGATGATGCACTCACACTTTGTTATCTGCTCTCTAATCCCAGATGTGATCTGTTGGGGATCACCACAGTTACCGGTGAGCCGGAAAAAAGAGCAGAACTGGCGCATCAGATCTGCGTAGAAAACGGACATTTTTTGCCAATTTTTCCTGGTGCATCTGAGCCGCTTCAGGGCACTCAGCTTCAGCCGATAGCACAACTGACAGCGGATTTGAAAACAACTCGTTTTAACGGTTCATCCTCTCCTGATGATGCCATTGATTTTCTTCACAAAACCATTATCAGCAATCCAGGTGAAATTACACTTCTTTGCATTGGTGCACTTACCAATATTGCACTCCTTTTCACCAGATACCCTGAGGCTGCTACAAAGCTAAAACAACTGGTTCTCATGTGTGGTGTATTTCATTATAAATTACCCGGACTTCAGAACATGAAAAGTGAGTGGAATGCATCAGTTGACCCTGTAGCCTCATCTATTGTGTATAGTTCAGGGGTTCACGTACACAGATCAGTAGGTCTTGATGTCACCTGTCAGTTAGTGATAAGAAAAGAAATCGCAAGAGAGTATTTTGATGTGAAATCGCTTAGAGCAATTCTACCTTTGATTGACCGGTTTACGTATCACAAATGTGTCACTTTTCATGATCCACTTGCGGCTGTAACTGTTTTTGAACAGGACGTGTGCAGGTTCTTAAAAGGAAGGGTAATTGTTAATGGTACTTCTGAAGATGTCCCCGGAAAAACTTTCTGGGAAGCTAAAAGGCCGCATCTGCACGAAGTTGCTTCTGAAGTAAATGCGACGCTATTTTTCCGTCATTTTTTTGAAACATTGGGATGTTCTTTAAGTATTGAAACGGCGGCAAATTGAGGGGTGGAAAATTTCACTTTTTCATTTCGTGGCCCGCCCGTGTAAGGAAAGGTTCTTCATATATGGGACGGAGGAAACTTGTTGCTTTATCGAAGAGTAGCTTCAGGTATGCAGTTAATTCAATGACCTACCAATCGATACAAATGTTCTGGTGTTATCTTTCATTTAAAGATTAAGTGTCTAATATTCCTCCGATTAAGGTGACGGAGTAAATCTTAAGACAAAATCAGTGCTGTCCAATGGATAAGAGTTGGAGAATTCCGGTCTTGCCGGATATGCGGGATTTGATATGAACCGGCAGATGAAACCGGATCAAGACCGTTTTGTGCAGTGCCACCAGATTCAAGGCAACTGGTGATCTCTACTGTTGATGCACTGACCTGTCAATGTAGTACTGCCATAATTTTTGTAACCCATCGGCCAGACTACATTAAGTGTCTGAGGGCCCATACAAGTCTAGGAAATCTTCCCAGGCTAGCTCTGAAAATTTTGGACATGGTAAGTTCTTCGCGTGGTATCGATGAAAGTAGTTGTGTTCCATTATTGTAATCCTCATCAGGAACAGCAAGAAGAGAGTTTTTTACTCTGGCTAATTTGTAATGACGGTTTCCTCTATTTTTGAACCATTCGCTCTGATAATCATTGCAGATAGAAAGAAGCTGTCTGTTTGTTTCTGTTTCAAGCATCCTTAAGGCGGCATCACCAGCCAGACCGCCACAAAGGAGAGCCTCTGAGATTCCTGCTCTGGATATGGGATTTACCGTATTTGCGGCATCACCTGTTTTTATGAACCCAGGAATTGCAATCGGAACTTTTTTAAAGCCACAGGGGATCGCACCTGCAAAGAAACGAACTATTTTAACCGCTGGATAATGTCTGGAAAGAAAAGTTTGCAGAAGACTTCTCAGGTTTGTATGAGTCAGGGCATGTCTCCCCAGGACGATACCGATATTTGCGGCGTTTTCACCTCTGGGAAAAACCCATGCATAACCGCCAGGAGCAAGTTCGTTACCTGCGTAGATGTGAATATGATCCTGCTCGGTGTTGATGTTTTCCACCCAGGCAAAATAGGAGGGTTCCAGATCGGCTGGTTTGCTGTTGATTTTTTCTTCTTTGCCAAATCCGCAGACAGGCCCTGAAGCATCGATAATGACCCTTGTTTTGCACTTCTGCCCATTTTCAAAAACCACGGTTCTTATACCTCTAACTGGTGGTTGGATCGTTGAAACTTTGCGGTTAAAGAGGCATTGTATTCCGGATGATTCCAACTGCGCAGCCATATCCTTTTGCATCAAGGCTCGATTTATGATATAGCCACCATATTTATCTTTATAGGTGATAACTGTACCATCGGGTGCATGGAATCGGGCATACATTATTTCCTGACGTATCCAGGATTTTCTGATTACGACAGATCCTTCAAATCCACGCTTGCCTACACCTTCTGCGCAGGGAATGGGATGATCCCAAGGGATGGTTTTATCTACCAACAGGACCGTTTTAGAGCCTAATCCTGCATTAATAAGGCGCATGCCGGCATTAAGCCCGGCAGGCCCAGCACCGATGATTATAATGTCGTAAAACTCTCTTAATTCATGCACGAGAAAAAACTGCCTTGAGAAATATTATCCAATTGAGAGCTTGTAATATATAAAAAAGGATATCTGCATCCAATTACCAAATTAGCTTTAAATGCAGGGGGGTAAAAAGGAGCGGTTACTTGGATTAATGGCTTAAATTATATTGAAGGACTATGAAATCGGAAATTAGAAATCAAAATCTTAAATTTGAAATTCCAAATCAGGAATCGGAAATTCTGGTTCCTAAAATCAAAAATCTCAAATCCTAAAACTCAAATTCTCTTTTGCGCCCTTAGCTCAATGGATAGAGCATCTGGCTTCGGACCAGAGGGTTGGGGGTTCGACTCCCTCAGGGCGTACTTCTTAAAGCCTCTGAAATTGCTGAAATTTGTACAAATACGGCACTTTCAGGGGCTTTTTTATTGCCTCTATTAACTTCTGCTTTTCCTATCTATTACCCTTTATTTCCATCTATTTGTGAAGGTTTTGTGAAGTACTGTGAAGGACCTATTGTAAATCTTATTCTAAACTCAAACAGAATATCATTAGTGGAATTTCTGCTTAAAGAGGTATTTCATGCCAATTCTATTTTAAAGTGAGATCAGAATTGGTCCTTTGCAGGAAACCCATATTTACTATCTTTTCTGCTGAATGCATTTTGATCTGTGTCATTGTAAATTTATAAGATAACAGAAAGGTAAGATATGAAGCAGTATGTTTTAATTGTAGTGCTTTCACTCTCAGTTTGTGTAATAGCTGAAGATAGTATTTCTGCTGGATCAGCCAGTTTAAAAAGCGAAATTCAAAAATTGCAATATATGTTAATCAAAACACAGAATGAAATCGAAGAGCTAAAAACCTCTATGGAATATATTCTGAACACATTGTACTACATGGACCCAAAAGCTGCGGAAATGGCTGAAAAAGCAGTTCTTAAAACTCCTTTAAACGAAGCGGACAAAGAGTATATTCAAAAAAAACATGGCTGGAAATAAAAAGATCTCAATAGCAATGTTTAATTGTAAAGGGTAAGTTTTGGTGAAAATCTGTGATTGGGACCCATACTATAGTAGCGGATCTGCCTCCCAGAGGTGCCCCCCCCGGCCTCTTTTTTTTTGCCTTACTCTTCCATCACCTCATATAATCTTCTCTCTGGCAGTAATAGATCATCGACTGGCAATCATAATTTTTAAAAATCCCTTACAAAATGGGGGGATATTGCTTCTAACACCTACGATCTGCAACGTTGGCATATTGGTATACCCCTGAAGAGATTCTGAAGGAAATTGCCTGCTAATCTCATGCCTTCTAAGAAAAATTCAATTGCGAGTATTTTTTACTCTCTATACCTGGCTTACCCCTTTTTTCACCCTGCTTTTCTACTCATGCCTTTTTTGTCAAGTATTGGGGGGAAAAGAAGGGGGGTAAAGGGATTATCCAGATATTGGCAATTTTAAGTCGGTGAAAAGCCCGAATTATAGAAATGAACTTTTTGTGCATATTCCGTTTTTATCCGGCACCTGATTCCGCAACTTATCCGGCAGGTTCTCAGGCCAAAACCGGAATCGAGTGGCGGAGGCTTGTGAATCCATTAATCCCTACCAGAGAAAGTGACGCATAGACCCTTAAACCGATTCATTTTCCTTTTACGGTAAAACTTAAAATTGAAAGGAAACGAACATGCCAAGGAGAAACACTATGCGTCGTATTCGAGATTGTTTAGACTTGTACTACGAAAATAATTTGAGCCAGTCGCTCTCTGGAACATGGAGTGCCAAATAGACCGGAATACACACTTTTGCGCGATTTTCTATAAATCTCAAAGCCTAGTGCTTTTGAAGGTTCAGACATATCACATTTCAAGACATTCAGATCGCTGGGAGAACCGTCTAAACCACATTACCCTCAAGGTTGCCGTGTGCTTAAACTTTCAATAAATTTGCGAATCAGGTATAATCGTATTACCTTGTATGCAGACATCTCTTTAACTGTTATATACAAAAATGTTAAGAAAAAGTGAGGTGGAAGCCAGAGTGTTTGGAATAAGATTCAGTAAAAGCATATTACATTTTAAGGCTTGATTATGAGAATCGACTAAATAATCGTCTAAAGAATATCTCACTCCCCAGAGGTGAAATCTAAGTTTGTAAACCTGTTACCTCTGGGACCTCAAATCCTTCTCATCGATTTGGAAGTTAAGGATGGTTACCGGATAAAAACTGAACAGATCTTATTTGGAATGGAAAAATGCCAATGAATTGTCATTAGTATGGTAAATAAATAGATGACAATCCGATAAAGCAACATATAATTTGGTAGGAAAAATATTGGTAATGAAACACAGAGATGTTCAGACTGGAAGTCTCCGTATTTATTTGCAACCATTACTAAGTGTTACAAAAAGAAAATACTGATTTCTGATCAGTTAAGTAAGAGGTTTTAATTAGACCGTATAACATTCATCAAATTATCTGATCCGCACCACAGCGGTACAAAAAAAGATTTTTACATATTCAATTATTACTTAAAAAACAGATCAATACATATGCTGTTTTATTTTTTATCTGCTCCTTGATAATACTCATATATCTGGTTAGCAGGAAATGAACTACTTGATTTTCTACCCATGAAGTAAACTGAATCCGCAGCATCGATGTTATAGTTATCTGGTATTACTCTGTCAAAATATTGCAGCCAGAATAACCCTAATTTAAAAACTTTACCAATTTTCCATGAACGGAAAAGACCACGCAAAAAATACTCTATCGACCAGAGAAGATGT
This sequence comes from Fibrobacterota bacterium, assembly GCA_023412475.1. Lineage (GTDB taxonomy): Bacteria > Fibrobacterota > Chitinivibrionia > Chitinivibrionales > Chitinispirillaceae > JAAYPC01. The sequence goes on along the minus strand of JAEYNR010000044.1, from coordinate 38,469 downwards.
GTTCCTGCACCTGCAATCACCCCGGAGTCCAGCAGTTGGAATTTTCTGAATAAATAACGGTGTCCACTCTCTGTGAATCGTGTAAAATCAAAAGCTCCTTCATGTACTTGTTGCAAAAAAGGCGTTTCAGCATACACTATTGCATCATCTTTAAGAACTCTGTAAATTTCACCGATCACTTTTTGTGGTTCTAATACATGTTCCAGCACAAACTGAATTACCACGCCATCAACAGAATTACTTTCGAGTGGAATCTGATGTGCGTCAGCAATGAATTGTATTTCTGGTGAATCATAAACGTCAAAAGAGATAACTTCTATCGTATTGCTGGTGTATAAACATTTACATCCATTACCAATGTTACCTCCGCCGACTATCAATATTCGCGGTGACTTTACAGAACTGAAATGATGAACTAACGATTCAAAATTTTTTTTAATCTTTACGTTCAGAGGAGAAACTATGCTTTTAAAAAATTTCTTTACTGTGCTGTTATATGTATTCCGTTTAATGATGCTCTTTCCCTGGGACTTAAATAATGTTTCTTTTTCGATAGTTGAAACATCAAAGTCCACAAGTACAGGTTTCCCGTTTAGTAATTGATATGAATATTTTCCATCGGCAGTTTTAATTTCCTCGGAGCCGTATATAAGTTGTTGTCCGGTCTTTGGGCATCGAAGGAGCTCCTTGAGAGCATTTGGATCCATCAGCATTGGATATACTATCCTCTTGTTTTAAAATAAATTGACAGGTATTTTGGTATTTCCTACAAATAAGAATAATATACTGCCAGATGCGCTCCTGGAGCAAGGTGTTTGAGCGGGTTATTATGTGCCTGCATGGATAACAGAAACGAATGCAGGATTAAATGCTTTTAAATTCCATATTCTGCTTTCAATCGTGGTGGCTGTTTTTTTTCCAGAGAGTCATCCGGTTTTGGTCCTTTTAGAAATGGAAAAGAAACTTGAATTGATAGTAAAAATCCTTGTTGATATCTACCAGGTTATCCCGGAACACCTGATCGACTGCTCTCATAGACCATAGCCAGAGATGATCGTGAGCAAACTGAAAGATGATGGAAAAATTTGAGAAGGAGCGCTTTGCATACCAGGACCATTTCCAGTCATCATATTTGTAGTTTTCAGGAGTGTAATCAACATTCTGAAATTCAGGAAATGGTTTATTGGAGTTGATTGGACGCTCCATGCTGTTAGGATAGAGTGAACCGAAATGTTCGAACTCAACAGATAGAACATCTAAGATTTTAAATGTGGGCAACAGTACACCAAAGACTATGGGGATGCGTTCTTTTCGATTCTTATAGTAAGTTTTGTAGTTCTTAGTACCAAGCACATTCATTTCGAAGAAAAATTTAGCATCATTTTCTCCGAAAAACGACGGATAATCTTCACCGAACATAATTCTTTTGAGATCCAGGCTTGCGTATGTCATGAATTTTCCACCTTTATAAGTGAATCGTTCTGATTCTAAACTGATTGGATCTTCTATTTCAGCATCAGCAGGATAGGTGTGTTCTTTGTTAACGGACAGAATACGGTCACCTTGTACTCCTACACATGCCTTGATTCCACGCCAGTTAAGCCCGAAAATTGCTGTAAACGAAAAGTCACCAGGCGGATAATTGTATGTATGTGTGGTTAACATCAAATCATTAAAAAGCAGATCGTTCAGGAAAGATGCATTGAAGTTAAGGCCCAATAAACGTAAAAAGGGGACGTCATACCCTTTTTCTTGATCAAAATTCTGATCATCCTGATCAAAATTCCGATAAAAACTATTCTGATCAAATTCCTGCTGAATGATTGCTGCTGGATAGCAACTGCTTTTGAAAAGGATGTTTCCAAGATTGCGGGTGCTTTCGTTATAGTGGTAATGGAAATACCCCAGGGTAAATCGGAGTTTGATAAATCGGTTCTGGAAAGCAGTTATATCGCCTCGTGCCTGATCGATATAGAAATTATAAGAGTAGAATTGCGATTCTAGAAAAGTGCTTCCATTTTTAAAAGAGAGTCGCATTTGGGCTTCTAATGCGGCGGTGACGGCCAACCATTTGTTTATTCTCTTTTTGAAACCCACATTGGCAAAAACTTTCTGAAGCCAGTAATTATCAATGTCATTTTCATAGTTATAAGTTCCATTGAGTACTTGACCACCCTGATACCAGACACCGCAGATTAGTTCGGCTTTTGAATCATTATCATCTTGGGCACATATAGATAGAATCATCATAATAATTATCAGAATCAATTTTTTCATCTTATTTGATACTCCGCAATTATGTTTATTTGCTTTGCTTGATTAAGAATATAGATCAATTTAAAGCTTAAATTAATTTATATTGTATTAAAACCTGATGAAAGGGAAAAATTATGCGTAATATTGCTTTTTGGTGTTTAATCATGGTAACCTGTGTGGCACTGCAGGCTCAGCTGCAGGAAACTGCAAGTTCCGGGCTGGTAATGCCGAATAAGGATATAATATTCTACAGTGAACTAAAATCAGCGAAAAATTTAACAATAGCCGGATCGATAACCTATGCCTGCGGTTTGGTTTTAAGAGTATCATCTGCGGTTGCCATAATTTCTTCATCAGATGGCAGAAAAATTGAATTTGGTTCTGATAAACTGACTGTTCTGATTACCGGTGGCTTGGCAACTGCCGTGGGACCGGCATTATGTGCTGGTGGTGCATATAAAGCTGAGCAGGCATATGAATGGTATAATCGGCCCTATATCGGGAAGAATGTGGGTTTCCCATTATATGGGGCGGCATGGTCATTTAGTGCTCTTGGTGTACTGGGTAATTTAACTGGCGCCAAGCCTTTGAGCGTTATTGGAGCTGTAGGGCAGGAGCTCTTTTTCATTGCATCAATGGCTGTTTCTTTAGCGTTTGTTACCAATAATAATACACTTGAGAAATCAAAGCAGGTCAGTAGATCTTTTCAGGTCGCACCTGTTATCAGCGTTCGGGATGGAGTCGGTTTAAGGATTGCCGCAACATTCTGATTCTATGGAATAGCAATAGAAAAAAATTACAAAGCACATTTCTGTAAACACCAGTCATGTGGTTTTTTACCGAAATGTGCTTTTTCTAAGTAATTTATCTTCCTGCATTTGTTATCTGTTGATTACAATCCGTTTGGATGATACAGCCGTCTGCTGTGCTGAATTTAACGATATAGCAATTGCTCTTCAATCTTTTCATTAACCCTCAACAGTCTGGTGTCTGGCACATTTGATATCCTTGAGAGCGCATCTCACATCTCCGAAACTTCCCTCTGTATTCCGTTAAATGAGCTTATCATTATTTTAAAATTGGTTCACATTGGCCATAATAAAAGCCACTGGTTTGCACTGTTACAGAGTAAGTGCCTTTTTTTTCTTTTTCTCTTTTCCCTTATCTATATTATGGGCCGGTGATTTTAACCAAAGATTCTGTGAATTTCTTCAGGTCTTGCCTATGGAAGCTATCAGGATTGCTGACATTGGCATAATGAATGCATAGCAAATGTCTCGGGCTCAAGTTATAAGTTTTTGATTGTATGCAATTGAGTCATTTAAGGATGCTGGTGGCAGTGATACAAAAACTGCAGAATTGATGAAATAAAGACTTACCGAAGATGTGATTCCATCAGGATTTTCTCTGGTTGAAAAACGGATACAAACACAGTTGCAAAGCTTCCAGGAAAATAGTAGATAGAACATTGAACTTATGAAAAAGGGGGCTCAGCCATGGCTGCAGATAAGAGTGATGATTTTATGAAAAATATGAAAAAGCTGTTTTCTGGTAACGAGATGGAGGAACAGCTTTTGAAACGCAGGCAGATTTTTCTCTGGGGTGAGATTAATGATGAGTCTGCGGAAGCAATAGTTAAGCGGATACTTTTTTATGACATGCAGAGTTCAGATGATATCAATCTATATATAAACAGTCCTGGTGGAGTGATCTCATCGGGGCTGGCGATTTATGATGCGATGCAATTTGCTAAATCAGATATAGTAACTGTGTGTATGGGTCAGGCGGCCAGTATGGCAGCAGTGTTATTGTGTTCTGGGACTAAAGGGAAGCGTCAGGCCTGGGAGCATGCCAGGGTTTTGATTCATCAGCCTCTGATTTCGGGAAATATGTTTGGTCCTGCATCAGATATTCAGATTCAGGCAGAAGAGATGCTTAGGGTGAGGGATAATCTTAATCAGATTTTAGCTGATCATACGGGGCAGTCTATTGATAAGATTCAGGATGATACTGATCGTGATTTTTTCATGTCTGCAGAGGACTCAAAAAAGTATGGAATAGTTGATGTGGTGTTTAAAAAAGAAAAAAAGTAATTTCATCGAAAACATATTGACTTCCATAATTTGACGAAATTATATTTGATAGACTTTTTTCTACAGGCATAAGCCGATGTAGCTCAGTTGATAGAGCATTCGACTTGTAATCGAATGGTCGGGGGTTTGAATCCCTCCATCGGCTCCAGATAAAAATAGGGTAGGTGCCCGAGTGGTTAAAGGGGATGGACTGTAAATCCATTGGCTCCGGCCTACGGTGGTTCAAAACCACCCCTGCCCATTGAAAATCTGCGGGCATAGCTCAATGGTAGAGCTCCACCCTTCCAAGGTGGCTGTTGTGAGTTCGAATCTCATTGCCCGCTTTTTTTCTTTTATACGCCCATGTAGCTCAGTTGGTAGAGCGCATCCTTGGTAAGGATGAGGTTCACGGGTTCGAGTCCCGTCGTGGGCTTTTGTTTTAGTCGTGAAAATGGACCGGCTTTGATAATATACGGTTATAATTATTCAACTTACACCATATAATGAGAGGTTTCCATGGCAAAGGAAAAATTTGAACGTTCCAAACCCCACGTAAACGTAGGTACAATCGGGCACGTTGATCATGGTAAAACTACTTTAACGGCTGCTCTTACCAGAGTCTCTGCTGTTAGGGGTTTGGCAAAATTTATTTCTTATGATGAGGTAGCGAAAGCATCTGAGTCTCAGGGACGTCGTGATGATACAAAAATTATGACAATCGCAACTTCGCATGTGGAATATTCTACAGAAAATCGTCATTATGCACATGTTGACTGCCCCGGACATGCTGATTATGTAAAAAATATGATTACTGGTGCAGCTCAGATGGATGGTGCTATTCTGGTGGTGAGTGCTGCTGATGGTCCTATGCCTCAGACTCGTGAGCATATTCTTCTGGCACGTCAGGTTGGTGTCCCCTATATCGTTGTGTTTCTTAACAAAGTTGATGTTGTTGATGATCCTGAACTTCTGGAGCTGGTGGAACTTGAAATTCGCGAACTGCTTTCAAAATATGAGTTTCCTGGCGATGATACACCGATCATCCGCGGAAGTGCAATTGCTGCTTTGACAAATCCGGAAGATCCTGAAAAGTCAAAACCGATAATTGATCTTCTTGCTGCTGTTGATTCTTTTATTCCTGATCCTGAGCGTGAAATCGACAAACCTTTGCTCATGTCTGTTGAGGATGTTTTCTCTATCACCGGACGTGGTACTGTGGCTACCGGTCGTATGGAACGTGGTACTGTAAAAGTGGGTGATGAAGTCGAAATTGTTGGTTTGAGGCCGACCAGAAAAACAATTGTTACCGGTGTTGAGATGTTCCGCAAGTTGTTGGATCAGGCTCAGGCGGGTGATAATGTTGGAACGCTTCTGCGTGGAATAGATAAAAATGATATTGAACGTGGTATGGTTCTGGCAAAACCGGGATCAATTACACCTCACAAAAAGTTCAAGGCGAAAGTTTACGTTCTTTCAAAGGAAGAAGGCGGACGTCATACACCATTTTTCACCGGATATCGTCCTCAGTTTTATTTCAGAACAACTGATGTAACTGGGTCAATTAAGCTGGCTGAAGGTGTGGAAATGATCATGCCTGGTGACAACGCTGCAATGGACGTTGAGTTGATTGCACCTATTGCTATGGAGAAAGAGCTTCATTTCGCTATCCGTGAAGGTGGGCGTACAGTTGGTGCCGGTATCGTTACAGAAATCATAGAATAAACAATCCGTCAACTATTAAAAGAGCGGTATTATGCCAAGAGATAAAATAACGCTAGAGTGCACATCGTGCAAGCAGCGTAATTACGAAACGACAAAAAACAAACGTAAACATTCCGGTAGAGTGGAATTTAAAAAATACTGTCCATTCGAAAGAAAAAGAACAATGCACAAAGAAGCCAAATAAGGCTTCTTAAGCAGTTGTCGGGACGGATTGGTAAACAATAAATTAGGTCTGTAGCTCAATTGGTAGAGTAGCGGTCTCCAAAACCGTTGGTTGGGGGTTCGAGTCCCTCCAGGCCTGCATTTCCGGGTAAAACATGCAGAAGTTTATTCAATATCTCAAAGATGTTCGTTTAGAAATGGCTAAGGTTAGTTGGCCTTCTAAAAACGAAGTAAGTGGAGCTACTTTGCTCGTTGTTATCCTGAGTATCGTCGTTTCGTTATATGTATTTGCATGCGATAGTCTATTTCTGACTATCATGAGTTTCATCTTTAAATCAGGCCAAATAGGACAATAATTTAGAGGTACTCGATGGCGACACGATGGTATGTAGTACACACCTATTCAGGGCAGGAATCTAAAGTACATCAATATCTTACTGAACTGATTGAGTCAGGAGAGATGGGTGAGCTGATAAAGCAGGTTCTTATGCCTACTCAGGATGTGGTTCAGGTTAAAAATGGAAAAAAACTTAAGAGCACTCGAAAGTTTTTCCCCAGTTATATCTTGGTAGAGATGGAGCTTACCAAGGAGACTATGCATGCGGTAAGAAGTTCCGCAGGGGTTACCGGTTTTGTTGGCGGTAACAAACCCCAGGCGCTTCGTGAAGAGGAAGTGCGTAGGATTCTGGGACAATCCGAAAAAATATCTCGTCAACAAATTTCTGAAGTTCCTTTTGAAATCGGTGATGCTGTGAAGATTAAAGAGGGACCCTTTAAAGATTTTGATGGTGTAGTCGATGAGATTCATCCTGAAAAAGGTAAAATAAAAGTAATGGTAAGTGTGTTTGGAAGGTCGACCCCAGTGGAAGTCGATTTCATGCATGTTACTCCAATAAGCTGACTTATAAAGGGAGTCTGAAAAGTGGCTAAGAAAATTGTTGGACAAGTTAAATTGCAGATACCCGGTGGTGCTGCCAACCCTGCTCCTCCGGTGGGACCTGCGCTTGGTCAGCAGGGTGTTAATATTATGGAATTCTGTAAGGCTTTTAATGCCAGAACAAAGGATTCTCAGGGATTAATTATCCCGGTGGTTATTACAGTCTATTCTGACCGGTCTTTTACATTTATTACCAAAACACCTCCTGCGGCTGTTCTGATAATGAAAGAGCTGGGGAAAGAGAAAGGTTCTGGTGTTCCCAATAAAGAAAAAATCGGGTCATTGACTACGGCCCAGGTAACAAAAATCGCCGAGATGAAACTCGCCGATCTTAATGCTGGAAGTCTGGAGGCGGCTGTTAAAATGGTAAAGGGGACAGCCCGCAGTATGGGTGTCAATATTACTCAATAACGCTTGCCTTATAAATAGGGAGATCAGTTTAATGAGACATGGTAAGAAGTATAACGAAGTCTATAAGAAAGTCGATAAGACCAAAGAGTACAGTGCTGTTGAGGCTATCGAATTTCTGAAGTCAAACTCAGCAGTCAAGTATGATGAGACAGTTGAAGTAGCTGTCAGGTTGGGTGTGGATCCAAGAAAAAGTGAGCAGGCTGTACGTGGTGCGGCTGTGCTTCCTAATGGATTAGGTAAAACAATTAGAGTTCTGGTTTTTGCTCAGGGTGAAAAAGAAGCTGAAGCCAAAGAGGCTGGTGCTGATTATGTGGGTGGTGATGATTTGGCAGAAAAGATAAAAGGTGGATGGCTGGAATTTGATGCTGTCATAGCCACGCCAGATATGATGAAAGTTGTTGGAAAACTGGGGAAAATCCTAGGTACCAGAGGCTTGATGCCAAATCCCAAAGTCGGAACTGTTACTATGGATGTTACCAAAGCTGTAAAAGAGATGAAAAAAGGTAAAGTGGAATTTAGAGTAGAAAAGGCGGGGATTTTACATGCCCCACTCGGAAAACTCTCTTTTGACACTCAGAAGATTCTGGAAAATGCCAAAGCATTTATGGATGCTGTCAATAAGGCCAAACCTGCTGCTGCAAAGGGACAATACATCAAAAAGGTAAGTCTCTCAAGCACTATGGGGCAAGGGCTGAAGATAAATGCTAATGATCTGAAAATGTAATTTACTTGTGGTTACCATAAAAAGGGTTTAGAAATGTCGACAAAAGCTGAAAGAACAGCGGATATCGAGCTTCTTGAAAGTGAATTCCAGGAAGCAACAGGAATTTATCTGGCTGACAACGATAAGATTAATGTCGAAAAAATTACCAAACTGAGATCCGACCTGAGAAAAAGCGGAATTCAATTCATGGTAGTAAAAAACACTCTGGCCAAAATTGCTTGTTCTAGAGTGGGAAAAGATGATTTGATTCCTCATTTTAAGGGTCCGACAGCAGTAGCGGTTACCAGAAAAGAAGGCACGATTCCGGCAAAGATTATCAGAGATTTTCAAAAAGAAAACAAAAATCTTCTTGAATTGAAAATCGCTTATGTGGAAGGGAGTGTCTTTAGTGGTGATGATGCCATTAAACTTGCAGATCTTCCCAGTCGTGATGTCCTTCTGTCGCAGTTTCTTGGTTGTCTGCAGGCTCCTATGGGCAAATTTGCGGGTGTACTTAACTCAATCCTTTCAAAATTTGTGGGCACTCTGAATGCTCTCAAAGACAAAAAGGATCAGGCACAATAAGTGCTGGATTAAAAACGAAATTAAAACTCATTCAATTTAATGGAGGTTCATTGTGGCTACCTTAACTAAGGAAGAAATAATTGATGCTATTGGAGGCATGACGGTTATAGAGCTCTCCGATCTTATCAAAGCTATTGAAGAAAAATTTGATGTCAAGGCTGCCGCACCGGTTGCTGCTCTTGCAGCTGCACCTGCGGCTGCTGCACCTGCGGAAGAGAAAACAGAGTTTGATGTGGTTCTCAAGGCTGCTGGTGATAAAAAGATTCAGGTAATCAAGGTTGTGCGTGAGGTAACAGGTTTGGGACTCAAGGAAGCTAAGGACCTGGTAGAGAGTGCTCCTAAAGCTGTAAAAGAGGCGATCAGCAAAGATGATGCTGAGGCGTTGAAGAAAAAACTTGAAGAAAACGGCGCATCCGTCGAAATTAAATAATTGCTTGCCGGAAAGCGTGATTTCCACGTTTCTAATAAATTTCTATCTAATTTATTTGTTTTTAGCACAAAACACCTTGTAGCCAAGGTGTTTTGTGTTATTTATATAATATTCTAAAGCTATCTATTCATAGATAACAACATCGAGGGGATGTGCGAATGGTTGAGAGAAAAAGCTATTCCCGGATCAAGAGGGTGGCTGAACTTCCCAATCTTCTTGAGATCCAGACTAGATCTTATGAAGTTTTTTTACAACCTGATACGCCTCCGCGCATGCGTAAAAAAGAGGGATTGCATGGGGCGTTTCAGAGTCTGTTTCCTGTAAATGATGTCAAAGGGTATTATTCCCTTGAATATGAGGGATACAAACTAGGTATACCTAAATACACCCTTAAAGAATGTAAAGAAAGAGGTATGACATATGCAGCTCCGCTGAAAGTAGATATGTCTCTATTGGTGTATGAACAGGACGGCGAAACTAAAAAATTCGTAGAAAAGATTACAAACGAAGTCTATATCGGTGAAATTCCGCTAATGACTGAACGGGGTACTTTTGTAATTAATGGTGCCGAAAGGGTGATTGTAAGTCAGCTTCACCGCTCGCCGGGAATCACCTTTGATGAAGTTACGCATCCTAATGGTAAAAAGCTGCTTACTGCCAGAATTATCCCTCAAAGAGGATCGTGGGTTGAGTTGCTGCTGGATGTGGATGATGTGCTTACGGTAAATATCGACCGGCGCAAGAAGATGCCAGCTACAGTTCTGCTCAGAGCTCTGGGGTATTCAACAGATGAAATGATTCTGGGGCTGTTTCACGATACTGTCAGGGTGGCTGTCAACGATGAGAACATGGAGAAAATTCTTGGCAATGTTAATGCCAGAACGGTTTTCGATGAAAATACCGGTGAGATAATTATCGATGCAAACGAAATAATCAATGAGGAGCGTTGGAAAAAACTTCTTCAAAATAGCATCGAATATGTTGAAATTCTTAAAGATATTCCAAATCCTGAGAATATGATCATTCGTAATACTCTGGCCGCAGATACTACCAAGTCTGAAGAAGAAGCATTATTCTTTATGTATGCTACGATGCGCCCGGGAGATCCACCTAATGTAGAGACCGCCCGGAATCTGATTCAGCGGCTTTTCTTTGATGAGAAAAGGTATGATTTGGGAAATGTTGGGCGTTACAGGATGAATACGAGGCTGGGGGTAATTCCACCTGAAGGGATTACCACTATGACCAAGGATGATTTTATTGCGGCTTTCAAATATATAGTTGGCTTAAATGATGGGGTGGGTTTCATTGATGATATTGACCATCTGGGAAATCGTCGTGTTCGGTCTGTAGGTGAACTTCTGGCAGCACAGTTTGCTGTGGGGTTAACCAGAATGGTGCGTACAATAAAGGAACGTTTGAGTCTCAGGGACACAGAAAATGTTACTCCTCAGGACCTGATTAATGCACGTACTGTATCTACTGTGATACAGGCATTCTTCGGTTCAAGTCAGCTTTCTCAGTTTCTTGATCAGACAAATCCTCTGTCTGAATTGACTCATAAAAGAAGGGTTAGTGCTCTGGGGCCAGGTGGACTTACCCGTGAACGTGCTGGATTTGAAGTCCGTGACGTGCACCATACTCATTATGGTCGTCTCTGTCCTATCGAAACGCCCGAAGGGCCTAACATCGGATTGATTGCATCTCTGAGCACATTTGCTAAAGTAAATGGATTCGGATTTATAGAAACTCCTTATCAGAGAATAGAAAATGGCAATTTGACAGGAGAAATCGAGTGGCTGACGGCTGATCAGGAAGATAATTATATCATTGCGCAGGCCAATACTCCAGTCGATGAGAAAGGCAAGTTCGTAGAAAAGCTGATCTTTGCCAGATACAGGGGTGATTTTCCGGTAGTTGCTCCACAGGAGATAGCTTTTATGGATATTTCTCCTATGCAGTTGGTAAGTATCGCTGCCGGTTTGATTCCTTTTCTGGAAAACGATGATGCGAACCGGGCTCTGATGGGTTCAAACATGCAGCGTCAGGCGGTGCCTTTACTCCGGACAGAGCCTCCATATGTAGGAACTGGCTTGGAGGCCAGAGCTGCGGTGGACTCTGGTTGTCTGATTATAGCCAAAAATCCAGGTGTTATTGAGAAGGTGGATGCAAATAAGATAGTGGTTAGAAAAACCAGGACAAAAGATTCCGATGATGTGTTAGGATTGACCGAATTTGACACCTATGAGCTGGTTAAATTTGAGAGATCCAATCAGGACACTTGCATTAACCAGAAAGTTTGCATTAAAGCTGGAATGAAGGTAAATGCCGGGGATGTTCTGGCAGATGGTCACGCGACCCACGCTGGTGAGATTGCTTTAGGAAGAAATGTAACGGCTGCATTTATGCCTTGGCGGGGTTACAATTTTGAAGATGCAATCATCATTTCTGAACGTCTTGTTGCTGAAGATGTTTTTACCTCTGTGCATATTGAAGTCTTTGAGACTGAGGTTCGTGATACTAAGCGGGGACCAGAAGAGCTGACAAGAGAAATTCCTAATGTTAGTGAGGATGCTCTTAAAAATCTGGATGAAAACGGTGTTATCAGAATTGGTACCGAGGTTGAAGCGGGTGATATTCTGGTTGGAAAGGTAACTCCTAAAGGGGAGACTGAACTTTCTCCTGAAGAGCGATTGTTAAGGGCTATATTTGGTGAGAAGGCTGGTGATGTGCGTGACTCATCGCTAAAAGCTCCTCCGGGCTTAAAAGGCACTGTTATAGATACCAGAATCTACTCCAGAAAAGAGCGTGACAAACGGTCTAAAAAGAAAGATAAAAAAAGAATTGACGAGTTGAAGGCTGAGATAACCGATCAGATTACTGAAATCGAAAAAGTAAGATTGGATCGATTAACAGAGTTTCTCTCTGACACCATATCCAGAGAAGTTAGCAATTTTCATACTGGGGAAACCATTATTCCTGAAGGGAAAAAATGGAATAGAACAATGCTTTCTAAGCTTGATTTCCGTAATATTTCTTTTAAGGATGGGCTATGCGCAGATGATGATAAGAATAGCAAAGCAGAAGAAGTGCTTTATAGAGCTAACGATCTTATCGCAAAACTCGAAGATAAGCTGGACAAGGAGATCGATAAGGTTGTTCGCGGTGATGAATTGAAACCAGGCGTGCTGCAACTGGTGAAAGTTTACGTGGCGAAAAAACGTAAGCTTTCTGTTGGAGACAAGATGGCTGGGCGTCATGGTAATAAGGGAGTAATCTCAAAGATTCTTCCTGTGGAAGATTTGCCTTATCTGCCTGATGGCTCTCCGATCGATATTATTCTTAATCCTCTGGGAGTGCCTTCCCGAATGAATGTGGGGCAGATTCTGGAGACTCACATGGGATGGGCAGCTCAAAAGCTGGGTTTAAGAATAGCCACACCTGTTTTTGATGGAGCAAGTTACGAAGATGTAGTTGATTTGCTTAAAGAGGCAGGATTGCCTTCAAGTGGAAAGATTCAGCTTCGTGATGGGCGTTCAGGAGAACCTTTTGATCATGAGGTAACTGTAGGCCCAATATATATGCTTAAATTGTGCCATCTGGTCGATGACAAAATACATGCTCGTTCAATTGGTCCATATTCTCTGGTCACTCAGCAGCCACTAGGGGGAAAATCCCAGTTTGGAGGGCAGAGGTTCGGAGAGATGGAAGTCTGGGCACTGGAGGCATATGGAGCAGCTTACACACTGCAACAGATTCTCACTGTTAAAAGTGATGATCTGGCTGGACGTTCAAAAATCTATGAGGCAATCGTCAAAGGTGAAAATACTCCCGAAGCCGGAATACCTGAATCATTCAAGGTTCTGGTACGGGAGATTAAAGCACTTGCTCTGGATATTGATATTCTGACCGGTGAAGAAACCGCTGCTTGATTATTTGAACAGTTGGGGCACCTTTAGGTGCCTCTCTTTATACAGGGGGTAATACGTGGCAGAACTTATCAGCCATCTTGACAAAAAAGTTCAGGAGATAACAGGAGTTTCGGTTCGACTGGCTTCTCCGGATACCATTAGAAACTGGTCATACGGTGAGGTTACAAAACCCGAGACTATAAACTATCGTTCTTTCAAACCGGAACGTGACGGTTTGTTCTGTGAAAAAATCTTTGGACCGGTGCGCAACTGGGAGTGCAACTGTGGTAAATATAAAAGGATACGCTATCGAGGTGTTGTCTGTGACCGTTGTGGTGTAGAGGTGACTCACTCCAAGGTCCGCAGGGAGCGGATGGGCCATATCGAACTGGCTGTACCTATTATTCATATATGGTTTCTTAAAAGCGTACCTTCCCATATAAGTTATCTTCTGGGGTTGGCCAACACTGTACTTGAGAGAATCGTTTATTACGAATCCTATGTGGTAATCGATCCGGGTAATACCAACCTACGTCGTGGAATGCTTCTAAGCGAAGATGAGTTCATTGAGCTTGAGGAACAGGATAAGCAGTTTGTTGCAAAAATGGGTGGTGAGGCCGTGCTGGAGATGCTGGCCACTTTGGATGTAGAAGAACTCGCAATAGATCTGCGTTCAAAAATAAAGCTCGAATCTTCAGAGCAGCGTCGTCAGGAGCATCTGAAGCGGCTTCGTATTGCAGAGGCATTTCTGAGATCTGGAAACAGGCCGGAAAACATGGTACTTCGTGTTTTGCCAGTTCTTCCTCCTGATCTTCGTCCTCTGGTCCCGCTGGAGGGTGGGCGTTTTGCTACTTCCGATCTTAATGATCTTTATAGAAGAGTAATTAACCGGAATAACAGGCTCAAAAAACTCATTGAAATAAAGGCTCCGGATGTCATCTTGCGTAACGAAATGAGAATGCTTCAGGAAGCTGTAGATACGCTGTTTGACAATGGAAGAAGAACCTTTTCTGTTAAGGGTGAAGGTAAACGTCCTTTAAAATCGCTCAGTGACCTATTAAAAGGTAAACAGGGGCGTTTCCGCCAGAACCTCCTGGGGAAAAGAGTCGATTATTCCGGGCGTAGTGTTATTGTGGTAGGACCGGAGCTAAAGATTCACCAGTGCGGTCTACCAAAAATGATGGCTCTTGAGCTGTTCAAACCTTTTGTGATTCAGAAGCTTGAAGAAAAGGGACTAGTCCAGACAGTCAAGAGTGCTAAAAAATTTGTGGAAAAGGAGCGACCGGAGGTCTGGGATATTCTGGAAGAGGTTATTAAAGATCATCCGGTGCTTTTAAACCGTGCTCCGACATTACATCGCTTGGGTATACAGGCATTCTTCCCGGTCCTGGTGGAGGGGAAAGCCATAAGATTGCATCCGCTTGTTTGTACCGCTTTTAATGCAGATTTCGATGGTGATCAGATGGCGGTGCATGTACCGTTGTCTTTCGAGTCTCAGCTTGAGTGTCGGTTTTTGATGTTGAGTGCCAACAACCTGCTCAGCCCGGCTTCTGGACATCCGGTTATGACTCCTACTCAGGACATTGTGTTGGGTATTTACTATCTAACCAAACTGGCTCCAAACCGCAAGGGTGAGGGAAGAGCCTTCACAGGCGTAGAGGAAGTCTTGCATGCTGTTGCTGACAAACAGGTGGATATTCATGCAAAGGTCAAGGTCAGATATGATGGAAAGATCATAGAGACTACACCCGGACGGGTCATTTTTAATACTGCAGTGCCAGAAGGAATTGAATTTAAAAATGAGCTGCTCAACAAAAAGCGGGTTCAGGCTTTTGTCGAAGATGTTTACAAGGCGAAGGGCACTAAAGTCACCTGTAAATTTCTTGATGATATCAAAACTTTAGGATACGAGTATGCAACCAGAGCTGGTATTACATTCGGTGCCGAAGATCTTGTAGTACCTAATGAGAAAAAGGAAATCGTTGCAAAGTCGATGGACGAAGTTAATAGAATCAGAAAACAGTATGACCGAGGTATTATCACAGAAGGTGAGAGATACAACAAACTCATCGACTTGTGGACTCATACCACCAGTCAGGTTGCTGATATGATGCATGAGCATCTGTCCAGTGACAAAGATGGATTCAACCCGGTATACATAATGATGGATTCGCAGGCTCGTGGTAGTAAAGACCAGATCAAACAGCTTGCTGGTATGCGTGGCCTTATGCAGAAGCCTCAGAAAAAAATTACCGGAGCGGTTGGTGAGATTATTGAAAATCCAATTATCTCTAATTTCAAAGATGGACTGACGGTGCTTGAATACTTTATATCAACTCATGGTGCCAGAAAAGGTTTGGCAGATACTGCTCTTAAGACAGCAGATGCCGGATATCTTACTCGTCGACTGGTTGATGTGGTTCAGGATGTAGTTATTTCTGAGGAAGATTGTGGAACTTCAAAGGGTATCGAAATTGAAGCGTTGCATGAGGGCGATGAAATTATGGAACCGTTGGCAAGCCGTATTGTAGGCCGCGTTTCTCAGGAAGATATATTTGACCCGGTTACCGAGGAAATTATCTGTCCAATAAATACCCTTATTGATGACCAGATGGCAAAAAAACTTGAAAATAGCGGAATTGAGCGGGTAGTTATTCGTTCGATTCTTACCTGTGATTCAATGCAGGGAGTTTGCCGGCGTTGTTATGGTCGAAACCTGGCTACAGGGAAAATTGTGGAAGTCGGTGAAGCAGTAGGTATAATGGCTGCTCAAAGTATTGGTGAGCCTGGTACACAGCTTACACTACGTACCTTCCATATTGGAGGAACTGCTTCAAGGCTCATCGCTCAATCAAAAGAAGTTGCAAAGATTGATGGAATTTTACAATATCACTCAATTGAGACTGTTGAGCATGAGAATGGCACTGTGGTAATGAACAGGGCCGGGGAGCTTGCTGTGCTTGACGAACATGAGCGTGAGAGATATCGATATAATGTTCCATATGGCGCTTTTATGAAGGTAAAAGATAACCAGAAGATTACCAAAGGACAAAATCTTTTCGAGTGGGATCCCTACAATAACGTAATTCTGTCTGGCAAATCAGGAAGAATTAAATTCAACGATATTGTTGAGGGTGAGACAATTCGTGAGCTTTACGACGAACGTTCAGGAATCACTAACCTTGTGGTGGTTGAGCATCGGGAGCGTCGTTTACAACCCCACATACAGGTATTTGATGGTGACAAACGTATTGCCAATATTTCTGTGCCTGCTGGTGGATATCTACAAGTTAGAGATGGTGATGAGGTTAAGGATGGTGATATTCTTATCAAAATCCCCAGAGAAAGCAGCAAAAGCCGTGATATTACAGGTGGTCTTCCAAGGGTTGCAGAGCTTTTTGAAGCCCGCAAGCCTAAAGACACAGCCGTGGTATCGGAAATTGACGGATTTGTTGAATTCGGAGAAACAGAACGAGGCAACAGGCGTATCACCATCCGTGATGAACAGGGAGAAGCCAGAGAATATGGCATTCCTATCGGGAAGCATCTGCGGGTGCATGAAGGAGACCGGGTGCGGGCTGGTGACAGGCTCAGCGAGGGTTCTATCGATCCTCATGATATTTTGCGTATCAAAGGAGAAAACGCTGTCCAGCAGTATATGCTTGATGAGATCCAGGCTGTTTATAGGTTGCAAGGTGTGACTATCAATGATAAGCATGTCGAAGTCATTGTGGCGCAGATGCTCAGAAAGGTGAGAATAGAAAAGGCTGGTGACACTGAGTTTCTCGAGGGGGACGATGTGGATAAAAGAAAACTGCGTGAGGTAAACGAGAGAGTAATAAATGAAGGTGGAGAACCGGCAACATTTAAGCCTATGTTGCTTGGTATTACCAAGGCATCTCTTACTACTGAATCGTTTCTGAGTGCGGCTTCTTTCCAAGAAACTACAAAAGTTCTCTCCAAAGCAGCCGTTGAAGGAAAAGTGGACAGACTAAATGGTTTGAAGGAAAACCTGATCATGGGGAATCTGATTCCTGCCGGAACTGGTTCGCGCAACCTGCGAAATCTCAGGATTAAGGATACTTCATCTGACTTCTTACAAGAAGAAGAAAATGCATCAAATGAGGATTTTGTTGATATAGGGGAACAAATTTAATTAAATACTTAAGAATGTATTTGATTTTAAAATTACTAACTATTATTTTAGGGAACTGTTTTTAATTGGGAGTAAGAAGTGCCTACGATTAGTCAACTTATACGTAAAGGGCGAAAGAGCCTTGAGAACCGGAGCAAATCTCCGGCTCTTCATGAATGTCCACAACGACGTGGAGTGTGTACACGTGTATTTACCACTACACCGAAAAAGCCGAATTCTGCATTGCGAAAAGTGGCTCGAGTGCGTTTGACCAACCATATGGAGGTCAATGCATATATTCCGGGTGAAGGTCATAATCTGCAGGAGCATTCGATAGTATTGATCCGTGGGGGGCGTGTTAAGGACGTTCCTGGTGTTCGGTACCATATTATCCGCGGTGCGCTGGATACTCAGGGAGTGTCTGGAAGAAAGCGTTCACGATCAAAGTACGGTGTAAAGCGTCCTAAAAAATAAGGGATAAATATGTCAAGAAGAAGGAAAGCGGTTAAAAAGGAACTCGTTCCTGATCCTAAATTTAACAGTACATTGGTTACTCAGTTTGTAAACAACGTGGTCAGGAGTGGAAAAAAACGACTGGCAGAGGGTTTGTTTTACGATGCAATCAGCATTATAGCTGAGCGTACTGGGCAAGATGGGCTTGGAGTCTTTAAAAAGGCTGTTGATAATGTAAAGCCAGTTCTGGAGGTGAAGTCTCGCCGTATCGGTGGTGCTAACTACCAGGTTCCGATTGAAGTTTCTTCAGATCGAAGGGTTTCTCTGGCCATCAGGTGGTTGATTACCTATTCTAAGGGACGTTCAGAGAAGAGTATGGCTGAGAAGCTGGCGAATGAATTTATTCAAGCCTCCAAAAATGAGGGTGGCGCAGTTCGTAAGAAAATTGATACTCACAAGATGGCCGAAGCAAACAAGGCCTTTGCGCATTTTCGCTGGTAGTGAGTAGTTCTTTGAATTTCCTGTAGAGTCGTTGCGTTAATATTTTCTGTATCAGAGCAAAGATTACTCAATTACAGTTACTTAGCAAGATTATGGATTAATTTTTTGGTTTTTACCAATTACTATAGTATATGAATGAATCAGATGATCTAAGTAGTACCAGAAATATCGGTGTAATGGCTCATATAGATGCAGGGAAGACAACCACTACTGAGCGTATACTGTTTTACACCGGAATATTGCATCGAATGGGGGAGGTTCATGACGGAAATGCCGTTATGGACTGGATGGTTCAGGAGCGAGAGCGAGGGATTACAATTACCTCGGCTGCAACTACCTGTTATTGGAAAAATCATCGTATCAACATAATTGATACCCCGGGACATGTTGATTTTACCATTGAAGTTGAGCGTTCTTTGAGAGTTTTGGATGGCGCAGTTGCCGTGTTCGATTCGGTCGGAGGCGTAGAACCTCAATCCGAGACTGTCTGGCGTCAGGCCGACAAGTATCACGTTCCTCGAATCGCATTTGTGAATAAAATGGATAGGGTCGGTGCCGATTACTATAATGTAATCAATATGATGCGACAGAAACTTGCTGCAAACCCTGTTGCGATTCAGGTCCCAATTGGTAAAGAGGATAAGTTCGAAGGGGTCATTGATCTGATTAGAATGAAGGCATACCAATATGATGATTCGACTTTCGGTACTAATGTCCAGGAATTTGAAATACCTGAAAATATGTATGAAGATGCTCTTTCAAAAAGAGAGTTGATGCTTGAGCAGATTGTCGATTTTGATGACCAATTAATGTCACTGGTGCTCGAAGAGGGTCAGATTAGTCCGGAATTGATTATCAGCACAATCCGAAAAGCTATGAAAAATGGTGAGATAAGTCCGGTACTATGCGGATCTGCTTTTAAAAATAAAGGTATTCAGCAGCTTCTTGATGCTATTGTGCAGTTCTTACCCTCACCGATTGATCGTGGTGCGATCGAAGGAGTCGATCCGTTAAGCGGTGAAAAAAAAGAAAGGGAACCCGAGCTTAAGCAACCTTTCTCAGCTTTAGTTTTTAAAATATCTTCAGACCAACACATCGGCCGATTGGCCTACGCTAGGGTCTATTCTGGAAAAGCTGGATTTAAAGATTTATTCTTAAATCCAAGAACAAAAACTAAAGAGCGTATTACTAGGATTTTTAAAATGCATTCCAATAAAAGGCATGCAATGCAAAATATGCAGGTGGGCGATATAGTTGGGATAGTAGGGCTTAAAGATACTACAACCGGTGATACCATCTGTGATCCAGATTTTCCTGTAGTGTTCGAAAAAATGAATTTTCCTGAACCAGTCCTCTCAAGGTCTATAGAACCAAAGAGTACTGTAGATGAAGAAAAACTAAATTTATCCTTACAAAGACTTTCTGATGAAGACCCGACATGTAGAGTTTCAGAGGATAAAGAAACGGGTCAAAGACTAATTTCAGGAATGGGTGAACTTCATTTAGAAATTCTTGTTGACAGGCTTGTTCGCGAATTTAATATTGGAGTGCACGTTGGGAATCAACAGGTCTCTTATAGAGAGACTATTACAAAAAAGATAACAGAAAAAGTTGAGTTTACCCAGTCTGTGGGTGGCAAGAATCAGTATGCAGATATTACTATATCGTTGGAACCAATTGAAGCTTCTTATGGTATAGTGATTGAAAACTCTGTTTCTGATCCTAAATTTATAGATTCTTTTTTTGCTATGGTTCGTCAGGGAATAGATGAATCTTCCAGTGGTGGTCCCTTGTCAGGATATCCGCTTGCAGGAATAAAGGTAGCAATTAAGGAAGCTGCTTATAGAGAAGAGGATTCAACTGAGATGGCTTTTAAAATAGCCGCTTCGATGGCATACAGGCAGGCTTGTGCAAAAGCGGTTCCAGTTATTCTTGAGCCTCAGATGAAGCTGGAAGTAGTTGTTCCCTCAGATTATATGGGATCAGTGATTAATGATTTAAATGGGCGAAGAGGCAAAGTTTCAGGTATTGAGGCTAGAAAAGAATTACAGGTCATAGATGCCGAAGCTCCGCTCTCTGAAATGTTTGGATACGCAACTGCGCTAAGGTCTTTAACTCAGGGCAGAGCTGTATATACAATGCAATTTGTAAGGTATGAAATAACCACCAAAGCTGTACAGGATGAAATTCTGCGGCGAATCGGAAGACAGTAAAAAGAACGAGAGAAACAAGGAGCATAGATTCATGCCAGGTGAAAGAATAAGAATTAGACTTAAATCGTTTGATCACAATATCCTCGATAAATCTGCATCAGATATAGTGAGGACAGCAAAAGGAACGGGAGCAAGGATCTCAGGGCCTATTCCATTGCCTACCGAAAAAACGATTTATACGGTGTTAAGATCACCACATGTTAATAAAAAATCCAGGGAGCAGTTTGAGACTCGCATTCACAAACGGCTTATTGACATCCTGGAGTCTACACCTCAGACAGTTGATTCATTGATGAAATTGGATTTGCCTGCTGGTGTTGATGTAGAGATCAAAGTATAAGTTGAACAGATCTGAAGGGCTGGAGTTTTTCTAGTCTGCTGTGAAAGACAGGTGGAAATATGCAGGGTTTGATTGGTAAGAAAGTTGGCATGACCCGAATCTTTGATGAGGCGGGTAAAGCGATAGGGGTGACAGTTATTTCTGCGGCAAATAACGTTGTCCATCAGATAAAATCTCTGGAAAAAGATGGCTATACAGCGGTACAGCTAGGCTTTGAGGAGATCTCTGAGAAAAGAGTCAATAAGCCATTGCTTGGACATTTTAAGAAACATGATTCTATGCCCACTAGAGTTGTTCGTGAATTCAAGATGGATTCTGCTGATGAGGTCTTAAAGCCTGGTCAGAAAATTGGTGTTGAAATTCTGGATAATGTGAAAACTATCAATGTTAGTGGAATTTCAAAAGGTAGAGGTCATGCTGGTACTATTAAGAAATACAATTTTAAGAGAGGGCGTGAAACTCACGGAAACACTAATGTTCGTGAACGTGGTTCTGTTGGTGCAAACAGTTACCCGGCAAGAGTTCTCCCTGGTTTAAAAATGTCAGGTCAAATGGGCAATCATAAGGTGACAACCAGAAATCTGGAAGTTGTGGCTCTTGATAAAGAAGCCGGACTGGTATTTGTAAAAGGCTCAGTTCCGGGTCCAAATAAGGGATATCTGTTTTTAACAAAAAACGGGTCAAAGTAGCATCTATTTTGTAAGGTGAAAAATAATGAAGGCTAAATTATACCAACAAGACGGGACTGTTAAGGGTGAAGTGGAATTACCACAGTCCATTTTCGGTGCAGAGGTTAATGAACCTGTTTTGCATCAGGTGATAAAGCTTTTGCTGGCTAACCAGCGCCAGGGCACTTCCAAGACTAAAAGTAGAAGTGAAGTGAGTGGTGGTGGAAGAAAGCCTTGGAGGCAGAAGGGTACAGGCAGAGCTAGAGCTGGTTCTAATACTTCTCCGATCTGGGTGCGAGGTGGTAAGGCTCACGGTCCTCAACCGCGTGATTACTACACTAACATACCAAAGAAAATCAGAAAGATAGCTTTAACATCAGCGCTTTCATCCAGGGCCAAAACTGAAAACATTCTGGTTATTGATAACCTCACCTATGATAAACCTCAGACAAAAGATGTTGCTTCGTTACTGAAGGCTTTATCGGTAGCAGGGAAAAGAAATCTTCTGGTAGTGGATAATAATGGAAAAAACATTTATTTATCAGCAAGAAATATAAGGGATATGCAAATTCGTCCGATAAATGAAATCAATGCATATGATATTCTTGCCAGCGAAAATATTATCTTCGCTGATGAAAATCTGATTGGAAAAGTAAAAGAGGCGGTGGTATCGTGAGTAAGTTTCATTCAATAATCAGATATCCTTCTATTACTGAAAAAAATACGACATTACGCGAAAATCAAAACAAGTATGTTTTCGAGGTATTGCGTAAGGCAACAAAACCCCAGATAAGGGAAGCTGTAGAAAAACTTTTCGGGGTGTCTGTTTTATCAGTTAATACAATGGTCGTAAAGGGTAAGAAAAAACGTATGGGGCGTTACGTCGGATATCGTTCTGACTGGAAAAAGGCAATTATAAAACTCCAGGAAGGACAATCAATCGCAAAGTTTGGTGAAGTGTAAGCCCCGAAAACAGACGTAACTGAAGAAATCGGAGAAAGATATGCCATTAAAGAGTTTTAAACCCCTGACCCCGACTTTACGGTACAAAACCGTGAATAGTTTTGACCAGGTGACAGTTGATAAACCTTACAAGCCACTGACTGAAATTAAAAAGAAGTGCTCAGGGCGTAACAACCGTGGGATTATCACAGTGCGTCACAGGGGAGGCGCTAATAAAAGATTTTACCGGATTATCGATTTTAAACGTAACAAGTTTAATATTCCCGGTATTATCGAGACCGTTGAATACGACCCTAATCGTTCTTCCTTTATCGCCTTAGTTAAATTTGTAGATGGGGAAAGGCGTTATATTCTGGCAACTATTAACATGAAACCAGGGATGAAGGTCATTTCTGGAGAGAATGTTGAAATTGCAGAAGGAAATTGTATGCCCTTAAAAAATGTACCTCTTGGAACACAGGTACACAATATCGAATTAAAAGAGGGTAAGGGTGGGCAGATGGCCAGAAGTGCCGGGGCTTATGCTGAAGTTCTCGCCAAAGAAAACAAGATTGTGCATCTTAAGCTTCCTTCAAGTGAGATTAGAATTGTAAGGGAGAGCTGCCTGGCAACTATTGGTCAGGTCAGCAATGCTGAGCACATGAATATTGTAATAGGTTCGGCTGGACGAAAGCGTCATATGGGAATAAGACCTACTGTTCGCGGTGTTGCTATGAACCCAATTGACCATCCAATGGGTGGAGGAGAGGGGAAAACTGCTGGTGGCGGACAACCTGTGTCTCCTTGGGGTCAGAAGTCTAAGGGTCTTAAAACCAGGAATCGTCGTAAGCTATCTAGTAAGTACATTATACGGCGTAGAACGAAGTAAAAATAATAGAGCAGAGGAATTAAATATGTCACGTTCAATAAAAAAGGGTCCGTTTGTTGATGACCATGTGGCAAAAAAGGTAGAAGATGCAAATCAGACCGGGCAGAAAAAAGTAATAAAAACCTGGTCAAGACGTTCCATGATTCTTCCGGAATTTGTGGGTCATACCTTTGCAGTTCACAATGGGAATAAGTTTATACCGGTTTATGTCACTGAGAATATGGTAGGACATAAGCTTGGAGAATTTGCGCCATCCCGAAATTTCAGGGGGCACAGTGGTGCAAGCAAGACTGACAAATCAGCAAGAAAATAGCTGGGGAGGGGTAGTTTGGAAGCTATAGCGAAAATCCGATATCTGCGGTCGACATCCAGAAAAACACGTCTTGTTGCAGATGCTGTACGGGGAATGATGGTTGGGGAGGCTATAAGTCTTCTCGAATTTAATGTAAATAAAAAAGTGGCTGTTGACATCGCAAAGCTGCTCAAATCTGCAGTTGCAAATTTGCAAAACAAAAATGCAGATACAGCGGTTAATGTTGATGAGCTTAGAGTTAAAGAGATTCGTGTTGATGAAGGGCCGGTAATGAAGCGTTTCAGAGCGCGTGCGCATGGCCGTGCGTCACAGATTCTCAAGCGCATGTGTCATGTAACGGTTACGGTTGCTAATTAACAGGAGGATATGTGGGTCAGAAAACGAATCCGGTAGGAATGCGATTGGGAATAACACGTACCTGGGTTTCAAACTGGTTCGCCAAAGAGCGTTTTCCCGATTATCTGTATGAAGATATGCTTATCAGAAATTATTTAAAGAAACGTCTTGAACATGGTGGAATCTCGGTTATTGAAATAGAGCGTACGGCAAAAAGGGTTACTGTGGGAATTCACACCTCGCGGCCTGGAATTGTAATAGGAAAAAAGGGTGAAGAGGTGGAGAGGCTTAAGGGTGAGCTTCAGCATCTTACTCAAAAAGAGATCCAGATCAATATAAAAGAAGTTAAAAAACCAGAAATGGATGCTCAATTGGTTTGTGAAAATATCGCTCGCCAGGTTGAGAAAAGGGTCTCGTATAAAAAAGCAACTAAAAAGGCAATCTCTACTGCGATAAGGATGGGCGCAGAAGGAATAAAGGTTCAGATCTCCGGGCGACTCAATGGTGCAGAAATAGCCAGAACTGAGACATACAAGGAAGGTCGTATTCCACTGCATACACTGAGAGCCGATATTGACTATGCTACTTCTACTGCGCATACAACTTATGGGTGCATTGGAGTAAAAGTGTGGATCTGTAAAGGTGAAGTTATAAACCGTGCCGAAAAGCAGCCTGCCAAGGCCGGCGAAGGCGTGTTGGCCTAGGGAGGATTTTAGAAATGCTGTCACCGAAAAAAGTAAAATGGAGAAAAACACAGCGCGGTAGAATGAATGGTATGGCTACACGTTGTAATAAAATCTCTTTTGGTGAATTTGGACTTCAGTCAATGCAGCCTGGCTGGATTGATAACCGTCAGATTGAAGCTGCAAGAAGGGCAATGACCCGTTTTATTAAACGTGGAGGAAAAGTCTGGATAAGAATATTTCCTGACAAACCCATAACTAAACATCCTGCAGAGTCCCGAATGGGAAAAGGAAAGGGTGCTCCTGAAGGATGGATAGCGGTTGTAAGGCCTGGTACAGTGATGTTTGAGATGGCTGGAGTAAAAGAAGATGTTGCCAGGGAAGCAATGAGGCTGGCTGCACAGAAACTCTCAGTGCAGACTCGGTTTTTGGAAATTGAAAAATAAGGTGTTTAAACCATGAAACCAAAAGAATTACGAAGTCTATCCAAAGAGGATATCACAAAAAAAATCGATGGATGGGAAGAGGAAATTTTCAACCTACGTTTTCAGGCAAAAATTGGCCAATTGGCCAATCCGCTACAGTTAAGGTATATCCGTCGTGATATTGCCAGAGCAAAAACAATTTTGAATCAGATGGGTGATTAAGCGGCCGTAATATATATTACGGAATCCTGAAACAGAGATTCGCTTTTCAAGATGAGGAAAAGTAATGAACCAGAGAAATGAAAGAAAAGAACGTACTGGTATTGTTGTGAGCGATAAAATGGATAAAAGTGTCGTTGTGAGGGTGGAAAGAAAATACACTCATCCTACATATGGCCGTATTATTCGTATTAACAAAAAGTATATCGCTCATGATGAGAAAAATGAATGTAAAGTGGGCGATAAAGTTAAAATTTTAGAGACCAGGCCACTTTCAAAAACTAAATGCTGGCGTGTTGGTGAAGTCCTTGAGAAGGCCAGATAGTATATAGGTTTCAGCATGCAGGCACTAAAAGCAAGTTGAGGAAGAAATGATACAGGTACAGACAAGATTGAACGTGGCCGACAATTCCGGCGCAAAAAAAGTTGAGTGCATCAAAATTTTGGGGGGGACCCGTAGGCGATATGCTCGCGTCGGAGACGTGATTGTTGTCGCTGTTAAGGCTGCCCTACCAAATGGAGCAGTCAAAAAAGGTGCTGTGGCTAAGGCGGTAATCGTTCGTACTACAAAAGAGTATGGGCGAAAGGATGGCACTTACATTCGGTTCAGTGATAATGCTGCTGTTATTATCAGTGATACTGGAGAGCCCAAGGGAACTCGTATTTTTGGACCGGTTGCTCGTGAGTTGCGTGAAAAAAAATTTACACGTATTGTTTCACTTGCACCTGAAGTTCTTTAATGATTGAGGAGTTAATTAATTATGGCATCTCGACTGCGCAAAAATGACAATGTTCAGGTAATAACTGGTGAATACAGAGGAAAGACAGGAAGAATCCTCAAAGTATTTACTGAAAAGAACAGAGCGATCGTCGAAGGAATTAATGTGGTAAAAAGACATACCAAACCAAATGCAAAAAATCAGCAGGGTGGTATTGTTGAGAAAGAAGCATCAATTCACATTTCAAATTTAATGCTGGTGTGTCCTAAAACCGGAAAGCCTACCCGCCTTGGGAAAATGATTCTGGAAGATGGCAAGCGGGTTCGTTTTTCAAAGAAGGCTAAGGAGTCAATAGAGTGAGTACTGGAACCAAATATGAACCTCGTATGAAGGAAAAGTATAAAAAGAGTGTAGTACCTGCGCTAATGAAAAGAATCGGTTACTCCAATGTTATGCAAGTGCCAACTCTGGAAAAAATCGTACTAAACATGGGTGTTGGTGATGCAGTAGGTGATGCCAAGCTTATCGACGAGGCAGTAATGTGCCTAAGGGAAATTTCAGGGCAAAAACCGATTGTTACCCGTTCAAAAAAGGCTATTTCAAATTTTAAACTTAGAGAAAATGTCCCTATTGGATGTAAGGTTACATTAAGAGGCGAACGGATGTGGGAATTCTTCGACCGGCTCGTCAGTATCACTATTCCCCGTATCAGAGATTTCAGAGGTTTATTAAAAAAGTCTTTTGATGGGTTTGGAAATTATACCCTGGGGATAAAAGAGCAGATAGTATTTATGGAGATCGACAGGGATAAAATTTCTCGTATTACGGGAATGGATATCTGCATCTGTACTACTGCTAGTTCAGATAAGGAAGGTTTGGCGCTACTGGAAGAGTTGGGAATGCCTTACCGTAAATAAATAAAAGGGAGAATGAAGTGGCACGAAAAGCACTAATAGAAAAAAGCAGAAGCAAACCAAAGTTCTCTACCAGAAAATACACTCGATGCAGACGTTGTGGTCGGCCACGAGCATTTATCCGTGATTTTGGACTCTGCAGAATTTGTTTTCGCCAAATGGCACTTAAGGGTGAAATTCCTGGTGTCGTGAAAGCTAGTTGGTAGATAGGGAAAGGGTCAGACTGATGTTGACAGATCAAATTGCCGACATGTTCAATCGAGTTAGAAATGCCATACAGGCAAAAAAACGTACGGTAAATATTCCTGCTTCAAATCTGAAAAAGGAAATTACCAGAATTCTCCATGAAAACCATCTTATAGCAAAATATGCTTTTGTTGATGATGGAAAGCAGGGAGTGATCAAAATATTGTTAAAGTACGGTGAAGACCAGAGAAATGCTATTCAGGGTATTAAAAGGGTCAGTACACCAGGACGTAAACAGTATGTAGGAAGCACTGAAGTGCCAAAAGTGCTAAACGGTATGGGTATAGCCATAATATCAACCTCAAAAGGTGTGATGACCGATAAAGACTGTCGAAAGTTAAATGTAGGCGGTGAAGTGATCGGGCTGGTGTGGTAGGTGTATACGAAGACCGGCATCAGTTAACTGATGCTTTAATTTTAAAGGAGTTACAAATTGTCACGCATAGGTAAAGTACCGGTCAATATCCCCAGTGGAGTTACTGTCTCTATAAGTGGACAGTGCATAGAGGTGAAAGGCAGCAAAGGAGTTCTTTCCAGAAACTTTCCTGAAGAATTGAAGGTTGAAGTTGATGGAAATCAGGTAAAGATCACTCCGGCTGCCCAGACTGATAATGTGAAAGCTCTTTGGGGTCTTTACAAAATTCTTGTTGAAAACATGGTAATCGGAGTTTCTCAGGGTTACAAAAAGGATTTGGAAATCGTAGGTGTTGGCTATAAGGCAGAGCTCAAAGGAAAAGATCTTTCCGTATATGCGGGTTATTCCAGTCCTAAACTGTTTAAAGCGCCTGTTGGAATTACTTTTACGGTTGAGGGCGGTAACAAAATAGCAGTTATAGGTATAGATAAGCAGGCTGTGGGACAGACTGCTGCAGATATTAGAAGAATAAGACCACCTGAGCCTTACAAAGGTAAGGGTATCAGGTATTCGGGTGAAAAATTGAGAAGAAAAGCTGGTAAAACAGCTGGTAAATAAGTAATTCCTGGAGACAAAAGCAGATGAACAGTTCTAAAAAAAGAATGATAGAGCGTGCAAGGAGAGCTGAACGTGTACGGAAAAAAATCATGGGCACGTCTGAGCGTCCCAGGATGTGTGTAAGAAGAAGCTTAAATCACATCTATGCACAAATTATCGATGATGACAATGGGAAAACCATTGTTCAAGTTGGAAGTAGGGGTAAGGAATTCGGTCAAAAAACTAACGGTAAAGAATTAACTAAAATCGATATCTCCAAAATGGTTGGCGAAATGCTGGCTGTGATGGCAAAAGATAAAGGTGTTACTTCGGTTGTTTTTGACAGAAAAGGGTATCTTTACCACGGCCGTGTTAAGGCTTTAGCTGAAGCTGCCCGCAGTAATGGGCTGGTTTTCTGAGTGTTTGAAAGGGGATTGATAGTTTGAATAAAGAAGAAATCGTATCAACTGGTGGTGAATCCCAGTTAACCGACCGTCTGGTTGCGGTAAGTCGAGTCGCTAAAGTGGTTAAAGGTGGAAGGCGTTTTGGTTTTAATGCCTTGGTAACCGTAGGCGATGGAAACGGTAAGATCGGGATTGGTATGGGTAAAGCAAACGATGTGACTGAGGCTATCAGAAAAGCTGTTGAAAGCGCAAAGAAAAATCTGGTAAATGTCAGTCTGGTTAATGGAACTATTCCTCATCAGGTGATTGGTCATTTTGGTGCAGGAAGAATTTTGTTAAAACCTGCTGCACCTGGAACTGGTGTTATTGCAGGGGGGCCTGCGCGTGCTGTACTTGAGCTGGCAGGGGTAAAAAATATTCTGACAAAATGTCTGGGTACAACAAATGCTCATAACGTGGTTAAAGCTACACTGGATGGACTTCTTCAGTTGAAAACCCGTGAACAGATCAGTGTGCTTCGTCAGACAGCAAATTTGAGTGCCTAAGAGAGGGTTAAATCATGGCAAAAAAGCTAAAAATTACACAGATTCGCAGCACAATAGGCTCACTAGAGGCTCAGAAAAAAACTATTTGTGCTTTGGGTTTGGGGAAAATTAATAAATCTGTTCTTCATAATAATAATGATGTTATCAGGGGCATGATTAACGCAGTAAAACACATGGTTAAAGTTGAAGAAGCCGATGGAGAATAAAATGCTCAAGTTAAACGAACTCAAACCGGCACCAGGGGCAGTTAAAAATAAAAAACGTATCGGCAGAGGTACGGGTAGCGGAAGTGGAAGCACTGCCGGTAAAGGAAACAATGGTGACAGGGCCAGAAGTGGCTCTAAAGAAAAACTGTATTTCGAGGGGGGGCAGACTCCTCTTACCAGACGCATTCCCAAAAGAGGATTTCACAGCCCGTTTAAGGTCGAATACCAAATAGTAAATGTCAGTTCGCTGGAAGAAATGAAAGTGGAAGTTGATGAAATTAATGTGGAAATCCTTCATCGTCAAGGATTGGTTCATGAATTGGATAGACCGGTAAAAATTCTGGGTAAAGGCGAATTGACAAAAGCCTTGAATGTAAAAGTTCATGCATTTTCGAAAAATGCAAAAGAGAAGATTGAAAAAAACAAAGGGAAAGCTGAGGTAATTGGCCGTGCTTGACACTATCCAGAATATCTTCCGTATAGTCGAATTGAGAAAGCGTATATTGTTTACGCTTTTTATTATTTTAATTTACCGGCTGGGGGGACATGTTCCAACTCCCGGAATTGATCCGCAGGTACTTGCAGATTTTATTGCACAATCATCGCAGAGTTCTCTTTTTGGATTATACGACATGTTTGTGGGTGGTGCTTTCAGCAGAGTGACTGTCTTTGCTTTAGGAATTATGCCCTACATAAGTGCATCCATTATAATACAGCTTTTAGGAACTGTTTTCCCCTATTTCCATAAGCTTCAACGTGAAGGTGGTGAGGGAAGAAAAAAGATTACACAGTATACCCGCTATGGAACTGTGCTTCTTTCTATTGTTCAGGCTGTTGGAATAAGCATTTTTCTTCAGAGCATCGTTTCTCCAAAAACCGGCTTGCACGCTGTACAGGCTAATCTGATTGGAGTAAAATTTACTCTTTTGACTACAGTCGCTCTTTCCACTGGTACAATGTTCATTATGTGGCTTGGTGAGCAGATTACTCAGAAGGGCTTGGGCAATGGGATTTCGCTTATAATTTTCATCGGAATCGTTGCCAGGCTACCTCAGGGAATAATTTCCGAGGTGCAACAGATGATTTCAGGTGTCAGGCATCCGTTCATAGAGCTGATTATTCTTTCGATAGTAATAAGCATGACCGCTTTTATAGTGATGATGACACAAGCAATGAGAAGAATTCCTATTCAGACTCCAAAAAAAGTTGTTGGAACGAAGATGTATGCCGGACAGAACACAGTGTTACCTTTAAGATTAAATATGGCAGGAGTTATTCCAATCATTTTTGCATCATCAATTATGACTTTCCCAGGGATGATAAAAAGCTTTTTCCCGGAATCGATAGTTATTGATGAGCTATTCAGATGGTTTGCTCCGGGTGGTGTTCTTTATTCTTTATTTTTTGCATTATTGATTATTTTCTTTACTTATTTTTACACAGCCATTATTTTTAACCCGCTCGATATCGCCGACAATCTTAAAAGATCTGGAGGATTTATACCGGGTATCAGGCCGGGAAAGAAAACTGCCGAATTTTTAGATAATGTGTTATCAAGAATTACACTACCTGGATCAGTCTTTCTGGCTTTTATTTCTGTTGCTCCTTTTCTATTGATGGGAGCAATGAACATAAACTTTTATTTTGGCGGAACGAGCATATTAATTTGTGTTGGAGTTGCTCTGGATACACTTCAGCAGCTTGAATCTCATCTTCAGATGAGAAATTACGAGGGATTTCTTAAGAAAGGACGTTTGAGGGGCAGACGATAAGGTTCTGCAGATTTATATTATGGCAAAACATGATTCGATACAAGTGGAAGGAACTGTTACTGAGACATTACCAAACGCATCATTCAAGGTTATGTTGGAGAATAAGCATGAGATTTTGGCACATATCTCCGGCAAAATGAGAATGAACTATATCCGCATCCTTCCTGGTGATAAAGTACTCATTGAGCTTTCACCTTATGATTTGACCCGTGGAAGAATCGTATACAGATATAAATAAAAGAGGAGATAAAAGTGAAAGTACGTGCATCGGTAAAACGGATATGCAATAATTGCAAGATAATAAAAAGAAAAGGGGTTGTTAGAGTTATTTGCTCCAAAAGCCCCAAACACAAACAGCGTCAAGGATAATCAATATTAATATTGAAAAACTTGATTTTAGATTTGAGTGTCAAGATTGCTTTTTGTGAGTTATGATTATTATAAATGAGATTTTTAATTAGGGGGTTCTAACGTGGCTCGTGTAGCTGGAGTTGATATACCAAACAATAAAATTACTTTAATAGCCTTGACTTATGTTTATGGTATAGGTATTTCCTCATCAAAGAAAATTCTTGATAAAGCTGGAATTGATCAGAACAAAAAAGTCAAGGATCTTTCTGTTGAAGAACTTGATAGAATCAGAAGAGTCATCGATAGTGAATATCAGACAGAGGGTGTCCTTAGAGCTGGTACTCGCATGAATATAAAGAGATTGATGGATATTGGGTGTTTCCGTGGATTGAGGCATCGCCGTGGTCTCCCTGCCAATGGGCAGCGTACTCGTACAAATGCCAGGACCAGAAAGGGTCCAAGGAAAACAATCGCCAACAAGAAAAAGGCAACTAAATAGTTCAGGCCAATTTATTAAGTGAGAGGTTTCATCAGATGAATAAAGAAAGTGCATCAGCCACCAAGAAACTAAAGAAAAAAGCGGCTGCAGAAGGTGTTGCACACATTAGGGCAACATTTAATAATACTTTGATAAATGTAACCGACAGCAGGGGTAATGTAGTTGCATGGAATACTCCGGGCAAGTCAGGTTTCAAGGGTTCAAGAAAAAGTACTCCTTATGCTGCTGGTATTGCTGCTGAAGTGGTGGGAAAGCTTGCTTATGATGCTGGAGTTAGAAAAGTAGAAGTGCATTTACGGGGAGCAGGAAATGGCAGGGAGAGCGCTATAAGGGCTTTAGCTGTAGCAGGGTTAAGAATTATGGCTATTAAAGATTTTACTGCTGTTCCGCATAATGGTTGTCGTCCGCCTAAACGTAGAAGAGTCTAATGAAATTTGTCAGTAGTAGATATGAATTCCGAACAAAAACGATTAATAAGCAGTATAAATTGAGGAGAATATAACAATGGCAGTTTACCACGGCCCACGGTGCAGACAGTGCCGAAGGGAAGGCATGAAATTAATGCTCAAGGGTGAAAGATGCAAGTCGGAGAATTGTGCTGTTGAAAAAAGACCGTTCCCACCTGGAATACGTGTATCAAAACGCAGACGTGCTGCGACTGAGTATAACCTTCAGTTAAGGGAAAAACAGAAAATCAGAAGAATCTACGGTGTTCTGGAAAGCCAATTCGAAAAATATTTTGAGGCAGCAACCAAAAGATCCGGTGTTACTGGAGAACGTCTGTTACAGATCCTTGAGATGCGTCTGGACAATATTATCTATCGGCTGGGTTTTGCACCATCACGCTCAAGTGCAAGGCAGTTTGTATTACACAACCATTTTAGAATCAATGGTAAAAAGGTAAATATACCTTCTTATCAAGTAAAGCCCAACGATATCATACAGGTTCGTGAAAAAAGTAAAAACATGGAATCTATTCATAGTTCACTTAAATCTCTACGTGATACTCCTGAGTGGTTGAACGTAGATAAAGTCAAGCTAGAAGGTTCCGTGTTAAGAATTCCGGAACGCAATGTGATTCCTGTGAATGTCCAGGAACAGCTCGTAGTTGAATTGTACTCCAGATAAAAGGAGATATAAAGCGCAATGAAATGGAAAAGCCTGATGATGCCAAAAGGCATCCAGATTGAGAATCCTGAAAATATACCGAATTTTGCACGTGTTATTGTGGAACCTCTGGAAAGAGGATGGGGTCATACGATCGGAAACTCTCTTCGTAGAATCCTTCTGTCCTCACTGCAGGGAGCAGCTGTAAGTTCGGTAAGAATTGATGGAATTTCTCATGAGTATTCGACCATAGAAGGTGTTGTGGAAGATGTAACTGACATTATCCTTAACATCAAACAGATTCGATTAAAATTAATGGCAGATCATGATACTACACTGCGTCTGGAAGTAAAAGGTGAAGGAGAAGTAAAGGCTTCCGATATAGAGAAAAATCCTGATGTAGTTATTTTAAATCCTGCTCTGCATATTGCTACCATTAATCCTGATGCAAAATTAAAGATTGAAATGAAAGTTTCGGATGGCAGAGGGTACGTACCTGCGGAAATGAACCGAAAAGAAGATGATCCTATTGGTACAATACCTATTGATGCGATCTTCTCCCCTGTTTCCAGGGTAAACTATATAGTTGAAAATACCCGTGTGGGTCAGAGAACTGATCTGGACAAGATAATTTTCGATATCTGGACCGATGGAAGTCTGAGTGTAGAAGATGCCATGGGTTATGCTGCAAAACTGCTGTATGATCAACTGGCTGTTTTTATCAATATTGAAGGAGAATTTGAACCAATACAGGAAGTAGTGCACGATGAGAAAACTGAAAAACTTCGTCAGCTACTGAAAATGAGAGTCGATGAACTTGAGTTGTCTGTACGTTCAAACAATTGTCTTAGGGCTGCTAATATCCATACTCTTGCTGATCTGGTTAAAAATCAGGAAACTGATATGCTCAAATACAAGAATTTCGGTAGAAAATCCTTGATCGAGCTTAATCAGGTGCTTGCAAATCTCGGGCTGACCTTTGGTATGGATGTTGACAAAATAATGGGTACAAGTCAGGAAAATGCCTGACGGTAGTGGTAAGTGCAGTCCTTTTAATGGAATGCAATGTTTTTTTTTAATGTAATGAAATAAAGGAATTAAGATGCGACATCTGGTTTCTGGAAGAAAGTTAAACAGAACTGCCAGTCATAGACGTGCTATGTTGTCCAATCTGGCAATATCAATTCTGGACAAAGAGCGTGTGACCACTACTCTTGCTAAAGCAAAAGAAGTTCGAGGTGTGGTTGAAAGGCTTATCACTTATGGGAAAAAAGGTGACCTGCACAGAGTTAGACTGGCAGCAAGGAGAATCAACGATAAAACAGTTCTGAAAAAACTGTTTGACGATATTGCACCATCTTATAAAGATCGGGAAGGTGGTTATACAAGAATCATAAAAGTAAACGATCGTAAAGGTGATAATGCTGCAATGTCAATCATTGAACTTGTCGGAAGAGGGTCACCTGATCCTATACGCAAAAACAAGAAAAAAGTTAAGGCAAAGAAGCCTAAAACAGAATCCTCTGCTTCATCAGCAGCAGCCTCCGAAAAGAGCTCGGCTGAGGAATAAAATTCGCACGTTTTGATAAATTAAACTTAGAACTGCCGGTAAAAGCTTTTATCGGCAGTTTCTGTTTTATTCTTGGTGAAAGGACGAAGTGATGGCAGTAAATTACAAAGAATTGGGGTTTGTTAACACCAAAGAGATGTTCAAAAAAGCTTTTGACGGCAAATACGCCATTCCAGCTTATAATTTTAATAACATGGAACAGATTCAGGCGATTGTTACAGCTTGCGGAAAATCAAAGTCACCGGTTATCATGCAGGTTTCCAGCGGTGCGAGAAAATACGCTAATCCCATCCTGCTAAGGTATATGGCTCAGGGTGCCGTAGCGATGGCCCGTGATGCCGGATATGATATTCCTGTCGCACTTCATTTGGACCATGGTGACACATACGAGCTGTGCGTTTCCTGCATAGAAAGCGGATTCTCATCTGTTATGATTGACGGCTCACATCATTCCTACGAAAAGAACATAGAGCTTACTTCCAAAGTAGTGGAGTATGCTCATAAGTATGATGTTACTGTGGAGGGTGAACTGGGTGTACTGGCAGGAATTGAAGATGATGTTCAGGCTGCAAAATCAATCTATACCCAACCTGAGCAGGTTGAAGATTTCGTAAAGAAAACTGGCGTTGATTCTCTGGCTATTTCTATTGGTACTTCACATGGAGCTTATAAGTTCAAACCCGAACAGTGCACAAAAGATGAGAAGGGGGTTCTGGTTCCTCCTCCGTTAAGATTCGATATTCTGGAAGAGATCGAAAAAAGAATTTCCGGATTCCCCATTGTTCTTCATGGAGCCTCCTCTGTTCTTCCAGAATATGTGGAGATAATTAACAGTAATGGTGGAAAACTGAAAGCTGCAGTTGGTATCCCCTCTGAACAACTCCGTAAAGCTGCAAAATCGGCTGTTTGCAAAATCAATATAGATTCTGATGGCCGTCTGGTCATGACTGCCATGATAAGAAAAGTTTTCCAGGAAAAACCGGATGAATTCGATCCAAGAAAATACCTTGGACCTGCACGTGATGAACTTATAAAGATGATGATCGAGAAAAATGAAAAAGTTCTGGGAAGTGCAGGCAATGCCTGATTTTCGATAAGAGTACTACTTTTCTAAAGGCTCGCTTTTCTGGCGGGCCTTTTTATTTTTCGCAGGTCTATCGATATGTGTTGATAACTGAAATTGATACACTTTAAAACAATCAAATCGAAATTTGCATCTGAGATCTTCTGCTATTGTTGTCTACTTCCATTCACCTTTAAATAGAGGGGATGAAGGTCGATTGGATCTGTCCAGTTTCAATTTTGAAAAGATATCTGCTGAATACATTGATTCATCATCAGTTTTAAGCTCTATCCCTAACTCCTCTTTGATATCCTCAGAAGAGGATATAAGAATAAATTCCGAGCCTTCGTAGTCAAGAAAATCTACGGGATCAAGTTCTGAAAAACGTTTGTCCCCAAATTTGTTCTGCAAGTATTGAGGGTAATTGGCATTTCTGTTCTGAGAAAGCCCAACCCTGACAGGAGATTCAACTTGAGGGTTTTTCACGGTTATGATATAACTGGCCTGTTGCTCAATATTTAGTTCATCATGGACTTCACCGTTTTTTTTTGGCAATTCCAGTGAATAAATCAGGTGGGTGTGTCCATTATGGTTTACAATCCGATAAACACCCTCACCTGAGGGACGTGCGGTTTGAATGAATCTTTCTCCACGGGTTTTGGTGCTATAATGTTTCGACCCTAACTCATTACGGATCTGTTCAGGTGTTTCACTAATCATCAATACATATCCCCAGTATCTCTGTTGCCCTGCTTTATTCGGTTCAGGAAGTTCTTTTTGCCCGATTACCATCAAACGATATTTTTGTTTCTGGTCGGGAATCAGTACCATATAGAACCTGCGAATATCAGCTTCAGAGTCAGGATTTTTCTGTTGAACTTTAGGTTGATAGAAGAAAAAAATGTCACCTTGCTCTAGGGTGTTCAAATTTTCAGGCATAAATCCTCTTTATGCAAACTGTTGGTATTGTGAAGTGATGCTCCTGCAATTATTCGCCCAGTTGTCATTTATGGGTATTAATCAATTTCTATGTACATAATTTCCATTTCAAACCATAAAGAAGTATTGCTTGTATTCTAATTGAATACACTTTCGGTACAGGACTTTTGGAATAAAATGTCGATATTTTTATATTTAAAGATAGATGAAGGGCTCTGTTGTGGAATTGCGATTAGGGCCGGGTAGTACATTGCTGAAGGGATCAGTGCAAAATTCTGGCACTGATCCATTTATTATTTTCAGAAAAGTTTCCTCAAAGAGTTCTATTTTTATCTGTTATCTGCAGCATTAACAATTTCCAGCAGTTCAATTTCAAAAATCAATACCGAACCTGGTCCAATCTGAGGTCCGGCACTGCGATCACCGTAAGCTAGTTCTGATGGAACAAAGATTTTAAATTTACTTCCGGAATTCATAAGCTGTAAAGCTTCTGTCCATCCTTTGATTACTCCGCTGACTCGAAATTCGGCTGGCTGCCCCCTCTTGTAGGAATTGTCAAACTCTGTGCCATCGGTCAATGTTCCAAAATAATTGATCTTTACTTGATCTGATTCTTTTGGTTTAGGGCCACGGCCTTCATTTAGAACAATGTATTGAAGACCGCTGGCAGTAGTAATAACACCACTTCTGCCCTTGTTCTCTTCAAGAAACTTACTTCCTTCTGCTTTATTCTTGGCACACTTTTCATCTTCCGCTTTTTTCACTTTTTTTCGCATTTGGTCTTCGAAACGTTTCATTAAGGGATTGGCAGTTTCCCGGGTGATCTTTGTTTCTTTTCCGTTAATCATGTCATTAACACCTTGCATTAGCAGATTCAGATTGACTTCATCTTTTATTTCTCTGAGTGAACCACCCATATTAAAACCAATTATATAACTGACGGAATCCTCAAAAGTGGTAATTGATTCAGTAGATGCATTGTATCGATCCCCACTGTTATCATTTTTTCCACTTTTTTCACAACTGACTGCAAATAATGCACAAGCGCATGCTCCTGCCAATAAGAAAGATCGGTTCATTTAAGCTCCTGTTAATAATGTTTGGAACGTCGGTTCAGATACATAAAAATAGTGATAGCCAATCTTGTTTAAAAAAGAAATATTATGTGCAGTCTTAATTGAAGTTGTAGACAATTTGGCACAACTTTGTTTGGATGGCACGCTATCATATAGAGTAAAATTGAGAATTGGCAGAGGGCCTACTTTTCCCGACTGCCCGACTGATAGTAGCTAATAATTTGAAGAATAATATAAATCTGAATTAGAATTACCAAACAAGAAATTCGCCTCTGTTCAGGCAGTCAAATACATACCCCCTAAAAAAAGTGGATTATCTTAATTTGGTTCATTCGCTGTTTTCTCTCAACTTCGGTGATCTGACATCAGGTAGATGCAGAGATAATTTTTCCAAGTGTCTTTCAATAGTAGTTTTTCCCAAAGGATAGTAGTGTTTTGTAATGTAATGCCAGAGCTGCTATTATATGGCTCTACTTCGGAGCACAATTTTTTTGTTGTTGACAATAATCTTTTTTTTAGAATCTATTTTCCTCTGCTCTGAAAGATCTTATTCTATTAGCCTATGTTAGAAGATTCAAAAAGAAAGTTATGTTTCCTGAAATGTCTTAAAGTGCGGGGGGGGTTGGGTTTGGTTGTTTTGGTTTTTTTGAGTCGAAGCACCTCAGAGATGAGTTTGTGATCAGTAAACCCTTCATCTCTGGGGCACTTCCTTGGAATCAAAATTGCAGCTTTATCCCCTGCAATTCCACATACCCAATAAAGGAGAATCCACCCATGTGCACAAAACCCAGAATCGTCGC
>JAEYNR010000033.1 GCA_023412475.1 Fibrobacterota bacterium | reverse complement strand
CTCTAAGGCATTTTTGCCTACTTTTGTTGCCGGACAAAAGTAGGTCGTCGAAGACATCCGGAAAGACAATTAAAGAAACCAGTTTAAGATTTTTAATAAACATAGATAAAAAGCGAGAATAAGAGCGATGAGCAATAACAGGAGCAAAGGCAGAAACGGGCCACTAACAGCGACAAGCCACAATGTAACTGCAAATCACTGAGTACAGTGTATTACAGTTACACTGCGGCTATGCCGCGACAAGTTAGTGCCCATATCTGCCTGTGCGGAAACAAGACGCGCGCAGAGTTTGGAAAAGAGATTCGAATATTGATTATAGAAAATTATTAAAGAAATAAATAAATAGAAATTATTCATGAATAAAAGAAAGTATTGCGGGAAATTAAATAAAAAGAATTAACTGGAATAAAAACATCAAGATATTATCCGGAAAGTTAGAAGTAAAGATGATTGTAAGTGCGAACGGTAGTGAGCACTATTGGAAAAAAAGACGGCTAAGGGAATCCGCCCCGATAACTGGCGGTGAGTGCTTTCACCCGCTCTTATTTTCCGCGGCTCCCGCAATATGCGGGATTCGAGTCCCCGAGTTTTTGGCCGCTCCGCGGGTGGAAGTGCGAACAGAAAAGCCAGTGTGGGGCTCTAAGGCAATTTTGCCTACTTTTGTTGCCGGACAAAAGTAGGTCGCCGAAGGCATCCGGAAAGACATTTAAAGAACCAGTTTAAGATTTTTAATAAACATAGATAAAAAGCGAGAATAAGAGCGCGGGGGAATAAAAATAAACTGAGACTGATTATTAATTTTCATGTTGTAAAACTGAAAGATGCAGTTAAGCGGATAGTAAACGTATTAACAGAATAAAAGCCGGAAACAGAATCGGAATTTAAACGCAGAGTACGCAAAGTTCGCAGAGAAAAGAATAAAAACAGGACGCAAAGTATAAACGCTACGCGTTTACAGAAACGGAATGGGGATCATAATAATCGCTACTGTATGATACTGGGATTCTTATAAACGCGAAGCATTTACCCTCTGCGCCCTTCGCGGCCTCTACCGTTTTAAACTCTCTGTCTTGAATAATGGTAGAAATATAAAACTAAATAAGGAGCAGGGGAGAGACAAAGATGAAACGTGAATGGAGAAAGCAAGAAAAAAAATTATATGTGCCAAAGCCAAGCCCCGAATTGATAACAGTTCCAGAACAAAAATTTATTATGATATCGGGAAAAGGAAATCCAAATAGTGAAGAATTTATAAAAAGGATAGAAGTCCTTTATTCATTGGCTTATTCCATCAAAATGATGCCGAAGCAAGGATATACACCAGAAGGTTATTTTGAGTATACAGTATATCCACTAGAAGGCCTCTGGGATTTAACAGAAGAGGGGAGAAAGTTAGATATACTGGATAAAGATGAATTATTGTATACTATTATGATCAGGCAACCAGATTTTGTAACAAAAGGAATAGTAGATAGAGCCTTTGAAATCGTCAGAAAAAAGAAACCTCATCCACTAATTGATGAAGTATTGTTCGATACAATTGAAGATGGTTTATCCGTTCAAATGCTTCATATCGGCCCTTACGATGATGAGCCACAAACTTTTAAAAAAATGAAGGAATTTATAGAAGAAAATCATCTTGAAATAAAAACTCTAAAACATAGAGAAATTTATCTTTCAGATTCGAGAAAAGTTGAACCTGCAAAAAGAAAAACAGTTTTAAGATATAAGGTTAAAAAAAGATCTTAACTAAAGTACATATTGTTTCTATTGCCACATTATCTCTTATATACTTACAAAAGAAATTAATTAGTGAAACTAGAAAACTTAGAGTTAATGGTACAGCATATGATAAAAGCCATGGAATATTGATTCCTGACAAAGTTGCAACAGCGTAAGCGCTCCTTAACAATACGGGCAAGGCTTGGTGATGCTTGTTTAGAATCTATTGTGTCATCGTTTAATTGTCTTCTTTAAAATTAGCGAACAATGGACACCTGTTTTGAAAATTCATTTCCAGGTAACCTGATTTTTAAAATGTATGTACCTGTTGCCATGTATGGTAGAGGGAGAATGTGGTTGCCCTCTCCGAAGAAACGATTGACTGAAGCCGACAGTATCTGGCCATTGATATTAAATACAGAAACTGCGACATTGCCGGCAACTGGAGTTGAAAAGTGAAGTTTCTGATTCGCTGAAAGATTAAACCTGAATGGCTTCTGATTTTTAATAAATCGCGCCGAGCCTTCCGGTTTCACATCTGTAGTGCTCCAGAAATCAGGCATGTTTCCCGAAAGATAAAGAAGAGTGAGTATTTTTATTGAAATCTGATAATATCTGTCTTCCTTTATATCGCAAAGGTGATTGTAACACTTGTCTAACCATTCCTGATGATTTTCATCAACCATTCCTGCACATCCAAATGGACCCACAAAGGTAGAGTTGTTGTATTCGCTTGTTTCTGTGCCATCAAGTTTATAACCATCCACGACCATCTCCGGATCGTTTGCGGTTTTTGAAGAGATCCAGGAGGCGATTTTTTCACATGTCTCCTTCGCTTCCAGATGACCATACCATGAGTAGGCCCAGGCAAGACGCCAGGGTGTACGGGTTGCATCATAAGTGTAATTGCCTCGAGAGTTATCATAAGGAGAAGATGAAGGGTTGCCCTGCTCATCACACCAGTTGGGCACCAGTCCGGTACTTGCATTCTGTGCTTTTTTGATGAGGCTGTAGGAGTTGGCTATGACTTTATCCCAGTCGAAATCGCTGACCTGTTTAAAAAGCGTAAGAGCTGCGGTACTGAAATAGGAGATGTTTTTTTCGGTATCCCAGGAGTCGCCAGGTTTTAGATAACCATTTTCGTTGACCTCTTCTTTAGCTATTTTTGCGATTAATGCTTTGGCATCGTTTAGGTACTTTTCATCGCCCCATTGTTTGTAGGCCTGCATCAGTCCTACAGCAGCATCCAGCTCTGCATCGGTAGCCGAGTTTCTCCCGTCTGCGGCGACTTGTGAAAATCCGTTTATTTTCCAGTTCATCAGCCCTTTTGAATCCAGAAAATTATTGTAATATGCCCATAATTTATCAAATTTAGCCTGGGTTTGGTTCTTATCATTATCCATGTAAACCAGAAGGAGCATTCCATAAGCGATTCCTTCGCTGACGGAATTCTCAAGATTATCGTGTTTGATTCTTGCCAGTGCGCCTTGTTCTTCATAGAGTTCCATAAACTCATCAAATGCTTCCTGCACCTTGTCTGCATCGACACTTGTGGGAACGATTCCATATGGGTATTCTGCATTTTGAGGAAAAGGATAGTTTGGTGCAGCGAAGATAGCCGCGGGAAGGCAGGTTAAAAGAAGCAAACAGAGGACTCGTTTCATTGGTTTAGCCTTTCTTTAAGTGGAAAAAATCCAGTAAATTGTTAGTAGTATCGTGAATTGGATTCGTTCAGGTGGAAATGGTGTTACTTTTGATAGTCGGTAATAAATCGGTAAACTCTTACACTACTTAAGTTTGGTTTAATTAAAGAGCCGCTTCCGGCTTTTTTATGGGTACCCCCAATATATTGTATTCAAGCTAATCTGTATCGTAAACAAGGCTTTACTGGCGGGTAAGGATATAGATCCAACCCTCCGCCATGAAAGTATTCTCCTGTTATGGATCCGAAACTCGAAACTGCGATCAGAATTACGTTCCTCATTGAATGATGCTTTTGAGCTGGCTGAATCGGAAAGAAAAATACCCGGACTTGCCAGAAAGAACGCATATATCGATATTTCACAGGATCTGATGGATTTAACTGTAACTGCGGAAAGGTTAATGACTAAAGAACCGGAGTATTTCACTGAAACGGAGATGATACAAAGAGCCCGCATTAATTCGGAAAAATTAAGAAAGATGGCGTGCAGAAAAGAGGTATTGTTCAATTCAGATAATGAGTTGCCGGAAAGTGGTCGCGAGAAGTTTAAATTGCTTAACAAAATCATGAAAAAGATCAGAGTTTACGGAAAGGAAAGCATTCGCCGATGATCCCCTCCAAAGATCGGCTTATAGGGTACAATGACCTTCAAATAGCAAATAAATCGAAAAAAGAAGAAAATATAAATACTTGGTAGTGCATGGTTATTTAAAAAACAAGATTCATAAAAAGTTGAGCCGGTAAATAAATTCCAAAAAACATGCACCAAATCCTAAACAAATGCCAATAACCGATAATTCAAAATCTGACCAGTAAAATAAAGGTACGTATGCTCTCTCCGGTTTTGAATTTTGATTTCGGATTTTTTATTCCTTATTATTCAGGGCGTATCTGATCAGTCATAATTTCTGATGTATAATCGATTGTTTCTGATTTCTCATCAGTTATTTGATCAATACCTGAGTAGCTATATATAGTAGATAAATAAGATGTCTTCCTTATGCTGGCCGAAATATTCTCTAACTGAAATGAAGTTATAATCAGGGGAAGAATAAAAAACATGAGGACCATTATAAGTTAAAGAATGGCTGGAATATCGGTCCTGGAAACCGGGGCACATTAGATCAAGGCCGGAAAATGTCAAATCAAGGCCGGAGCACATTAAATCAAGGTTCCGGGAACCCAAAATGGATAGCCGGCAGTAGTTTAAACCGTAATTTGAAGGATTGTGCAAATTGGACTTTGATTAAAATGATTACTTTTATTGCCAAAGAGCCGTAGGCCAGGAAGGCCGAAGACCATCACGACTCGTAGGGACCCGAAGGGCTAACAATCTGGATGGTTGTGGTGAAAGAGGGGAAAGAACTGCCTGGGAGCCCCACACTGGCTCTTATGTTTACATCTATTAACAATAAATATTGATCTTTACCAGATGGTATTTGATAATCAGAATTCATCCACACTGAGCCGGGAGGATGCATTATTTTTCAATCTGATTTATTAAGTATTTTTAGCTTACCTTTGAAAGATAATGCCTTAACATTTTATTAAAGATGCACATTGTGCATAACCGTATACAAGGCAGATTACGGTATGAAAGCAGTTAATATCTCATAAACTTTGACGTCAGGAGGAATGATGAGTTACACGGGAAAACATTACATTGTGGGAATTCATGTTACCAACAGGGTAAAACATGTTCCATCTGTGCAGAATGTGCTTACCGAATTTGGGTGTAGTATCAAAACCAGAATAGGGCTGCATGAGATGTCCGATGGTACCTGTTCACCGAATGGTCTGATATTGGTGGAGTTGATTGGTGATGACAATAACCTTAAAGGGTTTACATCTGCTCTTATGAAAATCGAAGGCGTAGAGGTAAAGGAGATGGTTTTTTCTCACAATTGATCTGCGGTTAATGCAATGTATTGTTTTAAAAGGTTTCTTAATGTTCTGAAAATGAACAATCCCTATCCTGGCCCCGGCATTTCAGTGCCGGGATCTCGTAATGATGGTTGTATATTTAAAATTTCGCAATGGCGTAATTTCGGCCGGTGGATTCAAAATTGGTACCATTCCTTCACCATTTGAGAAGATCCGGCAATCTGCAGCCTGAAGTACAGATCCATCACTTGCATCGATAAACAGCTCCCATGC
The DNA here is from genome assembly GCA_023412475.1 of Fibrobacterota bacterium. GTDB lineage: Bacteria > Fibrobacterota > Chitinivibrionia > Chitinivibrionales > Chitinispirillaceae > JAAYPC01. The sequence continues at coordinate 445 of JAEYNR010000033.1, read as the reverse complement.
GCCCTCCGGATCATTGGTCGTCAGATTGATTTTCCAGGCCAGAACCATCTCTTTTACCTCATCATCGAACCACTGCATAACCGGTTTTGCTTTATTGTATACGTTAACTTTAACACTCAAATAATCTCCTGCGATTTTTTGCGCCTTTTTCAAATCAAGTATTGCTGAGCGCATGTTTTTCAAGGCACCCTTTTTTGCGCGGCCCGAAGGCCTGTAGTAAATATTGGCCCAAGTAACAGATATCCGGTTGCTCCGCTGTTGTGATGCGCATGTCCGTCCATTATCCCATGAGCAACAATGATTTTCTTTACTTTGATCCTTACCGCATCATTGGCATATATCGTTCCCATTTATTGATTATCCTTTCATCTCAATATCGCATGTATAGCCATCAACAGTAATTTCAAGTTTACGCGAATCTGGTATCAATAGTTCAAGAGCCTCC
>JAEYNR010000002.1 GCA_023412475.1 Fibrobacterota bacterium | reverse complement strand
GGGAGCCTCTCTAATCTTGGCTATTTGTGTGTGCTTTCTGTGTGAAATCGATTGGTAAGCCGTATACGGGAAATCTGTACGTACGGTTTGACGAGGGGCGCGGCGGAAACCCGCGTCTACTCTACCGCCTCTAATGAGGCAATCCTTAATCCTGAAGCGCAAAATATGCTCAGCATCTGTATTATATTCCTTATTCTTTCTTTCTATCCTCCCAATACTCAAAGCTTGGGTTACCTGAAGAGACGAAACAACGGGATTTCAGTTTTTCATTCCTCAGTCGGAGCAGACTCGCTGTGAATTCTATCGATCTCTTTTTTAAGCTTTTCTATCTCGTCGGTCAGGGCCTTGTCTTTGCCAAGAAGTTCTGCTCTTTCAGGATTACTCATTATTTTCCAGACCTTTGCCAAAGCATATTCTATGTCCTCTTTTACAGTACTGAAATTGCGTTCGAAAAAGCTCGTTCTTTTAAATTCATCTGCAAAAAGAAGATAATCATCTATTTTTTCTTTGAATTTAACCTGTACCGTATGAAGGCTGTCTGGTTCCTTGCTGTTGACGTTTGTACCGCGTTGTGCCAGCCGGTTTACCTTTTCCGCAAAAAATCCGTATTCGATTCGGTCACTCTCATAGAGCATTTTTCTGGCATTAAGGGAATCGTAGGTGAGTTTCTGAAAATTACCAATTCTTTTATTGATCGCTTCCAGAAGAAGTTGCGCCAAAGGATATCTTTTTTCCAGAATATGGCCGTAGGACTGCAAAAGGGCTCCTTCACACTGCATTATGAATTTGCTGCTTGTCTGTGCCAGTTTCAAACCTGCATCAATACAATCATTCCACTGATGTGCCTTAATCGCTGCCCACCCTAAACCCAGTAAAGCGTCTTCATAATAGTAACTGTTTGATGGTACCATTCGCAAAGCAGTCACAGCCTTGGAAAGAGTGTTTTCTTCATAGAAGATATATCCCAGAAAGACCAGTGAACGATTTACTATCTCACGCTGTTCTTCGGTAGAAGGCTTTGCATTGATACAATTCTCAAGATTTGCGGTGCTCAGGTGAAATCCCGAATTCATCAGAGCATGTACAGAAGCAAGGGAGTGCTGTGCGAAAATATAATCAGGGTGATTGTAAGGGACCATTTCGAAATAGGCAATTGCTTTTCTATATTCAGATTGCCGTAATAACGATTCTCCCATCAAATAGCAGCCATGAAACTTGATTGAATCTTCAACTGAAGGGCGATTAATTTCCGAGAAGTAGCTGTTTACAGCACTATATGCACCTTGACGATAAAACACACGCATCAGACCCAGGTCTGCCTGGGGTACCAGAAAACTTGATGAATAGCTTTCCCTTAGCCCTAGATATGTCTTGATGGCTTCCTCTCTCATGTCCATTTTTTCGAGGCAGGACCCTGCGTGAAGAAGAACATAATCATTTCTGTAGAAATCAGGATACTCTATCCATAAGCGGATAAATAAAAAGTAAGCGTTCCAGAAATCAGATTTATGATAAAGTTTAAGAGCCTTGTTATACAATTCGTTTGCGTTCAAACTTAGCGACTGCAAAATTCTTGATGCCGCTTTTTCTTCCCGGCTCTTACCTATTTCACCTCTTAAATAAATAGAATGGGAACCGTTAAGTTTGTCACTGAGATCGCTTCTGTATTGATATGCCATACTCAGATCTCTTCCCCCGTTTATCTGAGGCACATTAATCTCTGTAGTAATCCCCCAATAATCGATTTCCCTGGAATCTCCGAATTCTCCGAATGTATAAATCGATAAGAATGGAAGAACCCTGACTCCTCCCTGTAAAAACAAACCCCACTCCATCTTTTTATCACTGAGAAAATTTTCTGAATTGGTCAGAAAATCTGACAGATTTCCCTGAAAATGGAAATTTATTCGGTTCTGTAAAAGTGATACCTTATAATCGCCCTTTATCTGTGCTGATTGTGGCATCTTTTCATAGATCCCGGTTTTTGTGCTGACAATATTTTGAAATGTCAGACCTATCATGTGATAACCAAGCAGCGGATGATATAAAAGGCGATAGCTGACACCAAGATCCATGCCCATTCCAAAAGAGGGGTCACCAAAATTACCCTGACTGATTATATTCAGATTGATTCCAGTACTCAATTTTCCTACAGGATTAATTGCGTATGATAAAGAATAGAGGTAATTACTATTTCTTGATCTGACGTTTTTGCTGGAGTTACCAAACAGTATCTCTGAACCGGCATCATTAACTGCCCTGCCGTTCTCGCCCAGTACAGTCAGCCCGAATGCGTGGTAATAACCCACAGGTACAACGATGCCAGACTCCCACAGGGTGGCAACATTATCCGGAGACAACGATAAAACACCCCGAATAGAACTGTGTGACTGTTCCAGCATAAAGGCAGGATTAGACAAAGGAGAATAAAATCTGAAAAACGTCCGCCATTGATCAGAGATAAGAAACTCTCCGGGCAGTCCGTCTGAAAGAGCAATCGATGATAAAAACAGTATTATAAAGCCTGTAAACAGGCTATTTTTTTTCACAGCCATAAGGGGAATCCATCTCAATGGGTTTCAAATGAAAAATACTTATCAGTGTAAACATATCGCCGGATACCAATCTTGTGCTTCTTAATAGTCTTAAAACCCTGAGTGTCACTCAGTGTTATTACCGCCAGATAGGTACCAGTGCCCACAAGACGCTTCTTTGGGTTCTCACCATTCCATACAAAATAGAGTCCTTTTCCTGTCCGCACCTTCTCCCCTTTAATACTCCTGACTTTGTTTCCTACGACATCGTATAAAATCATTTCCCCCATAAGATCAACATAGCCCGCCATCGGGGTTGATGGTTCTGCGATAATTACCACTCCCCTGTTTTGTTTCAGGCCATAATTAGTTACAATTCCAGGAGGAATGAGAGATTTCTGAGGGTCAAAGGGGTTAGGATAGGAAATTATCTGATAATCATACTCTTGTGCCTTGAATTTGAGATGAGTATATCGGTTCAAGGAATCCTGAATATTTTCTTTTAAATCTCTTACACCAGAAGAAGGATTAATACACACAGAGTCCACAGCCTGCGGATATTCTTTTCCTATAATATCAAGAATACTAAATATGTAAACTGACTGTCTGTCTGCTCTGGAATATTTCAGCTCCATAGAATAGCTTTTTCCGGCAATGGGATCAAAGAATGTAAATGGCTGAGTACTCGAGGGAACCGCAATATTTTCTGATAATGTTACTATAAGAGAATCGGTTTCGAGTTCCGAAGATCCCTTTGAAGGAATGTAAAAAGCCTCAATAATCACCGGGGCAAGGCTGTCATCAATTGGAACGCTTACCGGCTTTATCAGGCTGCCATTAAGTGCTTCAGTATAGGAGATATTTAAAATATCGCTGCTGTCTGTGGCAGTATAAGGGACTGTAGTTTCAGGCTGTTTAACATTTATGATAAATCCTTCATCGCAGGGGATAATATCCTTCTTACTATAGGTAAAGTTTCGATGTGCAGGAAGAGAAATGGTTTCGTATAGTTTATCCAGCAGCATGGAATCCGCAGCTACAGGCATATATACCTTGACCATGTCTATAAGGCCATCACCAGTCTGGTCGAAATAAGCTGCTCCGGAAATGGTATACAATAAATAATACTGCATTGCCCGTCTGATATTACCGGGGTTTTGTTGTTCAACATTTTTATCATCTTTAATTCCGCTTAATGGCCGGATTTTGATTGAATCACCTTTCATGGGATCAGGTGTACCGGCAATGACAGGTAAAACCGAATAAAGCGAAACACTGTCATCTTTGAGATGTCTCAGAGATAAACTGTAAATTTTGTTTTGTGAAACACTGAAAAACTCGAAAGGATTTGGATCTAAAGAAGGATTAATCTTTTCAGAAAAGACTACTTCGATGGTATCTGTCACCGGTTTTTCAGCATGATCAAAGTAGGTTCCTGAGATAATGACCGGTGCCATGCTGTCTGAGATGGGAACGTCTGTCTGGGGTAGTTCCCCGCCATCGGGCAATCCTGATGTCCTGTCAATATAGAGCCGCTCATCAGGGAAAATACCGGTAAAGGGAAGCACACCCGCAGGTTCATCAAGAATTATATCGAATCCAACAGGTGAAGCGATTACATTTATGACAGATAATGAACGGGGAGTCAATAAAGTAATATTTGGCTTAACAAGAGCAATATCTGAAGGGCTCAGTTTCTCTGTTCCCTGAACTACCCGGATAATGTCAGGATACCCATTTGCATTTGTATCAAGATAGTATGCGGACCGAACTGCAATATCACTGGGTTCTGTCACTCTTGCTGAAATCCGCAAAGTATCCAGAGGAAGATCTTGGTTTCTGTAAAATGCAATTACGCTATCTGTAAAAGCATTCTGAAGCACATTATCCACTCTTGGCGTTCCGTATTCACGGCTGAAAACGGCCGAGTAATATTCTCCAGATCTGAAAGCTTTCAGTTTGATAGAATCTGTACTTGTGCTGTTGGAAACAGTGATTTCAACTGTATCTGCCTCAAACCCCTGTGGAGGAAAAAAACGGACCTCCAGGTTTCGCTGCTGTGCCTCAATATTAGATATCTGGTTTCCCTGATACAAAAACTGCAATGTCCCCTGTTCAAAACAGCTATCCGGTAACCGGTCTGGATTATCGCTTTGCATGATTGTGGTGGAAAATGTCCTGGTTTCATCCTTATCTATCGGAGAATTCCAGCGAAAAGAGAAAGAAATATCAACTTGTGTGTATTTGCCGGTCAGGGGTATGATTTTTGGCAAATAAGCCAGAGAATCATCGAACTTTTCACCTGCAATGCCGTTAAGGGTCAGTTTTTTCGGATAACTGGTGTAATATTCTGTACCAGCACCTATTGATAACCTTCCAAGCAGTGAACCTAAAAGCTCAGACTCACTGCCCATCGTTTTCCATTCTTTACTATTCACATTATTTGATGAATATCCATTTGCCCGGATATTTTCTGTCATAGAAGAGATTTGCTGTGGTATTGGTTTGTTGACATTGACAAAAAACGCAGTAAACGTTGTCGGAACCCCAGCCCCTGTTATATAGTCCAGCTCACTGGTTTTCCTTTCAATATCGACATTCTGCGAAATTCCGTCTGAGAGAAAAACTATATATTGTTTCTCTTTTGGATTTGCCGCATTAAGGAAGGCTTTTCTGGCGGCATCGAAAGCCAGAGAGATATCGGTTGTTCCATTATACCCCAGATTGTTTCCTAAAGTATCCTTGCGTCCGGTAGGAGAATAATTACCGTTGAGCAGTTTAAAGTTGTTGAAGTAGTCCTTTTCTGCAGACAATACAATACTGCTCTTCAGTTTTTCTACTGCAGAAACATTGTTAATCTTACCGGAGAGGCGGCTTAGAGGCACATAAGAATCATGCCACCTGGAATCTAATTGGACATAGAAAGGATCATCACTGGAGCTATGGAGCAGTTGGTTAGAAAAAACAGCCAGCCCGATTTCTGATGCAGGTGAAATGGCATAGATTGAATCGATAAGTTGATTAACCACCCGATATCTGATTGCAGTGGAATCCATTATGCTCATACTTGAAGAGTGATCAATGAGAAAGAAAACAGATATTGTATCTGCCCCTTTACCCGGAAGAGTCTCATTAATCGAATCCGGTGTACAATGAGTAAACGTGCGGTTAAGAGCAACTACATTATTTGCCACCCTGATCGTGTCATTATGATAATTTGGCGGACAATCAAGACGTACTATGCACAGTTGAGCTGCATTGGTAGATGCTGAAATGACACCCACAAAAATGAATAATAGGAGCGATTTAATCACTTTCATCTTTTTATCCCGACAGGAATTGTACGTGTTTGCTCGAAACCCATGTTATCACTCATCTCCAGTACAGCAAGATATGTCCCGGTAGCCACTTTTCTATTCTTATGGTTTACTCCGTTCCATACAAAAAAGAGTTTTTTACTTACCTTATCAAAAACCATTGGTTTATTTTCTATGACTGTGTTTTTAACCACATCAAAGATAGAAACTTTACCAGATAATTCTACATGTGGCCTCAACTGGTTTTCCGGTTTTACCACGATGATAATACCTCCTTTATTCAAATCCAGCTCCTGTAAACGGCCCTCATTCCTGTAAGCTTCCTGGACAGGTGCAGGAATCAGATTGCCGGGTACAAACGGGTTGTTTATAGCATCGGGTATTAGCGTATACGGGATCTGTTTAATTTTCAGAGTAACTCTTCTGTTAAGCTGATTGGATTGAATATTATGATTTTTATCAGTAATTGAAGCCGCAGTGTTAATCCAGATGGAATCCTGGGGGCTTATGGACGAAGCGGATTGAATCTGCCGGATTGCGGCTAAATAATAATCATCGCTTAAACTACCATTCTCGAGAAAAACCTGATATTCATCTCCTTTAGGTGTTTTAAAGAGAAATGGCCTGGTACTCTCGAAATTTTCCACAGGTTCTGAAAAATAAACTCTCAGGGAATCTTTTTCTGCTGCATTAGTGACCAGTTCAGCCCTGTTAATAACAGGTGCCACTTTGTCGATTACCACAATCGATCCGCCCTCAAGCATTCCACCTCCCGGAAGAACACCGCCTTGCAGTTGTATCACATCATTGGTGGTTACATAAGTTCGTGGTGTCTGACTCTGCTCTCTGACTCTGATAGCGATACCCATAGGGGCCGGCTTTATAGACTCGATAACAAAATTTCTGAATGATGGCAGAGTTATTAGAGCTTCCAGGAGATCAACGGTTCCTTTATCCAAGTTAGCATCTACAGCCAGAAATATGCTGTCGATAAAGCCATCAGCATCGGTATCATTATAAGTGGCGCTGCTAGCTTTAATCGCATTGCTTACAGAAAATGGTACTGCTATACGGATAGTATCGAGTGGAATTTGTGGGTTCCGGTAAACAACTACAATAGAGTCATACATTTGATGCTGAAGGATATTATCTCCGGGATGGGCTGAATCTATTTTACGGACAAATGTTTTAGTCCAGAGATTATCTTTCTTGTCCAGAGTGAATTTTTCAAGATCGCGTTTTTCTCCTTGTATATGAGTGACATCTACTGCAACTGACTGATAGTTGTGATTTCCCGGATCAAAGCGGATTTCCAGTTTTTCCATAGATTCATCGATACTTGTCACCTTCTTTCCGTTGTGCAGAAGAGATAATGTTGCTTTATCCCAGCAATAGCTGCTTAGTCCATCGCTTAACTCTATCCCTTCTTTACGTGCCACATAAAATTGAACATTGGTAAGAGTATCTTTCTGTGAATTGTTCTCTAAATTTGTAAGATGATATCGGATTTGTATGTCGAATCTGGTGGCGCTATGATCAAGTGGAAATAGACCAGAGAAAATAAAGCCACTGTCTTCCAGGGTTGTTGATATGACATTATTGATTGTCATGGAAGTAGCCACACCTGTGGTAAGACTCATAATAGGTTTGATTATCTTTTTCATGAATAAGGACATGAGGGCATCATAATCGGTTTTTAATATCCAGATGTCACTAGCACTGTTGGAGCTGGAATATCCATTTGCTTTTATATTGGCGGTCATAGTGGTAAGGCTGGCCGGAGGGATAGTGTCATTATTGGAGAAATAAACTGTAAAAGTAGTGGGAGTAGAAGTAGCATTCTGAAAATAGAAAGGATCTTTCCCGCCATGGCGGCGAAGGATATCCTGGTAACCCGCTATGGTAGAATCGGTAGGATGTGGTTCACCATCAGACAAGAAGATAATGAATTGACGTTCCGGAGGATTTTTTGCAGATTTCATGGCCTGCAAAGCGGCATCCATGGCATTATTGATGTTGGTGTTTCCGGTGGTTGAAAAAGTTGGGTTATATACAAGGTCTACACAAGTAACATTTCTGTTGTACATGCTGTTACGACGAGTTATTGTGGTTGTTTTGAGAATGTCTTTAAGTGCCTGTAATCCGGTGGTGTTACCCCTGACATTTTTATCAAGCTGAAGAAGGGGCATGTAAGACTGGTTGCCTTGTCCTTCAAGCTGAACAAACAAGTTGTTGTCCCGACTGTCAAAATAAAGAACTTCTCTGAATACAGCCATTCCTATTTCTGCATCAGGATGCGTTTTGTATACGGTGTCGATCAGATCGCGTGTTACATTGAATCTGGTCCCGTTTACATCATTTCCAGGCCATGTGTTGCCTAGACCATTCATGCTGTATGAATGGTCGATTACAAAAAAAATTGAAGGCGGAGCACCAGTCTGGGTCAGTCCTTCGATTACTTCGGCTGGTTCACAGGTATAAATCGTTGATGAAAGTGCTACTATCTGTGGAGAAACATATAAGGTATCTCCGTTGAAGTCCTCCGGACACGTAGTTAGTTTCAGCTCACAGATCTGTTCTGCAAAAGCGAAAAACGAAAGAAAAAAGAGCAGAAAAGTAGTATACCTAAAAGCAACTTTCTGATTTTTCTCTGCCTTTTTCATCTTTTGTCCTTCCGCAGATCAATACAAAATAAATTTAAATTTTTTACGCTTTGAACAGGTACTGTATACAAATACTATAATAATATAACAAAATAAAAAAAGCGGTTTCTATTAAAAAACCGCAGCTTATAAATCTGCTGCGGTTTTTTTGGTTAAAGAGTTTTATTATAATTCCTGATTTCATCCAACTCCATATCCGGGATCAATAACCAGAATACTGTCCACCGGTATATCCGGAGAATCTCCAGTGGTTGTCCTTTTACCAGGTTGATAATATCTGAAAGGGTCTTGCGGTGAACCGGGAACCGGTGCAGACTTTTCTTTTACAGGCACAGTATCAATCCCTTTACTGGGTGAAGCGTGAACTGAAGTCATTTCGACTTTTCCATATCCTGCACTGCCAAAAACAGAGGCATCGAAGGAGATACGGTACACTACATAAAATTGCCAGTCCGGATATTGTGGATTTACTTTATAGGTAGAATCGGTTTGAGGTGAATTCTCAAAGAGCCAATAACCATAATAGTTTATATTATCATCCATAGAACTTCCAAACGACAGTACAGAAGAACTGTTGCCGCTAATGACCTTTCCATCACCGCCAAATGGTCCCAAACAGCCATATCCACTTGAAAGTGAAGAGGTATTGCTAATAAAATCTATTTTCCCTTTCCAGACGACGTTCCCGTTTTTATCGGATACTGCCAACTCAACATGATCGCTGGCGTAAAGATCCTTGAATGTGTGTGGCCGGTTAGGTTTCCATCCAATACTGTTTTTCCCGTAGGTGTTATCTACAAAATCCGGGTTAAAAATCAGTTCTATATCTATAATTTTACTGTTTGCCGAATGGGTGATCTTTACCATCGGAACCTCGCTACCTTTTCCCATATCACCCCAGAAATACTGCGGTACTCCATTAATTGTCCTTCTTGCTGCTGAACCGTCTTCAAATTCCGATGTGCCAGTTTTTTTGCTGCCATCAGGAATAAATTCGGGATCCGCTTTTGTTTTGCTGCTGCCAGCTTCTGAATTAGAATCGAATTGATTATCTGAAGGGCTCAGTGGATTGATCAGTTCTCCTGCCACAGGACCAACTCTGTCTGTGTCGCAGCTTGTCATTAAAAGCAGAAATAAAGAGGTCACAGCTACTAAAGCCGTTTTTATATTCATAAGATTCCTCCCGATGTCATAAAAAGTATCAAACGTATATCAATGATCATTATCTAATAATATACAATAAATAAATGGAAATGAATCAAAAAATAACATCAGTGAAAAATATCTTTAGTAAACACATTGATGTAGTGAATTTCCTATATCGTTGTAGTGTTATGCCAACAAATTCAGGGGTGAAACTGTTAAATAATACAAATGATAATTATCCTAAATTCGAAGTACGAAATTCGAAATAAGAACAGAAAACAGGAACATTATGATTTTAAATTTATCTCTGATTAGAGAAAGTCTATTAACAGTTCATAGTTTTTTTCCTGCTATTGTAGCTTAGTAGTTATGAAAATAATATGTTACCGGAGTTTTTAATGTCAATAAGAGCCGGTAATGAAAGCAGAAATAAGAGTGCTTTTAACCGGTAACCTGAGCAAGAAAGGGACTTTGAATTAAGTTGTTAAAAAAGACAAAAGTGGAGATCAACCAACAATTTCTGAAATCTTAAATATTTCTGATTTCCGGTATTATATATATTTTAAGCCATATTTAATAATATCTGCTTCCAAATTAGCAGTTTTGTTGAGAATCATATTAAAAAAGTGGAAAAATTTGGCTCCCGGCATATAATTATCATAAAATGTTTAATCTTGCTGGACTCCTGTTTCTCAATTATTACCCCTTTAAAAAGGAAAAATGATTGTGATTACTCCTTCATTAGATGAAGTAAAACGGTTGGCTTCCAATTTTAATGTAATTCCGGTTTTTAAGACGGTTCTGGCTGATACAGAAACACCTGTATCGGTATGGATAAAGCTTTTTAAAGACCGCAAATACAGTTTTCTTCTGGAGAGTGTCTCCGGAGGTGATTCTGTGGCCAGGTACTCATTTCTTGGTGGTGATCCCTTTATGACATTCAGGGCTAACCGAAAAATCTGGGAGGTAAGCGGCCCTAATCCGCAAAATGGTTCAGATAAGCCTATCGATGCCCTGCGGTCGTTATTTTCTCAGTACAAACATGCCCCTATTCCAGGATTACCCAGATTAAGTGGTGGTGCGGTGGGCTATTTTTCCTATGATTCCATAAGGTTATGGGAAAGCATTCCGGATAAAAACCCCAAAGATGATCCCCTGGACGACATTTTCTTCGCCTTTTATAAGGATCTGATTGCTTTTGATAACAGAGAGCACAGGCTCGTTCTTATCAGCAATATAATCGTGGACAAGGATACCGATATAGAACAAGCCTACAATGATGCTTTGAGCACTATTGAACAGATGAATGATCGCATGAAAAGCTCACTCTTTTCCCCCGAAGTCTCTATACGTTCTTACAAAGAGCCGGTTTCCAATTTTAAAAGGGAAGAATTTGAGAAGGCGGTTGAGCGGTGTAAAGAATATATAAAAGCTGGCGATATCTTTCAGGTTGTCCTTTCACAGCGTTTCTCTATTGCAGTGGATGCAGACCCTTTTGATTTATACAGGATTTTAAGGGTAGTCAATCCCTCTCCTTACATGTTTTTCTTGTCTCTGGGTCAAAACTATGTTATCGGAGCATCTCCGGAAATGCTTGCCAGGGTTGAAAACGGTATTGTCGAGCTCAGGCCTATTGCGGGAACCCGCAGAAGGGGTGAGAGCTATGAAGAGGATGAGCTTTTGATAAAAGAACTGAAGGCAGATCCAAAGGAGGTTGCCGAGCATGTAATGCTTGTCGATCTGGGAAGAAACGATGTAGGGAGAGTATGCGAGTATGGATCTGTACATGTTTCAGATATGATGCATACAGAAAAGTATTCCCATGTAATACATCTGGTAAGCAATGTGCAGGGTAAACTTAAGCCCGATCTGGATATATTCGATGCTCTTTACTCCTGTTTTCCGGCAGGGACTCTATCAGGAGCACCAAAAATAAGAGCAATGGAGATTATCGATGAACTGGAACCGGTAAAGCGGGGTCTTTACGGAGGAGCTCTGGGGTATATCGATTTCAGCGGTAATATGGATACCTGTATCGTTATCCGTACAATCGTCTACCATGAGGGAAAAGCGATAATCCAGTCCGGGGCTGGGATCGTGGCTGATTCCGTTCCAGCACATGAGTACAATGAAACTGTACAAAAAGCCACAGCACCCTTTAATGCCATAAAAAATGCAGCGGCTATTGCCGGCAATGATCTTGTTGCGGAGGTTGTATGATTCTGGTAATTGATAATTACGATTCTTTTACTTTTAATCTGGTGCAGTATCTTGGTGAAATCTGCAGTGAGAAAATTGAAGTTTATCGAAATGATAAAATCACTGTAGAGCAGATAAGACAAATGGATCCTGCAGCAATACTTGTCTCTCCAGGTCCCGGTACCCCCATAGAAGCGGGTATCTCTGTGGATGTGATAAAGGAGCTGGGTCCAAAAATCCCTATACTTGGTGTATGTCTGGGTCATCAGTCTATTGGCTTTGCATTTAATGGTAACGTAATCCGTGCACCTTATCTTATGCATGGAAAAGTCTCTCAGATCTTTCACAAACAGCAAGACGTATTCAAGCAACTACCTATTCCCTTCACTGCAACCCGCTATCACAGCCTTATCGTTGAGAGAACTTCTTTCCCGGATTGTCTGGAGATTACAGCAGAAACCGATGATGGAATAATCATGGGGCTGAGTCATAAAGAATATCCGATTTTTGGGGTTCAATTTCATCCTGAATCAATATTGACTGAAGGCGGCAAAAACATTCTGAGTAATTTTTTAGATATTTCCGGAATAAAGAGTTTTACTTCCACATATTTATAATATTAAGCAGGTGAAAGAAATACCATGTCCACAATTCTTGATACCATTATAGAGCAGAAGCGAATCGAAGTGGGAATGTTAAGGAAACAGAAACATTCGCTTGAACCTTCCTTCTGCAAACACCGGTCGTTTGCAGATGCGCTTTCGGTTCCCGGAGCATTGGCCATTATTGCAGAAGTCAAAAAAGGATCTCCTTCCAAAGGAATAATCTGTGAGGATTTTAACCCGGTGCAAATTGCAACATCATATCAGACAGGTGGAGCAGGAGCTATTTCTATTCTTACAGATGAAAAGTTCTTCTTCGGGTGCACAGACTACCTGATAAAGGTCAAAAATGCAGTATCGCTTCCAGTCTTGCGTAAGGATTTTATTATCGATCTATTGCAGGTGGAGCAGACTGCATCAATGGGAGCCGATGCCATGCTTTTGATTGCTGCTGCCATGGATGATTACCAGATGAAAGATCTTTATCAGGCAGCTTTATCGTTAAACATTGAGCCACTGATTGAAATCCACTCTGCTGAGGAACTGGACAGGATTATTAAACTGGAACCGCAGATCATAGGTATCAATAACCGAAATCTGAAAACATTCAAAACCGATTTGGCGGTTACTCTTGAGCTGGTAAAAAATATTCCATCTAAACTCATTACTGTTTCTGAGAGCGGAATCAGTAATGGTTCACAGGCCAGAACTCTTAAAGATGCAGGGGTAAAAGCATTGCTGGTTGGGGAATCGCTGGTTAAACTCGATGAGCCTGGCAAGCTCATCACGGAACTGAGATGTTCTGAGGATGAAATTCTATGAGCACCAGAATAAAGATCTGTGGAATTACCAGACTTGAGGATGCCAGAGTTGCTGCGAATCTGGGAGTCGATGCGCTGGGTTTTATTTTCCACCCCAAAAGCCCCAGATTTATTTCACCTGAGCAGGCCAGAAATATTATTATGCAACTGCCACCCATGATTAATCGGGTAGGTGTCTTTGTTAATGAATCAAGAGAAACGGTAATGAAGATAGCTGCACTGAGTGGAATCGATACAGTCCAGCTCCATGGCGATGAAACTCCTGAGATGTGCGCTACTATCCCATTGCCGGTGATAAAGTCATTTTCTATCCGCCCCGATTCTGATATCTCAAAGTTGAAAGATTACAGGACACAGGGAATCCTTCTTGACACCTGGTCTCCGGGGATGCAGGGCGGCTCAGGAGTAACTTTCGACTGGAATATCGCCAGAAAAGCCTGTGGGATGTTTAACAACATAATACTTGCAGGTGGCCTCGGTCCAACGAATCTGGAAGATGCCTTAGGGATGGTTGATCCTTTTGCAGTCGATATTAATAGTGGTGTGGAAATAATGCCGGGAGTCAAAAACCCTCACAAGATGCGCCATGTAGTAAAAATCGTTAAAAACTGGAAAAAAATTCCCTGAACCCAAACGGTTTCACCCTGGCAGTCGGAAGCAACTATTACCCCCGCAATTAAATGTTTGGAATTTTCTATGCCAGAGTTCCAATTTTCTTCCGTACTGTAACTACTTAGCATTTTTCCGTGCAGTTGCGAAATCAGTAATTCTAAATAAATTCCAATAGCGCAACCGGTCATAGAGTTCCAGCGTTTATCTGGCCATCAGCAAAGCCATAAACCGAATCGATTGTGGACTGAAACTCTATAAGTAGACATTCACGGTTTCTTATTTCTTTTTCCAACTTCGTATTTCGAATTTTCTTCTTCTCTATTTCTCTTCAAGATATATCTTGATGAAAATATCTATGGCTTTAATAAAACGCTCGTTTATCATAAAATCCTGATTCTTTCTGTGTTGCGAAAGATCTCTCTGCAATATCCTGCACTGATATAATAGTTCCTTAAGCACTGTCTGCATTTTTGACCTGCTTGTGGCATCTGTTTTCCAGCGATCAACACGGGCATCCAGTTTTGGCAAATCAACCGATGTGCTGTAAATAGAATCCGGGCAGTGTTTGGCCGGAATCAATCTGACTGTGTTATTTGTTGCACAACTGATCAGAAAGTTGTAACCCTTCAAAAATCTCAATAAATACGAATCCAGTCCCTGGCACCTATCCCATTTTCTTTTTTCTAGAGATTCATCAAATGCTTCCAGTGTCTTGATAAGTATCTTGCAAACCTTGCTTATTTGCTGAGCTTCAAAAGGAGAGATCAGATAAGCCCTCTCACCAGACTCTCTGAAAACCATCTTTTTTGCCCCGTTTTTTGAATCCTCTGTACTGTAATCCTCCAAGGTGGTAATAATCACCTGATCCCTGGAATCCTCGAAAGAAAGAACCACCTTATTGCATATTCCATTATTTTCATCCATAAAAGCCTGAATGTTAATAGAAACCGGTATGCATTTTTTCAAATAGCCCTCGGTATTTAAGGTCTGAGTTACTGCTCGGGAGCCTTTTTGAGCAGCGGATTCTGTTATTAAGCATGCAACAACTAAAAATCCGAAAAATGGATTCAAATTTCCTCCATACATATACATTAGCCAAACACCTGATAAAACACTTCCCTAATAAAGATAATTAAAAACTACTCATCGATTTTCCGGTAGTTACGAAATCCAGACTGATGTTCGTAACTCAAGCTCAAACCCAAATAATCTCAATAACTTGATTCGAAAAAACTATGAGCTGACAGCCTGATAATATTTAATCAAAAGAATTCCAAAATCTTTAATTCTTAAATCCTGAACAAATTCCATAAATGCAAAATCCGAAATTCTAAATAGGAACAAGAGTGTTTCAAGGTAGTTGAAGTTAAAATCCGAACCTATTTACGACTTACTGTTTTACGGACTTATGTTCAGGATGATGAGGTGGTAAAGAGATTATTGCGGATTGAGGTTAAAAGGAATTAAGGGATAAACTCGTTTCCTGGAAATTTGAAAACGAGTTAATCTCAGGTACAGATACTCTGGAAAATGATTTTTATCGGGTACAATTACAAGAGTCAGGTTTTCTTAATCTTCTGTATGGCAGATTCAAATTCATCAGGCTTTTGAGTTCCAACCAACAAGCTTTTACCATTAGGTAAGGTCAACTTCATTCCCATATTTCCACTGATACTGTATGCCTTCTTATTAAATCTAATTCTGATACCCCATCCGCCATATTCAAGAATCGGCCGATACCTGGTCTTCTTAAAGCTCTCGATCTCAACAGTAGAAAAAAACAGCCATTTCCGGTGAATCGGAAAATACTTGACATAAAGACCATCTTCAGTAACCCTGGTTCTAAGTTCTGTCACAAAGAAAAATATCGGAAGTAACACCCCGGATAATAGCACTGATAGAATCAGCATCGGATCGGACATCGGTGAATTACCAACCTTTTTTCCCAGAACTATCTGAGAAATAAAGGCATAAAAAGAAAACCCTGCCAGTGAAACCATAAGAAGCCATAACCAGAACTGATTAATTCTCTGATTTTCTTCAAAGATAATGGGCTTTTCGATTTCTTTAATCTTTTTCATATTAATCCCATTCCTGTCAGATGTTAAATGCTTTGCAGCGTAAACAAAGTCACCGTAAAAGCTCTCTGCCTTAAAGGTTTCAGGCGCCGGCTTTCTGATACTCAGGTATCTGCGGCTTTGTCTCATCGTTTTTATCGTTCTTTGATGGGGTAATCTTTTTTCTGGATTTAACTGCCACCACTATCAGTGCCACTGTCAGAGCAATCATAAGAATATCTACTGTCAGCAGTAACCAGTTACTGTCGATGAAATATTTCTTAAGCAGAAAACCCAGAGAGAAAAGTGTGGTTACAATCATAAAGAATGCCGGAATCAGGATAAAGCCGTTTTTCTTGCGATTGGTTGCAAGCCACACAGCGAGAGTAACCAGTGTCAGAGCCGCCAGAAGCTGATTGGCAGTACCAAATACAGGCCATATAACTGTAAAGGCATTAGTAAAAGCAAAGATAAGCATAAGGACGACAGATAATAGTGAATTGAAAAGATAGGATTTAATCCATTTTGGAGGATTCTTGAAAATGATTGACCAGAGTTCCTCAAAAAGATAACGGTTGATTCTTACAGCAGTATCCAGTGTTGTTGCAACGAAACCCTCTACCAACAGAATACCAAACACTGTTCCGTAAACCATCGGTATGTGAAGTCCCTTGTAAAGAAGACCGCTGAATGCCAGGCTGAAAGCAAGTATCGGATTGGAATTACCCTGAGCCGGGAAAACTATGTTGGTGTAATCGCTGAATGGAATACCTGAGCTGATAGCGATAATCACTCCCACCGCCAGAAGCGATTCCAGAAGCATGCCACCAAAGCCTATCGAACGGGCTGACTTTTCATTTTTCACCTGTTTGGATACTGTACCTCCTGCCACCAGAGCATGGAAACCCGAAATTGCCCCGCAGGCCACGGTTATAAATAAGAAAGGCCATATCAAACCTAACTTTACAGTACCATCAGCGATATTCATTACAGGTGCAGTTACCTGAACACCCGATAAACCGGCTCCAATCGATCCGACGATTAAAAACAGTATCCCTCCATAGAGAATAAACACGTTGATAAAATCTCTTGGCTGAAGTATCAGCCATACTGGAATGCCGGAGGCAAAAAGAGTATAGATCCCCAGCACAATCATCCATACCTTTACATCGAGGCTTACCGGTATTTTTAAACCCGTCAAAATTGATAAAAAACATATAGCTATGGCTAAAGGATAAATAATTTTCATGGAGATGTTTTTCTTGTAACAGAGAAAACCTATCAGTGGAGCAAACAGGGTGATAAAAATCACAGAAGTAGAAGCGATCCCACCGATCTGTCCATTAATTACTCCACCCTTTGCAACTGTATGAAGGATTTTCTGGTTCGAAGGAAGACGAAGCTGCTCAAGGGGAACAAGCGAGGTAAGGGATGTGGCCGATGCTACAAGAAATGAGGAGGTCACCAGCACTACCATCAGAATCGTAAAAGCAATCATCAGGGCAAACCCGCTGTCTCCCAGAGATTTTCGGGCAATCTCGGCAATTGATCTTCCTTTTTCTCTTATCGAAACAAAAAGCGATGTATAATCATGTACTGCGCCAAAAAATATTCCCCCGATAATAATCCAGGCCCATACCGGAGCCACCCCGTACATTATTGCCAGAGTTGGTCCCAGAATCGGTCCCGCTCCTGCAATTGAAGCAAAATGGTGGGCAAAAACGACTCCGTTATTTGTTGGCACATAATCCTGTCCATCATTGTACTGTACTGAAGGAGTTACTCTTTTGGGATCTTCTCCAAGGATTCTGGATATGTAACGGGAATAGATCCGATATCCCAGAAACAGTAATACGGAACTGATGACCAAAATCCATAAGACATTCATGAAAAAACCTCCGGTTTATTTTTAAACAGAAAACACCATAATAAATGGTCACAGCAGAGGGTTGTTGCGGCCTGATTATCTTTCAGAGTTAAAAAAATAAATCAGGGCAGTTGAGGCAAACATCCGGTCTGTTACAGTTTTTTACAGGGCAGGGCAATTTTGCGATCTTAAAAAACTGTGAACAACTAGTTTTTATTTCTTTAATGTAAGCTGACAGGTAATTGGATCTCTGTGAGTAGTGCTTGGCTGATACAACTATTATAATGAATTTTTCGGAGAAAACAGGTCCATTTTTGAGAATGGCGGTATTAAGCAGTCTGAAAAACGGACAACAATTATCCGGTTAAGACAATTAACTCCGAGTGGCTATTGAATCGAATTTTTAAAAACATCCTTTAACCTGAACTTGACAATTTCTTGACGCGACTCCGCTTCCTGAGCTGAAAAGCCGTTTTCGTGACAAACTTCCATACGAATTCACTTAATATGGCAATCCTGGCATCTGACACGAACAAACCGTGACACACTTAATGAAAGTTTTCCGGTTTTGCCGGTTCAGTGCACTAATCTCTGCGGTATGAACATCTCAGTCCGGGTTTCATTTCCATCGGATATTTTCACAATGAACATGGATAGGCCCATCTTATTAACAGTCAAGTAGCTCACAGACCTGACAGCAGAAAAAAGAGGAAATATCGAATATCGAATAACGAATAATGAATTTCGAAGTAAATGAGACAGAGACGCTCGTATGTATTGTATAGATAGATGCTCCAATTAAGAAAGAGATTTTTAAAATGAAGGGTCAAATTAAAAACCTTTAGCTACGTTGAAACACTCTTATCCCTGTTTAGAAATTAGAATTTAAAATTTTGGAATTTGTTTAGAGTTTAGAATTTGTGATTTGGAATTTGTTTAGGATTTAATAATTGTGATTTGGAATTTTCCTCTATGCTATTTCCGGTTTATTAGTAAGTAAGTGTTCAAATCGTGTCTTGGCGCCCTCTACCGTCAAATCTTTCCGCTTCCACTCCGCACTCACGATGAGCACTTCCAAACAGAACGAAATAGTAGCCCACGGACCTGACAGCAGGAAAAAAGAGGAAATATCGAATATCGAATATTGAATAATGAATTTCGAAGTAAATGAGACAGAGGCTCCGCGCTCACGATGACCGCTCCCCAATGGTGGGATAATGGCAGCCAACGCTCTGCACCTCCTGCTCCGGGATCTCTTCCAAAGGGTGATTCGGGTGCTAAAAGCCTTAAAAACGTGTTACAGAGGTCGCCAGACTTGGGGAGGTTTGCTTACTAAGACCTCGGGATATTGATCTGGAACGAAAAGTTATCTGGATAAGAAAAGGGAAAGGAAAAAAGGACCGGATAGTAATGCTTGATGACACATTGGCACCACTTATTGATATCTGGCTAAAAAGCGATAGTGGAAAACAGTTTTTATTTGAGGGATATATCCCTGGAAAGCACATAACAAAGCGCACTATTGAAAAGATTTACACAAATGCTTGTGAAAAACAGGGGATAGATACTCAAGGCGGGATTCATTCACTTCGCCACAGCTTTGCCACACATCTACTGGAGCAAGGTGTTGATCTTCGTTATATTCAGGAGCTTTTAGGGCATGTCTCATCAAAAACTACCGAGATTTACACCCATGTTTCGGCACACAGGATTATTGCAATCAGGAGTCCTGTCGCAGGGCTTCTAAAATAAAGTAGACGATTTTTACTAAGATGATCTTAAATCCTGTGTGATAAAAAGTTTTTATCTTCTTTGTACCAGCAATACATTTTTGTCAGATTGCAGCAGAGTGATTCTTTCTGATAAGAATGGCTCCAAAGTCCACCCAAAACCAATAGTTTCACTTCTGAGCACTTTTTTTGCCAAAAAATTGAAATAACGGTGTGAAGGTTTATTATTTTGATATTTTAGTTTTATCTGACATTGAAGCAAAGATATGTCCCCGGGACGCACTTTTGTGCGTCCCGGAAGAAGTTGTCTGCAATGCTTGGAGCACAAGACAGAAGAACCGCGCGAAGAATAAGTCAAAAACAATAGAAGAAGGAGAAAGAATTTGAAAATGCAAGGTTTTATTGGGTTGATACCGCTTATCATTACCGTATTTATGATTCCGCAATTTGCAAAATTTGGTCATTCTGGAAATCAGATCTTAGGAAATACATACCTTTCTTTCCAATTGAAATACCAACTGATACTTCTGGGATCAGTATTGATATCGCTTGGGGTAATATTCTTAGTATCAAGAAATCAGTTTCTATCACTATTTCGAATCGGAAATTTATCAGCACCAGCAAGTGCAGTAAATTGGCTCGGAATTAAAAATGATGAAAAATGGACTGGCCTTGGAATAAATATGTTAATCGTGATTTCATTGGTTACCGCAACTTTTTTATTTTTTCAATTTAAAAAGATGCCGATTTCGTGGAACTTACTATTGGTGAACTTTCATTGGATTATCCTATTCTCGATTTTAAATGCTTTTTCGGAAGAGATGATTTTTAGATTTGGACTTGTAACTTCTTTACAGTCAATAGTTCCAGTATCGGGAATTATTATTATCTCTGCTATTGCTTTTGGAGTAGTTCATTATGGAGGTACACCTGGCGGATTTATCGGAATAGGTCTTGCCGGATTAATGGGATTTATACTGTGTAAATCTCTAATCGAAACACAAGGAATATTTTGGGCTGTTCTGATTCATTTTGTTCAAGATGTATTGATAATTTCGAGCATAGTCATCTCGATCAAAAGTTGATAAAAACGAAAACACCAGTAAAAAATGAGAATTAAGACGCGCGCGAAGACAGAAAAGTGCCCCAAGCACAGGCAGCCAACAGCGGCAAGCCAAAATGCCTGCCGCAGGCACAACACAGGCACTTCGGCTGTGCCGCGGAACGTTGTGCAAAATAAACCAGCTCAGAATTATTTTATATAAAGCCGCCGCAGAAAGAAATTAGAGTCAGGATGCGCACCAGATAAGAACCCGCATCGTGCGGGTAAAAGACAAAGGAGAATGTGAATGAGTATTCCGGATTATAAAAGTGCATTTAACCTATTGTTGTACACAAGTTTAGAGAAGGAACAAACACATGTATAATTTTAAAACAGGAACTATGAAAGAAAAAATCTTCTTTTTTACTAAATTTTTAGGATTTTTAGTTATCTACTTCATTATTATGACAATAGTTGATTTGATATTTCCTTCAAATATTGAGGTAGAAGTAAATTCAATTACAATTTTGACATTAATTACGCAGATTATTATTAATTCAATCGCCCTTGTATATTTGATTAGCCGTTTAAAATTGAAAGGGTTTAAGTTAATAATTACAACTGCATTAATTGTTTATGGTATTCAAATTTTCATGACACAAATTGAGACATGGATATTTATTGAAGCTTTCCCTATGTTTGATAAAAATGAACTTCTAAAATTATTTATCGGCAGTTTGATTTTATTTTTAGTAGTTTCCCTGATAGCATATTTGATTTTTAAACCAACACAACAAGAACTCGGCAAACCTGATTATAAAAGTTTAACAAAAGGTTGGATGTGGAAAATCCCTGTTTTGTCAATAGTGTATATGCTGTTGTATGTCGTTTTTGGGCTAATAATTGCATGGCGTTCTGAAGAGTTAAGAAATTTCTATGCAAATAGCTTTGGAGATATGGACTTTCTTGAATTAAGAATTATTCAGATATTTCGTGGCTTTTTGTGGATTACAATTTGTATTCCTATCGTAATTTGGCTGAAAGGCAAAAGAATTGAAAAAATCATTTCAATATCTTTATTATTAGCGGTATTACCTACAATATTATTGCTTTTCCCAAACCCATATATGCCTGCGGAAGTGCGTTTAACACATTTTGTAGAAGTATTCTTGTCAAATGGAATATTTGGATTGATACTTGGATATATGTTAACTATGAGAAAATATTAAAACCTGTGCACAACATGCGTTAATAGAAAGGTGTGTTTTATGAAATGTTCATTATTACCATTATTTGCGGTTTCTTCTCTTTACAACAACAGCATCGGAGCCGCGTCCTGCGGCATGGTGCGCAGGAACAGGAATAAGATAAAGAGCGGCGGCGGAAAGATCACATTAAGGTAGCTGGCTGGTTTACAATGCACAACAGCCGCATGCCGGGCGGAAGACCGCCCCAAATTGCCACTCGGACTAGGGGTAGGCATAATTCCCGTCAATCAATCTTCGTGGACTCGATTGACTGAACAAGAATTATGCAATTATGATAGGTGGCAACTTCGGCAGTGCCGCAGCCCGTTGTTTTCCATATCTGGCTGTGCGGAAATAAGACGCGCGCGGAACTGGAAAAAGAGGACAAGGTAAGATTGACAGTAAATAATCCAAGTGCAAAAGTAAGATAAACATTCAGAATATTAAAA
>JAEYNR010000011.1 GCA_023412475.1 Fibrobacterota bacterium | reverse complement strand
AGTTTAATATATCAAATGTCATTACCGTCTATCCGGTTAATTTATTTTCTAACCATAAATTTTTACTTTTCCGAACTCCGCGCTCACGATGAGCGCTCCCGCCCAGTGGAAAAATTGCCACTAACGGGCCTCGGCACAGCCGAAGTGCCTGTGTTGCGCCTGCGGCAGGCATTTTGGCTTGACGATGTTAGGCGTATGTGCATTGGCCCATACTCCCTTGGCGCGTTCTTGTTTTTTATAATTTATTTAAGTCAATCTGATAACCGGCATTTTTTAATTCTTTAGCAACCAATAATTTCCAAGCTTTATTGTTGTCCATTGGAATATAAACTACTCCAGAAATGTCATTTGGAATTTCAACTTCATCCTTAACTAACGCACACACATTGTGTCTTTTAAGTTTTGCTATTAAGTAACCATGCTCGAATACAACATTTTGGCGAGCTCGCGGTTTATACTTATCTTCACCTTTTTTAGCTCCCAAATCACAAGGCGTATATAAAACGATTCCAAAATTAACATTTGAATAGTGTTCAATTTTTTCTATAATAGTCATTCCTAAGCTTGCCTGCTCATGCAAGATAATAGCTTCTAAATCCAGTTGTTCAATAAATCTCGCCAGCTCTATTTTTGCAAGTTCATCTTGACCATGAACAACAAACACCTTCGAAAAATCGGTAGGCTTTAAATTAGTATTTTGATTTTTCGGCATGCTCATTTTCTCTTTTGCCTTCTGAAATAATTCTTTAGTGACATCCTTTGCATGTTTATCATACTCTACCACGTCTTCTTTTGTAACAAACATTATTATACCGGCAGACATATGGTCGTTTTCGAATTTGGATAATTCGGAGGAAGTCCTGTTAGTTTCTTTTATTGCAATTCTCGCAATATCTGAATACTTTAAAAAGTATCCATCGAAATGCAATTCATCTTTATTTAGATATGGTATTATTATCGAATCAATGATATCAGTTGATTCCGTTATGTCTAGTTCAAAATATTTTCTATTTGTCTTTGATTTTCCAACTTTTTCATTACTTTCAATTATGACATGGTAATACATTTCTACTCCTAAATAATTTGTTTTATATTTTGATTTATTATTCTTAACGCGCCTTCTTTATTTCTTGGCCAAATGCATTTCGCCTAACTTCTTCCGGGACGCACAAAAGTGCGTCCCGGGAACATATGCTTGCTTCAATATCAAATTATTAAATAAATCAGGATTATTAAAATAGCAACCTTACATACAACTATTTCTGGCAAGAAACAAAGCTCTGGGCGAAATTAGTGTCATTTCTTGAGATTTATCAGAAAGCACTCTAATGTAGCTATATAAAGTATCAGAAAAATCTGATTCCTTGAAGAAGTTTTTGCAAAGACCTCCGGTTCTTTAAAAAAAACCGTAAAACTACTCTCCAGAATGTCGCAGAGGTTCAGATGTTCAGAGGTTCAGAGGTTCGGAGGTTAAGAGGTTTAAGAGGTTAAGAGGTTAAGAGGTTTAAGAGGTTTAAGAGGTTAAGAGGTTAAGAGGTTTAAGAGGTTAAGAGGTTTAAGAGGTTTAAGAATTCTTATTAGCTCTGAAAGAGCGCCTTATAATAGCTCAGGCTTCCTATGCCTGGGAGGGTTGGAATAAAAAATAAAACCATCTTTTTGCCATTACAGATCATCTTTTTGCCATCACAAACCATCTTTTGCCATTACAGATCATCTTTTTAACATCACAAGCCATCTTTTAGCCTGAAATAGATTCAATCTGAGTTGCCCGACGATCAATCTGACCTGCCCGACGATACATACACCTATAAACGATAAAAAAACAGGCAATATCAGATTACATCGATTTAGTATTTCGTTATTATGAAGGTGGCGAGTCCATTTATGACTCTATATTTTACTTCGTCTGCAGGGGGGGCAATCACTATTTAATACTGCGGAATAAATTCTTTCGAACAGGATCATCTTAAAAAACAAATCGGCAGTAACCGCTGACTTGTTTTATCAGATCGTATAGTTGGTAATAGAGTGAGTCGCGTGTGGACTTTTCTTCATCTTTTAAGGATGAACGTTGTAGTTCCTGCTCTACAATGGCATCAGATAACTCCCTGGAAAAACGAGCAGCTTTTTGAGCCAGAGAGAAATCAAAATTCTCCATCTCGAATTCTTTTCGATTGTTTCTGCAGATATTGGCCAGATTCAGTAAATCCTGAGCGATTTTCCGGATAGGCCATCTTTTGGCAAAAACTGGGGAGCTTTACACCGGGTCTGACAATCGGTGTCCCGGTAATTCTTAGTTTACAGAAAGCTAATTTTGCTTAAAGATAATTAATTCGGACAGACAAATCATTTTTCTCAACCATCCCCCAAAAAAATAAGCAGATTATCTGCCTTCCCCAAATCAATCCTTTCTACCACAGTATTTCTTCTCCATCTCCTTCAAATAAGCAGCAGTTTTCAGGAGATGCTCCTTTTTAGCTGCTTCAAAGCCTGATGTGCACCTTGATGCCATATACATGGCAAAATCATAGGGAGTTCTACCATGATATTTTTCTTTCATACAAATAAATGATGGCGCAATACCGCCCTTTAAAAGTATCTCTACAGTCTGCGCACCGTTTTTCTTTGAACTTGCTGCCTCGTGAAATATTGATACTTTATCTTTTTCGCTATACTTTGGAACATCGCAGATAGAGAATAGATACTTGAGACATTTAATACTCCCGTCGCCTGCTGCCATCCAAAATACATCAATCTCCTCTTCCCTTATCATCTGAGGGTCAAAGCCTTTATCTACCATGTACTTGAATATCCTCAGACTGTCTGCACTAAGTACTTTTCTCATGAAACTGGTAGTTCCAAAAGTTACACCCCCGAACTCTGGCATAGATATTCCCTCAAGAAATATGCTCACAAAGTCAAAGTCATACCCGCATTCAAAAGCGACCTCCGCAGCGATTGGTTCCATTGATGATTCCCGGGTATTCGGATCAGCTCCATTCTTCATAAGAAATCTGGCAACCTCTTTCTTATTAAACAAAGCTGCTACATGCAGCATGGTTACATCACTTCTAAAGAATTCAGGTTCACGGAAAAAGGTGTTGACATTGAATCCGGACTTAAGAAGCGATTTTATAAAATCGACATTGTCCATTTTTATTGCATCAATTGCTTTAAGACCTGTGGAATCAGCTATTCTTTTATTAATGGCTTCAGGAGTGCTGTCCGGATCAATCATCTTCAGAGTAATGGGATCAATGTCATCATGTGATGTCCATTCATTGTTAACTTTGGTAATTTTAACAGGCAACGAACCATCAGGTTTGTAAAAAATATAGGTACCATTACCATTTTTGACTTCACCACATTTTTTACCCTTCGGATTATAGTATACATAGCTGAAAAACTTATCATTGCCTTTCTTTTTCACATTGTAGTGCAATTTACCGTTATTATAATAATGCCAGCCCTCGAGCGTCTCTCCGTTACGGTATATAACACTGTCCTTAACTGTTCCATTCTCTCTCCATTGAACAGAAAGACCATCTTTTTTACCGGAATCGTTATAGTTGGTGATAAATTGTCTTTGGCCGTTTTCAAACCAGGCGTAATGAGCACCAATACTTTTACCATCTTTGCAGTTACCAACTACCAGTGTGTCACCTTTTTCTGAAAGAGAAAACCATCTGCCATTGTCTACGCCAATACCTTCCAATTTACCTGAGGGGAAATAAGAGTAAGTGGTATCGATTATTTTTCCATCACTATAGTTTAAAAAGACTCGCTTTTGCCCATTTTTATACCATTCCAGATGATGTCCATGTCTTTGACCATTTTTATAATTTTCGACTGATATGAGTTTGTTTTCAGCAATTGTAGTGCATGTTACAACTGTGTCGGTTTTATAAAAAGAGGTATCACAATAATAACTGAATTCCGTTGAGTTGACAATTAGAATATAATATAGGAGAGACTTAATAAGCATTTTTAATTCCATTTCTCCTTAAGATTGATTTTATTTCAACTACATAATCTTCATATTTCTTCTTATCATTTAGTTTTTTACCAAACTCCATGAGATTCCTTATTCCCTCCTCCAGTGCAATTTTACTTTCCTTATCATTATCTTCTTTTTTTGACAGATCCGGATCATGGAAACTTCTTATTATCCATTTCAACTTGTGTCCCTTGTCGTCTCTTCCATCAGCAGATCTCAATATTTTTAATATCGATTCAAAATCATCGATTTCCGGCACCTTCACTATAGTCTGCAGAAGCTGACCCAGCGTTTCTGGTGGTGATATTTTGAATTTTGAGGGATCTTCGATGCTTTTGCGGATCACCTGCTTCGATTCTTTACATTCATCATTTGAAATGTCCGCTATCCACGATTTAAATCCTTTTAAAAACTTTTTTGCAACATTCCCCCAAAACAGGTATCTTCCAAGAGTAACACTTACATAGGTATCAAACGCCGTACTTTTTACCGCATTTATACGGTGATAATTCACACTTTCAAACAGATGCGCCAGAAGAGCGACTCCCTCATTCACATTAAGCTCAAAAGAACCTCCATATTTCCCTCCAATCCCGCATACAGCCATAACACCGGTTTCAATCCTGAACTTCCCATTCTCATAGTTCACCTCGAACTTGACTTGAGCTCCAGCTCCGGCACTTGCGGCTGCTGTTACCGCATACTCTGCCAGTGCATTGAACTGTGCACTAAGATCTTTACACCATTCGACTATGGAAATCAGTTTGCCCTCAATAGAAGCTCCTGCAAAGCCACTAACATTAACCCCTGCCGATGCGGTCTGGTTTCTCCCTGATTCAACCTTGTCATTTTTGCTTAAATCAATGCATGGAAGAGCAACTGCAGCGGTAATACCTGCCCCGACAAAAGATTTGCCTCTGGCTTCCAGGGTAAATCTGAACATGCATTGGTAATCGCTCTTTAAATATCTCAAAGTGTTTTTCGCTTTCCCTGAAAGCTGCAGATAATCGAATATGTTAAAACCATTTTTATCAGGAAGGCTCCACTTCCCACTTACCGTACCTTCCGCAAGTGAGTAGGAGACGTTTGCCGATGCAGTCAGCTTGATTGTCATCTTCTTGAGATCAAATTCGGAAGAGGCATTTGATCCGGCCAGAAACCTCAGAAACTGTGCCTCGTAAGCAACCGAAAAATATCCTGCATCTGTATCGACACCACCCTCATTCTCAATTGTCTTGAATTTCCAGGGCCAGTTCTTTTCAATACTATCCGATTCCCATAGTAATGCCTTTAACTTTGCATCCATCTCGAAACCGTTTTTCTTATTCTCTTCATCGTGCTTTAACCATTTCTGAAGAGCCGTTTTCACATGTGCATCACTGTTTCTGCGAAAATGTCCTCTCACTTTCCCGTTTCTGGTCTGATAAGGCCGGATATATACCCTTTTAGAGAGATTACCCCAGCGCTGGTTTGTTTTCACCAGAAGAAGCTCCTGGATTGCCTGTGAAGGATCCTTTGTCAGGCCTTCAAACTTCTCGTTCACTTGTGTTTCAAGCTCGCTGGCTTTCTCTGTATGGGATTCCTCTACCTTTGTTTCACAACATGAGAAGCGGAACTTCTCTATTTCCACTCGAAGATTGTCAATTTCATTTATCTCTTCCATGAGACTGTCAATGTCACTCTTTTCAACTATAAACCATCCGTTCTCTCCGTCATTTAAACCCGGAGCAGCGAAGATCAATGCATCACTGCCTATGCCAGGAACACGATACCGCTGCTCTTTCCAAAGATCTAATTCCTCCCTGGTAGCTTCATCGAAAACGCCATTCACTTTACCACTGAAGGTGATCTCGACCTCGATCTCTTCACCATCAAGAACACGGATCACCTTTTGCGAAAGAGTTTGAAAATCGATTAATGCCTCTTTTGTCTCATCGTTAAAGTATCCATCCAACTTTATTGTTTCAAATCCCAGATCCAGTAAACTTTTCTGAAAATCGTAAACCACAGTGCCCGCATGATAATCCTCGCCACCACGCTGTCCAAGGCGATTTCTAACACCAGCATTATCGTACTCTCCATAACGCAGCGTTGGGAGCGGCTTTATCCATCCGTTTTTTTTCCAGGAATCCAGCTCATCGCGAGTTATTTCATCAACAATTCCATCGGGTTCTCCCTTTTGAAGAACACTGGAAGTCTCAATCAAAACGCCGGATTTCTTAGGCAACCGGTATTTATCAATTGCATACTTCTGAAACTCTTTTACCGCAAAATCGGTCTTATTACCGAAAAACCCGTCATC
>JAEYNR010000005.1 GCA_023412475.1 Fibrobacterota bacterium | reverse complement strand
CATATTGACAAAGTATTATACTGCAGAATAAAACGTATCTTTTTTGTCATAATCAGAATTTGCGATGGAAATCTGGGGCTGTTCAGGAATTTTCAAGGAGTTTGGATTTTCTTAGGGTTGACAGAGTCGCTTCTGGGATACTGCCTACCCCAGAGTTGACTATTATCCGCATTAGGTTTTCATCCCTGGGGAGATTAAAGAAACTTTGATCCCAATTCGAACAACAAATTAGCAGGGAAATGCACAGCAGTCTTGAAAAAACTAAGGGTTCCTGCAGGAGAATCGTTCTGAAATACGACATGTTTTTTAAGAAAGGCGGTTTTAGCCAGCGGCTCGTGGAAACAAACTCCTCTGAATCAGAAACGGTATGAAGCTCATATTTCTACAAAATTAAAAAAAAAGCTACATGTCTAAAGAACCGTGTTTACCCCAGAATGCAAAAACACTAATTAATTTCGTAATCATTAAAAGAAAACTCTCATCTCATCATAATAACAGTACGTGCCTTTCACAGATAGCGTTCAATTATAAAAACACCAAGGATGGAAATTATGTACAATTCAATTCTTAATAAAAGCTTTTTTTTTGAATTATTCATTTTGCTCATGATCGTATCGGTAGCATTTGGCAGAATGAAATCTGATAACGAAAATGTCAGTGACCAAGCACAGATCTGGCAAAGCGAGACCACCTCTGCAATAGTCATTAATATTGACCGGAATAACGGACAGATTACGCTTAAGGGTGAAGAGGGTAATGTTTTTACGATAACTATTGATAAAAATGTTGACCTCTCACAGATAGATAACGGGGATGAGGTTAATGTGGAATTGTATAGATCCCTGGCAACCGACTTCCATCAACCAACTCAACAGGAGATGGAAAACCCGCTGATTATTACAGATCAGACAATAGAGGCTCCTGAGGGAACCGAACCTGCTTCAGGAGACTTGAAACAGATTCGTGCAGTAGTTCAGATAATAGATATAGATGAGGACGATCAGACAGTGACCGTAATGGGGCCTCAGGGTAACGAATTTGAACTGTTTGTTTCTGATCCTTCGGTGCTAAAGAATGTTAAAGAGGGAGAATCCATGACTGTAATCTATTCGGAAGCTCTGGCTGTATCTGTTAAAAAGGCTCAGGCCGATGATGCTGCATAATTTAAACTTGGATTGTTTGGGGCAAAGATATTTTCCGGTCAGTAAAAGAGATTCAGGCAATGCCCCAGAGGTGAAGTGTTAACAATAAAAAATTTACCTCTGGGGTAACTGTAATGTCGCCACAAAAGAATCTCTTCCGGCAAATATCAGTATTGAAAAGTAAAAGATCCTTCCATTAGCGATGATCCCACCGGATGAAATATTTCATTATCGGTATAATCATGAACTTGGCACCATACATTAATTGTCTTGATCGATTTGTCAGTGGGAGGTAATATTTTTGACACTGACTGCAGATCGTAATAATTCAGCGTACTATTGATAATGTAACTTTTGGTGTCTTTTCCACTTGCTTTCATAAACCGATTTGCAGAGATGTGTTTGGTTTCCTGATCGTTTTGTTGAAAAAACCAGATTGTGGTCAACTTTTCCAGATGAAAAGATCCGGATGGACCTGAAAGGTCATAAAGGGTCTGAAAAGTGTCAGGATGGTTGTGGAAAGCTACTAAAAAGTAAGAGTAATCATCCTGAACAGATACAATATTTGTGGAGTCAATTCCTGTGTCGATACGTATAAACTGGTGATTATTCTCTACAGGATTGTAAGAATCTTTTTCTCTTTGTACCTTATAGATTCCTAAAGAATCGATTCTGGGATTATGATTGCGAAAGACTGGAATTTGTGGAATTTTACTAAATCTGCTATGGTAACGTACGGAATAATTACTTTCGATACTGATCTCGTTTATCACCTCTGCAAAGAATCTGATCCGCACTGTAAAAAGTTGACTGAACATCGGCAAAATCGATGAAAGCTTATCGATGGGTACCTCAAAACCGGCAGCAATAGTAGTATACATCTGAGCAGACTGGGTAAGAAGATTTACCATGTCAACGAGCTGACCTTTACCGAGTCCGCTTATCTCCGGAGGAAGGGACTCAAGTATAGAGGGAGGAAGAAATTCAGTCCAGTTATTGGGAATCTGTCCGCTTGTTTTGAACAGATCAGGTGGAACCACGAACTTAAATGAGATACAAGTCGTATTGTCGGAAAAATATTCCTGACTGGGAATATCCGCCAAAGGCCTGATATCAAAAGCAGTGTCTTTACCATATTTGTTTATCACTACATTAGGGGAAAAACTCCAGGACACATCAGAGAGCCCGATTTGTTTTCCGGTGAAAATTGTCTTTACCTCTACAGTGTCCCCGGGTGAGGCTTCCGCTGGTTCATAAATAAAGTCCAGCACTCTTACTACATTGCTATCGACACGGTTAAAACTGGTGGGGAACTCTGTACAGGTAATTACCAGAGCTGCAGCAATAAGATAGCTTAGAAATATTTCCATTTTTTTCATTATTATCAAAAACTCCCTTAGAATTCTGCTTTAAAGCCGGTTCCCAGCATTGGAAACATGCTGATTTTCATCTTGTCACTATAGTTGTAGTTGTACATTTCAAACTCGGGACTTTTATAGAATAACCAGCTTAGGTTCTGCAAATCAAGATAGAAAGAGTAGATCCAATTTTTATAAATAATCTTTTTATCAACTCTGATGTCCAGTTGAAAGAAGGGGTTCATTCTTTTAGAATTTCGTTCTCCGGTTTTTGGACTGTAGTAAGCGTATTCTTCTTTATATTTTGCACCAACAACAGGAGTTACTGGTTTACCGGTCACATAACGGAGGCGAAAACCCAGATCCCACTGTCTTCTCAAATGCCAGCTTCCTAGGACCTGAAGATGATTGGTTTGGTCTTCATCGTAAAGAAGCCATTTATGGGCATTCCGATCATAGCGTTGAGTTCTCGATAGTGTGTAGGCGATCCATCCGAAAAACCGCTCGGTTTGCAGGTGACGCAGCATTATTTCCATTCCATACATTCTGCCTCTTCCCCGGTCATACATCAGGACCTGCTTTTCTCCAGTAAGGTCAATGTCCTGACTGTTAGGAAATTCGGGAATATCCCATTGATTATTAAAGTAAAACTGAACATCAGAATTGATCACGTCAGTAATCCTCCATTCATGTCCGGCCACAAAATGAGCGGCTTTTGTGGTGGCAAGAAGCGGATTACCCCAGACTTTATGAATTGCTTGTCCAATAGGTTTTGGAGTTTGATTGTAGTTGCCGATTGCTGCCATTACAGTATGATCATCGTTAAGCTGATATCTTCCAGACAGCCTCAAGGAAGGGTCTCCAGAATAACCTCTAGAATTATCAAAGTTGCTGTAATTCCAGAATTCTGGTATAATTGAGCCATCATGAATTAATTCTGAATAATAATCATATCGGATTCCGGGTATAAGAAGCAGTTTTTTATGTGGCTTCCATTCGAGATTTAAGTATCCCCCTGTTTCCCCAAAAAGCCAGTCCTTATCTTTTGATTTTTCAATTTTACCAGTTCCATCCTGTATTGTCAGATCAACATTCACTATAGACAGGTCGATGTCAAAACCGGTAACGAGGGTCAAACGATCATTGAACTTGATCGTTAATTGATCTCTGATATAGTGGGCAAGTCCATCATTTCTTGATTTAAAAAAGCCAAACGGATTTGCAGCGCTGTAAACATCTGTAATAGAATATCGTGCACTGTTGCTGATTTTATCCTTAATCTTAAGGTCCCACCCTGCCATTGCCATATTTGAAGTTATATTCATACCAAAGCGGTCCCGGGCCTCGGAAATCTCATCACTGCCTTCATCCATATCAGGAACAATTAAAGCCAGGCTGTCTCTGTTGCCAAAAAAGGTCACGAAAAGCTGGTTGTTTTTAGAGAAATTGAAATCGGCTCTCAGCAGATAATCCCAGTAAAAGGTAGACATGGTAAATGGGAAATAATCGTCGAATTTTTTGGTGATGAGTTCAGCAATATCACCTATAAAACTTCGTCTGGCAGAAGCCAACAAAGAGATTTTTTTAGTTAGTGGACCTTCCACAAGAAATGATGCATCGATGTCACTTATGTCAAGGATGCCGTGCCACCGGTCAGTTGCAGCCCTTTTCCCTTTGAGTTCAATTGTGCCCGCAATTCCACCTCCATAGCGTACTCCGAAACCGCCAGGAAGGAAATGTATCGATTCAAGTGCATCGGAGGGGTATGTAGATTTGAGTCCTCCGTAGTGATAAAGAAGTGGAATCGGCACGCCGTCCAGATAAAATCTTGAATCCCAGGTAGGTGCTCCACGAACCACAACCTCACCAGACGCAATGCTTGGTCTGCCCACTCCAGGCATAGCCTGCACCACCTTTACGGCATCACCACCCAGTCCAGGAATCTTTTTAATCTCCCGGAGCGTCAACAGACGTCTGCTGACCTCCTTTTCTTCTGCTTTTCCATAAACCACTATTTCATATTCAGAGTAGTTAAGTTTTGCTATATAATATTTGATTTCCAACTGCTCATTCGGAGCTATCCATTCTTTAGTTTCAAAATTTCTGTAACCCATTGCTATTACCTGAATCTTTACAGAGCAGGATGGTAGTGAAAAAAAACTGAATCTGCCAAGAGAGTCGGTTGAAGTAGTCAGATGATTCTCTTCAAGGCTCTGTCCCGAAAAGGAGCCGATTACAGAAAGGTATTTATCAAACGGTAGTGGTAAAGATTGATCCTGAACTGTATCTGGAAATGTCAGTATAATCATAGCATCTGTTAAAGGCTGACGGGTACCTTTTTCCAGAAGAGTACCAAAGAAATTTAAAAACGGTGGAATCGAATCTATTGCATCTTCAAGGGTAAAATGATATTCATACTGAAGCAGCACTGCAACACTGTCTTTTCCAGCCAGGGCAGGAGTAAATTTAAACTTCAGGGATGCTCTCAATGCATTGGTATCAAGAACAGGATGGATACCTTTTACTACAGCTACACTGTCGACGTTTCCGGATTCATTTACCAATAAATCGAGAATAACAGAGCCACTGATACCCATCTTAACATAATCAGCAGGGTAATCAGCCTTTATGAAATCGATTAATTGCGGCATGACAGAGATTGATGCACTTGAGTCGATTAACATGTTATCCGCATTTGTATCGATGGTGTCAGTTATTTCCAGAGTAATCGCATCCTCTTGCTCTTGAAAATGGTCTGTAGTCTGAGAGAATGTAATGAGGGAGAACAGAAAAATCATCGCTACACTGTAAAAACATCTCTTCATTATTACTTTCCTTTTTCTTCATCGAGGTAATCTTTTCAGCGACAAAAGATCAGAGAAGGTTCAACTCAGGAATTCTCCAAAATTCATCTGTACTGGTTTGTAACTGGATTCAGTTTTTTAAAAAAAAACTACTGTATTCGGCCCTGTTCCGGCCGGATTCTTTGGTTGAGCATTGAGCGGCTTTTTATTGGTTCTCAAAGGACAATCCTATCAAGATTGAGATATTTGCTCTCAAAATAAACCATGCCAAATAGCTGAAACAGGCAAAAATGGATAAAGGAAAAGGCGAAAAAGCGGAGGAGTTGACGCTATTGCATTGGTGATGAAATGAGGTTGAGTAATATTTAATTGTCTGGAATAATTATTCGAGGACAGGCATTCACCAAATGTTAATTATAACGGAATTTACAAGGTGTGTAACAGGCATCTCATAATATGGAGAGATGGTTTTCTTTATAGGAGTAAAATGGGTGCAATGGCAATCAGGACAAGAGGGCAGAGTGTCACTGTGATGATATAAAATAACAGTTTGTCCTTATTTTTGAAAATATCGGTATCTTTATCTGGTTTAGGTCCTTTCATCTTTATCATTTATTAAGCATACCTCTTCTTGAAAAGGAATAGATTTGTCAGGACTGTCTGTACAAAACACCAAGCAACTTTATACACGTTTTTATGATGGGTGCTGTTGGTTGTAAGGATGTTTTTTTTTTACATTGCAACTGAAAAATCGGATGGCAAGAAAAGGATGGCACCTCGCTTGTAGTCCCGAAAAATTCGGGACTGGGGTAGATAATGAAGGATTTCTGCCGGTTATTCTTATTTTCTGATCAAAGGTTCTAACATATTATCCGGTACATTTACAGCAACTGAAGCATCCAGAACAAAATGTTCGAACTTATCAAATTGAATTTTGTCAACCAAAAAGTATTTACAAAACACTGAGACATGAGGAACCAGTAGTTTTGTTTGTCCTCTGTTTTCGGATAAATATGAATGTATAGCCTTTTCAGCTTTTATCCGTGATATTTTAATTTCCTCATTAAATGAGCTTTTAACTGTGTTTTTATTGGTGGCAAACTGCTGTAGTCTTGGTGCAGTTGAAGAAAACCTTACCATTCTTTCCAGGGGAACTGGTTTGAGTTCGGGGTTGCAGATTTCAAATCCGCAGAGTTCTCCATTGCCGGTAAAGGTAATTTTTACATAGGAGGTATTGTCAATAATATGATAACCGTTGACTTTTCTGGTGAAGCGGTAGGTTTGGGCAAGGAGACGTTCGACTGGATCGGAACTGGTTTTTATCCAGTCTGATTCAGTATTGGCAAAAACAAAACGATTGCTTTCTTTTCCAAGCATTTGCTGCATTTTTTCTATTGCTTTTAATTGCATTTTTGCATTGGTGGAAGCCGTTTCATATTTCATGATTTTGAGATGGGGTGAATTGTAATAAAAAATTCCCTTATATTGGTCATATCCTGTGAATCTTCTAAGGCTGTCCGGGACACCTGCGGCGGTAGAAAGTTGGATGATTTCTTTACCGGTTCTGGAAGGAATAATTACCTCATATAGTACTGGACGGGTACTGATCTGGGCAGAATCAAGCAGCTCTGTATCGGTAACATTGGATTTATTATAATTGGAAAGGGTTGAAGCTTTTGACAGGAATGATTTTACTGATTCATCGAGGACCAGGTCTGAAGACAGTACTATAACATTTAATAATATGATTAAAAATATAGGTAGCCATTTATAATTGTTCATAATATTCTCCTGTGAAGGCATATTCGATTTAGTAAGCAGGAATTCCGACAGTAGCCCACGTCAGAATTTTCATTCCTGGTGGTGCAGGCGAATTGGAGGCATCCTGCCATAATTCATTGAGATAAATGAGGTCAGCAGCAGCAGTAGCTGGTTGCAGTCCTGGGAATCCAACTTTTTCATAAATCCACTTTACCTGAGCATTTCTCCAGGCATTATGGATGGTACTGTTCTGATATACCCATCGGTTCCAGAAATCTGCAGACATGGAATCACTGTTGAAGTGTTCGAATGTAATTGCTCTGTGTCCCTGGATTGTATGTACACCTTCGAAGCAATTTTTCCATCTCTGGAATTCATTCATTCCGGTTATGCAGGTATTTGCAGTATCAACAGCAAACCATTTGCATGAAGCAGCCTGAACCCATTTCAGATATCCGGCTCCACCGAAGCGTATATCGGACCAGTTTGTAACCTGATAAGCTGGGGTGCAACCCAGGTATGGTCCAGTACCACATCCATGACCAGCGTAAAAAAGAAAATCCACATAATTTACCTCGGCGTATTGCCCTGACCAGCGGCTTGCGGTACATTCAGAGTCCTTTCTGTTGTATACGTGTCTTACTTCACTGCTTAAGCCAGCAGAATTGACCGCTTTGGAGAAGCCAATTGCATCTGCATGAGCAGTAAACAAGTTATGAAAAGGATCACATCCATGCGCATAATAATTTTGAATGCTGTAAGTTGCATACCACATAAACGGTGGTACTGTAAAGGCAGAACAGGCGAGTAACAGTATTAAGAGACCAGAACGTGTGATAGTACAGTTGATTGAACTCATAAAAAGCTCCTCTCCACAGACTCTGGGATCTGAAATTTTGTTGGCTACTGCATTGTTTTACTAATACTTATCATTATTTTATTAGTGTAGGAAGGAATTGTCAATAATATGTGCAAAAAAGTGTTGCCAAAAAAGGGCAACACTTTTGACTTCCACCTTATTAGATTGATTTAACTGATAATAGTATGGCAATAATGCCCGGATATTTTACCAGGAGCGTAATCTTTTTTTCTGTTTTATTGACACTTAACTTTGCTATTCATATATTATAGGCTGTGGAGGATAATAAATGCCCAATATTTATAGCTATATCGATTATAGAAGATATCTGATAGATTATATAAAAGAGAAAAAAGTCAGTAACCCCGGATTCTCCGGCCGCCTATTTTCATCCCGTATGGGGATCAGTGCTGCAACACTGGCCAGAATTTTAAATGGCGAAAGAAATATCAGCAGGAAATTGTTACCAGTTTTTATAGATGAATTGAACCTTCGTGAAAAATCTACGGATTATTTCACTCTTATGGTGCAATTGACTTTAGACAAAAACCCGGAAAACAAAAATGCGATTTTTAAGAAGATGCTCGATTTAAGAAGTGAAAGGATAAAGAAGGTAAAACTCGTTCAGTATTCTTTGTTTGAGAAATGGTATTTGATTGCTCTCCGTGAGATTATCGATATCAAAGGCAGAATCAACAATGGTTGCTCGATTTCGGACTCTCTGAGACCATCGATTCCGCTTAAAGAGGCAGAAAAAGCCGTAAAAATTCTTAAAAACCTGAATATAATCTCTGAAGACAAAAATGGCTGTTTACATGCCACAGAAAAGCTTCTGACTACCGGTGAGAAGTGGGAACATGTAGCTATACGAAAATATCAGGGCGAAATGATCAGGCTTGCACATCATGCATTGATGAGATATCCTAAAAATGAGCGGGATATTTCTACAGTGACTGTAGGCTTATCTGCTGAGGATCTTAAGAAAGTTAAGGAGATATTGAAAAGAACTCGTCAAGAGATTTTGACTATCGCAGAAGATTCAAAAAAAAGAGAATATGTTTATCAACTCAACATGCAGTTATTTCCAGTCAGTAAGTGTCTGAGAGAGGCGGAAACTAATGGTTAATAGAGCGAGTGGTAATATGTATTTGCTGCTTTCTCTTCTCTTTCTGTCCTTTCTTTTCTACTTTTGTGGAGTAAACACCGCAGGGGGATTTGAAACCACCAATGGGCTCAGGATAACAGTGTGTGCTGACAGTCTCTGGGGAAAAGCCACTCCCGGATCACAGATTATCTTCTGTGCTACATCGTTTATTGCCCCTGATCTAAGTGCAAATAGCTTTCTGGATACCGTATATGCCGATCTGAATGGAAATTTCAGCCTTTATTCTCTTCCAAGTGGCCGGTATAACCTTGTGGCCAGAAGCGAAGATTTTAAAAGAGGAGCTGTGATTAGCAATATAAATATCGACAAATTAAACCTTTTGGAACGGTCTGAATCATCTGAATATCTTTCCCTTGGATCTATTTCCGGATCTGTAATTTCCACAATAGATCAATCCTCCTTAATTTTTATAGAAGGAATGGCAATATTTGATAGTACGAATGCAGGCATTTTCAGGCTGTCCAATATTCCATCAGGAAAGTATAAAATACAGGCTTATCAGAAAATTAACAGAGATTTGGAAACAGATATTTATTATGGATCGCAAGAAAATGTTGTCCTGATGGAGTCCGGTAACGAAACTGGAGTGGATCTGATTATGGAATTAATTGATTAATCAGATCATTTTGAAAATTGTAAAAAGCTCACCCTGATTTTTTCAAACCCACTTTTCATTAAACCAGAATCTGCAGTTAAAAAAAGGTGCCCAACCAAGTGCGTTTTTTTGCTATAGGTACGTTTTTTGCCCTTACATGGGCATTTATGTAACGTGTCTTTATTGAATTGTTTATCCAAATTATAAACAGTAGGTAGATGATGGAGAACTGCAAAGAATGGTGCAGAAAAGCTGAAATCTCCATGAGTTAGGATTTTGATGAGCAAGCGAAATCCCTGTTTATTTGCAGAAGATATGATCGACATTATTTGTGAATCATTTCTACTTTTGAATGAGGATCTGGAAGTAATGTTGTCCAACCGTTCTTTTTACCAGAACTTTCTTGTTTCAAAAGATGACACAGTAGATAAGCATATTTTTAGACTGGGAAATGGGCAATGGAATATTCCGGACTTACGGTTACTTCTGCAGAAAATCATTAAAGAGCAGATTTCGTTTGAGGATTACGAAGTGAAGCATAACTTTGAGGTGAGTGGGCAAAAATTGATGCAGCTCAACGCCCGATTGCATCTTCAGGACCTCGGGAAGCAGACATTGATTTTACTGGTAATCAATGATATTACGACTCAACATACTGCTCAACAGAAATTAGAGGAATCTGAAGCAAAATATCGGAAATTTACCGAAGAAGCCAACAGCATAATCATTTTGGATTATTCAGTATCCAGGAGAGGTTAAAGCTGTTTGGTGGTGATTTAAAAAGTAGATAGTAGAGCCGGTTGGAGTACTGCTGTGACTATTTTGCTGCTAACTAATTTGTGCTGAAAGAAAGTGGCAGTCGCGTTGGCTTCTGTAGAGGGTAATTTATGAGTGCCGGTAAAAAAAGACTCTTACTGGTTGAAGAAAACCTGCTTTATGCCAGTTTTGTAATAAACACAATAAACCAAATTAAGAATGAGCCTTTTATAGTTGAGCATTCTCGAAACCTCAGTTCTGCAATAGAGAAGATCAAACAGTCTGTCTTTGATATGATACTGCTTGACCCGGATCTTTCTGATAGTAAAGGCGAAGACACATTCAATGCTGTATATGCAGCATGCCCCCAACTCGCAGTAATTCTTCTTATTGAATCTGATGCTTTAAGTTGGGTGGAAAAATCTATAAACCAAGGTGCTAAGGATTACTTGCTAAAGAATTCAGGTGATAGAAGATTACTGGAAAAGACAGTAGAATTCATTTTTGAAAGGAAACATCTGGAATCAAAGATAATGGCCTGTGAAAAGAAAATCGCAGATGCTTGTAAGCTTAATAAAGAGTTTCAAGAGAATATGGAGACCTGGGCTAAAGAAAGGGATTACTCAAAGCGAATATTTGATTCGGTTATCACCCACATACCAGCAGGAATTATTCTTGCTGATAATACCGGGAAAATAATTGATGTAAATATGTTACAGGCTAAGTACTTAGGCTTATCACCTGAGCAGATTAAAGGAGAAAAAGAGCAGATCGGAAAATGGGGTATTCTGGATACTGA
Organism: Fibrobacterota bacterium; assembly: GCA_023412475.1. Taxonomy (GTDB): domain Bacteria; phylum Fibrobacterota; class Chitinivibrionia; order Chitinivibrionales; family Chitinispirillaceae; genus JAAYPC01. The sequence continues at coordinate 21,760 of JAEYNR010000005.1, read as the reverse complement.
AACTCGGACAACTCCACATCTGGAAACCATGCCACTGTATAACGCAATAAACAAAAAAGAAGCCATGAGTGAACGGGAATATCTATTGGTCCGTGATGGCAGAGAATGGGTTTTTGCTGTATCTGCAGCTCCGGTTCTAAATGGATATGGTAATGTGATTAATGGAATCGAAATCTGGAAAGACATAACCGGATACAAAAAAAGTGAATATGAATCAGCCAGATTTCCTGAGGAAAATCCTAACCCAATTCTCAGGCTTACAGAAAAAGGGTATACACTGTACGCAAACAAGGCAAGTCAGGTATTGCTGAATTGCAGCACAGGAACGTTTGTTCCGGAGTCATGGCATCAGGTAATTACTAATGCCTTCACCAGAAATGAAGACAGAAACTATGATTTGAGTTGTCAAGGAAAGGTTTTTTCGCTACATATTGTACCAGTGCAAAAACGCGGTTATATAAATGTTTATGGAAGAGATATCACAGACTTGAAAAGGGTTGAGGAGGTTCTTCAGAAAAGTGAAGAAGTTTTTCACGCAATAGCTGATAATATTTCTCAGATTGCCTGGATGGCAGATTCTAAAGGATGGGTGTTTTGGTTTAACAAAAGATTCTTTGATTATACTGGAACCAGTCTTGGAGAGGTGCAGGGTTGGGGTTGGCAGAAGCTTCATCATCCTGAGCATGTGGGAAGAGTAATAGAGCGGATGAATAGTAGCATGCGCAAGGGCATTTTCCTGGAGGTTACTTTCCCTCTCCGAGGTAGAAATGGCATTTACAGATGGTTTTTAACCCGTATTGTACCTGTTAAAGACAGTGAAGGAAATGTTATACGCTGGATAGGTACAGGCACCGATATTACAAATATCCGAATTCTTCAGCAAAAACTGGAAAAGGCGCTTGTGGAGGCTCAGAAGCAACGGGCGGAGACTGAAGCGGTTCTGAATTCATTTCCTGAAGGATATATTATTTACAATAAAGATGGATCAATAGCCAAAATTAATGCTGTTGCACAGAAGACATTTGGAATTTCAATAGATATGGAAAGAAGCTCCTATGAACAACAGTTAAGAAACATTCATCTGCTTACCCAAACAGGCAAACCATACGACAAAGATAAGTTGCCATCCAGACGCGCTTTGAATGGAGAAATTATCAGAGACTTGATAATGAGGGTTCCTGGGGAAGAAAAAGATATGTGGATCTCTGTGAGTTCTTCCCCGATTATTATCGACGAGCAGATAAGTGGTGCAATAATCGAAATCACCGATATTACCAGGCTACATAACTTACAGATTCAATACAGGGATGAAAAATATTTCATAGATACTATACTGCAGACATCAAGTGCATTAATCATTGTAATAGATACTTCACATCGTATTGTACGGTTCAACAGGGCATGCCAAACTCTGACTGGATATACTGAAAGGGACGCTTTGGGTTGTTCTTTTCTGGAGTTTATACCTCCAGATGAAAAGAACATGGTAAAACAGGTTTTGACAAAATTAAGTTCTGGTAAATCTGAAAATGAATATGAGAGTCATTTGATGTCAAAAGGTGAGAAGAAGAGACTTATCCACTGGAGAAACAGTGTAATATATGATGAGAAAGGGAAAGTGGCATTTCTGGTAGGCACCGGAATCGATTTAACAGAGCGTAAACGCATGGAAAAAGAACTTATTTCCAGAGCAGCGGAGCTTTCTTCTTTGAATCGCGATCTTGAATCTTTTTCCTATTCCATCTCCCACGATCTTCGTGGACCATTGAGCATTATTAAAGGTTTTGTCGATATATTGCTGGAGGATTACAGCAAGTTGATAGATAAAAATGGAAAGGATTATCTGGAACGTATTAGTGGCAGTGTGGATGGTATGCAGCAGCTTATTGACAGTTTGCTTGTTTTGTCAAGAGTGGAGCGACAAGAATTAAAACGTGAACGGCTTGATGTAAGTGAAATTGTGGATAATTATCTTCAGGAGATTATTAAAAGTGAACCAGAGAGAAACGTGGAGTTGGAGATCGAAAAAAATGTGTTTGCGTATGCTGATTCCAAACTGGTCAGAGTAGCTTTGGAAAATCTCTTGCGTAACGCATGGAAATTTACCTCTAAAAATGAGATCACCCGAATAGAGTTTGGAACTGTAATCTCGGAAAGTAAAGAATACTTTTATATCCGTGATAATGGAGTCGGTTTTAATATGCAGTTTGCAAAATTAATATTCGAGCCTTTCAGGCGGGTTCATTCGCAAAGAGACTTTGGAGGAACCGGAGTTGGTTTGTCGATTGTATTCAGGGTAATCAGGAGGCATGGAGGAAAGATAAGAGCGGAAGGGGAGGTCAATAAGGGAGCAGCATTTTATTTTACTCTGGATTGAATTGCTTATTGAAAAGCTGCAACCTATTGCTCATTAGAAATGTTGCCATCTCAAATGGTACGTTAGTTGCTTTGTAAGATAATGCTGTGCTCAGGTTATCACAACTGAAGAAAACATTTAAAACCAACAGAGGAAATTCCCGTTGTGGGAAAAAGTTTCATGAAAGCTTTTATTGTTGAAGATTATGAATCGATGAGAATAATCATCAAGCGTTTGCTTAAGAAAAACTTTAGCATCTTTACTTCTATAGGAGAAAGTGAAACTGCTGAAGAGGCTTTAGATGAAATCCCCAGGTTTAAACCCGAATTGGTTCTGGTGGATATATCTCTTCCAGGGATGGATGGGATTGAGCTGATTCGTAGAATAGTAAAAAGATGTAAGACTATTTGTGTTCTGGTTGTGACTGCACATGAAGTGGAGTTTTACCAGGATAAGGCATTTGAAGCTGGTGCAAACGGGATAGTCTCAAAGACCGATTTTGAGGAATTGATAGAAAAGGTGGGAACTCTTATTCAAAAGAGCAAAGAGCAAGGTTGTTAGGAGCTTTCCTGAGAACAGACTGCTTAATTTAAAGATCATCCGGGACAAATAAAACCAAGCTTTGGCTTTTGATTTTCTCAGCTCAGAAGTTAGGTTATTCGGGCTTAAGCTATGGGGTTCTGAATTTTGAACCCCATAGAGCCTACCTATCACTCTACACCGCAAATTTGGACAAATACACCAACTCTTTTACCATCTGCGATGCATATCCCCACTCATTATCATACCAGCTCATTATTTTTACCAGGTTTCCATCTACTACCTTGGTCATAGTTGCATCCATTATGGAGGCACGGGAATCTTGGATTATATCTGAGGAAACAATCTCCTCATCGGAAAAACCAAGTATCCCCTGGTATCTTTGAGTAGTGCTCTCTTCTTTAAATATCTGATTAACCTCTTCTATAGAAGTCGCTCTGCTGGTAAGGAATGTAATGTCAGCCACCGATCCAACTGTAATAGGAGCTCTGATTGCTATGCCATCAAATTTTCCTTCAATATCAGTAATCACTTTAGCAGTTGCAATTGCGGCACCGGTTGTCGAGGGTACCAGATTTGCCGCTGCAGCCCTTCCTCTACGCCATTTCTTATTGGGTGAATCCACCAGGCTCTGTGATGAAGTGTAGGCATGAATTGTAGACATGATTGCTTTTTCCACTCCGATCCGCCGTTTCATTATTTCCACCACCGGAGTGATACAATTTGTTGTGCAACTGGCTACAGAAAATAACGTATCCCCTTTTTCTATGTGGTTTACACCGGGAACTACAAATTTCATTCCATCATTTTTGGAAGGCGCAGAAAGAGCGGCATACTTTGCACCAGCCTTTAAATGTTTTTCCAGTCCCTCTCTGGTGGTAAAATGACCTGTACATTCAAGAGCAGCATCAATTTGCAGGTCTTTCCAGGGAAGTTCCGTTGGTTCTTTGCTGTTATACATCCTGATATTTTTATCCCCGATCATAAGGGAATCTTCACTTGAACTTACCATTTTTAAATAGCGCCCGTAAACAGTATCGAATTTTAAAAGATAAGCCAGATTCTCTGGTGGAAGCAGGTCATTAATCGCCGCTACCTCAAGCTCTGGAGTATCCATAATAATTTTCAATACTGCCCGACCGATCCTGCCCAGACCATTAATTGCGATTCGTGCCATATTCGCTCCTCTTGTTGAATGATTTTTTGAAAGAAAATTCCCTTTAAGAATCAAAAAAAAAGAGTAAGAGCTTTAATTTGCAGTTAAGAAAGAAAAAAAGGGGAAACCGTTTTGATTCTTGTGGAACAGATAAAATAGACCTGCAAAAAACATTCCTGGAGAACCGTGTTATAGGGGTCTTGTTTTTTCCTTGAGAGATAAATTACTGCATGTGAAGATTCCAAATTGATTTCCGGACTATTTTATATAGCAAAGATGCTTATTAGATGGGGGGTAAAAACTGATATACAGTTGCATTTTCAAAATAATGTATTTCGCAGATAAATTATATTGTCCTTAAACGACTTTCACCTGTCTCGTGTGCCAATACGCGACATCTCCAGGATGTTTCAACAGATTCTTAAACCCGCTCTATGCATATCTTAATCAATAAAAGTGGTCTAATAAAACGTGGTGGCTTTACACCGGATACCATACGTTTAAAGGACTATAGCGACAATCAAGTGGATCTGGTAAAAAATAAATTATCTCAAACTTGCCGCTCTATCCATTTTTACTTAAATTATACCTGAATCGGACGGTTCCCTGACTATTATATTGAGAGATTTCTTTACATGGCAAGTTTATGCTTGCCACAAGAATGAAACTGGTGCTGCGTAAGAAAATGGATTGGTTTCTTTATATACTCAAGTGCTCTGATTTATCACTTTACACCGGTATTACCAATCGGCTTTCAGACCGCATCAAGGCTCATAATTCCGGAAAAGGAGCGCGCTATACCAGGGGACGTTTGCCTGTAAAACTTGTTTATTTGGAAGAATTTCATAACCGCAGTGAAGCATCGAAACGGGAATATGCAGTTAAAAAGATGTCAAAAAGAAAAAAAATGGAAATGATAGAAAAATGTGGAACTTAACGGCCACACCCCCTCCTTCCAGGGAATCTCTCATAAATACAAAAATACCGCATTCAACTTCCTTTAAAACAACAGCATTATTATGAAAAACAGGGTAACTACTCAGCTCTGTGAGAGATAAATATTTTATAGGAATATTTGATCAGAAGAAATATCCTAAATCACTAATCTTAAATCTTAAACAAATTCCAAAACTCTAAACAGAAATAAGGGCGTTAAGGTAGTTGAAGTATGCATTCATCGAGAGCTGTTTCTGTTACCAGAATTGTTGTAATAAAGAATGCATATAAGCTCTTCAAATAATAGGCAACAGTTATTGCATCTTAAAAAGAGAGTAATATCAATAACTTATGAGCTATGTCCTGTCGAAGCTAAAAATTCCTGCACTGTTACCATAATTAAGATATATTATCTCACATGGTACCTACGATAAAGCAAAAGATCGACATATACAACTTCTTCGATTACTGTGAATATCTCCAGGCAGTCTATAACTGGCGAAAAGAGCACGAAGCAGGATTTTCGCATCGTCGATTCTCTCAGGAAGCTGGAATTAAAAGTCCTAACTACCTTCTTAGGGTTCTTAAAGGTGAACGAGCCCTTAGTGAAGAGTACTGTAAAAAGTTCTGCAATGCTCTGGGATTGCAAAAAAAAGAGGCAAGCTACTTCTTAACACTCGTTCAATTCAACAACGAAACTGAAATATCCAAAAAAGAGACTCTGCTTCGATCGCTTCTTTCGCTCCGTTACCGACGGGGTATTCATCGAATTAATGATAAAAAGCTGCAGTTCTTTAGTAAGTGGTACTATCCGGTTATAAGAGAACTGGCAACTATCATAACTTTCAAGAATGATTACAACCTCCTTGCCCGCAACTGTATCCCGCGTATTACTGCGCAACAGGCTGAGAATGCTGTCAGTTACCTGCTAAAAAATGGCTTTCTGAAGACTGATGAATCTGGAAACTTGTATCGTACAGATCCGGTAATTTCCAGTGGAGATGAGGTCTATTCCATTATTCTGCGAAATTACCATAAGCAGACTCTCTCCCAGAGTATCGAAGCACTAAGTACAATAGAAAAAGAAAACAGAGATATCTCTTCACTTACACTTTGCGTTTCAAAAAAAACATACAGCCTGATTAAAAAGGAGATACAGGATTTCAGAAAACATCTATTGCAAATAGCAAAAGAGGATAATGATCCTGAATTAGTCTGTTTTACCGGTTTTCAGCTTCTTCCGCGATCAAAAGTCATTTCTAAAACTCAAAAGCAACGTGAAATACAATGAAAAAACTTACATACTGCAAAATGCCAATCGGAATTATAGCTGCTGCCGGAATTTTTTTCCTGCTGAAATGCAGCAGTCCTGGTATTTCAGCAGGTGGCTCAGAGGCTGGCAATGCTAAAATAGTAGGTAAAGTTATCGATAAAGATGGCACTGCTGCTGCTAACACGATAGTAACCATTCTTTCATCAGACTACAATCCGGTTACCGGTGAGCCGATTACCGATTCTTGTATCGATACTACAGACGATAGCGGCACCTATCACTTTACAGTGCCAGAAAATCACATATATTCAATCGAAGCCGTGCAACAGAAAACCCGGCTTCGGGCGCTAATCACCAACATACTAGTAGGTACCCAAGATTCTTCTATTGAAGATTGTATGCTTTCATTACCCGGAGCAGTTCGTATTCTTGTATCAAATGAAACTCCTAAAGTCCCAGGCTACATCTTTATATCTGGGACAAGTTATTATGTAAGGGTAAAAGCAGAAAATGGCTATACCCTGCTCGACTCGATACCTTCAGGTGTGTTACCATCGATTTCGTATGCCTCAACTGACAGCAGTACGCCTGTTGTTATGAGTCACAATGTTGAAGTAACTCCTGGAGACACAACAACAGTTCTGTGGCTTGACTGGAAACATTCACAGGAACTGATTCTCAACACCTCCCCTTCCGGTGCAGGAATCACCGAGGATCTCTACAATTTTCCGGTTCTTATAAGGCTTTCTGCAGCAACTTTTAATTTTAACGAGTGCATGGCAGAGGGTGAAGATCTTCGTTTTATATCATCAGGCGGCAAGCAGCTCTTTCACGAAATTGAGCTATGGGATCGTGAAAACAAAGATGCAGTAATATGGGTAGGAGTTGATACCATTCTGGGGAATGATGCAAAACAATCAATGACAATGATTTGGGGGAATTCCTCTGCAACTGCTCTAATAAGTGAAAAAACGGTATTTGATACTGCAGATGGGTTTGCTGGTGTATGGCATCTGAGAGAGGCTGCAGCAGAACCCTTTCTGGATGCAACAGGTAACCAATATTATGGCATATCACCAGACACAGCCAGACCTCAACAGCAAAAAGGAATAATTGGTAATAGCCAAAGATTTGACGGTAATAATGATTTTATTATCATGCCCAACACCGCCAGTAGTAAGCTGAACATTTCCAGTGATAAGGATTTTTCTATTAGCGCCTGGGTTTCTTTAGACACTCTTGATTATACAGCACAGTTAATTGTTGCTAAAGGTTATTCTCAGTACTTTCTGCGTTGTACCTATTTTCCTACAGATTCTCCGCTCTGGGAGTTCTCTGAATTTATTTCTCCCAATAACTGGCAAGCTTGCGTAACTACAGCTTATGCACGACAATGGTTATTAATCACCGGAGTGCGTGCTGGAGAGCGGCGTTTATTATATATTAACGGAACTCTTGTTGACAGCACACCAAACACCTACAGCTCATCGACATTATCAAGAGATACTTCGCAAGATATTACCATTGGTCGCTTTATGGAATTGATCACTTTACCGAACAATACCAGTGACTACTGCTTTTTAAAAGGGGTAATTGATGAAGTAAGAATTGAACAGACAGCACGTAGTAATGCCTGGGTTAAGTTATGCTATATGAATCAGCGCATTGATGATCGTTTGGTTGTGTTTAAGTGATTCTTTCTGGTTTTTGCTTGAATTAAAAAAAGTAAGCTTAGATAATTTATGGAATGGGAAATATCTTAACACCTATGAGGAAACAATTGATACCAACCCTTGAAACCAAAGTCGATGCAAATTGCACTAAGTCTATAATAGTAAATGTAAAAGTATCGGCGAACAGGCTGAACTGGTTGCTCAACAATGAAACTGGTGCTACGGAAAGAGAGATCTGATAGTAGCTATTATGAAGAATATTGCAAAGGTAGAAATTGGAGCGTTCTGCCCTGCATAGGATCCATTTAAGTTTTAATCACAATTTACGCGTTTAAATGTATGTACATATTCAAGAACGAGGAGTAACAGTTATGAAGAAAACAAAATTAATCTTTGTTGCAATGCTAATTGCAACTGCAGCTCAAAGCCAGGAGTTTCCATATCCCAGAAATGTCCAATTCAAATATGGGTTCATGCCAAAAACCCTGACTACAGAACACTTTGATGCCTGGTACAAAAGTTATAAGGCAAGCAATTTGTTGCCAGAGTGTAACGGGGGAATCAGAACATATTCTGATGATTCAGGTGAAAACGGTTTAACAAAAGTTGAATCCATGGGATGGTCAATGATTATTGCTGCATACATGGGTGACAAGAGTACCTTTGACGGATTATACAAGTTTTATAAAAGCAAGCTTCAGGGACATGGCATGATGGCTTGGAAAGTAACCTGTGGCGGCGTTAGTGATGGGGGAAGTGCAAGTGATGGTGATCTTGATGTTGCTTATGCAATGGCTGTAGCTTCATGGCAGTGGGGAGAAAGTTATAAATCTGAGGCGATCACGCTAATAAATACAGTTAAAAGACTGATTGTAAATTGTGGTGGTACATCAGTGATCGCCGGAGGCATGGCGGGAGGTGGAGTTTATGGTGGATGTAATGAGACCGATATTTCTTACCATACACCTGCCTTTTTCCGGGTTTTCGCCGAAGTCTCAGGTGACAATGCATGGAGCAAGCTAGCTGATGACACCTATACATTACTGCAAAACGGTGCACATCCGACTACAGGACTTATTCCCGACTGGCAGAAATTGGATGGAAGTGCTTCGAATGGTGGAAGAAATCACAGCTATGGTTTCGATGCCTGTCGTGCTCCATGGCGAATTGCACTGGATTACCTCTGGAATGGCAATGAAAAAGCCAAGGCGTGGTGCACGAAAATATCTAACTGGGCATATGGTATCGGGCCTGCAAATATCAGGGATGGTTATAGTCTTGATGGCAGACAAACCGGCTCATACCATAATATGTCCTATGTAGGAGGTTTTGCGGTTGCTGCAATGTGTAATAGTCAGGAAGTCTCAGATGCCTTTGGTAAACACATAGCTGGTATGAGATTTGACAATTACTGGTATCATGGGTTTCTAGGCAATTGCTATCTGATGACAATGACAGGAAATATGTGGCATATCAGGGATGCTCAGGTCAAGACAATAAATAAAAGATATCAGAGTAACACTAATAATTCTGTTTTAGTAAAAAATTTAAAGAATCGCAAATTTGAGCTCTCCGGTATTGTAAACGGAAGCAGTGTTACTTTAACTACTCTTCAGGGGCAATTGGCTAAAAAAATGAATATCACAGGACAACAGAAATGTTTACTCGATTTGTCATCACTGGAAAATGGCTGCTATATACTCTCTGTCCACGAGAAAAATAGCAAAGCCGGTATGCGACAGATCATTTCAATTTTTTAATGCCTACTCATACTCCCTTTTTGGAGCGCTCTTCTGTGAGCGCTCTGCATGAAAAAAAACCACTTTTGTATTACATAGATGTAAAATAAATGAACCCTTTTAGCGATCTGCGTCTCTAAAACAGGGAGCGTCCGGATTTTAAAAAGAGGAGGGCCGCCAATGAAACCTGAAACACTATATCTATATGGAAAACAGGTAATTTGCGTTTACATCGATGGTGATTATTTGCCAGATGTAAAAAAAATATTACAAGAATAAAATATGCAAATTTTAATTCCCATGAATCGGTCATTTAACAGGAACAAGGAACATGCCACAGATTCTTAAGTCGAAAGTAAATGTAATATGCCTGATTTTTTTAGTTCTGGTACAGTATTGTTTAGCGGCTGTATCTCCTGTTTCGGTAGATGTGGACCATGGGTTTTATGATTCTGCAATAACGGTCAGACTCTCAAGTGGTTCTCAAGGAGCAACAATACAATATACACTTGATTGCAGTGATCCAAGATTCTCGCCTACCATGATAACTGCTGCATCACCGGTTTCTCTTCTTATTGATCCAAACAGCATAGAAGGGCGTACTGCCACTCCAGCAGTCGTACTTCGGGCGGTCGCAATCCTTCACCAGGACACAAGTACCATGACTACCAAAACCTACATATTTATATCTAACGTTTTAACACAGAGTTATCCGGGGTTACCATGGCCCGAACCTACCAGAAGTGGCGGTTTTATGATGGCTCAGGAATACGATTATGAGATGGATTCAACGGTAGTTTCAGATCCTCGTTATGATGGTCTTTTTAAAGAAGCACTATTAGATATTGCGAGTATATCGTTAGTCCTGGATATGGACAGCCTTTTTGATAAAACCCGTGGAATCTATCAGAATGCGTTGGAAACAGGTGCCGAATGGGAACGTTTCGGTTACGCGGAACTGATTAACCCTGATGGCTCATTTGGTTTTTCAATACCTTGTGGTATTCGAATCCGTGGTGGCTGGAGCAGGCATGCTGATTGTCCGAAACATTCTTTCCGACTCTTTTTTCGGGAAAAATATGGTGCACCAAAGCTCAACTATCCCCTCTTTGAGGATGAAGGAGTATCTAAGTTTGATAAAATCAGCCTGCGAACTTCACAGAACTACTCATGGAGCTACAAATCCACTGAAGGTGCACAGTGCACAATGATCAAGGATGTTTACTGCAGGGATACCCAAAGAGATCTGGGACATTATTATACAAGAAGCAGATACTATCACCTGTATCTCAATGGAATGTACTGGGGAATTTATCAGACACAGGAACAGGCTGACAATAGATATGCAGAATCCTATATGGGTGGTGATTATGGGGATTATGATGTTTTAAGTACAGTTAATGATTTTACGATGGGTTCGGACAGAGATAAAACAGTGGAAGTCGATGATGGTACAATTGACGCAGCGCAAAGACTTTGGACAAAAGCCCTCGCAGGATTCAGCAAAAACTCTGATTACTACATGGTACAGGGATTGGAGCCTGATGGTAAAACAGTAAATCCATCATACGAACGGCTTCTGGATGTGGAAAATCTTATAGATTATTTAATGATAACATTTTACACCGGGAACTTTGACTCCCCTACCTATGCTTTTTCTGAGCCTCAGCGTACCAATAACTTACAGGCCATCTTTAACCGTGTTAAGCCTGACGGATTTAAATGGATGAGCCATGATGGTGAGCACACCATGGTGGACTTCCAGGTGAATATGCGTGATACCGCTGTTCCGGCACTCGAGGTTGACAGAACGGGTCCTTTTAAACTATCGGATGATATTCGTTTTTTTAATCCTCAGCGGATTCATCAGGCGCTTTGTGAAAACAGTGATTACAGGATGAAATTTGCAGATCATGTTTTCAGACATTTCTTTAATAATGGGGTTTTTTGCCCTGAGCAGTCAAAAAACCGATATCAGGCCAGAGAAGCTCAGATTGAAAAAGCGATAATCGCAGAATCGGCAAGATGGGGTGATTCAAAAGTAGATACGACCCGCACAAAGCACGATGACTGGCTTCCTGAACTTGAAAGAATTTATAATGAGTATATGCCCAAGAGGACAGAAATTGTCATAGAGCAATTCAGAGAGGACAGTCTTTATCCATCGATCGATCCACCGGTCTTTTCTGCAGGGCAGACTATTATAGTGCGAAAGACTAAAGGCTCTTCAGGATATCAATTGACAATCTCAAACCCTAACACTTCGGGAAGCATTTACTATGCAATAGATGGTAGCGATCCACGTTCACCCGGGGGTAGCGACAACCAGGCGGCAAAAACCAGCACCAGTTCTGCAACAATTACTATTAATACCACCACACTGGTTAATGCCCGTATCAAAACCGGGAGTGAATGGAGCGCGCTTAGAGATTTACTTATAATCATACCCCAGGATTATAGCGATCTGAAAATCACCGAGATCCATTATAAGCCTGTTGATGATAAGAATGATCAGGGTAGCTTGTATGAATTTCTTGAATTAAAAAACACCGGATCTAAGCCCTTAAGTTTAACTGGTCTCAGTTTTGGCAGTGGTATTTCATATTCATTTTTACCCGGGACTATTCTTGAACCGGGCAGTTTCTTTGTTGTCGCTTCCAACAGAGCACAATTCAAGAGCAGGTATGGATTCAATCCTAATGGAGAGTACAGGGATCAACTGTCAAACAGCGGTGAGAAACTTGAAATTCTCGATGCTTCCGGGGCAATAGTTCTCTCGATTACCTATAGTGATAAGACACCCTGGCCAACTGAGCCCGATAAGAGCGGCAGATCACTGGTTCCTTCCGATGCCAATGCCCCACATGATCAAAATGATGGTAATAACTGGATAGCTTCACGGGCAGTACATGGTTCTCCCGGAAAAGATGATTACAACTCTGAAGGTGCAAGCGTAAAAATTCATAAAATGCTTAACAGAAACAGAGTGTGCCGGGTCGGGTCCTTCATTTTACAGATACCATTTGAAAAAGATTTTCAAGTCAGCATTCTTAATATTCAGGGGAAAGTAGTAACCAGTTTTGCTGAAAGGGGGAAAACCTATTATAAGTGGAATCCTGTAAGTAACGGGTTATTTCTGGTGCGATTTAAAAGTGCCCTGGGAGAGCAGGTGATCAGGAAAATTCAGGTTCTGGATTGAATCAGGTTAGGCTATTATGGCTTCTTTGGGCCATTTCGCTATAGACTCTCATGTGCAGTTTTGGAGAAGCTGCCGGGTATAAAGACCGTGCCTAGCGGAACTGTTTTCACTGCCAGCGACTTAAATCGGGAATAAAGTGCAATGATTTCGGTAAGCCAAACTCATTTTTAGAAGCTGAATGAGAAAAAAAGGTTTTTGACGACTTTTTTTTCGTTACTTCGTGATAATTTAACATGCTGATGTAAAAAATGACCCTTTGATGTCATTTTATTTTATACTGATTTAAAAAACAGGCCATTTTAAAGAGGCTCTTCTGCCAAAATCTATTTCTTCAAGCCAGAAAGGCCAGGCAGTAGTGTCAGCGTATGATTCAGGATTTAGTATTCTGGCAATAAAATATGAATAAGAGGATATTTGTCACAACCTTCACCAATTTTTCCCCTCTAAACCTTAGTATCTGACTGTCCTACCTCTTAGTAGAGCTGAAACACGAACACAAGAGAATACCTTGTTACCGGATATTTTTTACGTCTTTAATAATGGTGCTCGATTTCTAGATTTTTTTTTATATGGTAATAAGGTTATAGTCATTGGTTCTATTCTAATGCTACTTAGATTTAGACAGATACTAAGGTTTTTAGGATTAATACACAAAACTAAGGTTTCATTTAGTTATTACTGTGGTAATAATATGCAAAAGAGAACTGGAATCTTTTCCGCAACTAAATTGGCACTCTTTTTTTTTGCACAATTTAAATGCCATAGTAATTGTATAATTGGCACAAAAAATGCATGATATTGACAATATGGTAAAGGTTAAGAAATATGCTTTTTGCATGTAGAGGGAAAAATTTTCATGAAACAAAATGACTAAATTACAGTCTTGTGGTTGAATATAGAATATTGAGTTTGAAATGAATAATCTGCTTAAGACAGACTCGACCAGTTATTCTACACCAGCTACGATTCTAATTATAGACGACCAGCCAAAGAATTTAGCTGTGATTGGCGATTACTTGATGGAGTGTGGTTTTACCGTAATAGTTTCCCAGTCAGGTGCGGGTGGATTACGCCGTGCCAGAGGAGTTAGACCGGATCTGATACTTTTAGACATAGTTATGCCAGATATGGATGGATTTGAGACCTGTAGAAGGCTGAAGGAAGATGGATCAACAAGGGATATTCCAGTGATATTTATGACTGCACTTACTGGAGTAGAGGATAAGATTAAAGGATTTGAATTAGGTGGTGTAGATTATATAACCAAACCGATTAATCATGAGGAAGTAATAGCCAGGGTAAGAACTCATCTACAGATCGGAAATCAGAAAAAACAACTGGAACTTCAGGCGAGTAATTTAGTAAATATTAACGTTTTATTAAATGAAGAAATAAATGCAAGAAAAGCGGCCCAAAGAGAGTTAGAAAGACTTAATGAAGAGCTGGAGGACCGGGTGAAAATTCGGACTGCGGAGTTATCTAAAGTGGCTGAGTGTTTGCGTGTTGCAAATATCGAACTGCAGAAAGCTAATAGAGAGCTGAAAAAAGTCGATGATATAAAAACGGAATTTGTAGCGCTCGCTTCACATGAATTACGAACTCCATTGACAAGTATACTTGGGTATGCCCAGACTCTTGCAGCAGCAGATCTGCAACTAGACAATTCAACCCGGATAAATATCCTGTCAATAATCGTATCTGAATCAAAACGACTTGCTGCCCTGATCGCAAATCTACTGGATATTTCTAAAATCGAAACCCATAATTTCAGGCTAAAAACTGAAGCATTTTATATATCAGATATGATTGACAGTGTCATTGGTGCACTTAACTTGCCGTCGAATTTTCCTTTAGTTGTTCACAATGCAACTAACCATGACTGCAGAGCAGTAGGAAATAAAGACCAAACCGGACAGGTCATACGCAACATATTAGACAATGCTCTCCGCTATGTTAATGAAAATGGAAGAATTACTATTAATATCAATGAAACAGATGATTATATACTGGTGAAAATTTCTGACACCGGACCTGGGATCAAGCCTGAGGAGAAGAATAAATTATTTGAAGATTTCTATAGAATTCGGGATGAAAAAAAACCAAGTATTGGCTCTGGTTTAGGCTTATCAATTGCTTCAAAGATTATTGCATCACAGGGAGGTCAAATCTGGGTAGAATCAACGTATGGTGAAGGAGCTACTTTCTGTTTTACTGTCCTCAAGGAGATTTGTAATGAATGACACAGTGCTTGTTATTGAAGATGAAGTAATAATTGGTGAGCTTGTAAAAATCAATTTGAAGATGAGACAAATAAACTGCACTGTCGCAACTACTGGGCAGGAAGGAATTGAGATGTTTGAATCTCAGAATCCTTCGATTGTTCTTTTGGATATTCGTTTGCCAGATATCGATGGATGGGATGTGTGTAAAAAAATTAAACAGAAGAATCCGGATTCGATTGTGATTTTTATGACTGCTGCCACGCAGGTAAAAGACCATGAAATAGCTGAAAAAGTGGGTGCTGATGATTTTATTGAAAAGCCTTTTGATGTTAATGCTCTTATATCAATAGTAAATAAGCATCGCAAAACTCATTGATAAAGTTTATTACCGCTGTTGCTTGTACTGCAATCACCTCAATTATCATTCTTATTTATTCTGCTAAACATTGTAACACCACCAAGTACTAAAATCCTTTGGAGGAAAAATTGCGTTTGAAATCATGTTGATTACTGTTTTTCCTAGAATTTTTAATTAAGTGTAAAACTTTGTAGTTCGATATTTCACAGAAAAGAATTTCAAGGGAGTAAATTATGGAGCCACGTAAGTTTGTTGTTCCTGAATTTGTGATAGGAGAAGGTTCCTTGGCTCTGGCAGGGCAGTATGCAGGAAATTTGGCTGCAAAAAGAGCATTTCTGGTAACTGATCAGGGAGTTATTAATTGTGGATGGGCAAAAAAAGTGCAGATGAGTTTAGAAAAGGCTGGTATTGAATATGTAATATTTTCTGATATTACCCCTAATCCAAGGGATACCGAAGTAATGGAAGGGGCGCAAAAATATCTGCAAGAACAGTGTGATATAATTGTTGTTGTTGGCGGCGGAAGTCCAATGGATTGCGCAAAGGGAATAGGGATTGTAGCCAATAACAATGAGCCAATTTTAACATTTGAAGGTGTGGATCAGGTCGTCATTCCAATTCCCCCTCTGATCTGCATTCCAACAACCGCTGGTTCATCTGCAGATATATCTCAGTTTGCAATTATTACCGATACTGTCAGGAAAGTTAAAATTGCAATAATCAGCAAAGCAATTGTACCGGATGTAGCACTGATTGACCCTGTAACAACCACCACATTGCCCTCAAATATCACTGCATATTCAGGTATAGATGCATTGGTTCATGCGATTGAAGCCTGTGTTTCTACTGCAAATTCTATGGTAACCGATCTGCTGGCTTTTGAAGCAATACGAATTATCAGAAAAAACCTGCTTAATGCTATTGAATACCCTTCAGATATGAACTACCGGAATTCAATGTCCTTAGGAAGTCTGCTTGCAGGAATTGCTTTTTCCAATGCAAGTCTGGGACTAGTACACTCAATGGCGCACAGTCTTGGTGGCTATTATGATCTGATTCATGGTTTTTGCAACGGTCTTATGCTTGATTACGTTGTCGATTACAATTTTGAGAGTGCCTCAGAACAGTATTTTCGGATAGCTGAAGCCTTGGGAGTAAATCTTATGGGGCTTTCTTATAAGCAGAAGAAAGAAAAAATTATAGAGGATTTGATCTCATTCAAAAAAAGTGTAGGTATTACTCAATCGTTAAGCGAAGTGGGAGTAAAAAAGGACGACATACCTTTTTTAGCCAACCATGTAATAAGTGACCCATGTCTGGTCACCAACCCAAAAGAGCCTTCAGTAAAAGATATTGAAAGTATTTATGAACGAGCACTTTGATACTGAAAATAAGAGAAATGCTCGTCTGAAACAGATTATCGGTTTGGGTGAAAAATCGATTAAAAAAAGCTATTATCCTCAATTGCTGAAACAGTTCGAAGAATTGAAGAAGAGTGAGGAAAAATACCGGCGAATTGTTGATACAACCAATGAAGGTATTTGGGTAATCGACGAGAACCGCATTACCACATTTGTAAATAAACGAATGGCAGAGATGCTGGGTTGTCAAATTGAAGAGTTAATGGACCATTCTAATACTGATTTTATGTTCAAGCAGGATATTACTGTTTATAACGAAAGGATAGAAACGCTGAAGAAGGGAATTTCTGGTATTCATGAGCAACCCCTTCGTCATAAAAGTGGACATAAAGTGTGGTTTTTGTTCTCTTCTACTCCAGTTTTTGATGAAAATAAGAATTTTAAAGGTGCTTTTGAAATGCTGACCGATATCACACAGAGAAAAATTACAGAAGAAAAACTTAAAGAGTCTGAAAAACGCCTCAGAATAACTCTTGAATCAGCACAGATTGGTATATGGGATTGGGACCTTAGAAATAATCTCTGGTATGCAACACCTGATTGTTTTACTGCACTTGGCTATAAAACAAAATATGAACCGGTGGGACTAAGCGAATGGATTGATATGATATACCCAGATCATCAGGAAAAAATCAAAAATACTGTTGAAAAGGCATATTTATCGCGATCGGGGTTTGGTAAAGAAAAATGTGAGATCCGGTTCAGACATGCAATGGGTGGTTATCGATGGATGTTGGTTCAGGGATTTGCTGTAAGTCATGATAAAGAAGGCAGATTAACGCGGGTTGTAGGAGTTCTCATTGATATCGATGAACACAAAAGAGCTGAGGAGGAGTTGAACAAATATCGTGAACATCTGGAAGATCTTGTTGCGACCCGTACAAAAGAATTATCTGAAACCAACAAACAACTTCACGATGCAAAAGAAGTTGCTGAAGCAGCTAGCAGGGCAAAAAGTCGCTTTCTGGCCAGTATGAGTCATGAGCTGCGTACCCCTCTTAATGCAATTCTTGGATATGCTCAGCTCTTCGCACGGGATTCAACGCTAAATGAGCGTCAAAAAACCGGCGTTGAAATTATGAAAAGCAGCGGCGAGCACCTACTGACCCTTATTTCCGATATTCTTGATTTGTCCAGAATCGAAGCCAATAGATTTGAACTGCATCCAACTGAAATAGATCTTTTGTTGTTTCTGGATTCTATTAGGGATTTCACCAGGATTAAAGCTGAAGCAAAACAGATATCGGTGATTTTTCATATTGATCCGGATATTCCACGGGGTATTATTGCTGATGAAACCCGGCTTCGCCAGATATTGTTCAATCTTTTGGGAAATGCCATTAAATTTACCGATTCCGGATTTATTATTTGTGGCGTATCTGTATTGTCTTGTGGGAAAATAAAAGCCGGGCGAACAGATAATAAGCAATGTACCATTCACTTTGAGGTAAAAGATACAGGTAGAGGCATAAGTTCTGATCGATTGGAGCAGATTTTTTTACCTTTTGAACAAGCCAGAGGTGTTGCTGCAACTGAAGGTGTTGGACTGGGGCTCTCTATTACCAGGCAATTGGTGCAAATGATGGGTGGAGATATTTTTGTTGAAAGTGAGTTGAGAAAAGGGAGCAAATTCTGGTTTGACCTTACTTTTGATACCACCGATATTTCGGTTCCGTTAAAACAAGCTGAAAGAAAAATTATTGGTTATAAAGGAGTTCGCAAAAAATTATTGATCATCGATGATCGGTGGACAAGTCGCCAGATGCTTAAAGAGTGGTTCACACAACTAGGCTTTAGTACATCAGAGGCTGAGAATGGTATTCAGGCCATATCAATTGCCCGATACATCAAGCCTGATATAGCAATAATTAACTTACGCATGCCAAAGCTGAACGGATTTGATACCGCTATGAAAATCAGAGAAATTCCTGCGATTGGAAATATAATCATGATAGCTATGTCGGCAAATATGGAGGATGTAAATAACATGCAGTATAAAAAAGCCGGATTTAATGATTTTTTGTTAAAGCCTGTTGATCTGGAAAAACTATCAGGGATTCTTAAAAATTATATGCACATAGAATGGATATATGAAGAGAAAGATGAAGGCGGAATCTCTGAACCATTTATTATACCTCCATTGGAGGAGCTTAAAATCCTTCATGAATTTATTATGCGTGGAGATATGCTTCAACTGAGTAAACGAGCCCAGTACATCGAAACATTAGGGAAACAATATATTCCCTTTGCACGAAAGTTGAAATTGTTAGCAGATACTTTTCAGGAACGTCGGATAGATGAGATGATAGAGGAGGCATTGAAGAGAGCAGAATAAATAAACTGTTGTTAAGTTGAGCGAAGAATGGGATTTGGGTGAAACTGCTATTAAGTTGAATATGAGACCTTTTTGTCTCGTAATGCTCCAGCCTGGAACCATAAGAAGGTAATTTTTTTATTGTTCTCCCAATTCCTATTTTATAGGATTAAAAAATTATAAGTATTATCGAAGAAAAGTGCTATCTGCTCTTATAGCTCGCTTCACCGTAGCCTGAACTGCTCTTTTGATTCAGCATTCCCAAGCCGCTAAAACAAAATTGACCATACTTCCATCCAGACCAATGTGTATTTTTAAAACTGCTATAAATCCGGTCTATCCGAGTAAATTATTAATATTCAATATCAAGAAAATATGAGCCTATCATATTCCAGTCTTAATCAACTATACAAAATACATCCATCATGGCGGCTTTTAAGAGCTGAAAATGCTCCGCTTATACTCTCTTTTCTTGATAAGGCATTTGTTCAGCCAAATGTGCGGTTTATGACTCAAGCCAATCTGGTTTCCAAACTAGAAGATACTCTTTATCAGCTTCGAATCAGTGAAGGGGCGGAGAGTTTTCCACGTTCTGCGGCTGCCTATCTTGATGACTGGGCTCAAAATGAAAAAGGCTGGCTGCGTAAATTCTATCCGGTTGGCAGCGATGAACCACATTATGATTTGACTCCTGCTACAGAAAAAGTACTTACCTGGGTAGAAAGCTTAACTGCCAGGGCCTTTGTCGGAACAGAATCGCGGCTGCTTACCATATTCGAACTGCTCAAACAGATGGTATTTGGATCTGAAACCGATGCAGAAACACGAATTGCAGAACTGGAAAAGCGCAAAGCGGAACTGGATAGCGAAATTCAGGCTATTAAAAATGGATACCGAAATTCGAAAACGGTTTGATTATGCATGTTGCAAGTCTATGGATCAGTTCCGCAGGGAGAAGCAGGCTGTTACTATATCAGGTCAGATAAAGGGGGCTGGAAATCGTCATGAAAAGGATGATCGTCACGATCTTGGCGACCGCAGCAGATTTATCCTGGGTTGGAGTAATGAGGAGAAAATTAAACTTTTAGACAAACAAAGGATTTCTGTAGAAAAAGAGATTCAGTGTATAGCTGCGGTGATCAGTTCTCTTCAGGATGAAAAGGAAAAATACAACACTGAAAAAACATTGCTCGTTAAGCTTGAAGGATACAGTTTTGATGAGATAGACTGGAAACCGGTTGCCTTGCAGATTGAAGAGCTCGAGCGTGAGAGAAAAGAGCTTGAAAACACCTCCGATATTCTCAAGACACTTCAGGGTCAGCTTATAGCCCTGGAAACATCCATAAAAGAAAATGATGCAAATTTGATAAAGAAAAACATGATAAATCGCAGAATGAAGAAAAACAGAATCAGGCACAACTCCTTTTAAAGCAGTGTCTGGATATATCAGGTGATGATGCCAGACAGAAGCTAAACCCTTTACTCGATCAGCTTAATGCGATTCGCAGTGAGGTTCTGGCAGACAGGCAATTGTCTGTGGAATCTATAGATAACAGGCAGACCGATATGCGGGAGTGGCTGCAGAAGAAAATTGATAATGAAGATAAACGGATGAAAACACTTGAAGAGCGGATTATCAGAAATATGGAAGGATACCGCAGGGATTATGTTGCTGAAACGGTAGAAGTTGATGCAAAAATTGAAGCTGGAGCGGAATTCAAAAATATGTTAAACCAGCTTGAAGCTGATGATCTGCCAAAATTCGAGTCAAAATTTAAATCTTTGCTAAATGAAAACACGATACGGGAAATAGCTAATTTTCAGTCACAGCTCAATAGAGAGCGTCAGGAGATTAAAGAACGAATCGACAGGATTAATCAATCTCTTACTGGAATCGAATACAACAGAGGAAGATATATTGTTCTTGAGGATCAACTGACAACTGATATCGAAATAAGGGATTTTCAGCAATCGCTTCGGGCCTGTACCGAAGGGAGTCTTACCGGTTCTGAGGAGGAGCAGTATGCAGAAAGCAAGTTTCTTCAGGTGAAGGATATAATTGACAGATTTAGGGGGCGTGAGGGCTCGACTGATGTCGATAAACGCTGGACACAGAAAGTTACTGATGTACGTAACTGGTTTGTTTTTGCTGCATCGGAGCGCTGGATCGAAGATAACACAGAACATGAGCACTACACCGATTCAGGCGGGAAATCGGGTGGACAAAAAGAGAAGCTTGCATATACCGTGCTTGCAGCGAGCCTTGCATACCAGTTTGGTCTTGAATGGGGTGAGATTCGTTCCCGTAGTTTTCGGTTTGTTGTTATTGATGAAGCATTTGGCCGCGGATCCGATGAATCGACCAGGTTTGGTCTTGAGCTGTTCAAAAAACTCAATCTCCAACTGCTTATTGTAACTCCACTACAAAAGATACATATAATTGAACCCTAAAACGTACGATTCTTTTATAAAATTGGATCTGACGATCCAAAAATACTTTTCTACAGGTTTTTCGTTTGAAAGTTGATTACGTTAACAAGCCAAAACCATCTGTTACATCGCTATCCCAGCTT
>JAEYNR010000049.1 GCA_023412475.1 Fibrobacterota bacterium | reverse complement strand
GATGACGGGTTTTTCGGTAATAAGACCGATTTTGCGGTAAAAGAGTTTCAGAAGTATGCAATTGATAAATACCGGTTGCCTAAGAAATCCGGCGTTTTGATTGAGACTTCCAGTGTTCTTCAAAAGGAAACCTCCGATGGAATTGTCGATGAAATAACTCGCAATGAGCTGGACTCCTGGAAAAAAAACGGATGGATAAAGCCGCTCCCAACGCTTCGATATGGAGAGTACGATAATGCTGGTGTTAGAAATCGCCTTGGACAGCGTGGTGGTGAGGATCATCATGCGGGCACTGTGGTTTACGATTTTCAGAAGAGTTTAATGGAACTGGGATTTGAAACAATAAAATTGGATGGATACTTTAACGATGAGACGAAAGAGACGTTGATCGAATTTCAGACTCTTTCGCAAAAGGAAATTCGCGTTCTTGATGGTGAAGAGATCGAGGTCGAGATCACCTTCAGTGGTAAAGTGAATGGTATCTTTGATGAAGCTGCCAGAGAGGAATTAGATCTTTGGAAAGAGCACAGGTATCGTGTTCCGGGCATAGGTAGTGATGCGCAAACTGCGGCACAAGCGGCTACACAGCAGCTTAATATTGCGGAAATGAGCGAGGAAGCTAAAAAAAATATAGTGATTTATGGCGTGAATACATGGTCAGGATACTCGTATAGTCAAGCAATTAGACAGGATTGTTCAGGGTTCTGCAGCTATCTTAAATTTGGTGATAAAACCAGATGGAGCACCGCAACCGTTGGTAACTTTCTCACACCTACCACCTATAACTCTGAGGTGCATCAATTCGTAGTGTGGGCAAGAACAAATGGAGATAACTCAGTTGGACACATGGGTATTGCTTATGAAAAAAAATTAACGCATTTTCAAAATTGGCTTAACCCTGTTAACAATTCTCGAGTAACGACAGAAGATTTAGCAAGGGTTATAGCGAGATATTCAAAACGTGGCGGAAGTGATCCTGTTTACTATAATGCGGGGAATTTGCATAATTGGATAGTTGGGTAATAATAATAGATGCAAAAATCATGAGAAAACTTTTTATTGTCTTTTTACTGTTCTGCTTCTTTGGCGAAGGTAATACCGATACCAAAAGTGTGGAAAATATTGCTTATTCGGTTGATACTCTTATTACAGTTTATTTTACTGATAAGGAGTGTACAGGTTGCATTACCTCAAATGAAGATTTCCCCTATGATTTTGCAGTTGATTCTAATAAAGATGTCTACTTGATTGATGCGGGCCTTCAAAATATTCGCAGTGTAGATTCAAAAGGAAAGACCATATGGAATCAATCTACCGCACCTATTCAGCATTCAGCTATCCACATTTTTAAAGATAAAGTGTATGCTTTTGATGGAATTACTATTGAAATTCGAAGCACAAAAACAGGTGAACTCGAAAACAAATTCAAACTGCCACTAGTTCGTGATAGTATCTTTTTAGGCGAATGTACCTACTTTTATGAAAGCTTTTTATATGTGAATTACAAGTGTCCTGAAATGAATAGCGTTAATGCCTATTCGGTTCTACTTTTTGATATCCAAAATGGAAAAATGGTGAAAAGAGCCAATTGTGTCAATTATGGCTATGCCGGAGCAGATAAAGATGCCAGCACTTTTTGGGCTATCCCAGATTGCCCTGATTGTTTGAAAGAATTGCATGGTATAAGTTCAATTAATTTTGAAGGACAATCCTCCCGCTATATTATAATTGGTAATCCAGACAAACACCCAGACAATAAAGCAGATACCCGCTTGTTTGTTTTTGATAAATTGTCCTATAAAAAACTTATAACTGATCTTAACAAGTATTATAGTGAACCATGGGGAAATAAACGATTCAAATTTTTGTCTCCTGCTGTTGCCGCAACCACTGAAGCAGAATACAGGGCTGGGAAACCATATTTGTTGCATTTCATAATAGTTAAGTTCCACAATTAAAAAACTTTGATACATTGATCTTCGCTGCTCCGGGTTTAAAAAGGAGAATCTCCTGAAAACTGCGACTTATTTAAAGGAAATGGAGAAAAAGTACTGTGGCAGGAGGGATTGATTTGGGGGAAGATAAACAACCCGACATTTTGCGATAGTACAGCATTGTTGCAACAAAGATACCTCTTTTCTTCAAAATTGCTTCTTCAAAAAGGGCCTGCTTGAAATTGTAAAGACCTCCGGCCGGACGTCTCAAATATCCCAAATCTCAAATTCCCATTCCTCTTGGTATGGCTATTGCCTACTTTTTTTATAAGCAGAACACTCCTGTATTTGGTCGATTAAATTAAGGTACATTAAGGAGGCTTATGGCCATGCAGTCCAGAATATTATTGGTAGATGATGAAGAAATTGTACAAATAGGAATATCCAGATATCTTTGCGGCAAAGGATATAGTGTTTCCCAGGCTTTTTCAATAAGTCAGGCTCGTTCGATGATCGAGAAGGAAGTTTATGATGCTGTTTTGCTGGATATAAAACTTCCCGATGGAACATCTCTTGATCTTATTCAGGAAATCACTGCCAGGTTCAGCTCTACGCCGGTTATTGTAATTTCCGGGATGGCAGATGTGAGTACGGCAGTAAAAGCCATGCGCCTGGGGGCTACCAATTTTATTACCAAACCAATGCAAATCGAAGGCTTGGGGCTCAGCATCCAGAAGTGCCTTGAGCTTGAGGAGCTCAAAAAGAAAGAGAATCGATCGCGCAGGCTTAAAAAAACACCTTCGGAGCCTTTTTTTGGTAATTCCCCCCAGAGTATGCAGATTAGACAATTTGCAGAGGTTGCATCAAATAACGATTCGGTTGTATTACTTACTGGAGAGACTGGTACCGGAAAAGGGGTTTTGGCAAAATGGATTCATGACAACAGCTCCAGGGCTGCTGGAAACTATGTCGAGCTCAACTGTTCTGCATTAAGAGGGGAACTGTTGAGAAGTGAATTATACGGACATGCCCGGGGCTCATTTACCTCTGCGCTAAAGGACAGGGAGGGACTTATCGAAGTCGCAGATAATGGTACATTGTTTCTTGATGAGATAGGTGATATGGAGTTAAGTGTTCAGGCTGAGTTGTTAAAAACCATAGAGGAGAAAAGTTTTCGCAGAATCGGAGAAAACAAGATTCGTACCAGCAAATTCAGGTTGATTTGTGCCACCAATAAGAAGCTGTTGGAAGAATCGGAAACTGGAAAATTCAGAATTGATCTCTATTACAGAATCTGTGTTTTTCCAATTGATTTGCCTGCATTAAAGGAACGTAAAGAGGATATTTCCGGGTTTGCAGAGAACATCATGCTCACCTTTGGTTATCAGAAATTCCCGCTCGACCAGGAGGTGTTGAAGCATTTGATCGATTACTCCTGGCCTGGTAATATCCGGGAGATGAGAAATGTTCTGGAACGGGCGCTTCTTCTGGCTCAGGGAAAAGACTTAAAACTTGAACACTTCCCGGGGCTAACCTGTAAGTCGGATATTATTGATGAAAAAAACGAAGAATGTACGCTTATAGAAGCTGAGAGGAAGCATATTATTAGAGTGATGAATCGCTATGATCAGGACTTGGTTCGTGCAAGTAAGGTTTTAGGTATCTCTTTAGAAATGCTCAAATCAAAACTTGAGAGTTTCGATTATTTCGCTTTTGCTTGAATTGTACCGGTTTTAGTGGTGCTTCTGGCTTGCCAAGAGAGGGGCTTTGAAGATTTGATAAAGGTTCTAAGTGAAATGGGGAGGGGGCTCAGATGGATAAACGATGTAGACTTTAACTACCGGATAATCCCGACTCCGTTGCGATAGAAAAAAAGAGTTATCGGGCAGGACACTATTTATTGCAGATAATGGCCCTGGGCCATGGGAAAAGGCCACTTTTACATGCTGAAGCAGGCAATAAAAAACAGCTTGCATGAATGCCTAAGTCTGTTAATGGCTTTTTTAAGTGGTTAAGAATCGTTTTCCCAACTTATATTTGCTTTTTCTATACTCAAAAAACCACTTTTAATGGGTAATTAAATGCTTTAACCATTCATTCTGAACGGAAATCCCGCTCAACAATACTGGAAAAAAATTATGAGAAAGATTGTAATCAGTTTTTTCTTTTTATCAGCTCTATTAGTTATACCTTGTTTTTCGAAGGGTCGAAAGAAGGGTAAGCTTTTTGATTGTTCCGAAGCGATTTCAAAAGCGGTATCTTTTTATAATGATGGAAAATATTCCAGGGTGAAAACTACTCT
This sequence comes from Fibrobacterota bacterium, assembly GCA_023412475.1. GTDB lineage: Bacteria > Fibrobacterota > Chitinivibrionia > Chitinivibrionales > Chitinispirillaceae > JAAYPC01. The sequence continues at coordinate 112,525 of JAEYNR010000049.1, read as the reverse complement.
TGAGAATGCAAAGATCCAGTGTGGGGGAAGTCCATTAATGGACAGTATCCTCTATTATTTAGGGATGGCGGATTTGATGTCAAAGAGCTATATGGAGGCGCGGACCAGTTTCGAACTCCTTGCCCAGGACTACCACAGGTCTCCTTTTCGCAAAGAGGCGCAATTTCGTATCGGTCATGCTGTTTATATGCAATCCCAGCCTTCCGGGCGTGATCAAAAGGAAACTAATGAAGCTATCTCATTATTCAGAGATTTCCTGGATATTAATCCAGATGGTGCATTTGCTGACAGTGCCAGAAAATATCTTGATCTCAGTTTTGAAAAACTTGCCAAGAAGGATTTTGATGCAGCTAATTTTTATATAAAAATCGATGAATTTGAATCTTCCGTTGTTTGTTTCAAGACTTTTATTCAGGAGCATCCACAATCAAAATATATTGATCAGGCTCGTTACACCGCCGCAGAGCTACTAATCAAACTCAACAGAAATAGTGAATCCAGAGAGATGCTGGATGCTCTGATCCAAAACAGCAGTGACAAAGTTATGATCGCCAAGGCTAATGATTTGCTTAAACAGATCAAATGATCTCTCTGGAGAGAATTCATGACTGGTTCACTTGGTGTTCTGGGAGGAACTTTTGATCCCGTTCACAATGGACATCTTGCAGTGGCCTCATTTGCCAGAGAGGCATTGGGGCTTGAAAAGATAATTTTTATTCCCAGCGGCAATCCTCCTCATAAAAGTGCTTCAATTTGTGCTTCGGCTTCAGACCGTCTAAATATGCTTCGGTGTGCGCTGGAAGAAGAGAAGGATGCAATAATCTGTGAAAGTGAGCTTAAGCGTCCCGGGGTCTCTTACACCATCGACACACTGCACGAGCTGATAAAAGAGTTCAACCGCCCACTCTATTTCATTATCGGATCAGATAACCTGCAGGAGATATACTTCTGGCATCGATACCAGGAAATAATCGCTCTGGTAAATTTTGGTGTAGTTCATAGACCGGGGTATCCTGACCTGATACCCAAAGAGCTTTCCGAAGCTACTATTAGGTTTATACCTTCTCCCCGCTGGGGCATCAGCTCTTCGATGATCAGGAGTTATTTTTCGCAAGGTTATACCTGCAAGCATCTTTTGCCTTCACCGGTTATTGACTATATTTTAAAAAAACAGTTATATATCACCAAGAGTTGATTATGGATTCTGAGAGCACGAAGAATGCAAAAAAAGAGTTCCTTGGAATGCATTTTCATTGCTGTAATATCTACAGCAGAATTTATAAAAATAAACAGGGTACCGCTTATGAAGGACGCTGTCCCAGGTGTGGAAAGCAAATCGTTGTGCCAATCGGGAAAGGTGGAGTTTCAAAACGTTTTTTTGATGTTTACTGATTTATCATGATTACCAGAAGAGAATTAATCATGAGCCTGACAGCACTTGCCGGTGCTGCGGTCTCCGGACATGCTCAAGATTCAGGTAAAAACTATAAAGCAAGATTCTGGCATAAAAGCGGAAGTGCCGTTTATTGTGATCTGTGCCCTCATGGATGTGTACTGCCTGAAGGAAAAACCGGGATTTGCAGAAACAGAAAAAATATCAAAGGAATGTTAGTCTCTCTGGGGTATGCCTTTCCATGTGCAATACATTCCGACCCTGTCGAAAAGAAACCTCTGTATCATTTCCTGCCTGGCACTAAAACGTTTTCTCTGGGAGTGGCCGGGTGTAACCTGCGCTGCAAAAATTGCCAGAACCACACTATCAGCCAGAGCAGCCCCTTACAGACTAATAATAGCTATCTTCCTGCGGAAAAGGCGGTTGAAGAGGCAATTAAAAGAGGCTGCTCTTCAATCTCATATACTTATTCTGAGCCGGTTGTGTGGATAGAATATGTTCTGGATACTGCTTTACTTGCTCATAAAGCAGGCCTTAAAAACATCCTGGTCTCATCGGGATATATCAATCAGGAGCCTCTGGCCGAACTTTGCAAAGTTATAGATGGGGTCAATATAGATCTGAAAAGTTTTGACAACAATGTATACTACAATCTCAATGCCGGGAAACTGGAACCTGTGCTTCAGATGCTTATGGCTTCCAGGAAGGCTGGAGTCTGGATAGAGCTGACCAATCTTATTGTTCCGCAATGGACTGATGATCAGTTGATGATTCGTGAGATGTGCAGGTGGATAGAGCAAAATCTTGGCAGTAGTACGCCTTTACATTTCTCCAGATTTTTTCCTCTGTATAAGTTGGCTAATCTGTACCCCACACCGGCCGAAACTCTTGAAAATGCCAGAAAGATTGCTCAGGAAGAGGGTTTGCAATTTGTATATATAGGAAATGTTCCTCAGATAAATTCAGATACCCGTTGTTCATCATGTGGAGAGTTGCTCATCTCCAGAAAAGGTTATCACGTTGAAATTAATGCTTTGACAGGGGGTGTGTGTGCTAAATGTAAGACATCGGTGCCGGGCTTGTGGGGCAGTTAGGTTTCGTGGGACCGCAGAGTTTTTTATTTTTTTAGGAGTTTTAATGATGATCAGTAACAAACAGGATGTGTCAGCAGAAAAGATTGTTCGTAAAGCTGCTGTAGCAGGCCAGTTTTATCCGGCCGGTGCAACTGAACTCAGAAAAGAAGTACTGAGTTACATGGCTGCAAAAGAGTCTTCACTGAAATCACCACGACTGATGATAAGTCCTCATGCTGGTTTTGTTTTTTCCGGTCCGGTAGCGGCCAAAGGCTTTGCGACTCTGAATAAGGAAACCAGGCGGGTCTTTCTTGTGGGGCCTTCTCATCATGTCTGGTTTAAGGGTATTTCGATTCCAGAAGTAACCCACTACCAGACTCCTTTAGGGATGGTGGGACTGGATCTGGATGTTGTGGGGAAATTGCGAAGGAATTCTATTGTATGTTCTGCAAAAGGAGCACATGAACCGGAGCATTGTCTTGAGGTGCAACTGCCATTTTTACAGGTTCAATTGAAAGATTTTAAAGTTATCCCGATTCTCACTGGTGAAATTGATCCTTTCCAGGTGGCAGAACTTCTGTATCCTTTTCTTGATGAAACCACTCTGGTAATTGCCTCATCTGACCTTTCTCACTACTATACCAACTCAAAAGCCAGACAGGTTGATGATAATACAGTTAAGAATATTCTTGTCGGAAAAATCGATGGAGAAATTGATGCCTGTGGAAAGACTCCTATACGGGTTATAATGCATCTGGCTAATAAGATGAGCCTTATTCCTCATTTACTGGATGCTCGTACCTCCTACCAGACTGCTCCTCAGTATGGTTCTGATTCACGGGTGGTTGGATATGTATCAATAGTTTACAGTGAAAAATCAGGTTCTCTACCTTTGTCTTCTGAGATTTCCGGGCTGAATGCGGAACATAAATCATACCTTCTACGACTTGCCAGAAACAGTCTGGATGCATCTGTACAGAAAATGGCTGTAACTGATACTGCTGAAATACCTGAGATGCTGAAAAGTCATCGGGGTTGTTTTGTCACTTTGACCAGTAATGGTGATCTCCGTGGCTGCATCGGGTATATCGAACCGATAAAGCCTCTTTATCAGGCTGTCACCGAAAATGCAGGGAATGCTGCATTAAAAGATCCCCGTTTTCCACCGGTTACTGCAAAAGAGCTTTCTGCGATCAAGGTCGAATTATCTGTTTTGACAAAGCCTCAACCTTTAATTTTTTCAACTCCCGAAGAACTGTTAAAAAAGCTTATCCCGGGAGTTCATGGAGTAATTTTACGAAAAGGTCCTTATCAATCCACCTATCTGCCCCAGGTCTGGGAGCAGTTACCAGACAAGATGAGGTTTCTTGAGCATCTGTCATTAAAGGCCGGGATGCCCAGGGATGGATGGAAAACTTCTGAGGTAAGAGTTTACACTGCAGAGCATTTTTCTGAATAATAAGCTCCATGATGAAGAAAATTTTCAGAAATGAGGGGGCTCGGTGGTATAGTTTTGCCAACGGCCTTTTCTCTTCTGTTGCACAGGTTATTTTTATCCGTGAATTATTCGCGGTATTTTCAGGCAATGAATTTCTTTTTAGCCTCGGCCTTTCAATATGGTTACTTTCCGGTGCAGCAGGGAACCGGATCTCCAGATATATTTTAACGCTCAAATTGCCCTGGCTGTTTCTTTTGTATCTGCTGTCCTGTATCGGAGGAATTCTGATCATACGGAGTATCCCTGGACTCCTTTTACCAGGAGAGCTCAAGTCTCCTCTCTTTATAACTGCAGTAATACTGGTCGCAGAGCTGCCTTGTGCTTTTCTTACAGGTGCATTGTTTGGAGTATTGGCCCACTCTAATGAGGGTAAATTTCTGTACCGATGGGAGAATGCCGGGACCATAGCCGGTCTGATACTGGTGTCGTGTGCAATTTATCAAAATTCAACCCATTTGTTTATTATCTTGTCTGCAGCATTATTTTTGTTGCCTGTATTGTGGAAAAATCGTGTTGTTTTAAGTTTGGCAATAGCCATTCTTTTAGTTTTTATGCAAATTGAACCACAGTCAAACAACTGGAAATACAAAGGAAAAGATGTATCTGTGATCTATGGCAGAGAGGGTGAGATTGCCATCGATAATGAAAAAAATATGATGCTTCTAAATGGTCAGGTATACCGGATGGGTTATCCGTATCCTGCTGTGGAGCAATCGGTTCATGTTCCCTTATCCATCAGGAATGCAAACCGTATTTTATTGATCCATGATAATGGACATTACGATGCGATCAGAAAATACAATCCATCAGAGCTGGTATGTATAGAAAGCGAACCTGTACTTGCCGATTCCGGGTGTATCTGTCAGACACCAGAGAGACTGTCCCGCAAGAATAAATTCGATGTCGTGATTTTGGGATCTGATGTTCCGCAAAATATGGCGATGAGCCGCTTATTTACTGAAGATTTCTTTTGCAGAACAAAGGAGATGATGACAGACTCCGGGCTGTTTTCATTCACTCTCAGTCTTAACAGCAATTATCTGGATAAGCATGAAACAAAACTGAAAGATCTTCTGGTTTCAACCCTTTTGCAGGTATTCAGTGTAGTGAAAGTATTTCCGGGTGATGGGTGGACATTTGTAGCATCGGACATCCCTTTTGAATTTGCAACCGTATGCAAAGTTCCAACCAGTTATTTTAACGATTATATTCTGGCTGCAGTGTCTACCGATAAAATTGTAGATGCAAATCAGAATCAGATGAAAACCGGTGTTAATAAAGTTGCACATCCTCTGATAATGAAATTTACTCTGGAGCGATATTTTGACAAGTTTAATGTTTCAGCATCTATAATTATTATACTTGTATCTATTCTTTTGATAATTTTAATTATGATATTCATGCCCGGAGGAGAGCTCTTTTCTATTGGAACCACAGGGTTTTGTACTGGCTCCTACACTATAATAGTAATGATGATTTATCAGTCTCTGTTTGGTACGCTGTATTCGAGAGTGTCTCTATTGATGATTGCATTATCTGTCGGCTTTGTAATTGGGACCTGTATTAAGAAGTTTCCCAGGCCCGATATTATTGTGGGTGTTTACGTGGTACTTTCATTATTTTTTCTGACTGTATTGAGAAATCCTCCGGAGATATTCTTTTTTGTATTAAATTGTGTGATGGGAGTTATTGGGGGAGCCCAGATAATAAACTGCAAAGGAATTTCCTGGGTGAAGCTAAATGCGGCAGATCTGGTTGGAGGGGTAGCTGGCATGGGGTTGACTGCAACATTAATTCTGCCGGTTTTTGGCCTGACTGGTGCACTTATGATAATGGCAACAGTAAAAGCTATCTCCTTAATGATGAATTTTCGTTTTAGTCGCTAAAGGTGGTGATAATTGGCTCAGAGGATGAAGGTGGGAATAAGCTGGAGAGAACTGATGAATTTTGTTAAAGGCAGAGAAACCTGGTTGTTTTTATTCTTTTTGATAATTTACTTCTCTTTGCTTGCACTCTGGGGCATTAATCGTCCGGAACCCTGGCACGATGAGCATCATTTTGTTGAGACTGTCAAATATTTCGGAGAAAACTTCAACAGCACTGCACTTTATAATTATGAGGAGATGTCTACACCTCTGCCATTTTTTATCTATGCTGTCTGGGGAAAACTGGCTGGATTTCAGTTACCGGTTTTGCGAATCTTATCAATACTTGTTGCGTGTTTAACATTTCTGGTGTTTTTTTCTATTTTTAAAAAATATTACAACGGCTTAGTTGCTCTGGTGGTGGTTCCTTTTTTTGCTTTGAATCCTTATTTTGCCGGTGCAAGTATATTCGTATTTACAGATATGATGGCAATTCTTTTTCTGGGACTTTCGTTTCTGGGTATACAGAGAGGCAAACCATTTTTACTTGGGATTGCACTGGCATCTGCACTGTTGACCCGTCAATACCTTGCTTTTCTTGTTCCCGCAATTTTCCTGTATACTTCCCTGGTTTTTCTCAATAGTGGCAAAAAAGGAGAGTTGAAGTATCTAATTGCAGTAGTGTTGTCGTGCGTTCCACTGGGATTGCTGATGCTTTTCTGGGGAGGGAGCACTCCTGTAAATACATTGCGTGACACGTTTATTTCTTACGCTTTTACATTTCACCCGGCTTTTCTTACTCTCTATATAAGTCAGATCTTTATATACTCCTTTCCATTTATTCTGTTTAAATGGAGGAAGTTTTATCTTGACAGGAAAATAGTTCTGATCAGTCTTTTAGCCTCTGTTAGCTATCTGTTATTTCCGGTCAGCTCATCAATACCGGCAATAGAGGTAGACGTGACAACTGTAGGATATTTTCATCGGTTTCTGAAAATGTTCCTTTCAGATAGTATGGTACACGTTGTTTTTTATTTTGCATATCTTATGTCTTTGCCGGTTCTGTTTACCTTTATATCTTCGGCTTATTCCGATTTTAAACAAAAAAGGATCGGATTGAGGTTCCTTTTTACAGCTACACTTTTATTTTATCTTTTGGTGATGCCGTTTTCGTACCTGGTATGGGAGAAGTATTTTATTCCAGTTCTTCCAGTGGTAGTTTTTTTGATTATGAATGATTTCAGGAAAGAGGAGAAAATTCTGCCAGAGAAAGTACTCTGCAGAAGTTAATACTTCACTGTTTTTTTTTCTGTAGCTCGATTTTCATACCTTTTAATAAGGTAATAAGGTTTATGGTCATGGTCATTTTATCTGCTACTAAGGTTTGGACAAATACTAAGGTTTTTAAGAGAATATCAAATCACAAAATCCTAAATTCTAAACAGGGGCAAGTAGACCTTAGTATCTGTCTGCTCCCAACCTTAGTAGCTCGATGGTTTTTAAGAGAATATCAAATCACAAATCATAAATCCTAAACAAATTCCAAATTTCTAAACAGAGAGGTAGGAGTTTTTCAAGCTTTAAATATGGCCTTGTTGCCATTTCCTGTTCTTGTTTCTGTTTCTTGTTTTGTATTTCTTGTTTCGTATTTCGTATTTATCTTCTGAGAGATTAGGGGATCACTGTCCTTTAGTATCGACTGTATCAACTCTTGCACTGTCAGCCCTGGAAAAGCCGCATGGATCACAGATTGATACTGAGATCCCTTCCACATCCCAGCGAGCCCTGGCCTCTATAGTATCTGTAGATGAGATGTATGGCTCCGGTGAATGCCATGGATAGATTCTTCCTTTATCGGGAGTCCTGTTTTTGTTCTTATCAATGAAGTAGCCCACCTGTCCTTTACCTGCTGTTATAGAATCGAAGCGAAAAGAGCCGGCACTATCACTGGCAAAGTACTTGATATTCTGTGATGTTAGTGGTGCATAAAACCACAACCTGTTCTCAGAGTAATCCAGACATGGCGCTGCTCCCTGAACACTTAAGGCTATGCTGTCACTTTCAATGGTATTAACCATTACTGTGTCAGCTATGTCATTGGAGTCATTGGAAAAAACGACGTTTCCGTAAAGATCCCGGAAGTGGTTTTTTGGAAAGATGATGCTGTAGACAGTAGATGGGAGTAGTCTGTGAACCGGCTTTATAATGGTAGTATCGGAGTAGCCTCTGGAAAGAAGGGCGGCTACGGAATCTCCAGACGAGTGAGCTTTTAGAAACAGAGGGGTTGTTGAGATGACCGGCTTTGACCAGATAAGTTTTATTTCTGGCGTGAGATTCATGACTGTGTTGGTATCCGGTTTACTCATCAGTATTGGAAAAGTTGTGTCAACGGTATTGATTCCATTGAAAGGTATTGTATCACTGAAGGTCTGATTGTCAAATATTCTTACTATTGAGGAGACGACCCTGTAATGAGCGATATCCATGGGAGAACCGGTGCGCAGCATGAATGACAGAGAGTTATTTATTGGAGCATATTTTACATTCTGCATCGTTTCCACAGGGTTGGTGCGTTCAATTGTTATTGTGGGTGGATTAAAAACGAGCGAATCGTACCCTTTGCTCCAGGCTCCGCTTAGTATCTTGTTGTTATTAGCTTTAAGGTTGGTTATTTCGGGAAACGAGGTATCGAATAATGAAGGGTAGAATGTAACCAGTGGGGTGTTCTGATCTATACGTATAAGGGAGTCTTCCGGAGTAAATACCGATTCGGTTAATGTCTGAAGATGCGCATCATTGTTGACATCGATATAAGCAATTGCCTGGTAAGAGCCGACTTTAAGATTTGAAAAATCAAAATTGCCAGTGGTATCGGTTTGCAGAAGGTAGGATGGGGTGCCGCTTACACCTGAGTCGGCCAGATCTTCCTGAGTAAACAGTGCGATTCTATATTGGGCTGTTTTTTCTGTGGGATCAATTATGCATCCGCGGATTGAGCCGCTGTCAAGCTCTGGACCGGTCGAGAATATAAGATTGTAGGGTGAAATAGGGTTACTGTGGAGATCCAGAAGTGCCGAAGTGATTAAAATGTGATATGTAGTTGAATCCTGGAGCTTCTCCTGGGGATAAATTTCAAGTTTATTATTGTGTATTTTGGTTGAATATGCTACGGGCGGAAAAATAGAAATACAATTTGTTTTTTTATTGGAAATCCATTCAGAGAAGGCAAAACCGATTTTTGTATCTGTGCTGATATTGGTAGATTTTGGTGCTGGATAAGAAATTAGTATTTCTGGTCCGGTTGTATCATCGGGACCTCCGCTTGGCATAGTTTGACTGGCACAGGAGAAGATGTGCAAAGCCAAAAGGGGTAATAGCAAAAGTAATTGATTAATTTTCATTCATTAAAAATACTTAGAAAGACGGGCTTTTTACAAGATTTGAAAAAAAAGCGCAGAAAAATGGTAAGTTCTGTGCGGGAAAAAAGTATTGTGCACATCAATTATATTGGATCATCAATACATTCAGCAAAAATCATTAATCAGGAGATAACGATGGGATTTTATGATTTCACGATACCCAGCATTGGTGTTTCGAAGATCGAATCACCAGTAGTTTTATCCAAAAAAAGTGGTGACCTTATAGCCAACTACGTTGGTGAAGATGAATACGTTATTTACAATGTAAAGATGAGGCCCGGAGAGACCGTGACCCACAAGAGAGAGAATCTGATCGAAAAGGCCGGCCCCCGTGAGCAGATCTATTTTGATCCCTCAAAAGTACATGCTGCGATTGTAACCTGTGGTGGGTTATGCCCGGGGCTTAATGATGTTATAAGAGCCATCGTTATGACACTCTGGTTTCATTACGGGGTGAGAAAAATTTCAGGAATACGTTTTGGGTTTCGGGGCTTGATTCCTGAGTATAAATATCCTGTAAAGGAGCTTAACCCCGATGTGGTGACAAATATCCACCGTATCGGAGGCTCTATTCTGGGTTCCTCCAGAGGTGGCGGGGACAGGGTTTCTGATATTGTGGATTCAATCGAGAGAATGAATCTGTCGATGCTTTTTGCTATTGGTGGGGATGGGACTCAGAGGGGGGCACTAAATATTGCTGAAGAGATCAGCAGGAGGGGTTTAAAGACAGTTGTTGTGGGAATTCCTAAAACAATTGATAATGATCTGAGTTTTGTTCAGAAATCTTTCGGGTTTGAAACTGCTGTTTCCAAGGCGGTAGAAGCGGTTAGTGGAGCACATGTGGAGGCTCATGATGCTGTTAATGGTATTGGAATAGTAAAACTTATGGGCAGGGAATCCGGGTTTATTGCCGTGCACACCGCTTTGGGAACCAATGATGTTAATTATGTTCTTATTCCTGAGATTCCTTTTGTGCTGGAAGGGGAGAATGGACTGCTGGCCAATTTGAAAAGACGGCTGGAGCGACGAAACCATGCACTCATAGTGGTGGCCGAGGGGGCCGGGCAGGAGTTTTTTGTCGAATCAAATAACGGAGTGGATGCTTCGGGAAATAAAAAAATGGATGATATCGGGCTTTTTCTCAGGAAAAAAATCTCCGCTTTTTTCAAGCAGGAGGGGATAGAGGTTAACCTTAAATATATCGATCCCAGCTATATTGTCCGCAGCACGCCTGCAAACCCCAGTGACTCAGTTTATTGTAACCGTCTGGGAAACAATGCGGTTCATGCGGCAATGGCGGGAAAAACCAAAATGCTGGTTAGTCTGATCAATAACACTTTTGTGCATGTACCTATGGCCCTGGCGGTACATAAACGCAATCGGGTTGATCCGGAAAGCTCATTGTGGCGTGACGCAATTCAGGCTACAGGGCAGCCGGCATTGTTTCGGTAGAGGCTCCTCCATCCTTGCGGTGGTATTTATGATGTCGCTCTTCTGTGATAATGGGGAGCGACATTGGAACGCTTGCCAAAGAGTCGAATCTGTTCAGGTTAAACTTTTACCGGTTTCATGTCTGATAAATTACCTTTTTCTGTTGTTTCGCACGCGGTTTCAGGTTCATCTGTGTGTCTTTTTTGGATATGGTTGCCATTAAACTGCCTTTAAAAGTGTAAAATGCTTCCGCTATTCTTCAAAACTGGATTCTTTTGACTGTAATCCAGGAAAAATCTTCTTCAGAATGGACTGATGAAAGTCAGTGTAAGTCATTCTTAACAAAATTTAATACTTCGCTGTTAGCAATCTGTATAAATGTGAAGTAGTTCTATGAAAATGAAAAGTGGCCTCGTGAAAATGAAATGCAATTTTGTAAAGAGGAAATGTCGTTCTTTGAAGATATAAAAAAATTCTGTAAAAAGGAAAGAGCATTCTGTAAACGATATAAACTAAATCCTCAGGAGTTAGGTGATGAGATCACCTGATGGGACCCTGCAATAGGGTAAGAAACTATAATTGTTAAATCGTTGGCTGCTCATAAACTCTCAAAAGACACCTGTATAAATCTTATCTGCAGCTAAAGCTACTAGTCCGAAAAGCATTTCCAGTTTAAACAATTTGGAGATTAGTGCCAGCCTCATCTGGTGACCTTTTCTGCAGATAAGGGTTGTACGGAAGAGGTGAAGAGGCAAAATGACAAAAAGACCTGTCACCCCGTAGAGATTGCCGAATAGTTTCATATAGATGGTGATAAAAAGAAGTGAAAGACAGGCTGCGCTGCAAACATAAATAATACTCTTGAGTACACGGGAAGGTAGAATAGCTGAGGTAACTACTCCGCTGGACTGATCACCTTTGGAATCCTGGAGATCTTTGATGATTTCTCTGGAAAAGTTCAGAAGAAATGCCATGGATGCCGGGAAGATAAGTCTGGGAAAACCAACAGCTCCCAGTGCTCCATAAAGAATCGTGTATGCCACCAGCGTGGCTACTAACAGGTTTCCTGCAATTGGGGTGGCTTTAAGAAAAAAAGCATAGATCGTGAGAAGCAGCAATGGAAGAAGTGTTGCCCATCCATGCAAGTTGGAAACACTGAATGAAGAGACCAGAGCGGTTATCAGTAGCAGCAGTGAAAAAAACCAGGCTGATCGGACTGAAATTATACCCTGAGGCAAGGGGCGCTCGGGGTGACTGAGCCGGTCTGAATCGATATCATGGATATCGTTTATGGTGTTGCCAAAACCAGTGCAGCAGATTGTGGCAATAATCAGCATTAAAACCGAAGTGGGTGAAAGTGAAGAATCTGAAAGCCAGAAGCCTAAAAGCGTAGTCATCCCGGCCATCAGTGCATTAGAGTAGCGAATAATTCTTATATATGGAACGATTTTCACGGTTATCAGCTCATTTTGCAATAAATTGTAATATCAATGATGGCAAGTACAAAGTCGGATTCTTATCACCACTGTAAAAAACGTCAAAATTAACGATTAAACTGTTTTAAGACAATTATTTTGGTTTTTAAAATAACTTATGCTCAGGAACATTTCCGATCAAGCCGTAATTCAGTATTTTATAGCAATCATGATAAAAAAGGGTCTGTTGCTGATAAGATAATAATCCGGGTCGGGTTTGCGTAATAGTGGGCTACCAATCCGCATCGAAATGGGAGGGATTTTTTTGGAAAAGAAGATGAAAAAATGGTTATTGCTGGTTATTGTTACAACAGTGGGATTTTTCCTGGACTGGTTTACAAAACATCTGGCCCATACCAATCTGACTTTTGCTACCCCGGTGCCCGTAATTGGTGATTATCTTCAACTGCTGCTGGTGTATAACAAAGGAGCCCTGTTTGGTTTTAATCCACAATCGCTGATTGCTTCTTTTCCGGTAAACCATTTCTTTATTGTATTTACTTTTCTTGCTGTGATCATGCTCATTTTTTATTATCGCCATATTCCAGAAACCGAAGTGGCTCTCCATTGGGGAATCATGCTGATTTTTCCAGGTGCATTTGGAAATCTGCTCGACCGGATTATTCATCCTCAACTGGGAGTCATTGATTTTATTCGTATAGGAATACCTGAGAGGTACTACTGGCCCATATTTAATTTTGCAGATATCTATGTCACTGTGGGTGTGGTGATTTTGATGATTGCTTTTATTACAGAAGAAAAACGCAGAAAAAAAAAGCAGGATCTAAAAAAAACTGACCAGGCCGATTCAGCAGAAAGCCTGGAAGTTACGGAGGGAAGCGTTTCAGACCATGTCCGATAATTTATCTGTTGTGCTTGATGTAGGTACTGATTATAAAGCAGAAAGACTTGATATCTTTCTGTCTCGTAAGTTGGCCGATATTTCACGATCGCAGATCCAGAAACTGATCGCAGATGGGAAGGTGTTGCGCAATAATCTGAAAGCCAGTAAGAAAGATATTATAGCCGGAGGTGATCGTATTGAGGTTGTCAGGTCGGCTCTGGTGCGCGACATTAAGTTGGCTCCTGAGAATATTCCTCTTGATATACTTTACGAAGATGAACATTTAGTGGCAGTGAACAAGCCTTCGGGTCTGGTGGTGCATCCAGGCAATGGGGTTCGTGATGGGACACTGGTTAATGCACTATTACACCAGATAGGTACTTTGTCTCAAGGCTCTGCATATGAGCGGCCCGGGATAGTGCATCGGTTGGATAAAGAGACCAGTGGAGTTATGATAGTTGCCAAGACCAATAATGCCCATGCTGCTATGGCTGCTGCTTTTGCGAACCGTTCGGTCGAAAAACATTATGCCGGGCTTTGTTTTGGGGAACCATCAGAGAGTCATGGCCGGATTGATCTTCCGCTGGAGAGAAGCCGAAGGGAGCCGATAAAGCGGACCAGTTCAAAAAATGGTAAACCATCTCTGACCGAGTACTGGTTATTGCGGTATCGGGCTGGAGTTTCAGCTATCTATTTTAAGCTTCATACAGGAAGAACCCATCAGATAAGGGTTCATTGCAGTTTAAAGGGTTTTCCGATTCTGTCAGACAGTTTGTATGGGGGAGGCAGAGAGAGGCTGATGCGGGTAGCACCTCTGGACCGTCCATTTGCTGCGAAAGTGTTTAAGTCCTTTTGCCGTCAGGCGTTACATGCCCGTTATCTCTCCTTTATTCATCCGTTCACAGGTCTGAGGGTTCATATTGAGGCACCTTTTCCGGAGGATTTTCATAGTGCTATGATCCATTTTGGGGACCGGGACCTTTTCAGGGAGCCTCTTGGCTTGACAAAATCGTAATTGAAGGTTTTTCTATATAGAATTATATTTTCCATTATTATAATTATATATATGTCGCTTTTTTGCCGGTTAATCGCTTAGAGGGAAAAAAATATGAGTAGGGTTTACAGGATTTGTTCTAACTGCAGGCTACCGATTTTCTGTCTTCTGGTTCTTTTTATGGCTCTGGAGAGTCTGGCTGCTACTAATCTGACCAGGGGTGGAAATGAGCTGGACAGCATTTTAAGGCTGAATCCTGTGCCTGATGATACATTCTATTTCACAGATACTAATCAACAGTTGACCTTTAACCTGTTCTCCCATTATTCTTATGATCAAAATGCCACACTCACTTTTATTCATACCGGAAACAATCCTGATAAATATCCAATCCTTAAGCACACTGCTAGTGAGAGCTATAATTTTTTTCAAAATAAAACCCTTTCCTTTACCCGAGTGGTTTTTGAAAGTGAAGTTGAATTTTTTTGTCAGGAACCAAATAGTGGAAATCCTCACCACAAATCTTTTAATAGTTGCATATTCCGTAACAACAAAAGTAGTAGACCATTTTTCAGATTTGAAGGTACTTTGTCAACAAATGTCACTTTCGAGAATTGCCTTTTTTATAACAACAGCCGTATCGTAGAGTTTAGATATTGGGGGGGGGCGACTCCTGTAATTAATATTATTAATTGTACATTTGGTAACAATACTACAGTTTTCCACTTCGAGAATAACTATAGTCAAGACTGGATAAAGATCGCTAACTCTATTTTAAGCAACAACACCAGCATTATGAATTACGACACCACTGGTATCATCTCAGGTTCAGTTATCAGAGCAGATTCAAACGTAGATTCACTATTTGTTGATGTTGTGGGTGATAGAACATTACCTTCACACTGGAAGCTCTCGGAGGATTCCGAGGCAAAAGCGTTCTGTGATAACACTGGTGCTCCGCTTACTGATATCAGTGATGTAATCCGTGGTTCGTTAGATGGAAAATGTGATGCAGGTTGTTGGGCGCTTATGTTGGGTGGAGCTCCTTCTATTACTAAAGAGCCTCAAGATACTACTGTAGCTGAAGGGACAGATGCTGTATTTAATGTTGAGGCAAATGGATCCGAACCTTTGAGCTACCAGTGGTATAAAAATGGTGGTTCCATGTCTGGAGAAACTTCTCCTAAGCTTAAGGTTACTGCTTCAGAGGACGAAGATACTGTAGAATTTTATTGTGTTGTAGAGAACATTCATGGTGACGCTACAAGCCGGGTTTGCACCCTGATAATTGTTAAAAAGCCATCTTTCACAATTCATCCTGAGGATAGTACTGTATTTGAGGGGGAAGGAGTCTCTTTTTCTGCTTCTGCCCTGAGGGCTGAGAGCTACTACTGGATAACAGAGGATGGGGATACAGTTAGCGAAGAGAGCACACTTGCTTTAGGTTCTGTGACTATGGAGCAGGATGGTAATCTGTACAGGTGCGTAGCTGTTAATCTCGCAGGAAACGATACCAGTAGCGCTGCTAAATTAACTGTAAAGGGCAAGGCTCCGTTAATAGAGAAACATCCTGAATCGGTAGCCGTGCGTGAAGGTGAAGCAGCAGTTTTTTATTTGAAAGCATCGGGGTCTTCTCTTACATATAGCTGGTATAAAAGTGGGGATCCTTATCCGACACCTGTAGGTAATGATAATGATTCGCTAACGATAGAGAATGCAATAGAAAAGGGATCTTACTATTGTGTGGTAAGTAATGTAGAGGGTAGTGTCGCCAGTGACACTGCAGAGCTGGTGGTAATTGACTCTACCAATAAAAATCCGCTCCTTATTAAACAGGTCAAAATGGTGAACAGAGATACTGTGCTGATAAGTTTGCAGAGATTTGACGTTCTACCTACTGATCCCGGTGAGGACGAATATGTAGATGCAATCGGTATCTGGTATCAAGAGGAGACATTTCCGAATTCTCCAATATGGGGTGCCCCCAATTTTGTCAGAATTTCGATGGAGGAAATTATTAATAATGGATCATCCACTTTCGAGAAAAAAATTCCTGTTAATAGAAGAGGTTGCATTACCTATTACTTTGTGGCATCACCTCGGTGGTTAAACCCGGATAGCATACCTCCTTTTAATACTGCAAATGGAGCCAGTGCTTTTATGTGCAGCACAGATCCTCTGACTAATCCGCTTGAGTTTGTTAAGATTGATTACAAGTTGGGAACAATTGATGTAGAAATAGCTGGATTTGAAACTTTGGAAGATAAAAAAGACTCGCTGGAACATGTGCTTGTGTGGTATTCAATAGACCAGGAGGTAATCAAGTGTGACACACTAAAAGAAGATGAATTGGAAGAGATATGGTCTTCATCTAATGCTTGGTCAAAGCACTATGAGGATGCTCTGTTTTCGGGAGCGGAACAGATTATTACTTTTAATGTCAGTTGGAGAGGCGTTCTTGGTAACTACAGCGATACGGCGAAAAAAAACCAGAGTGTAGGAACCCCTCGAACTGTCAATTATTGTACTTTGACAGTAGATAGTGTGCGGTCAACTTCATTAAAATTGAGATGGAGCAAGGAGCAGGGAGACGATATTGAAAAGGTAAGGATCTGGTATGGCAGCGAGCCGATTCCTGTGGATCAGGAGTTTGATACAACAGAATATGAAAGTATCATTGTAGATGCAAATCTCAAGGAGGTGCTGATAGACAACCTCAATGAGAATACCCTCTACTATCTCGGTTTGCAGACCTATGTTAGCGGACAGTACTGGTCTTTTATAACTAAGCAATCCAGTGCCTCTGCAAGGACAATGAATCCGGGAGATCTTCTAAACACCATTACAATTACTGATATCAGCTTTGATTCTTCGACAAACAGGATAAATTTAAAATGGGACATAGATACAGTGGGTATAAGCGGTTCGAAACTCAAAACCGGTTTCTGGTGGGATATTACAGATGATAAAGGGAATCCATCAAAAGGTCTTAAGTTAATTGATTCAACATTGAGCAGGCCGGATGAGGCTTTTATAGACATCGGTCAGCAGTTTTTAGTAGATACCATCTACCATTTTGCTTTATGGATGGGATACGAGAGCAAAGATGGTGTCTTCAGATGGGCCGAGCCTGATAAGGGGGCAAGAAAAACTTTAAGAATCCCACAGCCAGGCTGGCAGAAAATCAGCTATTTCAAATCGAAAAATGACTCTGTTGCGCTTTTTAACCATAAAGTAGTTCTGAAACCTGGTAATAACTGGGGTGATGCTTTATATCATGATACACTGCTGGTTTTTCAACCTGATCTTTCGAAATTGAAACCAGGGTTGATTCCGGTAAGTATGGGTGTAGATTTCCTGCGTAATCACCCATCAAATGAGATTTACCTGAGCTTAACCTGTGACAGTCTGCCAGAGCCTTACTCTACTAAAGATGTATTCATGTACCAGTATGACGAAGTGACCGACTCAATAAGTGTTCTTTCCAGAACCAGTTTTGATGAATCCACCCGAACCATAACAAGCTCATTTAAACCGCACCAGAAGCTTTTTCCGTTTATGTTAATGATCGATACACAAGAACCGGTTGTTAATATCATGAGTGACACAACAAGTGTTTTTTTAGCGAAAGCTCCTATTAATGACAGAATAAAAGTCAGCGATAACATCATTAATTCAAAGGTAAAGCTGTTTATCTATAGAAATGATGATTCTTTATTTGAAATTTCCTCCGATACGACATCATGGCATGAAGACACAGTGTTCACTATGATAGATTCAAACTTTGTGACCCAGAATCACAGTGTTTTTGCCTGGCTGCTTGTTACAGATGAAAGAAATGAAAAATGGATTAATATCTCCCGTCAGGTTTTTGTGGATTTCAACAACGCCACCCTGACCAAAGATGCATGGAATCCGGTTTTTTCTCACTCAGTGCTGGATTCTCCATCGACACCTGTTGCATTGGAAAAGATAAGCTCTGAACCTCAGTGGAAATACGACAATGTTCATTTTAGAATTTTTACCTGGAACAGCAATGAGGAAGACACACCTAATAAATGGGTAGAATACTCAGAGAAGAATAAGGAGCTGTTTAATTTCGTACCAGGGCAAATATTTTGGGTTAAAACCCGGGAAACCAAGGCGATTAATCTTGGTAAAGGTATTACGTTTCCTTTAAAAAGTACTTTTTCTGAAATCGTGCTCTCTGCCAAAAGTTTCACTGATTTTACCATGCCACTTCATTTCAACGTTGTGATCCAGGATATACTTGACTCGACTGCTAGAAAACAAGAGGATATAGCTGATTCACTTGGCTTTTATAAATGGATCAGAGATGATAAAGGACAATATAAAACTGCAATTATGTACCAACCCAATTTAGTACAGCATAATAATAGCAGTATAGCTTTGATGCCTGATTCCTGTTATTCGATTTTTAACAACAGCTCAGATGATATAAAACTCAGAATACCCTTAATTACCGAAAAAATGTCCACCAGGAAAGTCAATGGGGAGGATGTTTCGCTGGCAAAAAGCGGTTTTGCAGAAAAGTGGAACATAACAATTCACGCCCGGACCGATGAGGATCTTATATCACCTGTTTATTGTGGTTTTTCGCCTGGAAAAGGCAGGCTCTGTTTTCCAGTCTCTCCGTCTTTTTCAAAAGTCAGGGCAGGTGTACTTGACTCCGATAACCGTCGTGTACATGGAATTGTGATGGCACATGAGAAAAGTGATAATGGGATAAGTTTTCCCATAGTCTTTGATAACTCTGATTCTAAATCTCAAAATGTGTCTTTTGCTCTTGAGAGTTGGGGCTCGATACCCTCTAACTACCAGGTTAACGTTTTCAATCCCGATGCAGGTGCTTACGATGTTCAGAATAATAGCTTTTTGATCGGAGCCGGTCAAAGAGAGTACAGGTTTCTGGTTGCTGGAGATGAAAGCTACATGGCTAACTGGAAAAGCAGTTTTACAAAATTCAGCTTTTCCCTGGTAAAGGCTTATCCTAACCCGTTTAGAGGTAGAATTCAGATCCGGTTCATGTTGCCTTATTCTGGGATCAGCAAGGTCAGGATGACCGTTTATGATCAGTTGGGGCGAAAAGTAATACGCAGGGAGCTGGGCAAAGAGCTGCATCCGGGTGAAAATGTTATTGTATGGGATGCAAACAAGGGAAGCCGCCTTGCAACAGGAGCATATATTCTACAGTTAACAGCTCTGGATGGTTCAGGAAAAATAAAGGGCGTAAAACAGGAACGGATAATGTTCATGCAATGATGAAAAATAGAAGTTTACTTTATCTGCTGCTATTGTATACAGATGCGATAGCAGGCCGTGTGGTTTTTAGGAAAAAAGCAAAAGAGCTGAATAAACAGCTCTTTTTTTTACTTTGATTTGAGTGCTTTGTTTCTCTCATAGTGAAGAATGGGATCACATTTTCCGGGAAATTTTTCGGTAACCTTGTCCAAACAGCCATCCAATGACAGCTTCTCACAGCTATCGCACACATTTTTATACCATTCATCGCTTATGCCTTCAGGTTTATTGCCCTGTTTGCGGCTGCTGCCAATAGAGTCTAGCTTCTTAACAATCCCCTGGGCGATTTGAGCTATCTGCTGTACCTGGGCTGGTGGGGCTTGTCTTGAAATAATCTGTAGATAAATAGATAGTGCTTCTTCGACGATACTTTTTTCTTCATTAGATAGGGCTGCCATAAAATTCTCCTGTAAAAAAATGAAATAAGATACAACTCAGGGATCCATAGGTCTTTTTGCTTTTTCCGGACCAGCGGAAATGTTTCGGATAAATCTTGCATTAACTGCTGAATCATTATAAAGAAACCGGCTGATTCATTGTGAAAATACTATTTTCACCTTAGTGGGTGAAGAGATCTAAAAGCGAAAGGACACTGTGTCACTGGTAATTTTTATATGTACTGCAAATATGTGCCGAAGCCCCATGGCTGAAGGGATTTTAAAGCATCGGTTATCCGAGCTTGCCAGAGATGATATATTGGTATCCTCAATGGGGACCCATGGGGTGGAAGGATATTCTGCAACTGAATTGGCCATTGAGGTATGCCGGCAAAATAGCATCGATATTTCATCTCACAAATCGCGTCATTTGATTGGAGGAGAGCTGGCTAGCAGTGATTTGATATTTGTGATGGAACCGGTACATAAGGAATTCCTAAATGTTTTTTTCCCACAGGTTCACCAGCAGACATTTTTGCTTGGATCCTGGCCTGGTAAGGAAAGTCGTAAAGAGAAAATAAAAGATCCTGTAGGGGGAAAGTACGATGCTTATCAGAAAGCTTTCCAATCACTACATTATCATATAAATAGAATTATCCCTTTTATTCTGACCAGATTTCCGCAATCGATTCCTCATACATTTAGGTAATAATGGAATCAGGACACGATATTCCATCCGCCGTCCACCCGAATCGTTTCACCTGTTATGTAAGGAGAGTTGATTAGAAACTCATACGCATTCATTAATGAGTGAATATCTCCGGTGGTGTTCATAGGGATTATTTCGGATAAAGAGTTAAAATAGTGTTGATCTTCAGTTGATGCCGGGATCATAGCGCCTGGAGCAAGAGCGTTAACTCTGAGGTTTGGCGCAAAAAGATAGGCTTGCTGACGGGTTAGTTGCTCCAAGAGCTGTTTGGAAATGCGGTAGTTTTGGAAACGGCTGTTTGGTTTTTTAATGATGGCATCAGTGATGTTTATGATCCATCCCTTCTTAATTTTTTTTGCGAAGAAGGTGTTTATCTGGGCTGGAACCAGAGCATTGATCCAAATTATTTTTTTTAGGTCATCTATATCGTTAAGGTTACCTTCAGTAAATATTGAAGCGTTATTAATCAGACCTACCAGATTAACCGGGAGATCAAGAGCTTTATCCAGAATGAGTTCCGGTTGTTCTGAGAGATCTTGTTGTATGAAATGTACCCGTTTTTTTAATTCTTTTGAGTTAATAGCTTTAAGGGCATCGCTTATATCATTGCGATAATGAATCACTGCTGAAAAACCAAGTTCAAGAGTTTTCAGGGCAAACTGTAAACCTAGCCTTTTTGAACCGCCAGTGATAAGTACAGCATCTGTTATTTGTGGCATAATGGATACAATATAATATAATAGAACTTAAGTAACTGCTCAGCGATGGCTATGGTAAAAGTTTAGGAGAAAATATTAGTCAGAAAAAATAAGAAATGAAGAATCGGAATGAAAAAAACTTTTTCTTCAGGAGTTATCTGATTAGGTAGTATTTCCGTTTTTATCTGTTTATTTGTTTCCAATTAAATATTTGTATTTAAGAGCAGAGTAATTACGAATTAAAAAAACTATTTACTGACGAACCCGAGCATCTACAGGTAATTCCTTCCTGGGGTTACCAACACAAAGCCCCTGGTTCTGCCAGTGGAGGAAGACGGCAAACTAAAACGTATAACGTTCTTCTTGTTTTTTGCCGCGGGCGTTGCCTGCAGCAAAAAAACAAGAATTACCGTCTCTGGTGATAGTAATTTGGCTGTACCGGCTCTGATTGAAGAGTGGGGTATGAGTTATAATAGTTAGTAAGTTATAGTATTTAGTATAGAGGATTTATGAAAGTTAACACTCTGTTGCTGGATGTGGAAAACCGCTTTTTGCTCTGCAATAGGACTATAGGCGAAAGAGTCAGGGAATCAGGAAAGCAGTGGCTTTGGCAGGATCGCAGCGGCGTGCAAATAGATGTTATTGTAATTCATTACATTAGTGCGGTTCAAGTGCAGCCTCGGTATCCGTTTGATTTTGGGGCAATTTTAGGCATTTTTTGTAATTTCGGAGTCAGCAGTCATTACTTGATTGATAGGAGAGGAGTAACAACTCTACTGGTACCAGAGCAGAAAAAAGCCTGGCATTGTGGAGGAAGTATCATGCCAGAACCAGACAACCGGATTGGGATTAATGATTTTTCCATCGGTATAGAGCTTATGGCTACAGAGAAGAGTGGTTTCACTAAGCTTCAATACAAATCATTATGCAGGCTGTGTGATTATATAGAAATCCGTTATAACAGAATATTTAATTATGTAGGACATGACCAGATTTCCGGTGAACGTGCTGTGGCCTTGGGGTTGCGAAAAGAGATCAAGCAGGATCCCGGAAAGTTATTTGATTGGCAATATTTCTCTTCTTGCATGGAAAAGCTGAGGGCTTCCCGGACCAATGTTGCATGAGAATGATTTCTCAGGGTATATTTTTTTTGCAAAAATGTTATAATTCAGTAATATACAGTTATCACTCGATGATTTCAGAGGGGACAGGAAATGAAAGCAAAATGGAGCAGGTTTGGATTTCTGGCAGTTAAAGGTTATTTGGTTATTTTGTTTTCTTTCGTTTTGGTAGTGAAAGCAGATAACACTTTCGACAAACTTATTTCGTCTGGAAAATATAAGGAGGCTATTGATTATGCTGATGAAAAGCTGACCGAAAGAACTCCTGGAATCTGGATTCAACTAGGAAAAGCCAATGAGGCTATAGGGATGACTGAGAAAGCGTTAGCTTGTTATTTGGTTTCCTGGAGGATGAATCCGGATGATTATAATGCATTAGTTGGTGCGGCAAAGGTTTATAATACCCTCAACCAGCCTGAGAATGGCTTGAATATGGCTAAGAAGGCTTTGGAGAAGAATTTTACTGCTGAAGCCAGTTGGGAGTATGCCCGTGCATGCATTTCCCTTAACCGGTCATCTGAAGCTAAAAAGGCCTTGGAAAAAGTGATTCAGAGTGATTCTTCAAACACTATTGCTAACAGGGAGCTGGGGCAGATTTATTTCAACGAAAAGGCTTGGGATAAATCGATCGCCTTATTGAAAAAAATATCTAAAAAAGAGCAAAATGGACAGATTGTTTATAGAATTGGTAAAGCTTACCTTGAAAAAGGAGTTGCAGATTCAGCAGTTAATTATCTCAAACTTGCAGTTTCTGCAGGCGGGAGCTCAGAAGCTTCTATCGATTTAGCCAGAGCCTATTTTAGCCAGAGAAATTTTAAATTGGCAGCAGAGGAGTTTAGGAAGGTGCCAAGAGGGATGCTCTCTGCTGAGGACTGTTATCGAATGGGCATTAGTGAGGAGAAAAACGGGGATCAAAAAACTGCGGTGGAGTTCTTTGAGGTTGCAGTGGAAAAATTCGGAGCTTCTAGTGGAACAAATGCTTTGCTGTCCAGAGAAAAACTGGGAAGAGCCAGATTGAAGTCGGAATCCTTTAGCAGTGCGCTGGAGCAATTTCAGTTCATCGCAAAAGCGGATCAGAAAGCACTGACTGTTCCAGATATATTTCTACTTTTTTCAGAAGCGCAGTGGGGAGCTGGGCAGAAAACTAATGCAATCAATACTCTTGAAAAAGCTATTAGTTTAAATGAAAAAAGCATTGAAGCTTATGCACGACTCGCTGATTTATATCAGAAAAACGGTTCAGAGGATAAAGCACGCAAAACTTATGAAACACTGTTGAATTTGAGTCCTAATGATCCTCAGGTCTATCTCGCATTGGGACAGCATAGCTTAAAGTCCAAAAATTATTCGGATGCTCTGAATAATTTCGAAAAAAGCAATTCCCTCCGTCGTAGTGCATCCGCTTCGGAGGGTGTAGCAACTGCAGCATTTAATCTTGGGAAGTATGATAAGGCACATGAAGCAGCTAAAGCAGCAGTCAGTATGGATGCTGGAGCCTGGGATGCCCGGGTCTTGCTTGCAACTGTTCTTATGAAAGAAAAAAATTACAAAGCTGCACAGGAGCATCTTGAGTATATGGTAAGGAAGGAATCCTACAAGATGGAATACTTGCAGCAGTTGGCAACCTGTTATTTACAAAACAATGAAAAGGAAAAGTTGAAAGAACTAGACAAAAGAATAACAGTTATGGATAAAAGCAATGTAGAGTCACGGTTGCGTCTCGCACATGCTGCGGATGCTTCTAATGATATCGAATCTGCACTTACATTTTATAAAGAATTGTCTATACTAACACCTAAAGTTCCAGATATTTTCCGCCGCTTAAGTGAGTTATCCCGTAAAAAAGGCAACATGAAGGAGTCTGTGACTTTTCTAAGCAGGTATCTGGATTTTGTGCCCGATGATGCGGAAGCCAAAAAAGATCTTGGTAACCTTCTTTATGAACAGAAAGACTATGATGGCGCTTTGGAAAACTACAGATCTGCCATGAAGCTTAATCCTGCCATTAAGGGGTTTTACAAAAGGTATGCAGAAATAGTAATTGCCAAAGGTCAGCACGAAGAAGTGATTACTGCTTTCAATAGGCTTATAAAAGATGGAGATGCAGATGTTAATACCTACACCACTTTAGGAATGATTTATGAGAAAAAGAAAAGCTACAATCAGGCAATACAGATGTATCAGAAGGCTTTGCAGTTGGAACCTTCAAACGTGGATGCTCTCAGTGCACTAGGATCTTGTCAGGCTGCCAGTGGAGATCTGGCAGGTGCAGCTATTTCATACGAACAGGCGGTTATGATGAACCCTTCTACAGTTGCAGAATTAAAAGAACTGGGAGAGATCTATTTGCGAATGGGTAAGGAGCAGGAAGGAATTAAGGTATTTAAAAAATATGTAGAAAAGGATACTGCTGACAGTGATGTAGTAATGATTTTGGGAAAGAAGTTGTTTGAGCGTAAAGAGTATGCAGAAGCTGCCAGGTATCTGGCTTTCCTGGGTAAGGATAGTCCACTGGATTATCTGATGATGTATAGCGAGGCTTGTTTTAATAGTGGTAAATTCAAAGATGCAGCCAAGGTTCTTGAAGCTGTTAAATCCGGAGAGAAAATCAAGGGTACGATTGTTTACCAGGTTTATAAGATGCTGGCAGAAGCTTATGAGAAAGACAGCAATCATACTCAGGCATCTAAGGCATATGGCGATTATCTGGCTTTGCCTGGAGTGAAGGATTCCGATGCTGCATATAAGCAGGCCTTTTATCTGGAGAGCAGCAATATAGAGGCTTCACAGAAGCTATATGAGCAGAATATAAAGAATTATCCTGCTGATTATCGCAGTTTTTTGAGGCTTGGTCAGATTTATTCTACAAAGAAGGATTTGCTTCAAAAGGCTGTGACCATGTTTACCAGGGTAACTGATCTGGCTTCGAGCGTGCCGGCTGTTTATCTGGAGTTAGGACGGGTATATGGTAAGATGGGCAAAGAGGATGAGCAGTTATACGCGTTAAAGAAGTATGTGGAATCTGACCCTCAAAATATGGAGGCAAACAAGCATATCGGTATAATTCTTACCAGAAAGGGGCTGGCTAATGAAGGAATAGTGCATCTGGAAATGGTGAATGCACTAAAACCCGGTGATGTGGAAACAATGGAAAATCTGGGTCTGGGCTATGTAAACACCGGGCGCAATGTGGAGGCTATTGAGCTTTTATCCAAGGCTAAAACTATAGATAAAGAGAATGCAAATATCCGGTATCAGTTATTCGAGCTTTTCCGCAAAACAGACCAAAATGACAAAGCACTTAAGGAGATGAAGGATCTTCTGGAATTGTCCAGGGAAACCAGATATCAGATGGTTTATGCAGAAGCGTTGCTTTCTTCGGGAAAGGCCAGGGATGCAGAGGATGTGGTTGAAGATATATTGGCAACTGAAGGTGAATATGTAGATGCATATTTATTGAAAGCTAAAATACTACGATCCAGGAAAAAATATGAAGATGCAATTGAGGTTTATAAAGAGATAATGCTGATAGTACCGGAGCATCCACAGACTTTGTTTGAGCGTGCGGAGACTCATCTGCAGCAATCAAAGCTCCCCTGGGCAGAAACTTTTTACACCAGATCCTTACGTGCAGATCCAAAGATGGCTTTAGCGCAACTGGGACTGGCTAAGGTGGCAAAGATGCGCAAAAACATGACAGATTATAAGAAATACCTGGAGTTGGCCAAGCAGTTGGAACCACAAAATCCTCTAATATTGCAGGAATTAAAAGACTCTGCATCTAAATAACAATACAGGGGCGTAAAAGCCCCTGTATTGTCCTACTCTGAGATTTTCTTCAGGCGCGTTCTTTGCATCAAATGCTATTTAGCAAATCATCAAGCACCTGCCAATTTTGTATATTAAAAGAATAAAACTGGGTTGGTGAAAAAAAATCTAAAATTTTAAAAATAAATGTTTCAGAGAAGACGTATTATATGCAAGAACAGCAAATGAATGATGATCAGCACTTTTTTGATCTCTGGTTGAATGGAAAATCAGAGGGGTTTTCAGCGCTCTATGAAAAGTACAAAACCCGGGTGTTTGGGTTTTTGATAAGGATGACTGGTGACCGTGAGATTGCGGAGGATCTTCTTCAGGAGACCTTCTTTGCAGCTCTACGAAATGCTGACCAGTTTGACAGGTCCAGAAGCTTTCTAAGCTGGTTGTTTGGAATTGCACATAAAAGGACCATAGATTTTTTCCGCCATGCTAAAGTGGAAACCGAACATAAGCAGGATGCGGAAACAGCGATAGGAAGTAAGATAGAAGCCCCTGATCAGAAGTTATCTAATCAGGACTTACGCGCTTTAATCAATGGAGCTGTTGAAACACTGGATCCTCTTCAAAAAGAAGTCTTTCTTCTTAGAGAACTTGGAGGGGTGCCTTTTAAAGAAATTGCAAAAATTATGGATTGCCCAATCAATACTGCCTTAGGCAGAATGCGATTGGCTTTGAAAAATATTCGAAAGGAACTGAAGAAAAGGGGGATTGATGGCGTGCAGTGAATGGGATGTAACAGGTTTACTGTACAGCTCCAAGGAGTTGGATGTTGATCAGAAGAAGTTATTTGAAGAACACTTGGGTGTCTGTTCTGAGTGCAAAGAACAGATGGAACTCTATGAAGAAGAAAGGACATGCTTTTTTAATCTAGCAAATCTTCAGGAACTGCCCTCCAAAAAAGTCGATGAAGAAATTTTGAGAGTGTGTTCCAACCCTACTAAACAGTTCACTTCTTTAGGGGTTTTACCATCGTTTCTGAAAAAAACCGCATTCTCGATCACATTTTTTATTGTTGGGTTTGCAGTGGTTGGCTACTTTGCCATGAATCTTCCAAACAGTGCAAAAAATAAGGTGGCGATCGAGAAAAATGAATTGACTCAACCTCTGCAAGCTGTAGTAAAAACCACAGACCAGGATTCCCTCATAAGTGACAGTGCCAACGATACTGGTCTTTATTTCTCTAAAACCAGAGGCTCTCTGGGTTCTAAAGGCGTTGTCCCAGTTGATCTGAAAAACAAATAATCAGCAAAGGTCCCGCGTCCCAGGCGGGCTCTCTTCTTTGCCTCTTCAATTGATTCTGATTTTTAGTGTGCAATTGCCGCTACTCTCATATATTTTAAAGAATTCCTGAATCGGTTTATGAAAAATTTCAAGTTACTTACCAGATTACTCCAGGGTGCTCAAATCATTACGGGTATACTTCTGGCTGGTATGCTGATCAAGGCAATCAATCTTCTCTACTTGTCTCTTTGCCGGGAGTCTGTTTTTTGATCTACTGTACTTTGTTAAATCCTGCTCTTGATGTTATTTATAAAGTAAAAGATTTTCGCTCCGGCACTACTTCCACCGATACACCACAAACAATATTTCCAGCCGGAAAAGGACTTAACGTTGCAAGTGTGGTAAAGACGCTTGGAGAAGAGGTATGTGTAACCGGTCTAATGGCAGAATATGATATTAAACGCACAACCCAATATCTGGAGAGTCTGCAGATTAAAAGTAATTTTTTTGTGATTCCTGGAAGTTTAAGAATCAACACTACGATAATAGAGCAAAACACAGGATTCGTCTCTCACTTCAGCAGCGTTTCTGCTCCCGTTGCTCCTCGTATTCAACACGAATTCCTTTCGTCCTTTGAAGCTTTACCGGCAAATGGAGATTTCTGGTGTTTTTCTGGAAGTATATTGAGGGGCTTTGAACAAGATTTGTATGCAACCATGTTAAAGGTTTGTGCAGATGCAGGCTCTGAGACTTTACTGGATTCCAGAGGAACCGCACTTAAAACCGGTATCAGAGCTACTCCTCAGATAATCAAGCCCAATTTAACGGAGCTGGAAGATTTCTTTGGTGAGCAGATTCAGGGTGTACACCATATCGCCCTTAAGGGGAAAAGGTTTCTTGATATGGGTATTTCATATGTTTTTATTTCATTAGGGGCCGATGGTTTGATTGCGATTCATGAGAATGATTGCCTTCTTTGTTCAGCACCTCAGGTCAATGCAGTTGATACAGTTGGGTGTGGAGATGCTTTGGTTGCAGGGATTATAGTTGCCCGTAAAAGAAACTTTTCTTTTCCGGAATTATGTAGAATGGCGGTTGCCTGCGGCGCATCAAAAGCAATGCATGAAGGACCGGGGCTAGTTACCCGTAATGAGGTGTGGCAGTTAATGGAAGATGTAAAAATCACAGCCGTATAAGTGTGCGATTCGAGTTCAAATTCAGGTATTTCAAATTTTGTGAAGTAAGAATTAATTTTATTTTAGAGGTGAGTGATGAGTAGATATAGAATTTTGGTAACCGGGGGAGCTGGTTTTTTGGGCTCGCATTTATGTGAGAGACTGGTGAAAGAGGGCCACGATGTTATCTGTCTCGATAATTTTTTTACTGGCAGCAAAAAAAATATTGAACATCTTATGGACTTCAGAAATTTTGAATTGATGCGGCACGATATCACTTTTCCTGTTTTTTTGGAAATCGACCAGATTTATAATCTTGCCTGTCCAGCATCACCGATCCATTACCAGTACAATGCAGTGAAGACTATTAAAACCAGTGTTATGGGTGCCATAAATGTTCTGGGTTTAGCAAAACGGGTTAAAGCACGCGTTCTGCAAGCCTCTACTTCCGAAGTCTATGGTGACCCAACAGTGCATCCACAGGTAGAAAGCTATTGGGGAAATGTAAACCCGATCGGGTTACGTTCCTGCTATGATGAGGGAAAACGCGTTGCAGAAACACTTTTCTTTGATTATCACCGGATGAATAATGTAGACATTAGAGTAATGAGAATATTCAATACTTACGGTCCACGAATGAATCCTGATGATGGCAGAGTGGTTTCCAATTTCATAGTGCAGGCACTTAAGAGCAGGGATATTACTATTTATGGTGATGGAAATCAAACCCGTTCATTCTGTTACGTTGATGATCTGATTGAGGGAATGGTGCGATTTATGAATTGCAAAGATTTTCTGGGACCGGTAAATATCGGCAATCCCTCTGAATTTACAATTCTGGAGCTGGCTGAAAAAGTCATCCACCTCACCGGAAGTAAGGTGCAAATAATTAAATGTCAGTTGCCATCCGATGACCCCAGGCAGCGTCAGCCTGATATCTCTCTTGCCAGAGAAAAACTTGGATGGCAGCCTGTAATTCCACTGGATGAGGGATTGGGGAAGACAATAGACTACTTTAGAAAAATATTGACGAACGCGGGATAGCCCGCATCACAGCGGTATAATAAAAACAGAGCGCTACGCTTTGTATCCATAACGCTGCAGGAGCAGCCGCTACAAAAACAAGAATTACCGCCTCAAGTGTTAATTCTTTGATAAATCTAATTTCAGATTATAAGTATGCGGAAATTTAAGATCGAATAACTTGTTTTTTGATATCAGAGATAATTGGAGGTACTTTGAGCACTTTTAATCCTTCAGAGATTGAAATTAAATGGCAGAATCGATGGAAGGATGCCAGACTGCACAAAACTGAATTCAACCCTGAAAAACCTAAGTTTTATGCTTTGGATATGTTTCCATATCCTTCGGGTTCGGGGCTTCACGTGGGACATTGTGAGGGATACACTGCTACTGACATTATTACCAGGTTCAAGCGGATGCAAGGTTTTAATGTACTTCATCCTATGGGGTGGGATGCATTTGGACTTCCTGCTGAAAACTATGCAATCAAGACAGGCATTCATCCTTCTGTGACAACCGAAAAAGCAGTTGGAAATTTTAAACGTCAAATTAACAGCATCGGTTTTGCCTATGACTGGGACCGGGAAATCAATACCACAGATCCTCAATATTATAAGTGGACACAGTGGATTTTTCTTCAGCTATACAAAAAAGGATTAGCATATCAGGGGGTAATGCCTATAAACTGGTGTCCTTCCTGTAAAACCGGTCTTGCCAATGAGGAGGTTACTCAGGGTAGATGTGAAAGGTGTCTGACTCAGGTGGAGCGCAAGGATTTGCGCCAATGGATTCTGAGAATTACAAAGTACGCAGATCGTCTTCTGGAGGATCTTTCTGAAGTTGATTGGCCAGAATCGACCCTGCTGATGCAGAAAAACTGGATAGGCCGTTCAGAGGGT
Organism: Fibrobacterota bacterium; assembly: GCA_023412475.1. GTDB lineage: Bacteria > Fibrobacterota > Chitinivibrionia > Chitinivibrionales > Chitinispirillaceae > JAAYPC01. Next base: position 82,166 of record JAEYNR010000049.1, on the reverse strand, counting down.
GCAGAAGTTGATTTTGCTGTAGCTGATGGAGCTGCTGCAGGTGAAAAGATTCAGGTTTTCACTACCCGCCCTGACACTCTCTTTGGTGCTACATATATGGTGCTTGCTCCTGAACATCCTTTGATTGCCAGGATAACTACTGCTGAGCAGGAGCAGAAGATCCAGCAATATCAGAAAATGGCACGTCAGAAAAGTGATCTGGAAAGAACGGAACTTTCCAAAGAGAAAACCGGGGAATTCACCGGTGCAATGGCAATTAACCCGGTAAACGGAAAAAAGATTCCAATCTGGATTGCAGATTATGTTCTGTCTTCGTATGGAACTGGTGCAATCATGGCAGTACCGGCACACGATCAGCGGGATTATGAGTTTGCGGTAAAGCATAATCTACCAATAATTGAAGTTGTCAGACCTGCAGACAACAGGGAAGTGCCCCAGGGTGTTGCTTATTGCGAAGAAGGGATCGCAATAAATTCAGAAGAACTGAATAACCTGCCTACAGTTGAGGCAAAGAAAAAAATCTGTGGAATACTTCAGGAGCGTGGTCAGGGAAAAGCTGCTGTGAGTTATCGGCTCAGAGACTGGATCTTTTCACGTCAACGATACTGGGGTGAACCGATACCTCTTGTTCATTGCAAAAAATGCGGAACTGTACCGGTTCCTGAAGATCAGCTCCCGGTGACTCTTCCTGATGTTGATCGTTATGAACCGTCGGGAACAGGTGAATCACCTCTGGCAACAATTGACGAGTGGCTAAGTACCAGTTGCCCTTCATGTGGGGGAGAAGCCCTCCGGGAGACTAACACCATGCCTCAATGGGCAGGTTCCTGCTGGTATTATCTGCGCTATCTTGACCCCAGGAATAACGATCAACCCTGGTCCATGGAAGCTCAGAAGCAATGGATGAATGTAGATCTTTATATCGGTGGTGCTGAGCATGCAGTGCTGCACCTTCTTTATTCCCGCTTTTGGCACAAGGTGCTTTATGATCTGGGATATGTCAGCACAAAGGAGCCTTTCAAAAAATTACGTCATCAGGGCACAGTTCTTTCCGCTACATATCAGGACAGTAATGGCCGGTATTATGAAATTTCTGAGGTGGAATTCAGAGATAGCAAGCCCTATTTAAAGTCAAATGGTGAGTTGCTTACAACCCAGATTGAGAAAATGGCTAAATCCAAACTCAATGGGGTTAACCCTGATGATGTAGTTACGACTTATGGTGCAGACGTGTTAAGGCTCTATGAAATGTTTATGGGAGAATTTGAGCTTCCCAAACCATGGGATTCGAGGGCTATTGAGGGGTGTAGCCGTTTTCTGAGAAGAATCTATAAAATGGTGGATCAGTTCGATGTCGGCAGTGCACCAGATAAAGATCAAAATGTTCAGATCCGTCACAAGACCATAAAAAAGGTGACTCGTGATATTGAGGAGATGAAGTTTAATACCGCTATTGCTGCCATGATGGAATATTTAAATGAATTGTCATCAAAAGGTGCATCAAAAGAGGATCTTCTGACATTAGTGCAATTAGTGGGTCCTTTTGCTCCGCATCTGGGTGATGAGCTTTGGGAGCTTTTGGGACAAAGTGGATTTTTAATTGAATCAAAATGGCCCGTTTTTGATGAGAATCTTACACAGGAATCTGTAATCACAATAGTGGTGCAGGTTAATGGAAAACTTCGGGCTGATTTTTCGGTTTCCCGTGATGAATCACTGGAGAAGATAAAAGAGAAAGCCCTTGAGTTAGAGAAAATAAAACCTTACCTGCAAAAGGGTACTATAAGGAAAGTTATTGCAGTTCCCGGAAAGCTGGTTAATATAGTGATCAATTAAGATGCAGAACAATTCATTGAAAAAAGTGATAGTAGCCACTTCAAACCGTGGTAAATTACTGGAAATACGTCAGATATTGAAATCGGTACCTCTGGAACTGGTTCCCGTGGGTGAATACTGGAACTCTCAGATAGAAATTGAGGAGACGGGTTCTACTTTTGAGGAAAACGCACTTATTAAAGCTGGATGGGTTTACAATAAAAGTGGTTTATGGGCATTGGCAGATGATTCCGGTCTGGAAGTCGATGCATTGGGGGGGAAACCCGGAGTTTTGAGTGCCCGATATGCAGGGGCAAATGCAGGAACTGAAGAAAATAACCGTAAATTGCTAAATGAGTTGAAGAATGTACCTGCTTCCAATCGTACTGCCAGATTCCGTTGTGTAATAGTGTTAAAAACCGCTCCAGACAGCTATCTGTGTTCAGAGGGTGTTTGTCAGGGGCGTATCGGTTTTGAACCGCATGGTTCGAATGGATTTGGCTATGATCCACTTTTTATTCCTGAGGGATTTGACAGAACATTCGCTCAGCTTTCATCTGAAGAAAAGCAAGAATTGAGTCACAGAGCAAAAGCGTTGAATTCTTTGGTGGAGAAACTTAATGTCTTGCCTTAATGAACAGACTGCGGGTGCAAAGCAGACAATTCTGATTGTGGATGATAATGAGCAGACTGCCACATTTCTGGAGATGCTGGTTGAGCAGGGCGGTTATTCGTGTATGATCGCCAGTACCGGAAATGGTGCAGTACAAATCGTTCAGGAAAATAAAATTGATCTGGTTTTGCTGGATGTTATAATGCCTGATATAGATGGTATCACCACTGCAAGTAAGATTAAATCCATCTCAGGAAATGATTTCTTGCCGATCATTCTGGTGACAGCATTATGTACAGATGAGGATAAGATCGCCGGTTTAACTCACGCAGATGATTATATAACCAAGCCGTTTTCGGGTGAAGAGTTGCTTGCTCGTATGAAATCGCTTCTGAGGATGCGGCGGCTTCACAGGGAGTTGTCAAAATCTAAAGCCCGTTTTGAGAACCTTTATGAAAATTTGCCACACCTTTACATCTCCATAGACTCTGAATGTAACATTATTGATTGCAACCGTTTTTGCAGAGAGATATTCCAGTTAAAAAAGAACGAAGCAGTCGGTAAAAGTGTTTTTGCTTTCCTGCAATCGGAGGATAGTGATCTTGAAAATTTTCTCAAGTCCTTCACTACCTCTGACGAATCAGTTGTTAAGCAGCGGGTATTCACACTTACACCTGTGTTTTTTTCAGAACCAGTGATCATTAGCATGAAAGCCGTATATTTAGGAGCCGAAGATTCTTCTTATTCAGTGGTAATTGCAATGGAGGATATTACCAGTCAGGTGCGTCTTCAGGAACAGCAGCGTATCGCCAGAAATCAGCTTTACCGCTCTGCCCGTCTGGCATCAATCGGAACACTGGCATCGGGAGTAGCTCATGAATTGAATAACCCGCTTACTGCAGTATTAGGCTTTTCAAGTGCATTGCTGGATCGGATCGAAAAACGGGAATCCATCAATAAAAACGAATTGGAGCAATATCTGCAGATTATTAATGCTGAGTCACTGCGATGTAGAAATATTGTGGAGAGTCTGTCAAAATTTTCAAGGGATAACGAAACCAATATACGAAACATTTCTCTTTGTGATTGCATAAAAGATACACTGCAACTGATAAAGGCTAAGGCTGCGCGATTAAATATCTCTATCAAAGATTCTGTTTCAACCAGTATCAAAGTGCGTGCTGATTTGAATAAAATAGAACAGGTATTTATAAATATCTTATCGAACTGTTTTGATTTCTGCCCTGCAAATAGCGTTGTGGAAATCTCAAATACTTTTTCAAGAGAACCGTCCAAATTCTATGCAGTTGGAATTACTGATAACGGACCTGGAATAAAACCAGAGGATTTGGCCCATGTTTTTGATCCTTTTTTTACCACCAAAGAAGTCGGAAACGGTACTGGAATGGGGCTGGCTATCTGTTATAAATTAATGGAAGAGTGCGGTGGTAATATTGATATAATATCTGAAAAAGGAAATGGTACCACTGTTGTTTTAGAAATACCTTTGGGCAAAAGCGATAAAGAGGATGAGAAGGAATGACTAAAGGGAAAATATTAGTCGTAGATGATGAAGCATCTTTGCGGCTCTTGTTAAGTAACGAATTAAGCAGGATGGGCTATACTGTTGAAGCAGTTGCTGATGGTGAAACTGCCTTGAACCGTTTACGTGATGAGTTTTTCCATGTAGTATTGCTTGATATCGTGATGCCCAGAATAAACGGTATAGATGTTCTCAGGGCAATCAAACAGGATGCTATTCCATCCGAAGTGATAATTCTTACTGGAAACGCCTCTCTGGAGAGCGCTATAGAAAGTATGAAGCTTGGAGCTTTCGAGTATGTTCGAAAACCTTATTCTCTTAATGAATTATTGATACATATAGAACGTTCTATTGAGCATCAGAGATCTCTGCTGGATATAAAAATTCTTCAGGATGAATTGAAAAAAAATGGTTATGGCGGGAAAATAATCGGTAAAAGCAAAGCGGTTATGGATCTTCAGGATCTTATTAGCAAAATCGCACCAACTCAGTCTACAGTACTTATACTGGGTGAGAGTGGTACAGGTAAAGAGCTGGTTGCACGTTCGATTCATGCTATGAGCCAGAGAGCGACCAAACCTTTCATTGCAGTAAACTGTGCATCTTTTTCTGAAGCCCTTCTGGAAAGTGAACTCTTCGGACATGAGAAAGGCGCTTTTACCGATGCAAAGTCGCAGAAACGTGGACTGGCTGAAATCGCCGATGGCGGTACATTATTTCTGGATGAAATGGGGGAGATACCAGTCCATTTTCAGGCGAAATTGCTGCGGTTTTTGGAAACAGGTGAAATCCGCAGGGTTGGTGGAACAAAGGATATCCTTCTGAGTGTAAGAATCCTTTGTGCGACTAATCAACCGCTGGAAAATCTGGTGGATCAGAACCGTTTTCGTGCAGATCTCTATTACAGGCTCAATGTGCTGACAGTAAATGTGCCCGCTTTAAAAGAAAGGCTCGATGATGTTCCTCTTTTAGTTATCAATTTTGTGGCTATGCAGGGTTTTCAAAAAGAATTCGACAAATCGGCTATGGAACTATTGACTTCATACGACTGGCCGGGTAATATTCGTGAACTGAAAAATCTTGTGGAAAGAACATGCATTCTGGTGCCTAAAAAAGTAATTAATGCAGAGGATCTCTCTTTTCTTAAAGTTGCTAAAAAAGCTGCACCTGAGCTTGAAATTGAATTAGCAGCTCCATCTCCAACTGTTTCTTCTGACACAGCAGCGCTCTCTCTAAAAGAAATGGAGCGCAAACATATCATTAATGTGCTCAGTATGGTTAATGGACACAAGGGCAAAGCTGCTAAACTGCTGGAGATTAATCCCAAAACCCTTTATATGAAAATGAGAGCGTACAACATCATTACTACTTACGAATAAATCAATCAAGCCCGGTATATCTGCGATAAATCCATTCAATAGCCAGAGATGCCAATATCAGGAGCAGTAACCACCAGTTGCGGTTAAATTGAATGCTGTCTTCGATGAAAAGATCAGCTCCAGAATTTTCTTCTTTCAGGTTTTCTGCTAAGGCTGTAATGTCATTAAAACTCACCGATTGACCTATTTCACTCAATAGAAGTGTATTTTGTCCGGGAATTTGCAACTCCCGGTTGTGCTTTCTAATATACAGCGAATCTGAAAAGAAATACTCTTTATTGTTGAGATTGATTGAGCTGTTGTAGATGTATTTGCCACCCGCAATTGCTCTGATGGCGAATTTTTGTTTTGTAGAGCCGGTATTAATAGTCTTGATGGTGGTGTCCAGAACAACTTTACCATTCATATCTCTAATAGAAAGAGTGATATCTGTTTTGTATGAAACAGGAATGGTTGATGGAAACGAAACCGAAAAACTGATAGAGTCTGATTCTTTCGTACTTTCCGAAGGGAAGAGAAAAAATTGTTCAGAGATTCTTGAGAGCAGTTGTTCCTTTACCAGTGTGAGAAAAAGTTCGGAAAATGCGAATGCTTGCTCTTCGCTATGTTCGGTGGACATGGGCCAGAAGTCAAGTTTCCATAAATCTGTTGCACCAAAAACCAGTGCGTGATGTCTCTTCCACTCTGTGCTGAACAGAAGTGGCATTGTGTCATTTTCATTCTTGTTTTTTATGGACAGAGAAAGTAGTGGTGTGTATGGAGACAGTTCAGGACAAATCATGATTTTTGAAGGTGGAGGCAGTTTCTGAAAGATATGATCGCTGTCAGAAATCAGTTTGTCTGGAACAATTGTGACAAAGTCAGAAGCTGCAGGAGTAAAAGTTTTATATTTTGTACATGGAAGACAACCGATAAAAACTGCAATTCCCTGCGGCTTAAGATTTTTCAGTACAGATGGGGTTGTATCATTATAGGAGAAGAAAAAGATGCAATCGATTTTTTCTCTGCTCTCCTTATCATTTCGTTTAAACTCCTTGTTTTTTGAGAGAGAGAGGGATAGAAAACGTCGGTCCAGGGTGGGAAAAGAGGAGCTGAGCTGAAAAAGAAATTTATCTGGTGTTGCATATCTGAGAATATATGCACTGGTAAAAAGAGAACCACTATGAGCTGCACTTATCCGGTAAAGATGTTTTCCTGGAGAAGCTGCTGGGAGTTTTAGTTCGAGAGTACGTTTAAAGAATCCTGGTCGTTCATTTAAAATCTGTTCACCAATAAGTCTTTGCTTTTCAACAACAGAAATGGTTATTGGCTTCTCTTGTTCTATTCTGCCCTCAATTGTTAGACGCAGTACTGAGGAGGAGTTTGTTTTGGAGTGGAAAACTTCAGAGTTCAATATACGCAGAAAGGGAGCGTGCTTGAACTTAGGCAGTTTCAGGTAATGAATGGTTTTATTTGAAAAAAAATCAAGCGGGACTGTATTTGACCAGTTTGCATCAGAAATGATAAATAAAACATTGCTGTTATTTAACATTTTGTCATATGCAGAGGGAAACTCGCTTCGGTTATCGTTAAAATTAATTTTCCTTAAATCGGTTGCATTTCTTACTGAGTCGCCAAAGAGGATAAACTGAAATTTATTTGATTTGGTACCATTGGAGTCGTTTATCTGCTGGAGTTTGTTCAGGAGAGGGATTATTGTTGAATCAGGCTCAAAAAGAGACATGCTTTGGGAGACATCAACAAGTACAGGGATGTTGTTGTTATTAGAGGAGAGGCGCTGAAAGTGGAAGGCCGGCTCGAAAAATGCAATAAAAATCAGTACTATCTGTGTTATCCGCAAAGAAATAAGAGTAGATTTTTTTCTAAACGTCAGCGGTATTGCGGCATATCTGATTATGGAAAGAATTGCCACAGCAGAAAATAAAACAATCCCCCAGTTCATTTATGTATGGGCCGTTTTTGAAATTATAGTGTCATGTTTCCAGTAGCGGTCATTTTGCACGGGATAGTCGGTTGTGTAATGGAGTCCTCTGCTTTCTTTGCGTTTAATAGCAGATTTAACAATCAGTTTTGCTGTAGTGACAATATTTCGCAATTCCAGAAGCCGGACAGTAATCTTAGTGCGTTTGTAAAAGTCCTCTATCTCATTTTCCAGCAAGTTTATTCTGCGCAGAGCCCGATAAAGACGAATATTTGAGCGGACGATTCCAACATAATCCCACATTATAGATTGTATCTCTTTAAAATTATGTTCAAGAAGAATCCACTCTTCGTTGTCTATAGTGCCACTGTCATCCCAGGCCGGTATTATTTCCGGTGAGATATAGTCGATGGATTGCAAGCGACTGGCAGAAAAGTCGGCTGCCCGACGAGAGTAAACCAGCGCTTCCAGAAGTGAATTGGAGGCAAGCCGGTTTGCACCATGCACACCTGTGCAGGATACCTCACCACAGGCATACAGGTTCTGGATATCTGTTTGTCCGTATGTGTCGATCTTAACTCCTCCGCACATATAGTGGGCGGCTGGTACAACGGGAATAAGATTTCTGGTGATGTCAATCCCGTATTCTTTGCACTTGGCATAAATGTTCGGAAAATGATTTCTGGTTGAATCTGCATCTATATGACGGATGTCCAGAAAAACACAAGGTTCTCCTGAAAGTTTCATCTCCTTATCTATAGCTTGAGCCACGATATCACGGGGTGCTAAAGATTTCATGGTATGGTATTTATCCATGAACTCATTACCGGAGGCATCCCGCAGTATGGCTCCAAATCCCCGTAGGGCTTCAGAGATCAAAAAGGAGTTTGCTTTCTCATGAAAGAGAGTAGTGGGGTGGAATTGAATAAACTCCATGTTTGCAATCTGGGCCCCTGCACGATAAGCCATGGCAATGCCATCGCCGGTGGCGATATCAGGATTGGTGGTATGCAAATACACTTTACCACTCCCTCCAGTAGCCAGGCAGGTTATCTTTGACTGTACGGAAAAAATTGTTCTGGTAAGTTCGTCCACTACATAGGCACCGTAGCAGCGGTTGCGCTCTGCACCTTTTGTGTCAAGATGGTGGTCTGTGATAAGGTCGATGGCGCTATGATGCTCAAGAATTTTTATCGATTTCGATTCTCTGGCTTGTTTCAGAAGATTTATCTCAACCTCTCTGCCAGTTAGATCATGGGCATGGATTATTCGGTTTACCGAATGGCCACCCTCTTTGCCTAAATGCAGCCCGAAGCTGTTGGCTTCATTCTCTGATTTGGAGAAACTTACTCCCCACTGCAGAAGTTCTTTGATCCGCTGGGGCCCTTCTTCTACCAGTATTTTGACCGACTCCTCTTTACAAAGGCCTTTTCCGGTGATTAAGGTGTCCTGGATGTGGCTTTCAAAACAATCCTGGGGATCAAGAACGCAGGCAATACCACCTTGAGCGTAGTTGGTATTGGATTCTGTATCCTGCTTCTTGGTAATCATTACCACTTTCCCATACTGGGATGCCCTGATGGCAAAACAGAGACCTGCAATGCCGCTGCCAATAACTAAAAAGTCGCAGCACTCATTCATTTATTATCCTTTCCCAACTATCGTACACTTATGACTGAATCTGAAAGTTTAAGACATTTCTGTAGAATCGCAGAGGTTGCCTATAACCGGTTGGCGTGATTTCTGTCCGAGGTATCCTCCATGATGTCTTAGCCCATATTGCTCTTTGCTGAGCTGTTTTTTTTCCATAAGGGTCAGAGCCAGTGCATCGCCAATAGCCAGCATGACTGTTGTGCTTGATGATGGAGTCAATCTTAATATACAAGGTTCGACTATTTCACCCATATTGATTACGACATTGCTCAGGGAACGGATTTCGGAGTCAGGGTGAGAGGTGATTCCAATAATCTTATCGATACCAAAATGATGGGCCAGCTCAAGCATTTCTATTACTTCGCGGGTTTTACCACTGGTGGAGAATGCAATTATTACATCTCCGGCTGCCAAAAGTCCCAGATCGCCATGTGCTGCTTCTCCGGGGTGCAGAAATGATGCTGGTGTTCCAGTCGAACAGAGCGTACCGGCAATTTTGCGGGCAATATTGCCTGCCTTACCCATACCGGTAGTGATAATTTTCCCTTTGCATTTAAAGAGAATGGAAACTGCCTCTTCAAAGCTGGAATCTATGGGAATATTTAACAATGCTTTTGCTTCTGCTTCGATTATTTCACGTGCACGTTGTAGAATATTGTTCACAATATTCCCTTTTCTAAAAATTATTCATCACCAAAGAATTATCTGGTTTGAGGTATCTTAATTGGCTGAAAATATACATTTTGTAACCCTTATGCATCTTTTTTATTTCAAATCTGACTTGCAGGTTTTGTTGTATTTTTTATTATCACCATATATTGTTGAAATTCAGTGTGCTTAAAAATATCGCAAAAACTGTGGTATTAAAAAGGAAAGGTATCTGAGGCTTTTTTTTAATACTTCATTTAAATTCATGCACTAAAACCACTTCATATTTCGTATATTTATGTATTTGCTGGTTTAAATCCGTATTTTTTGAAAGTTGAACAAGTGCTTTTTATCGTTGGTCCCCTTTTGCTGGAACTGTTGACACAGTATGGGTCTGAAAATGAAAGGGCATTAAAAAAAGCAGCAAAACTATGGCTCAATCAAACTGGGATGTCTCACGTGGGAAACACCGCAAGCGGATTACTGTTGCATTATTTATTGTAATTTCACTGGTTGCAGTGGGTGGTATTATATATTACAACAATCGTGATGTGGTTTTAGTTAAACCTGGTAACCAGGTGGTTGCTGCAAAAGCAAATGCAAAAGCAAAACAGGTTGATAGTGTTGGAGATAATAATAAGCAGATTCGGGCTTCCGGGGTTGTTGATAAGTCTTCAGGTGTGATAAGTTCAGAACCGGTGTCTGATTCAGGGAAAAAGTTCTATGATTCGCTGAAGGTTTCGGGAATAGAATTTAGCCCTGTTGATCGTCCGGATGTGGTGTTGAGACTCACATTAATGCTTTTTTTCAGCGACAACAGCTTGCGCTCTGAAATTTTACTCAGAAGAGAAGAGATAAGGGTGATTACCAGAAAAGTGATACACAACCTGGATTTTGGAGCGTTTCGCAAGGAAGAGCTCGAGCCCCGGGTGCGTTTTGCAATAAGACAAATTTTTGAAAACAAAAACCTCGATGATGTTAGAATTGCGGGTATACAAATAGAAAAGGTCCAGAAGCCATGAATTTTTTGGATGTAGTAGGTATGGTTTTCGGTTCCAAGCAGGAGCGTGACATAAAGAAAATTCGCCCTGTTCTGGAAAAAGTTAAAAGCTATTATGAACAGATACGTTTATTGACTGATGAAGATTTAAGGAAGAAAACTGATGAGTTCAGGGAGCGGCTTTCCTCTGGTGAAACTTTGGATGACATTCTGCCTGAGGCATTTGCGGTTGTACGGGAGGCTACTCATAGGGTTTTAGGTGAATCAAAGATGGTTCACGACTCTTATTTAAATGCAGATATCCCGTTTATGGCTCATTTTGATGTACAAGTGATGGGTGCCATCGTGCTGCATCAGGGCAAAATCTCCGAAATGAAAACCGGTGAGGGAAAGACCCAGGTTGCTGCAATGGCTGCTTATCTGAATGCGTTGCCCGGAAAAGGAGTTCATGTCATTACTGTCAATGATTATCTGGCCAGACGAGATAGTGAGTGGATGGGAAAAATATTTAAATTCCTGGGACTAACTGTTGGGTGTCTTGACGATACTGAGCCGCACAGTTCTGAGAGACGATCTGTTTACTCCTGCGATATTACTTACGGAACAAATAATGAGTATGGTTTTGACTATCTGCGTGATAATATGTCCAGCTCTCCGGAGCATTGTGTGCAGAGGGAGTTAAACTACGCCATTATTGACGAAGTAGATAATATCTTAGTTGATGAAGCTCGTACACCGCTGATTATCTCAGGGCAGGTAAACCGGTCCAATAAGGAATATGAGGAGCTAAAGCCCAGGGTGATGCGGCTTGTCAGTGCACAGGACCAGTTGATTCAGAAAGTTATTTCAGAGGCTGAAGGGCTTCTCAAGCAGGATGGGCAGGAGTACCAGTGTGGTCTGAAGTTGCTTATTGTAAAGAGGGGGGCACCAAAAAACAAAAAACTTCTCAAACTACTCAAAGAACCCGGTGTCGCCAAATACATGAAAACTGTTGAAACTGATTATCTGCGTGACAGAAAACTTCACGAAATAGATGAAGAACTTTTCTACACCATAGATGAATCAGGACACAGTGCAGAGCTTACCGAAAAGGGAAGAACGATGATCAGTGGAAACACTCCAGATTTCTTCGTGGTTATCGACCTTGCCGAAGCAATAGGTGAAATTGATAAAAATGAGTCGATGAGTGAGGAGGAAAGAGTTGTTGCCCGAGAAGATGCTCACCGACAGAATGCAGAGCGTTCCGAACGTATTCACAGTATAAGCCAGTTGCTTAGAGCATATTCTCTTTTTGAATGCGATGTTGACTATGTGGTTCAGGACGGGCAGATTCTTATTGTGGATGAATTCACCGGACGTATTCTTCATGGACGACGCTACAGTGAAGGGCTGCATCAAGCGCTGGAAGCCAAGGAAGGGGTAAAGGTCGCTGGTGAGAATCAGACCCTGGCAACTATTACATTTCAGAATTTCTTCAAAATGTATCGCAAGGTTGCGGGAATGACCGGAACTGCTATGACAGAGGCTGCGGAATTTAATGAAATTTACAAACTTGATGTAGTGACTATTCCAACAAACCGGCCCCTTAGACGGAATGACAGTAACGATGAGATCTATAAGACTCAACAGGAAAAGTACAATGCGGTGGTAAAAGAGATTCAGCAGATGCATGAGCTGGGTCGTCCGATTCTGGTTGGTACCACATCGATAGAAAAATCCGAACTGCTAAGTAAGCTGCTGCAGCGCTCCGGGATTGAACATGAGGTCTTAAATGCCAAGCAGCACGCCAAAGAGGCTGCAATTGTCGCTCAGGCAGGACGACTGGGTGCAGTTACCATTGCCACCAACATGGCCGGTAGAGGAACTGACATAGTGTTGGGGGGCAATTTTGAAGTGATGGCCAACTATGAATTGATGAAGGATGATATTGATCCTGATTCTCTTACTCTTGAAGAGAAGCGTAAAAAATTTGCCAAATTATCTGAGATGACCCGTGGGGAGCAGAAAAAAGTGATCGAGTTGGGCGGACTTCATATTGTAGGTACTGAACGACATGAAAGCCGTCGAATCGACAACCAGTTGCGGGGACGTGCCGGAAGACAGGGGGATAATGGATCTTCCAAATTTTTCCTCTCTTTGGATGATGATCTGATGAGAATTTTCGGCTCCGAACGTATTGCCGCCATTATGGACAGACTAGGGGCAGAAGAGGGAGAGGTTATTTCTCATCCTCTGGTTTCCCGTTCTATTGGTAATGCTCAGAAAAGGGTTGAAGGGCGAAACTTTGAAGTCCGTAAGCACCTTAAAGAGTACGATGATGTGATGAATCTGCAGAGAACGGAGATCTACGGGCTGCGTCAGCGGATTCTTCGTGGTGAGGACCTCAAAGAAGAGATTCTTGATCAGGTTGCAGGGTGTCTTGAGGAGATCATTTTCAAGCATACTTCCAATTCAAAAACACCTGACCAATGGGATATTCAGGGGTTATCTGCTGAGATTCAGAACTCTTTTGGTCTGAATTACCGCATCTCTGAGGAATCGCTGGAAAGCAGAACACAGGATGATCTTTTTGATGAGATCTGGAAACTGGTTAAAGAAAAATATCAGGAAAAGGAGAAACGTTTCGGCGAAGAGATGATGCGTCAGTTTGAGCGTGGAGTTTTTCTGATGGTAATTGATAATCTGTGGAAAGATCATCTCTATGAAATGGATCATCTCAAGGGTGGAGTGCAGTACAGGGCTTTTGGTCAGAAAAACCCGCTTTATGAATATCAGAGAGAAGGGTTGAAGATGTTTGAGGAGCTTCGGGGGACAATATCCCGTGAAGTATCCAGTTATATTTTCAGGCTCGAACGGGTGCAGAGGGGGTCTGCTGCGCAAAATCACAGAGATGTACACTATGGTTCGGAGGAGATTGACGACGCACCCCAGCAACGGAAAAACCAGCGTCAGCCGCAGCCTCAATTGATAACCAACCGCAGCAGCACAGCTTCCCATACGGTAGTGAAGACTGCTGCAGTGGCTGGCCGCAATGATCCCTGCCCCTGTGGGAGTGGTAAAAAATACAAGAAGTGTTGTGGGACCATATGAAAAAGGGCGCATTTATTACTTTTGAGGGAATAGATGGCTGCGGAAAGAGTACTCAACTGGGACTGGCAGCTAAAAGACTTAGTGATGAGTCATTTCCGCTACTAGTGACCAGGGAGCCGGGCGGGACTGCGATTGCCGAGAAAATAAGAGAAATTCTTATCTCTCCTCAGAACCGTGAGATGGTTAATGAGTGTGAGCTTTTTATGTACCTGGCTGCCAGAGCACAGCATGTGCGCGAAAAAATTATCCCTGCACTAGAGCAGGGATTTGTTGTTTTGTGTGATCGGTTTCAGGAAGCCACTTTTGCTTATCAGGGTTTTGGCAGAAGTATTTCTTTGGATTTTCTGGAAAAAATCAATAGTTTTGCCACAGGAGGTCTGCTGCCCGATCTTACTTTCGTTTTTGATATAAGTGTTGATCTTTCAAGTGCAAGAATGCAAAAAATGAATAAAACCAAAGACCGCTTGGAACTCAATGGCAGGGCTTTTTACCAGAAAATTTCTGAGGGTTATCGTTACCTGGCAAAAACAGAACCTCAAAGAATTCTGCTTCTAGATGGCAGCGAGCCACCTGAAAGGATTTCTGAACAGGTCTATTGCAGGATAAAAGACATTTGCGCTCGGTAATGGTAAGAAATCAGAAACAATCAGATAGAATCAGAAATAATATCTAACTTCAGAAGGAAATTCCAAATCACAAATCTTAAATTGTAAACAAATTACAAATTCTAAACAGAAATAAGAGTTTTTCAAGGTAGCTGAAGTTTATTAGCCATCCTCTGTTCCCACTCTCTGTGTTTTGTGTTTGGATTTTCGGATTTCGTGCTTCTTTTTTCCGATACGATATTATTATGTTATTTTTTTATCATCAGATAGCTGAGTAGTCAAAGGCATTTTAAAAATTCATTTAGCTGCTGCATAAAAAAGCGGAATCATTATTGCTACCGGATGTATTTTTATAAACCGTACCTTTAAAATCTTCTAAGATATGGTTTTTTTTAATTTAGATGTAACATAACCAGGGCAGAAGTCTGTCAAATTAACGAGAATTCTGGGAGACATGATGGAAAAAAACGGATGCCATTTAAAAAATAACTTTTTTAGCAAAGCTCCTTTCATGGGAACTGTAATCATGATGGTTGTGATTACTGGTTTGGTGGTCGATGCTACCAAAGCTGATGGCGACAGCTTTTATGCTGATATCAATAGGTTGGATAATGTGGCTGTTAAAATTCATCAGAATTATGTTGAGGAGATGTCTTCCAAGGCACTTATAGACAATGCAATTCAGGGAATGATTAAAATTCTTGATCCACATACCAGTTATTTTGAGCCTAAACAGTATGAGGAATTAAAAATTCACACTGAAGGTAAATTTGGTGGTTTGGGGATTCAGATCTCAATTAGGGATAAAGTACTTACGGTTATGACTCCCATTTCCGGAACACCTGCATCCAGAGCCGGAATCCAATCCGGTGATCAGATCATTAAAATAGATGGCAAGGCAACCGCCGGTTTCACAATAGATAAAGCAGTTGAGAAGTTAAGAGGAGAACCGGGCTCAAAAGTTACTATCTCCGTCCGTCGTAAAGGTGAATTAGATGATATTGATTATACTATCTCTCGAGAAGTGATTCACATCAAATCCGTTCCATATTACGGCGTTTTAAAAAACGATATCGGCTACATCCATCTGCAGACCTTTTCGCAGGAAGCGGGAGCCGAAGTTGAAAAGGCCATTAAAGAACTCTCAAAAAAGAACATTAAAGGACTGATTTTTGATCTTAGACATAATCCCGGTGGACTTTTGCCTCAGGCTATCGAAGTATCAGAAAAATATCTGCCCCGAAAGTCGCTGGTCGTGTCTACTCGCGGAAGAATCAGAGGGCAGAACAAGGAGTTTTATTCTGCAAGCCAGCCTGTACTTCCTGAGGGGGTGCCTTTGGCTGTTTTGGTTGATTATGCCAGTGCCAGTGCTTCAGAGATCGTAGCAGGAGCTATCCAGGACTGGGACAGAGGAGTGGTGATTGGGGATACCACTTTTGGTAAAGGTTCTGTGCAAAGTATTTTGCCTCTGGATAAAACTTATCATATTAAACTAACCACCGCCTTTTATTATACCCCTTCAGGACGTTGTATTAACCGGCCGGAAAATGCTATAAGAGGATCAACTCTGGATGAGGAGCTTGTGTCAGAGGAAGAAACTGTGAAAGCGGATTCTGTAAGTTCTTCAAAAATAGATACGACTCAATATAAAACTAAAAATGGCAGAATCGTTTATGGTAGTGGTGGGATAATTCCAGACACTGTCGTTACCCCAGCTCTGCCCAGTCTTCCTGTGCGAGCCCTGTTTATAAAAGATGTGTTTTTCCAGTTCGCCAACTATGAGTATCCACGTCTGAAGAAAAGAAAGGTAAAGGTTGACAGTAGCTTTGTTGTTGACGATTTATTAATGAAAAGTTTCCAGAATTACCTTGATTCTATCAAATTCTCTTTCCAGACTGTACCTCAGCTTCGCTTTAATGAGTTTAAGCTGGGTACTGGGATAAAGGATACCGTAGATTCTGCGGGCAAGAAGGTCGAAGTTTATCCTGAACAGCCCAAGTGGAATGATAAGGAGTTGCAGGTATTGAAAAGCTATGCAGCAAAAATGGATTCGCTTTTAAATGAAGAAAGCAGGCGGACTCTTAGCAGCAACAATACCGAAATCAGAAAACATCTTAAGGAAGCCTTTTTGGTGCGTGAGTTCGGGCAGGACCATGAAATATATTATCGTACCAAACTGGCTGATGATGTGCAGATGAAAGCTGCTTTGGCTTTGCTATCAGACAGCGTTCGTTACAACAGTTTTCTCAAAGGAAAACCTGCGATTCAGGTAGATAGCAAAAAGTAACTCAGGGGTGATTTTTACGGAGATGGCTGGTTTTTTTCAACCAGACATCTCATTTTCCGTACTCCTTCCTCAGTGAAGCCTCGGATTGCCACCCTTAATAAATAGAATACGATTTTTCACGTTCCATACGCACAAATTATAGGAGAGTGTATGATAAATAAAATGCGGGATTTTGCTCCCACTATAATGATCATCATCTTAATTGCCTTCGTAGCTACAATATTTCTTGATTGGGGCATGAACGTTTCAGGATTAAGTCCCAAATCAAGAGCAGCGGGGAAAATTGATGGTAAGGAAGTTCCGCTGAGTTACTTTGATCAGCAGGTCAATGCTGAAAGACAGAGAATTCAGGAGGAGAGAAGAGATGCTTCTCCAATGGAGTTAAAACGGGTGCCTCAGGATGTTTGGGAGCGTGAAGTTAACAGAATCCTTATGACCAGGGTTATTCAGCAGATGAAACTTGGGGCTTCCGGGGATCAGGTCTTCGAGTACATTAAAAGAAATCCGCTTCCAGGGGTTGACACCGCTTCTCATTTTCAAACAAACGGGATTTTTGATACCAGTAAGTATGTGGCCTTTCTCAGCGACCCCGATATGTATCTGCATAATCCATGGCTTAATTACATTTCAGATCGTGCTGAAAAGGACATTATCCCTGCTCAGACTCTGGAGATACTGCTCAGTGCCAACACTAATCCTTCCAGAAGTGAAATTGAACATCAGTATCGGCTCGAGAAAGAAAAACTAATCTTCGAGTATGCTACGGTTAATATTTCAAAGATTGTAATCGATTCTTCTAAGGTGAATGAACTGGCTATAAAAAACCTTTATAATCAGAAAAAAGACTCCCTGAAAACCGATGAAAAAGCACAGGTATACTTCTTTAAATTTCCAAAGGTCGCTACCTCTTATGATGAGCAGGTTTATTATCAGGAAATGATTGATTTCAAGAATCAGATCACTTCTGCTGATAATCAGGTGGAGGAGTTTACAAGGCTGGCTCAGACTCTCTCTGACGATCCTAGCGCCCAGAATAATGGTGGAGATCTGGGATGGTTTGGCAAAGGCGCAATGGTTCCGGAGTTCGAAGCAGTGGCTTTTTCTCTGGATAGCGGCAAAATCTCTGATCCTGTTAAAAGCCAGTTCGGCTATCATCTGATCATGGTGGAAGGGAAAACAACTAATGATGATGGTAAGGAGCAGGTAAAAGCCCGTCATATCCTCAGAAAGATTACTCCCACATTAGAGACTGTGGACATGGTTGCTGCTAAAGCGGACAGCGTTCGTGAAATGATCCTGGAAAAAGGATTTGCCGAAACCGTGAAAAGCAATAAAGATGCTAAGCCCGATTCAACTGGTTTCTTTGCTAAAGGTGAAATGATTCCGGGAGTGGGATATTTAAGCGGGGCCGGGCAGTTCATATTCGGCGGAGAAAACGATAAATCAGTGGTCTCTGAAAGACTGGAAAATGACGGTGCCATCTATTTGCTGATTGTAAAAGGAAAAACCAAAAAGGGAGTCATGCCTTTTGAAATGGCTAAAGATTCACTCAGAAGCGTTCTTATCGATTCTTTAACCAAAGTGGCTGCCAAAGATTATATGGAGAAGGCTCTGTCAACACTGAGCAGTGATGCTTCTCTGGCTGACCTTAAAAAGGCCGATTCCAACATAGTTGCCGGAACTACCGATACAATAAGCTGTGCACAGTATATCCCGGGTGTAGGTTATAATTCCAAAGTTGCGGCTGCTGCCTGTGCGCTTCCGTTGGGTAAGAACTCCCCTCTTATCGAACAAGGCAGTTCTTTCTTTGTGGTAAAACCTTTATGGAAAAACAGCATTGATAGCATACCTTGGGATTCAAATGAAATCACCTTGATAAGAGACAGACTGAAGAATCAAATGGTCCAGAAAGCATATTTTGACTGGTACACTGCTTACAAAAACAATGTTAAGATTGACAGTAATGTAAACGATATCTATCTGGACTAAGTTACTATAGTTTAGATTTGAGTATAAAGAGCACTTCGGTTAATTTCGAAGGGCTCTTTTTTTGGGAATTGAATGGGTAACGGTTCTATTTTTATAAGATGATATCGGATTTTGGCAAGTTTGCCTGTTTGTTAGACACTTAAATTGTCTCAATCTTCTTCGGTTTCCACAACCTGGGTAGCCGCGATATTGCTATTTGTGAAACCGAAATGTTCGCGGTTGTTATCTATTATCATTAAAGCAAGTATCTTAGGAATATACTCATTTGTTTCCTCCGCCAGATAGCCCATCCGATAGATATACCAGAAATCACGGTCACGAATGGGATTGTCAATTTTCCGCAGTGCATCCATAACCCTTTTCTCACCTGCATTATAGGCTGCCATAACTAACATAATCGAACTCTTTGCACCAAAAATTCCAATTAGGTCACGAAGATATTCTGCTGCAGCATAAGTAGCCCTTTTGGGTTCGATACGTTCATCAGAAAAGGCATCGACATTTAATCCATATTTTCGTGCAGTGTATGGCATAAACTGCCACAAACCTCTTGCTCCAGCATGGCTCAATGCTTTCGGATTAAAGCCACTTTCAAGCATCGAAATATATGCTAACTGAGATGGAATATTCTTCTCCGCAAATACTTTATGAATCATGGGGAAATAAAGCTCTTTTCTTTTTAATAACCGTTTAACCATTGATTTGTTTGACTGTAAATACGTTTTCAGGTGGCGTTTAACGGCTGCTGTCATCTGGGGAGGGATCTGGTAGTCGGTGTGTTCAAAGCTGGATAAAATCTCATAAAGAAAAAATTCTATGGTGTCTTTATTGATCGGTTGATAATCTGATGCACTAAACAATGATCTAAAAAGATATAGCTGATTAGATTGACTAAAACCAATCATTAGTGAATCAATTGCTCCTTTATTCTTCGGTATTTCAGATATCATACCTGAGTCTGGCCCGGGTTTAGCTCCGAAAAACTGGATTGTGAGATATGCCATAGCAGAAAATGAGAGAAGGATGATAATACATGTCAGTATAATCATTCGGTAGCGGTTTTTGAGATGCGCACCGTAGGCACTAAAAAGAAGATTGGATTGAGTTTCAGACAGATTCCATTTTTGCAGTATTTTCTCCAAACTGGCACTTTGCTGCATTAACTTTGACAACTCATCTGCATTAATACTGTTATTAAGAATTTTGTGCTCTATTTCTATAGTATAGACCGACACTGACTCAAGGGAAGGTTTATCCTTCAAGCTGGAGATTTCAGCCATAGGGTCAACGGGGGTTTGTTGATCAGAATCATTTCTGGTGACATCATTCGTTGTACAGAGAAGTTTCAATCGGGGGCCTTTTTCACCGAATCCAATAACATCATTTAACGTTACCTTATTGAGACTGGTCTGTTCTCCGTTGAGATACAACCCGTTTCTGCTGTTTATATCCTGGATGTAAAAATTATCGGGATACATATAAAGAATGGCGTGATGACTTGAAACCAGTAGTTCGTTTTGATCGAGTATAATAAGATTATCATCACTGCGCCCGATAGTAGCAGCACCTTCTGGTAACGCATATCTTTTTCCGAGATCTATTCCGCGAACTATTTCCAGATAGTAACCATTCATAAGCGGATATCCTTGTCGAAATCAGAGTTAATCAGGAGAGAGTAACTAATCGGATAGAAACATTCAGATAGAATCAGGAAAAAAAATAATCAGATAAGCCCAGAGATGAAAAATAGTTTCAAAATATTAGTTTCATAGTTTATAAATTACTTTTGATTAGATTTATTAAATTGGGCTAATTCGTTTAAATTGGCTGAGTATTCATCTAAAAAGTAATACTGATTTAGATACGGTTCTTAATGATATAGTAAAAAAAATAAAACTGAAATACTCTTTGGTCTAATCCCAAATTATATTCTATTGAAAGAAAACCGTTCTGATCTGGAGCGTTTTGGTGGAATTGCCGAAGTATTTATAAAATTTCCTGCAGCTCACTTTCAATATTTACAGCGCAAATCTTTCTGAACCAGCATTTCCACAACGCATTATATTTTCCGAGAACGATTATTTGAAGTTCCTTTCCTATTCTCTCGTTGATTACTGAGTTGTTTCCCTGAAATTTTAAAAGTTTTAATAATCTGATTAAAAAATTAACCAGGAGGATCTCATTTCTGAAATCCATCTGAATTCATTGAAGACTGGCTTTAGTGAAGAAGTCTGTGGAAGTGATTTAAATTACGACTCTGATTTTGAGGCTATTAAGAAAGAAGTCAGTAAGTCAGAAGGTATTGATTATAGTCTTGTTGAAGAGAAGGCGTATAACATCCTGAGTCAGAAAAGTAAAGATATTCGTGTCTTTTCATATCTGGCATTGTGTTATTTGAAAAAAGAGGACTGGTGCCTTTTCTGTGATCTGTTTGAAGCATTGATGCATCTAAGCAGAGAAATGTTTGATGCACTATTTCCAAGGCGACTGACGGGAAAATGGATGGCATTTAAATGGCTGGATGCGAGCCGGTTTACCGAAATTCTTGAAAATGCTACAGTCTCCAGTGTTGCTCATGAGCAAATGAATCGGCTTGTTTCAGTGCTGGATAATCTGAGGGATTCCCTTAGTATAAATTTTCCGGACTCGTCCCCATTTCCAGAGAAATTATATGCATTTGCAAAAAAATGGAGAAAGCTGACAGAACAGAAGCGGCCAGAATTATCACAACCGATTAATAATCCAGATATTCCGGAAGATCATGTTTCAAAAGAGAGGAAAACAACAAGTTCATTTTCTGATGACTTTGTAAAAAATGAAAAAACTGCATTCGATTCGATACGCAAATGTGCTTTGTTTTTAATAGAAAAAGAGCCGCAAAAATCTGCAGGCTATCGGTTAATGAGGGTTGCACGTTGGGAAAATATCGAGATGCTACCGTTTACACAAGCAATGTTAACAAAAATAGAACCCCCATCACAGGAGAGAAGAGCTTTTTTAATATCACTAGTGGATAAGGGAGATTTTAAATCTGCATTGTGCAATTCTGAAATGATGTTCAGCTCAGGTAATACGCTTTTTTGGTTAGACTTGCAAAGAATTTCTGCAAAAGCTGCTGAAAACCTTGGGGTTACATTCGCCGGAGTTAATGAGGCTATAATTTTAGAAACTGCTTTATTTGTGAATAAATTTCCGCAAATGATAAATTTGAAATTTATAGACGGAACACCCTTTAGTAATACTGAAACAAAAAAATGGATTGAGCAGGAAGTTAGTGAAACGCTTCGTAAAAATGACTTCAGTTACGGCAATAAAACAGAAAAAGAGGATCTGAGGTTATCTGAAACTTCAAACAATACAGAAGAAGAAGGTCTGCAGTTTCTGGTAGATGGGATTAAAAAAGAGGTAAACGAGCTTGATAATTTCAAAAGAAGATTATCTGTTGTATCCTGTATGCTTGATGCCCGAAGACCTGAGATCGCTTTATTTATGTTGGAATCACTTTACGAATTGGCTGATACTTATAGTCTTGCCAGATGGGTGCCATCGCTTGTTGTAGATCTTCTTGACCTTATGATAAGGACCTATGAAGTAATTGCTAAAGAAAAATCGGGTGATAAAAAATCTCTTCTTATAGAGAAAAGGGATAGTATGCTGAAAAAAATGTGCTATTTGGATCCGGGAATTGCGTTAAATTTCCAACCATTTGATGAAAGGTAATATTTACTATGGCCGGAAGTTTTCAAAACGAGATACCGCCAGCCAGAATCAATTTAAAACTGGATGTGGGAAAAGGGGATACCAGGAAAAAGGTAGAGCTGCCATTTAAAATCCTGGTTACAGGAGATTTTTCAAAGAAGAAGAGTTCTGAAAGAATCTCCGATCTGGAGAAAATTAACATCAACAAAAACAATCTGGAACAGGTTATGGAAGGGATGGATTTGTCGCTGGATTATACTGTTGATGACAAACTTTCAAGAGACAAGGACAAGATGCTTGCCGTGCATTTAAAAATAAAGAATATGAAATCATTCAGACCTGAGTATGTTGCCAAAAATATTCCTGCTATAAGCAGGCTTTTGGCTGCAAGGAATCTGCTTAAAGATTTAAAATCAAATCTGATAGATAACAGAGAATTCAGAAGACGTTTGGAGGGGATCTTAAAAGATAATGAGGCATCGAAAGCCTTATTAGGGGAATTACAAAAACTTATTCCTGACACATCAGGGCACAATAACAGTGAGACTTGAGATGAAATAAATACCTGATAAGCACGATTCTTTGGAGGTGAATCGAAAAAAAATGTTCAGAGGGGAGCGACTCCACAAGAATCGTTCTGTTCATGTAAAACTGAGTTAAAGAAAGAAGCTTTCTTGCGCTTATCTGGAAGGAGCAATTCATGTTAAATGAAAAGATGGAGATGCAGAGGCGCCCTGTTGAGGCGCAAAACAGTCTGCAATATATATATGACTCAATGGAGTTGACAATTCCGCAGAAGGTGGTCAATGTGATGATCTATGCGGAAGTTACTGCGTTGGCAGAGAGCAGTTCAAGTGAACGTATAGGGGCTGCATTAAAATTTTTCATGGAAAGCATTGTTCAGGGTGAAATGAGCATAGAAAAGGTCGATAAAAATCTTATCGACAGTATAATAGCAGAAATTGACAGTAAAATATCGGAACAGCTTGATGAAATCATGCATCATCCGGATTTTCAAAGTATGGAATCTGCATGGAGGAGTCTTAAATTTCTGGTGGACAGAACTGATTTTCACAAGAATGTTAAAATAGATCTTCTGGATGTTGGGAAGGAGGTTATTAATGAAGATTTCGAGGATGCTGCAGAAATAATTCAGTCTGGTATATACAAGCAGGTTTATACAGATGAGTATGACACTCCTGGAGGAGAACCTTATGGGGCGCTGATCTCCAATTTCGAATTCAGCAGCACCGCTGAGGATATTGGATTCTTGCAAAATATATCAAAAGTTGCTGCAGCCTGTCACTGCCCTTTTATTGGTGCTGTTTCTCCAAGATTTTTTGGAAAAAAAGATTTTAATGAATTGACAAAAATAGAAGATCTGCATACATTTATGGATCGCTCAGAATTTGTCAGGTGGAATTCATTCCGTAAAACAGAGGATGCCAGATATGTGGGCTTAGCTTTGCCAAGATTTGCATTGAGGCTTCCATACGGACCAGATACAGTTGCGGTAAAGGAGTTTAATTACACGGAAAAGATCACAGGGAAGGATCATCAGAAGTATCTGTGGGGAAACAGTTCATTCGCATTTGCCTCCAATATGGTGCGTTCTTTTGTTGAAAATGGGTGGTGTGTTCAGATTCGCGGTCCGGAATCCGGAGGTAAGATAGAGGACTTACCGGTTCATTTTTTCGATGCAGGGAAGGGCACTCAGATGAAAATACCTACCGAGATACTGGTGCCGGAAACGCGTGAATTTGAGTTTGCCAACGAGGGATTCATTCCATTATCATATTATAAGAATAGTAATTACGCATGTTTCTTTTCTGCCAATTCTGCTCAGAAAATCACTCAGACAGACAACCCGGATGTAAATGCCAATTTAAAGGTCAATTCAAGATTGCCATACATTTTTATGATTTCCCGAATTGCTCATTACCTTAAAATAATTCAACGTGAAAATATCGGTACCACTAAAAGCAAAGTAGTGCTTCAGGAGGAATTGAATAAATGGATAAAAAGCCTGGTTACAGAAATGCCAGATCCGGGTCCGCAGTTAATTGCATCACATCCTCTGAAAGCAGCAGAGGTGAGTGTTAATGAATTATTAGATAATCCAGGATTCTTTTCTGTTTCATTATCGGTTATACCGCATTTTCAGATAGAGGGAATCGATGTGAGTTTGTTTCTTGTAAGCCAGATGCCAAAAGGTAAACAGTAGACTCATTAATAAGTCAAGATTCCTAAAAGAACCTTCACCGAAAGGGTGCAACATAAAATAACAGAATAACTTGCTTCACCATTAACATCAAAGGAGATCTCATGCCGATACCAGCTTACATGTGGATTAATGAAGGGAAAATTAAGGGTGGATGTACTGTCGCAGGGAGAGAAAACAGTATAGAGATTCTCGAATTTCACCATGAAGTAAGGATTCCTACCGATCCTGATACCGGTGCTTTAACCGGGACCAGAAAGCATGAAGCCTTTCAGATAATAAAATCATTTGACCAATCATCTCCGCTTCTTTATAAGGCAGTATGTGAAGGAATAACATACGACAAAATGAAAGTGGATTGGTACAAGATTGATGATCAGGGGGCAGAGATTCTCTATTTTAGCCATCTTTTGGAAACTGTAAAAGTCTGTTCTGTCGAACCGGTCATGTATAATGTAAAAGCCAAAGAATTTGAACGATTTGTGCATATGGAAAAGGTCAGTTTCAGATATGGAAAGATTACCTGGGAGTACCCGGAAGGGGGGTATGTGCATACTGATTCCTGGTTGGAAGGTCGTTAAAAGAAGAATAAGTCCTCCGAATAAACCGGAGGATTTCATTTTCTTGAATTTTAAAGCTATTCATTAAGCAGAAGTAAATTGGGAGTAGTTGGGTGAAGACAGGGCTATTTGAGTGTTTGACCGGGAAATTTATGGACGGAAATCATGTTGATTCTGTGCCTGAGGGATATCTTAAAACAAAATCGATTATGGATCATCTCTTTCGTCTTCTTAACACTCGACGTGGTTATAGTCAACATATAGATGATTATGGTATTCCAGAACTGTCAGAAATATATCATTCAACACCTGAAGGAATTAGAAGGTTACAGGAAGTAATAAGGGATACTGTAAAAAAATATGAGCCCAGGCTCAAAAATATCCGGGTAGATTCATTAGGATCAGAAGGCAACAACAGTAATATTTATTTTGTCATATCAGCAGAAATCATAGAGGGACCGGAAGTAATGTTCCATACAACTCTTATTCCAAATCAACCTCCGAAAATATCCAACATAAAGATTCAGGAGGTTAAAAAAAATGATAAAAAAGTATTATGAAGAGGAGCTGCGGTATCTTTATGAATCAGGAGTTGAATTCGCCAAAGCACATCCACAGATTGCCCGTTATCTTAATATCGATTCTCTTGGGGATCGAGATCCATATGTGGAGCGTTTATTTGAGGGTTTTGCTTTTATTGCAGGGAGGATTCGTGAGAAACTGGATGAATCTCTGCCTCAGTTGACCGAAGGTCTCATAAATCTTATATGGCCGCAGTTTTTTCAAGAGATACCATCTTTGGCCATTGTCCAATTTGAGCCGCGGGCAGGATATCTTCAGGAGAGCAGGATCTTACCTGCAGGATCAGAAATAACGACCGGGCAGATTGGCCCTGGTTCGGACATATGCAGGTTCAGAACTACCTGGCCAATAATATTTAATCCATTATCATTAGTTACAGTAAAGAGGGAAAGTGATTACCAGAACAATGATGTTTTTTCATTTGTGTTCAGTCTGGATACGTCGGTCAAATGGGATAAATTCGACTTTAAAAGAATAAGTGTCTTTCTGTATGCAGAATATCCTGTTGCCATGACTTTGCATCGAATATTTACCACTGAAGTCATAAGATTCGAAGTTCAGTATAAAAATGATGGTAAATGTTATTCTATCGATCCTAGCAAAGCTGTAAAAGCAGGAGGCTTTGAGAATGATGAGACAATATTACCTACCTCCAGACGCTCTTTCCATGGACAAAATTTATTGAAAGAATATTTCGCATTTCCTGAAAAATATCTGTTCGTTGAATTCAGAGGATTAGACACTTTACCAGAACCTCAATCGACTCCTGAGGCAATTATAATAAAAGTTACAGCATCCGAACGGTTTCCTGTAGGAAGAGAATTTACCTCTTCAATATTCAGATTATATTGCAGTCCGGTTGTAAATATGTTTTTAAAGAACACAGAATCTGTGGTTAAAAACGGGTTACAGCCTCAATACCAGGTAGTTGCAGATTATGCATCTGAAAATGTGCGTGTTCATAGCATTCACTCCATAACAGGAATTAACAAAGTCACAGGTGAGCAATCTGTGTATGAGCCTTATTATACATTTAAAAATGTCGGAAAAAGATTTGCTAATACGTATGCCGCACGGTTTGTTAATACAGCAGGAGGAAAGCGGCAGATGAATGTATCGTTTGGTGGTTCTAATCTTTCTGGAAAAGAGATAAAGGAAGAGATAGTATTTATAGAGGCTTGGTGTACAAACGGCAACCTTCCAAGAGACATGGTTCATGAAGGTGATATTAATAGTCCTGGAAGAGGTTTTCCGGACTACATAAAAATATCTAATATTACACGTCCAACCATGCCAGTTCTCCCACCCCAAAATGATGAATACTTATGGGCTTTCCATACTAACCTTGCTGCGAATGTAAAAGGAATAGCAAACAGAGATGTTCTCAGAAAATACATTCATCTGTATGATTGGTCAGGTTTTGAAGAAAAGAGCCACAGAATAGAATCGATTGTAGCTGTTAAAAGCGAACCGCTGCGTAAAGTGTATAAGGGTTGTCTTATATTCGGGATCCGTTTTATTCTCACTATTGAAGAGAGTGAGTTCAAAGATACTGAGGACCTTCATCTGTTTGGGATGGTACTTTTGAATCTGTTCAACCAATATGTGCATGCAAATAATTTCTGTGAGCTTCAGTTCCTTTTGAAACCTTCTGATAAAATGCTGACCTGGAATCTGTTATAAAAAAGGTAATGACATGTCTGGTTTGGTAGAAAAATTACTTAAAAGAGGATATGAATTTAATGCATTTCAGCTTTTGATTATGTTGGAAGAGTATTATGGCATTGATGCTGCGGATCATGGTTCCTGGAGTAAACTTATCAGATTGTCATCTAATCGGGAAATAACTTTTCCTTGCAGTGATGTAGATAATGTACAGAAGGATCATGAATGTTTGAATATCGAGTTTTCTTTTTTAGGACTTATGGGGATTAGCTCTCCCTTGCCTCACTACTTTACCGAATATGGTGCCATACACAGCCATGAGAAGAGTGCCTTAGCAGATTTTTTAAATATTTTTGAAAACAGGCTTTATGTTTTGTTTTTTCAGGCTTGGAAAAAGTGCTATCCTTTTCCATTGCCTAAAAATGACATAAGCCTATTTGTGAAAAGCAAAAAGCCAGAATGTGTGGAGTCGAACCAGGAAGAAAATGATTTACCGTGTAGTTTTGGTTTGATGGCAGGTGTACCTGGAAATGTTAACAGCCTTATAGAAATGATCAGTGGGTATTGTGATGGGGTGGAGGTATCTGTAGAGCAATGGAGTTCACAATGGGTGAATGTGGATTGTTTAAGGATGCTTGGCGTAGATCTTGTGCTTTCAGATAATCTCATTTTAGGAGAACGAATAATAGATCGTTCAGGAAAACTCTCAGTCACTTTGGAATTGAAGCATTCTCATTCTTTCAGATCTTATAACAAAGGATCAAAATTCATTTGCGGTGTCTTTAAAATAATAAGAGCTTACCTCCCACAATACCTGCAATGTGATGTGAAAGTAAAATTTACATCAGAAAACATGATCTCTATGATTTTAGGAGCTGATAATGCATCATTGGGAATTGACAGTATCTGTGGTGAGCCCAAGGTAAATAATGAAACTTATTTGATAGTAATTCCAGGTAAGAACTGATCCAAGATGTTATTTAAGAAGAAAGAAAAGGGTAATCGAAAACCATCTCAATCTTTTTCAAAAGATACTCAGATGTCATATCTGATCCTCAAAGAATTCAAAACTGCAATAAATAGCTATTTTAAATGGGTGAAATCTGGAAGGTTATTTAGAAACCCTGCATTATATAATATCCCGTGGTTTATGGTGACCGGTCCTGAAAAAAGTGGAAAGAGCACTATACTGGATTCCGCCAATTTGAGTTTTTCGTTCAGGTATCCCAGGGATAATGGTGGTGAAAGCTTATCTGGAATAAAATGGCTTTCAGGAAATGGGGCTATATGGTTAGATTTTCCAGGAAAATTAATCAATTCAGAAAACACTGAGTTATTTGAATCAGTTTGTTGCTCATTGGCAAAGGTTCGTCGAAAGAGACCTGTCGATTGCATCATCTGTATTGTCAATATTGGCAACATTATCAATGGTTCTCAGGAGAGTATCAAAAAGACGGCACTGGATCTAAGAGGTAAATTGGATGAACTGATCGGGTACTGGGGAATTGAACTACCGGTGTTTTTTGTTTTCAGCAAGATGGATTTAATGCCAGGGTTTACTGAATTTTTTTCTGAAAATTCTGTAAAATGGTCTGACCAGATTTTAGGGTCTACATTCGCTACTGAACAGATAAATGATTTACCACGTCAAAAGTTTTATAAAGAGTACGATATACTCTTGTTTTCACTCAAAGCTTTTTATCTGAAAAGATCTGCAAAAGAAAGCGACAATATCACTCGATGTCTCATTTGCCGGTATCTCATTGAATTTGAAGGAATAAAGACAAAAATAGGTGATTTTATTGAAGAAATATTTAAAGAAAACTCATACGAGGGAAAACCTGTTTTCAAAGGGTTTTATTTTTCTAGCTGCAATACAAATAAACTAAAAGGAATAAACTCAAAGGGAAATGTAGCTCCTTCAAAATTATCACAAACGATAATATTTCATCCATTAAACCCACATAAACATGAGAATTATAAGCAGGTATCAGAACAAAAAACATTTCTAAAACCTGGAATACTGTTTACTGAAAGATTGTTTCGAGAGGTTTTTCCAAATGGTACTAACGTTTTGGTGAAAACCAGGAGCACAACAAAAAGGGGGCGGGTAAAATACTGTGCACTAAGCGGGATATTTTCTTTGGTTTTTGTGTTTATGATATTGTATCTGATCATTTCTTTTAGACAATCACAAAATATATATGATAAAACGCGTAAGAATGTATTATTGATCTCTTCCAACAGTAATAACCTGATGGAAGCCTATACCCAGATGCAAAAAGCGTCAGAAATGGTTGAAAGATTCAGGGCGTTTCACCAGAGGGGAGTTCCTTTGAGGTATGGAATCGGATTTATAAAAACTGAAAAAACTTATGAGAAACTGAAAAAGATCTACTTTCAGCAGACATATAATCTTATAGGTATTCCCCTGGCAGCATATCTTGAGACTAACATTAAAAATATTTGCTCGTCAAATTACGACCTGACATTCGAAAATTACTCAACTCTATACAGACATCTAAAAACATATTTGTCTATTTCTGAGGAAGTTGCACTAAACCGGTGCAGGGTAGACACAATGGCAATTCGTGAAACCGTGGAAAATGACTTTTATCAGTGTTTGCTGAATCTAAAAAAGACAAACAGAGTTCCATCGAATCTGAAAACAATTCTGAAAAAGGACATCGGATTATATTCCTATTTTCTTAAAACCGGGGAAATGCCTTTGATTCAACAGAACCCGTTGCTTGTGAAGCAGGCAAGGGATCGCCTGGCCCAGATTCCTGATGCAAAAATAATCTACGAATCGATTGTTAGCCGATTGCAGAAAACATCGGCATCGATTACGATTGAAGTGGTTTTAAAAGAGGACGGAGTAATCTTAAGCAAAGAAAGTATCAATACTATTTATACACAGGAAGGATGGGACAGATATGTAAAAAATGAGATTGCAGTTGCAATCAAGAATCCTGTATTAATTGATTGGGTCACAGGAAAAAACAATATCAGAAAAGTGGTAGCGGATGAAAAAAAATTGAAGTCGGATCTAATTTCTATGTATATCGATGACATATGCAAGCAATGGTTATTACTTTTAGAATCAATTTATTATAAGAGGCCGCAAGGTATCTCTGGTACAGCACAATTTTTAAGGAAACTTTCAGTGGAAAGTTCAGGCATCTCTGTTTTACTGGAGAGCATCTTAAGGTTATCTAAGGTTAATATATTACCTAAAGAAAGGGTAGCTGTTAAAGCAGTTAAGAATTATGCAGAGGAAAAAATAACTTCTGTTAAAAAAAATGTTCCAGTTGCCAAAGATGTCAATTTGAAAAGGGATACTTTAAACAAGATTGATCAGTTTTTTAAGCCATTGATGGATCTTAACAGATTACAGGATAGATCAGTTGGAATATCAACTTATAAAGAGAAGTTAAATCTGGTTTCGGAAAAATTGATAAGCTGTGCAGAAACGAAAAAATACCTGGAAGTTTTCAATGGAACAGACAAAGATCCACTATTGAGTGCATGGAGAGAAACTGAAAAGCTGATTTTTTCATTACCTGAATATTTGCAGCCTGCAATGATTTCTGTTCTAAGAAAGCCTGTGGAAATGGCTGCAGAAGCTCTTTTAAGTTCGATTTCGGAAGAAATCGATGAGGTTTGGAAGAGAAATGTGTGGGATTTTTGGAATAGTAAATTATCTGGAAAATATCCATTTAGTTACTCAAAAGAGGATGCATCGGTTAATGATGCTCTGGAGTTTTTACGGCCTAACACAGGGTTAATTTATGGATTTATTTTGAATAATATCTCTTCTTATCTGGTTAGAGATGGTGGTAAATGGAAGTCGAGACCGGTTGGGTGTATTAGTCTTCAATTTAATAAAGAATACTTTGAACTGCTAAGGAAAGCAGATAAGATAAGCAGTTCTTTTTTTAACAATGATGGTTCCGGAAAAATTCAGTCGGTGTATTTTATGCCTTTACCAGGAAACAAGGTTACAGGTGCCATATATGCAGGTAAGAAGGAGTTTATGATAGTTGATTGTAAGCCGAATTGGTGCATTCAGTGGCCAGAGGAAAAACAAAATAATGGGCTAACACTGAAATTATATATTCATAATAACTATACAGATGAGCTGTCATTTAATGGAGATTGGGCTTTTTTAAGACTGATAGAATCTTCACAGGTTAATATTCAGAACAGCACATCAATGATTGCCAGGTGGGAAAGAAATATTCAGAATATGATAGTAATGCCTTATGGAGTGAAGGTTAAGTTTTCTGAAACAGTGTTTCCATTTGGAGAAAAGGATTTTTTTAGCATTAAGTGTCCGGAAAAAATAGTGGTAAGAGATGTCGGGATGAGAAGGATTGCGCAGTTTTAAGATTATTCAGGGATATTGCTTAGATTCAGCAAAATTCTACGTAAATTCCACTGAAATTGTAGTTTAATATCTACCTCCTATGTAAATCACCTTTGTATTTCCGACATTAGCATTATAGATATCAACGGTGATAACATTTGTATCGACCTAGGGATATCCGGATTCCGGTAATCACGTTTATTTAGCGGTTTCTGCTGACACATCCTGTAAAAATGGACTTGTTTCTCAAAGCAAAATAAGAAAAGAGATCTCTTTTGACAATGAAGCCAAAGATATTCTTCAGGCACTTTATAACCGTTCAAGGATTAGGTACAGGATAATCTACTTCTCCGGAAAAGAAAAAAGGCGAAAAAAGGTAAAAATATCCTTGTTCGCCAATATATCCCCACTCAAAAGATAAGCTGCGCGCTTTACTCTTTTTCAGCCAATCCTTTTTCTTAATCCCAAAGACTCTATCAAAACATCATCCTTGTCAATTCCCGCTCCGGCAGTAGTCAGATAACCGCCAGATACATACCCATTGGCACCAGCAAAAAATAGAAGTCCCTGGAGAGGACCCAGATGAAGCTCCCGACCGCCACAGATTTTTATGGTACGCTTAGGCATAACAAGACGGAAAAGCGAAACCACTTTTAAAAATTCCAGCGGTGAGTCTACTGGCGAATCAAGACGTGTGCCGGGAATGGCATTAAGAAAATTCAGTGGTACTGTGTCAACATCAAGATCCCTGATTTGAAGACAGAACTCTTTTCTGTCTTTCCAGGTTTCACCCATCCCTAGTATTCCACCGCAACAAACACGTAAACCTGCTTTCTTTGCCCGTCGAACCGTTCCAACACGATCATCCCAGGTGTGAGTGGTAACTATTTTTGGAAAATAAGATCTGCTGGTTTCGATATTGTGATTATAGCACACCACTCCCGCATCCTTTAACATCTGAAACTCATTCTCATCAAGAATACCAAGAGAGGCATGCTTTTCTCCCGGACATTGCTTGAGAGTGTTACAGATATTGCGGATTTCATCGGTGGAAAGCCTGCGGCCACTGGAAACAACACAAAAAGGAAGATTATGCTGAAAAGCATTGTCTGACTGAATTTTGATCTCTTCAGATTTAGCTAGTTCTCGAATCTGAACAGAAGAGTTGTTGTGTGCTGATTGTGAACAGAAAGCGCAATCTTCACTGCAGTTACCAGATTTGATGTTCATCAGAGAGCAAGGGTCAACCTTATCATCAAAAAATCTACGTCTAACCTGATCTGCGCACGCAAATAAAACCGAGAGTTCATACTGGGGCCAGTCAATAATCATATCTATATCCGATTCGTCGATTTTTTCATTTACCGACTTTTCATAAAGCATCTGAGCCTTGTTAAAAATTGACATCTTGATTGTTCCTTTCGGGGAATATGCTGGCAATAATATTTTCAATTTTACAGTTTTTATCACAAAAAAACGCATGCAGTCCACTTAACTGGTGCCACGTACCACCAATCTGATGGCACAGAAAATTTCCTGCCTCAGGTGGAATTATTCGATCTTCACTGCCGTGTAAACAGTGGATCTGGCAGGAAGAATCACGCAAAGGAGCTATAGGCTGCAAATCCGCCTGCATCAGAAATTGAAGTCCGCATATAAGCTCTTTAATGGAGTACCGGTCATAGTCAAAGGGAATATCTGTCAAACCGCATTGATTATAGAATTGTTTTAATACCGGTTCTTTGTTTTCATTTATTGATGCAATCATGTTATGCACAATTTGCGGACGCATTCCATAACGGAAGTTATCTCTACGGCAGAACGAAGGAGTCGCTGAAAGAAGAATTAACTTAGAAATGTTAACCAGATCAGCAATAGCGGCCGCGACTATTGCCCCAGTAGACCATCCTGCAAGAGTTACAACTTTTGGGCAATCCGCAAAAAGAAGATCTTTGAGCTTCTGTTTCCAGTTGACAATGAGCCGATGATCCTCAACTATAAAAGGTATAATGGAATTAATGTCGATATAAGATGCATGAATACCAAAAACAGATTTTAATACAGAAGGGTCAACAGCCCATCCACCAATGACCACTATACTACTTGTCATAACTGGATTTCCATTTTCTGATCTGCTCAAGGATATAAAGCTGTTTATCGGCACTAAGGCCAAGGAAAACGGAAAATCTCAGACGTGCTGTTCCAAGGGGAACGGTAGGGGGGCGGATAGCTGGTGCTATGATCCCGTTATTTTTTAAAAATAAACTCAGACTAAGTGCTTTTTTTTCACTGTCCATAAGGCAGGGAACAATATGTGTAGTGGAGTTAAGAGAAGAAAAACCGAGCTCATGCAATCCTGCTCTGAAAGAATCTGCCATAGAAAGAAGTTGCTTTCCAGAAGCCGGGTTGGCTCGGATAAAGCGAATCGCTGAGATATTGTGAGCCAAAACCGGGTGTGGAAGTGCAGTTGAGTAGATAAAGCTTCTACAGAAATTAACAAAGTAATCTTTGAATTCAGAATTGACTGCGCAGTAGCCACCCATGCCGGCAATTGATTTACTCAGAGTGCCCATTCGTATGTCGATAGAGTCACCAACATCATCTTCTTCACATAATCCGCTGGCGAAGTGGCCAAATATTCCGCTCGCATGTGCCTCATCTACCATGGTAAGGCAGTTATACTTTTTTGCGAGAGTACAGATGTCTGAAAGGGGAGCCCTGTCTCCATCCATACTGAAAATTGTATCTGTAATGATCAGTTTTTCTTTGAAACTGGATGCTTTGAGCCGCTCTTCGAGCTCTTTCATATCATTATGCCGGTAGCGGTTAAGTCTTGCACCCGAAAGAATAATTCCATCGTATATTGAGGCGTGATTAAGCCGGTCGCAGAAAACTTCGGTGTTTTTGGTGCAAAGAGCCTGAAGGATTCCCAGGTTGGCAGTGTATCCTGAGTTGAAAAGAAGAGCACATTCAGTTTGTTCCCAGTCTGCAATTTCCTGTTCCAGGGTTGAGAAAAGAGGTGATTGTTCGCTGACCAGTCGTGAGGCAAGGTTTCCATAATGCTGTTCAGAAGTCAAAGTACTGGCACTTTGCTGTACAATCGAATTACAGTGCAAAGAAAGATAGCTGTTGGTGGATAGATCGATAAAATTATTATCAGAGTATTTTGGAACAGTCCGCAATTGCATTGAGGCTTTTCGCTGCTCAATTGCTCTGTGAATTCTATCGTAGATTGGAGAGTTCGTCATGTATCACTTCTTTGAAAGTACAGTGAGTAAGAAAGAGCATATTTTTTACCTGTTCAGGGGTAATAATATATGGAGGCATGAAGTAGACTACATTGCCCAGAGGTCGGATCAGAAGACCGAAGTCAAGAGCTTTCTGTGCGATTTTGAATGGTATGCGTAAATCGGCAGGCAGTTTTTCCTTTGTTTTTCGATCCATTACCAGTTCTATGGCCCCGATCATGCCTATGGAGCGGATATCTCCCACAATTTCAAATTCCCGGAATTTTTCCAGCTCTTCTGCCATTATCTTACTGATCTTCCTCAGCGATGAGGGAATGTCATACTGTTTCAGCAAGTTGAGTGCGGCACAGGCAGCACTGGAGGCCAGCGGGTTTCCGGTAAAAGTGTGCCCGTGATTGAGTATTCTTTCGGATGTATAGTCTCCTCGGAATTCATCAAAGACGGACTCTTTGACAGCCGTTACAGACATTGGCAGGTACCCGCCAGTAAGTCCCTTTGCCAGACACATGATATCCGGGATTTCTCCGGCATTATCGCAGGCAAACATGGTTCCGGTTCTGCCAAACCCCATAGCGACTTCATCGGCAATTGTCAAAATATTATATTTTTTACAGATAAAGAAAATTCTTGAGAGCACTTTGGCCGGGTAGATTCGCATACCGGCTGCTCCCTGAACCATTGGTTCAAAGATGCATGCGGCAACATGTTCATGACGAAGCTCCAGAATCTTTTCGAGAGAATCCATGCAATCTGCGTTACAGGTTGAGGGGTTTTGGTTTGCGGGACAACGGTAACAGTATGGTGAATGGGCAAAATGATGCTTCTTGAAGCGGTCGTGAAAAAGGGAGTGGTATTGAGGAACCATTCCCACAGACATAGCTCCAAGGGTGTCACCGTGATAACCTCCGTCAAAAGAGACAAATTCAGAACGATTGCTCCCCCGCAGTGCATGGTATTGAAGAGCAATTTTCATAGCGATTTCTACTGCAGTCGAACCATTATCAGAATAGAAAATTCTGCTCAACTCTCTGGGCAGCAGCTCTGCAAGCAGGTTTGAAAGGTTCAGGGTAGGTTCAGAGAGAACCCCTGCCATCATCACATGTTCAAGTCTGTCCAGTTGATCTCGCAAAGCGTCGGTTATCTGAGGGTGATTGTGCCCGAAGATACTGACCCACCAGGAACCGATGCAGTCTATGTAGGAACGATCTTTGTCGTCGTAAATGTAAATACCTGAACCCTGTTTAATAACCAGTGGCGGATAATCCTGGGTATCTCTGTAATAAGTGAATGGCATCCAGAGACGGTCAAAAGAGTGAGTCGAGCTCTTTACAGAAGTCATTGATTCTTTCCTGACATGTTTTTTCATGCTCTACCTCCAGAAATGGAACAGGCCGACTTTGCTTTTGAATCATACGTATGTTCTCATAATGTATGAAATCTTTAGGTAAATTACGGCTGTTGTTTAAGACTATTCCGGCAATTGTTGCACCGGCACTACGAAGTTCTTTTAAAGAAAGAAATGTGTGGTTTAAGGTTCCTAGATGAGTTGAAGTGACAAGAATGACAGGTAGTTGCAGGTGTAAAATGAGATCGATGTTAAACGCTGTTTCACTGATGGGGGCAAGTACTCCTCCTGCACCTTCTACTATTACAAGAGTATCCTTTTTCGAAATCTGCAGCAGACAATCCTCTATATGGTTCAATGAGATGGACGT
The DNA here is from genome assembly GCA_023412475.1 of Fibrobacterota bacterium. Taxonomy (GTDB): domain Bacteria; phylum Fibrobacterota; class Chitinivibrionia; order Chitinivibrionales; family Chitinispirillaceae; genus JAAYPC01. Next base: position 45,564 of record JAEYNR010000049.1, on the reverse strand, counting down.
TTTTTCCATTTTCGCTGCCAGATGGGGAGAACAGGCTGGCTCGAACCGATAAGGCACATGCTGATCCAGTGTTCCGCTTATTATGGCTTTGCCTTCCAAGACATACTGAAAATCTGGGGCAATCAGCAACCCGTTTTGATCTGCAAAACACCCTGTCTGTACCGGTTTCATATAGGTGACTTTTTGAGAAAGAGAAAAACTGTCTGCTAATTTTCTGGATATGTAGGTTTTCCCTATATCGGTATCAGTACCGGCAATGAAAAAACCTTTAATTTTTTCTTTGTGCATCTGTCAGATCATCCCTTTCTGGCACTACCAATCAAAGCTCTGTAGCTGATGGGAACACCATTATCAGACTGGAAATTATCTTCGATTTTTTTACAGAAATTAAAAAGAGCGCTTCGTGAGAGGCGATTGCCTGAAACTGCTGTTCCGCCGATTGCACTGAGACTTTTCAGAAGCTTGAAAGCGCTGGGGAAGTATAATGTACTTGCAAACATATCGGTTTTCAGAATGGTAAAACCAGCTTTCTTAAGAAGAGTGCAGAGATCTTTTTGGGTTGGAAGAAAAACCGGAATTGGAAGGCCTAATTCTTTTTTAATGGAATTAAGTTCAATGAAAGAATCTTCAGTAAAGATAGCAAACAACAGTATACCCTTGTTTTTAAGCAGATTTGAGATGCTTTTTAATACAGCGAAGGGTTCACTGAACCACTGAAGAACCGAGGTCAGGATAGCACCATCAAGGCTGTTATTTTTTAAGGGAAGAAATTCTATATCCCCTGAGAGGGAAAAAGTATTCCGCAGTCCTCTGGATTTTAGGATACGAAGTGATTCAAATGCGATATCTATTCCCAGAACATGGCTGCAAAACCCTTTTTGCCAGAGTAACTCTACTGTCATACCAGTGCCACAACCCAGATCAGCCCATATTTTTTCAGGCGAATCTTCAATAAACTGAAAATCCAATCTCGATAATAACTCTTTTTGAATAAAGGCATTAGCATCATAATGGCGGGCTTTTAACCCAAATGCACGAGCGATCTGCGTTTTGGCAGGAGTTGAAACTTTGAATAGAGGCTCACTCACGTCCTGATTTCTCCACATTTCTAAACTCCATAAAATACTTCCTTTGAGTTCGAAAGACCATCATTATTATTATTACCGTACAGAATTAGTCAGCCTCAGAAAGTGCGAGGGAGCTAGTGGAAAGCTCAGAGTGCTTCATTACTTTTTATTTGCTATTTTTGAGTGTGTGCTAATATTTTGAATAAATTCAGTTTGGCCGAATTGCAGGAAACAATCAACTGAGAATAAGTATTAAGTAATAGTTATTCAGGCAGTTAGGAAAAATCTCTGATCCAGAAAAACAAGTTTTGGTTAACGTGGAGGGGGTTAATAGAGGTACTAATGAGGAGAACCTTAATAATTTCGTATTTATTAATTTCTTTTTGTGTAACTGGAATACAGTCTGCACCAATAACAACTGATCAGCAGGATCTTGATTCTGCGCTACACTTTCTGGTACATCAGAATTATAAAGACGCATACAGCTATTTACAGAAACATTCTATTAAGAATCCAACTAACAACGAGGCGCTTTATCTGTCTTTTGTGATAAATCAGACTCGTATTCTTGATTATGAATCCTTTTATACTGAAAGTCAGGCCTTTGTTTCCGCAGCCGACAGCCTCAAGACACTATTTGAGAAGCGGCTTACTGGGTTGAGTGGTAAGGATTCTATCGAATGTTTATTGTATATTGCTAATGTCGTGGGAGGGGCGGGAATAATTCTTTCAAAGACCGGCAATTGGTTTGAAGCGGTTAAAATGGCTATCGGTTCAATGGCGATTCTAAAGAAAGTACAAAAATTGAACCCTGACTGTTATGAGGCTAACCTGGGGATTGGAGTATTTAATTATTATCTGAGCAACAGTTTCAAATGGCTGCCTTTTGTAAAAGATAAAGAGAAGGAAGGAATTAGGTTAGTTGAAAAAGCCCTCAATTCGAAATTTCCATATAATTATGCAGCCAAGAATTCACTTTGCTGGATCCTTATTGAGCAGCAAAATTTCAGGAAAGCAGATTCTTTAGCCAGCTCTGTTCTCGATGAGTTACCTGATAATACAATTTTTCTGAGAATAAGTGCTTATATTTCATTATGGAGTGGTAAATATGAGGCTGCCAGAAAACATGCATTGCGGATAATACAATCTTCCGAAGGGCGTGAACCTCTAAACTGGTCCAATCTGGTAACCGCCTATCATGTGATGGTAAGCAGTTTTATGGAGCAGAAAAATACTAAAGATGCCTATAGAGCTGCAAGGGAGTTTATGGCAAAGCAAATACCTGAGCAATATGCTGATTTACCACACATAAAAAAAAATATCAACATGATTGCGGATGTTCAGAAGAAATATCGGCAATGAATAATCTGGTCTTGTACAAATGCATTTAAGAACCATTTTAATAGCTGCTTTGTTGAGTTGCTCTGTTTCTTACAGCGAATATGCTCCCAATATTCAGGGTAATGTTGAAATAGATCAACTTGTTTACCGGCTTGCATCCCGATATCACTTGAAAGTACCGGAAAATCTGTTCTTTCAGCCACTAAACTATGCTGCTGTGAGAGCATTTCTGGACACCGTGAGTCATTTACACAGTGATAAACTTTTATTAACAGAACAATTCCTTATCGATAAATATATCAGTAGAACCGATCCGGTGCTGGGGCGAATGCGATGGTCAAGTAGCGACCGTGATGTAAACGTCAAACTTCATCTGAAACTGTTAGGGGATATTCAATCTTCCTTTAAAAACAGCTCCTCGGTCGGGCTCAAAGGAATCATGACCCCCTATTTACGTGCCAATATCGGAAAATTTTCTTTTTACTCCGGAATTGACGTATGGACTGAGTACCAATCCGATACTCTTTTCAAGGCCAGCAGTTATCAACCCTATGATGGTATCCCGTATAATTTATTTGGAAGAAATGTGGAACATTCCCATGTTCGTTCATCAGACATCCCATTTGGCGGTTTAATTTACAAAAATGGCAGATTCCTGGTGGAGACCGCAATTGATTATCTTAAAGTCGGCCCTGCAGTTTATTTTCCGGTAACTCTTAGTGGAACAGCTCCTCCAGTTAATTATCTTAAGGGAAACATTGATTTCGGTATTTTCAACTACACTCATTTAGCAGGATTGTTAAAGGCACAGAAAGATAGAAACAAATATATCTATGTACATCGGCTTAGTGCCTCCTTTCTTCATTCTCGCCTGAATTTTGCTATTAATGAGGTAATTGTTACAGGAAGCAGTATTCTGGAACCACAGGAAAGAGACAGTAACAGAGTTTTCGACAGCCAGGAACGTCAATGGGAATGGGCATACCTTATTCCGCTTGTACCGTTTAAATTTGTGGAACATTACGTTGGTGACCGGGATAATGCAGCTCTCTCTTTCGATGTCAATATCATCTATCCACAAAATTTCCGATGGTATCTGGAATTTTTCCTAGACGATATTCTCTCACCACTCAAGATATTTACCGATGATTGGGGCAACAAATGGGCTATGACGCTGGGAATGCAGTATTTTAGTTCTCTTTTCGGACGCGATTTAACTTTTAATACCGAATACTCACGTGTAGAACCATGGGTTTATACCCATTTTTATGGTGGAAGTCATCGCTACAGTCATTTTGGTCAACCTCTGGGTTCACCTCTGGGACCAAACTCTCAGGCGATAATCGTGGCTATCCAATCTCAGATTAATAAATTTAATGAAATTGGTATAGGGTTAAGATATCTGGCAAAGAATGCGGATACAAGAGGAGGAAAAATAACCGATGTGTTTCAGGATGAGAATCGTGTTGAAGAAGGTCAGTTTTTTGACAGCACGAAAAAAAGATTTTTAGGCCCTGGGACTGTCTGGCGAATCAGACCTGCATTAAACTGGAATTTTAATCCGTTTGGAATATTCACCATTAAAGCCAGGTATGAGATTGATTTGAGGGATGAGGCTGGGATGTCTAATTTATCTATTTGGGGAGGATTGTCATTCTGATCAGAGTGGAGGTCTTTTAATGAACCCTATAATTGCTCCTGTAAGGGGCTGGGCTGTTTATTCAATTAATATACTCATTGTTCTGTTTTTGATGATTCAGTGCGATCGTAATCCTATCAAACAAGAGTGCACCAGCATCGATTTTGATCCCAATACAATGAGGCCGCAATGTATTGTCAATAAAAAGTATCTGGATACAATACGTATATCATCACCATGCCTCTCTTATGGACCGGTTGTGATCTCTCTGTTGAATAACCCCGATAACGGTATGCAAATAGAAGGTAATATTTTTTCCTGGACCCCAAGCTTGGCTGATACTGGACAGGTTTATGTACAATGTGAAATAGATGTAAATGGCAGAATAAAGGATACCATATCCTGGGATATATCGGTTGTATATTGGCCTGAAAACTGTGCTCCTTATACCCATAAGGATGATGCTACTGTCGGGGATGCTTCGATTTTGCCTCCAGGATATTTTATCTATAGCCTGTATTCCGAAACAGGCATCTACCGGTCTGAAATTCAATACTTTGAGCCACATCTGATCCCCAACACCAGCGCAGATCTTCCCGGAAATCTCTCTATTTCAGATGATGGTAAATGGATTTGTTATGTTGACAGATCCAGAAAGCGGATTTGCCTTGTGGCCATTAACGGTTGCAACAAGACTATTGTCCCGGTATCCGATACAGATTCTGGTTTTCCAATGATAGCTGGATTTTACCGCAAAAGTCCCTTTGAAACTGAGAATGTGACTGAGATATACTATTTGGCTAGTAATACTGTGTTAAAGAGCGTAAAAGTAGATCTTTCCAAAGATGTGCCAGTTTTTTCCAATGATAGAATTCTGGCAGATCTGCAAGAAAGTTACTGTTTCAGAAATGCAGATTTTATGCAACTCTCAGTTGTAGAAGATCAGGTTTTCGGAGAAATAAATCCGATATTTAATTCTCAACCATTTTTCAGAACCGGTTATCTGACTATACCTAACGGAGGGCGGGGAATCGGGGGGCCCCAGGATGTCTACAAATGGAAAGATGATTTTAATTTGTTGGTAGAGGGTTGTGGGCATACTCAATCCCATGATGGTTCATTGTGTCTGGCTAATCCTGGTGGTGCAATTGGAAATCCAGAATGCGTGCCGCATTCTCATGATGGTTTTTATATTACCAAATTTCGCAGAATCACCGATACTGCGATAAATTATTTTACCGATCATATTGATAGATATGGTATTAGTATCAACTGGTGTCCTATTCAATACCAGAACAAAACAAGAAAAGAAGTCGATTTTTGGGGATGGTATTTTGGAAACAACAATGACTTTGTAATAGGTCGCCAGATGGGGTATCTTAATGAGAACGGTGCATGGATCATAGACTGGAAAAATAACATCTGGTACCGGCTCACTCCGGTTGAGAGAAATGTTTTAACTCAGCAGCCGGCAGTCTATTTTTATACTGATAATCAGAACTCCCTTATAGATGAATCGTGTGAAGAGGACACAACAGAAAAACCATTGCCCTACGATCCTAAAACCGATGAGTTCAATCCAAATTATAAAATTCTCTATCCAAATGGAGGAGAAACATTTACAGTAGGGCAACAGTGTACAGTTAAAGTAACTACTATCAGACATGGTAATGCGATGTTGAATATTTCATTTAACAACGGATTGAACTGGGATCTGTTACCCGGACTTGACCACTCGATTAATCCTGCAAAGGACAGTGTGATCGTCTTTACTATACCGGATTCGGCTTCTATCGGAAGGGGTAAAAAAATTTCCACAGTTTCAGATAATTGCTGGCTACAGATTATTGATTATGGGAACCCGAATTTTAACGATTATTCAGATGCACCGTTTGGTATAAAGAAAGAAAAATGAATAGAAATCTTGAGCAATGTCTGATATCTAATGCAAAGTCCATGGATTTTGCGCATTAAGGGGAACACCAATCCTGAAAAATTGAAACATTTTGTGAGCTGTTACCTAGGTAGTATATTTATAAACCAAGAAATCAATCTACTCAGAACCTTAAAAAATTGAATTCCATATATGAGCACCACATTAAATCTGTTAAACATAATATACGACGACATCCCAAACCCATGGCTTGGCGGAGGTGGCGCCATTCGCGCCCTTGAAATATACAAAAGGTTTCCCTCTGATTTCAGTATAACTCTTCTCACAGGTTCATATCCTGGTGCCAAACCAGTAGAAAATAAACTTAATGTCAAATACGTCAGACTTGGTTTACCATGGTCATATTCCATAAGTCGTATTACATTCGCACTTTGCGTTCCTTTTTACCTGTTAAAACATAAATTCGACCTTATAATAGAAGACTATTCTGCCTTCTCCCCCTGTTTTTCATTCTTCTTTACTAAAAAACCAGTGATTGGATCTTTTCAGAATCTTCATTCCCAAAAGTCGGCAAAGGGGAAAGGATATGTTAAAGGATTATTTGCACAGATATTTGACTTTGTTGCACTTCGTTATTTCAGATACTATACCGCAGTTTCTCCTAATCTGGTCTCGATGATATCGAAACGTGCGGTGCATAAGCAGAACATAAGACTAATAGGTGTTGGGGTATCTGATAAGCTGTTCGGTATAGAAAAAGCACATACTCAGGCCCAGAGCTATATTCTTTATATCGGAAGAATAGAGATAAATCAAAAAGGGCTTGATACGCTGCTCAATGCATACTCATTACTTGAAAAGCGGCCAAAACTGGTTATTGCGGGAGCCGGATTTGATTTTGAAAAGGTAAAAAAACTGGTTTCTGAACTAAATCTCAAAGATGTCGAATTCACGGGCCGCTACTCGCTGGAACAGGAACTTGATCTGCTTAAAGGCGCAATCTGTGCAGTCATGCCCTCCAGATTTGAAGGATTTCCTATGGTAGGCCTGGAGATTTTGGCATCCGGTACAGCAATGATCGGTACTAAAATCCCTGGAACTCTTGAAATGGTTCAAGATAATGGTCTTCTTGTTCAGTCTGAAAATGTGCAAGAGTTGGCGGGTGCACTGGAGAGAATAATCAGGGATAAACCTTTCAGAGAAGAGTTGGGTAAAAAAGGAAGAGAACGAGCCCGGAAATTTACGTGGGATCGAATATCATCAGAATGGCTTGAGTATGTGAGATACGTCAAGTCCATAGATTCCAAATCATCCGATAAAGAATAAAAAGCTTATAACCACTCAGCTATCTGATCGTAAAATAAATCAAAGATAATATCAAATCAGAAGAAGAATGAGTTTTTACAGTAACCTTTTAAGAAAAAATGAACTGGATTCTATTAATAGTAGCTGGAATTTTTGAAGTAGCTTTTACCTTATGTTTAGGAAAAACCAAAGAAACAACAGGAAATGTGATGTATTTATGGTATGCCGGGTTTCTTGTAGCATTCAGCATCAGTATGCTCTTGTTACTAAAAGCAATCCAGACTTTACCAATCGGGACTGCTTATGCGGTCTGGACTGGAATATGTGCTGTTGGTACTGCTTTGGTGGGAATTATTATTTTCAAAGAGCCAACGACCTCAATGCGACTTTTGTTTCTCACAACTTTGATAGCATCTATTGTTGGGTTAAAAGCGGTATCCCATTAATGTGAAAAAAGCTCCAAGAGACCAGTTATGTGTCTGCTTTCTTTTATGAAAAACTTCATAAAGGTCCCCAAGAGATCTTCTAACGTTTATGACTGATGTGCAAATGCAAAAAAAAGAACAGTCATTCATGACTCCTGAATTTGATATTCAGTAGCATGTTTTGTAAATTTATTTAACGGATAAGGTAGTCATATCCGGGGTAAAAAGCTTTATCGTCTACTTTGCAGGTTTTATCTGATAATTGCCTTTCATCGAAAAAAAGAGGGTGATTTTAATTTACACAGAGATCAGGAGTTCTGACATTACAATGTCACTACCTTGCCACTCTCAATCATCTATTTAAAAAACTGATCTATTGCCTGGGCAACCTGACGGCCATGAAAAATGCTTTTGACCACCAGTGATGCCCCAGTACCTGCATCACCTGCTGTGAACACTCCATCCACAGAGGTTTGATAATTCTTGTCATATCTGATATTCCCTCTCTGATCGAACTCCACACCCAGATCTTCAAGCAATTTGCTATGTTGCACATGTAAAAAGCCCATGGCCAGAAACACCAGATCAACCTTTAGATTGAACTCACTTCCCGCAATCTCTGTTAATTTTGGTACAGTAGAGTTTTCATCTGGTTTTTGCCATGCGACTCTGGAGAAAGTTCCCTGTTGGAGAATTCCATCATCTCCGCTGAATCCTTTGGTCATAACAGACCAGTCTCTAATACATCCCTCCTCGTGTGAGGATGAGGTTCTGAGGATATCAGGCCAGTAAGGCCAGTTTGGATTAGTTGAGCTTTCCCAGAGCATAGGCTTGGGCATGATTTCGAATTGATAGATCTTTTTGGCACCTTGACGGTTTGCTGTGCCGACACAGTCAGCCCCGGTGTCACCACCACCGATTACCAGAACCACCTTATCTTTGGCAAATATCGATCTTCTACTTTCTGGAATTTCTGCAGATACTACTTCATTGGATTCAGTGAGAAAATCCATTGCATAATGTACTCCCTTAAGGTTGCGCCCTGGCACAAGCAAATCACGTGGATGACCTGCTCCCAGCGTCAATAACACCACATCGAATGCTCTTTTAAGATATCGGACACTGATATCCTCTCCGATACAGACGTTTGTCTCGAAAGTAATGCCCTCAGCCTGCATCTGCTGAATTCTTCTGTCAATTACCCATTTTTCCAGTTTATAATCAGGTATGCCATAACGGAGCAGTCCGCCTGCTTTGGCTGCTTTTTCGAAGACAGTTACCTTGTGCCCCGCTCTGCGAAGTTGCTGGGCTGCAGCAAGCCCAGAGGGACCACTTCCGATAATAGCCACAGATCTGCCACTTTCGTGTTGCGGTGGACGCGGTTTTACCCAACCATGTTTAAACCCATATTCGATGATAGCCAGTTCGATTTGTTTGATGGTCACAGGAGCGTGGCTGATCGACAATGTACAAGATGTTTCACAGGGTGCAGGACAGATTCTGCCGGTAATTTCAGGTAAATTGTTGGTTGCTTCCAGTCTTAAAAGAGCTTCATGCCAGTCACCTTTATAAACGCAGTCGTTCCATTCGGGAATGAGGTTCGCCAGGGGGCATCCCATAGCATGACAATAAGGGATACCGCAATCCATACAGCGTGCACCCTGATTTGTGAGTTCACTCTCGGACAGTGCAATCTGAAATTCTTTATAATCACCAAGCCTTTCCTTCACGGGTCTGTATTCCGGGGTGATCCGCTTGTAGTCAAAAAAACCAGTTACTTTTCCCATTATCTATAAACCTCCTCAGTCAATGATACACTTTCTGTTTCTTTTGATTCTTCTTTTCTCATCCGTTCTAAGGCACAACGGTAATCTATGGGCATTACTTTGACAAACAACGGGAGCATTTCGACCCAGTCTCGGATAATTCTGGTTGCATGTTCACTTCCGGTGTATTTGACATGATCGCTAATCAGGGAGAACAGGAGTTTCACATCCAAAGGGTCAGCTACTGGTTCGATGTCAACCATTTCCAGATTGCACTTTGTGTCAAAGAGCTGATCTTCATCGAGGATAAATGCGATACCTCCGCTCATGCCGGCACCAAAATTTGCTCCTGTACGCCCGATGCAGACTACTACACCACCGGTCATATATTCGCAACCATGATCACCGACTCCTTCTACCACTGCACTTGCTCCGCTGTTGCGTACTGCGAAACGTTCTCCAGCCATACCGTTAATGAAGGCTTTGCCGCTGGTGGCTCCAAAAAGGTTAACGTTTCCGGTGATGATGTTGTTTTCAGCGCGATATGTGGCACTTTTGGGTGGATAGATGATAAGTTTGCCACCCGAAAGGCCTTTTCCGAAGTAATCGTTTGCATCTCCTTCAAGCTCGAAGGTTATTCCCGGTGCCAGGAATGCGGCATAACTTTGCCCTGCAGATCCAGTGAACTTCACTGATATGGTATCAGCAGGAAGGCCTTTTGCACCATAGCGTCTGGAGACTTCACTGGAGAGAGATGTACCGACTGTTCGGTTGAAGTTTTTAAGGGGCATATTAAGTTTTACCGGGATCTGGTTTTCCAGGGCATCTTTTGCATCATTGATGAGTTTATGGTCGATACTCAGGGAGAAATCATGCTGTTGTGAAGAGGTGCATCGAAGAGTGCAGCCAGGATGCGGTTCTGGCATCATCAGTAATCTGGAGAAATCCAGTCCCTTTGCTTTATAATGATCAACGGCTTGGTTAATTTCAATCATGTCAACTCTTCCGATCATTTCATCCATGGTGCGAAAACCCAGAGAAGCCATAATTTCACGTACGTCCTGAGCCACGAAGGTCATAAAATTGACGAGATGTTCAGGTTTACCCATAAATTTTTCCCGAAGTTGGGGATCCTGAGTGGCTACACCCACCGGACATGTATTGAGATGGCATTTTCTCATCATAATACATCCCATAGCAACCAGAGAAGCGGTTCCAAAGCCGTATTCCTCCGCGCCAAGTAAAGCTGCGATTACTACATCTCTTCCGGTTCTCATCTGACCATCGGTCTGAACTCTGATCCGGTCTCTGAGCCGGTTCATTACAAGTGTCTGCTGAGTCTCTGCAAGACCTATTTCCCAGGGGATTCCGGCATGTTTAATAGAGGAGATCGGAGAGTTACCGGTTCCTCCATCATGACCGCTGATAAGTATCATGTCAGCCTTTCCTTTGGCAACTCCTGCTGCAACAGTACCTACCCCGACTTCTGCAACCAGTTTGACAGAGATTCTGGCCAGGGGATTGGCGTTTTTTAGATCGAAAATCAGTTGTGCCAGATCTTCAATGGAGTAGATATCGTGGTGTGGTGGAGGTGAGATAAGGGTGACACCGGGTGTGGAGTGTCGTACCTTTGCGATGATACTATCCACTTTGAGTCCTGAGAGTTGGCCTCCTTCACCGGGCTTTGCCCCCTGGGCCATTTTTATCTGGAGTTCACCGGAGTTAATCAGGTAATAGCTTGTGACCCCGAATCGTGCTGAGGCGACCTGCTTGATCATGCTTTTTTTTGAGTCTCCATTTGGAAGAGGAGTATAGCGATCTTCGTCTTCACCACCTTCACCTGAATTGCTTGATGCACCAAGTCGATTCATCGCGATGGCAATGGTTTCATGTGCTTCTTTACTTATGGAGCCAAAGGACATGGCTGAGCTTACGAATCTTCTGACAATGTTTTGCACCGGTTCCACTTTCTCTAGTGGAATTGGTGTCTGTTGCTTGAGAGAGAAAAGGCCACGCAGAGTACATAGGTTGGTGCTTATATCGTTTATTTTAGAGGCATATTGCTTATAAGTAGTGTAGTCATTTTGACGAATCGCACGGTGAACAAGTGTGATTGCTTCAGGGCTGTAGAGGTGTTTTTCGGAATTGCTGCGAAAATGGATGTTACCTCCCGAATCCAGAGTTTGCAGCTCTGTGAGATCTTTATTGAAGGCACTATGATGCCGCTGAAGAGTTTCGCTGGCAATATCCTTGATGCCGACACCACCGATACGGGATGAAGTTCCAGGGAAGTATTTATTTACAAATTCCTGGTCCAGCCCCACGGCTTCCATCAACTGAGCTCCACGGTAGCTTCGAATGGTTGAGACACCCATTTTGGACATTATTTTAAGGAGTCCTTTTTTAATGGCAGTTATGTAGTGTTCAATAATCATTTCCAGGTGGATGTTTAATTTGCTCTGCTCTTTTAGTTCAGCCAGAATCTCGAATGCCATATAGGGGTTGATTGCGCTGGCCCCGTAGCTTATCAGTGTGGCAAAGTGCATCACATCACGTGCTTCACCTGTTTCGATAACCAGGCCGATGCGTTGACGTTTCTGAGCCCGGATAAGATAGTTGTGTACTGCAGAAGTTGCCAGAAGAGAGGGGATTGGGACCTGGGTTTCGCTGACATTGCGATCAGAAAGAATGATTAATGAATATCCCTCGTCTACTTTCTTTTCAGCCTCTTTACAAAGATTTTCTATTGCAGGTTCAACCCCTTGTATGCCTTGATTAACGTTGAAAGTACTTGGTAGAACGCAAGCGCGATAGTCTTCTAGATCAAGGCTTCTTAATTTAAGCATGTCATCATTGGAAAGTACCGGGTGAGGGAGTTTTAGCTGATGACAATGCTCAGGTGTTTCATCTAACAGGTTTCCTTCTTTGCCGACAAGACTCATAAGAGACATCACCAGACTTTCTCGATAAGGATCAATTGGTGGATTGGTGACCTGAGCAAAGAGCTGTTTGAAATAATTGAAGAGCAGTTGTGGTTTTTCGGATAGCACTGCAAGAGCAGCGTCATTTCCCATGGAGTGAACCGGTTCCTGTGCATTTTCGGCCATGCAGAAAAGCACAGTTTTGATATCTTCCATGGTGTATCCGAAGATCCATTTTCGTTTTGAGAGTGATTCCTGATCGAAGCTTACCGGTCCTGGTACCTGGAAAAGTCCTTTAAGTTCGATACGGTTATTTTGCAACCATCTGCGGTATGGTTTACTACGTGATATGGAAGATTTGATCTCGTTATCATAGAGTATCCGGCTTTTTGCAGTGTCGACCAGAAGCATTTTTCCTGGTGCCAGTCGTCCCTTTTGCAGGACATCTTCAGGGGCGATGTCCAAAACACCGGTCTCTGAAGCCATGATTACTTTACCATTTTTAGTTATAAGGTAGCGGGCCGGACGAAGGCCATTACGGTCTAGGGTAGCTCCAATCTTTACCCCATCGGTAAAAGCTATGGCAGCCGGTCCATCCCACGGTTCCATAATTGATGTGTGATATTCATAAAAAGCCCGTTTGTCTTCACTGATATAGTATTTTGCCCCGAAAGCTTCCGGGATCATCATGGCCATGGTGTGCTCTATGGTGCGTCCGGTAGTGGCAATCAGCTCAAAGACATTGTCAAATATCGCGGAATCACTCATTTTAGGATTAATGACAGGGAATAATTTGGAGATTTCATCTGCAAAAAGAGGAGAAAAGAGAGTTTTTTCTCTGGCAGTCATCTTATTGACATTTCCTCTGAGAGTGTTAATTTCACCGTTATGGGCAAGGTAACGGAAAGGTTGAGACAATGGCCAAGAGGGGAAAGTATTTGTACTATAGCGTTGGTGAACCAGAGCCATTGCGCTTTGCATGTCGGTATTGGTCAAATCAGGATAGAAATATTCGAACTGAGGGGCAACAAACATCCCCTTATACACGATTGTTTTACTGCTGAAAGAACATATATAGAATTCCTCAAGAGTAAAATTGTTTAATTGAGCTTTTTTTTCCATGCATTTGCGTGTTATGTATAGTTTCCTTTCGAGGGCTGGCCCGCAAAGTGAATCAAATGAGACAAAGATCTGGCTGATAAATGGCATAGATGAGGCAGCCATGTCTCCCAGACACTGCGCACAGACCGGGACATCACGCCATCCAAGAACTGACCCACCTTCTTCGGAGATCGTTTCTTCAATCAGTTTTATGGAAGCACTGCGTTTTATGCGATCCTGTGGTAAATAAAGCATAGCTACGCCATAGAAGCCTTCTTGGGGAAGAGTGATTCCAGATCTGGAGCATACTTTCACAAAAAAAGCATGCGGGATCTGTATCAGCATTCCGGCACCATCACCGGTTTTTAAATCACCGCCCAAGGCCCCTCTGTGAGCTAGATTTTTTAAAATAGTGATTCCATCGGTCACGATCTGATGGCTAGGTTGGCCAAAGATGTTTACCACGAAACCTACACCGCAACTGTCATGCTCGTAGAGCGGATCATAGAGCCCCTGTTTTTTCATTACTATTTAAACCTCGAGATATAAAGTGATTAATTTTTTGTCGTTAAAAAAATCAGTAAATTTTTGCGATTCTGTTTAGAAGGCAGTCTACTTTTTAGGTGAAGAATCAAATCAGAAGATGAAATGCCAGGAAACTGAATGTAATTTGTACAGTCAGACTGGCAAAAAAAAATAGAGGATAAACAATCATTTTGTAACAAGATGCTTTCTATAGTTTAGCCTGTCTCAAGAGAACAGGATTCTTTTCGAAATACGAAACTGCAAAAAAACTAAGCTACTATCGTTCCAGTTTAATAAACTTTGGGTTTATGTTTATCAAATGTGGTCTGGATTGGTTTAATCGAAGTTTTGGCTGATTATTAAAAAAGATCTCATGAGTTTTAAAAGCGGGTTCGATAGTACAAATGTGTGCTAAAAAGAACGGCTTTGGAACAAAAATGTACCCGAGAGGGTGAATAGCAGAAGCATAATAGTCAAAAATGTGCAAAATTGGGCAATTTTCGGGGTATGTGCTGGCACTGAAATTGCATAATACTGCCAACAAAAGAAGTAAGAGGGGTTTTTGGATATGATCGTAATCTATTTTTTTAAGTTGGTTCCAAGATGTAGTATGGGGAAAAAGAAAGCTTAATATTATAAAATCAGGAGATAATTCAGAAAGGTTTCTATGAGCAGTCGAAATGAAATAACTCAGATGATTGAACCTATTGTGGTTGGAAAAGTAGATCTGCCTAAAAAAGTATCCACCTATTTTGGTGAGAACACTTTCAGCGAAATGGTAATGCAGAAGATGCTTTCAGAGAAGACCTTCAAGGCATTTAAAAAGTGGCAGGAAGAGGGTGAAGTGATAAGTATGGTTGAGGCTGATGAGATTGCTCACAGCATGAAAGAGTGGGCGATTTCGAAAGGTGCCTGTTCCTATACCCACTGGTTTCATCCCATGACTGGCTTAACAGCAGAGAAGCACGACTCATTTATATGTATAGGCAGCACTGGAATAGTGATGGAAAAGTTTACTGGAAGCAAACTGATCCAGGGGGAACCTGATGCGTCGTCATTTCCCTCCGGCGGGATTCGGGCTACATTTGAGGCAAGAGGATACACAGCGTGGGACCCCTCATCACCGGCATTTATAAAAGAGGTAGATAAAGGCAAGACTTTGTGCATACCCACAATTTTCATTTCATATAATGGTGAGGCACTAGATAAGAAGCTTCCGCTTCTTAGAAGTGATGTGGCTGTTTCCAAGGCAGTTATGGAGCTTTTAAAACTTTTCGGGAATACAGATGTAAAACAGGTCTACTCAACCTGTGGGCCGGAGCAGGAGTATTTTCTCATAGATGAAGCATATTACCGGATGAGAAATGATCTTCTTCTGGCCAACCGCACATTGATAGGATCTAGTTCTCCAAAGGGGCAGCAGCTTGAAGATCAGTATTTCGGGTCGATTAAAGACCGTGTACTCAATTATATGCATGATGTTGCAGAAGAAGCATACAAGCTTGGCATTCCGGTAACTACCCGCCACAACGAGGTTGCTCCGCATCAGTTTGAGTTTGCCCCGATTTTTGAAAAGGCTAACCTGGCAGCCGATCACAACCAGCTTCTTATGGATATCATGAAAAGAGTTGCACATCGTCACCGCTTGGTCTGCCTGCTTCATGAGAAACCCTTTGCCGGTGTAAATGGAAGCGGAAAGCATGTGAACTGGTCAATATCGGATGATAAGGGAAACAATCTTCTTAATCCTGGGGATACACCAGAGGAGAATCTACAGTTTCTGACAATACTTGCAGCAGTTATTCATGCTGTTTACACTCATGCAGATCTGCTTCTTGCCTCTATTGCCTCTGCAGGTAATGAGCATCGTCTTGGAGCCAACGAAGCGCCTCCGGCAATAGTGAGTGTTTTTCTTGGTGAACAGTTAAGCAAGATTATCACAATGCTGGAAAACGGAAAAATAGAGAAAGGTCATCGTCAGGCACTTATCGATCTTGGTGTAAAGTTGCTTCCCAGGTTTCTTAAAGATAGCACAGACCGTAATCGTACGTCCCCATTTGCATTTACCGGGGCAAAGTTTGAATTCAGAGCTGTTGGAAGCTCGATGAATATTTCCACTCCTATTGCAGTTGTAAATACTGCAGTGGCCGATTCTTTGTTGATAGTGGTAGAGAGGATAAAAGCAGAATCTGCCAGTACATCTGATTTCAAGGGAGCGGTTCTCAAGGTTCTCTCCGGTATAGTTAAGGAGTCCAAGGCGATTCTTTTTGAGGGAAATAACTATTCTGAGGAGTGGGTTAGGGAAGCAGAGAAACGTGGACTTCCTAATGGGGCATCGACTCCAGAGGCCCTTAAAGCATTTGTAAAACCAAAGACTATTGATTTGTTTGAACGCCATGGAGTTTTTTCAAAAGTCGAACTTCATGCCCGATATAATATCTGGCTTGAAATCTACGAAAAGGTAATAGCTATTGAAGCGAAAGCTCTCTCAGAGATGGTTAAGACTCAGGTTATACCTGCTGCAATTGAATATCAGACCGAAATAGCGGGAGGTCTAGAGATTCTCAAGGATCTTGTAGATTCCAAGATCATAGAGGTAGTTGACGAGGCCATTGATGATCGGAAAGAGCTACTGGCTGGTCTTACTGCCGATATTTTCTACATCAGAAAGAATCTGAAGCAGATGGAAGTGCTATTGAAAAAGGCTGAATCGCTTGATCTGGAAACAAAGGCGGCAATGTATTATTCAGAGCTCAAACCGCACTTGCTTCATGTCCGCAGGCATGTGGATGCTCTGGAGAGTGTGATGCCAGATTCGATGTGGGTGTTACCAAAATACAGAGAGATGCTTTTTATCAGCTAAACTCTTGATAGTGAGATGAGGTGATTAAGGGAGGTTTCAGAGTTGAAGCCTCCTTTTTTGTGTGCGGGCAGCAGGCTTCCCCTCTCATTGTTCTTTTTCGAATTTCGTGCTTAGGTTTTAGGATAAGATAAGCCTGCCCGATTTAGGTTTTAAATACCCTCTTGCACAATTACTACTCATACCTTATGCTTATAATTGATTGTAAATTACAATTTAAGATTCGCCGATAGCCTTATTAAAGAGCTTGTTTTGTCAGTTGCAGGGGAAAACTTTTTAAATGATTATGGCAGAAAATAGTTTTAGTTCAATTATGGAAATAAAAGAAAATAGCGATCCGGTGCTGGAAAAGCTTCGATTGGCATATAAAGCCGACCCGCAGGATATTGATAATACAATTCGACTGATCCAGTATTTGTCAGATCAGGGGTGGTATAACGAAGCGACAGATATTGCCATTGAAGCGATGGAAAAAGATGGGCAGAACTATACTTTAGTGCTGGAGTATGGTAATACCTGCTTCAGAAAGAACGATCTGAAGGAAGCAGAGCGGGCATTTTTGAAACTCACAAGCTTGAAGCCTGGCAGGATTGAGGGGTGGAACAATCTTGGTATTGTGCTGGTACAATTATCGGAGATGGAGAAAGCGGGAGAGGCATTTGCAAAAGTTCTTTTTATAGAGCCGGATAATCCCGGGGCACTGGTGAATATGGGCAATCATTATTCGTGCAAAGGTGAACTTTTAAAGGCCCGTGCCTATTTTGAGCATGCGGTTCAGGCGCGCCCGGATTTTACTGATGCCTGGTACAATCTGGGAAATGTGCTTCTTGCGCAGGAGGATTATGAGGGAGCCAGGGCGGCATTTGAGAGGGCTTTGAAGTATCAGGAAGATTTCTCATCTGCTTTAAAAAATATGGGTTACGCTTGTGAGAGAAGTGGAAAGAATGAAAAAGCGGAACAATGCTATCTTCGTGCTATCGAATTGAACAAGGCGGATTTTTCGGTCAGGGTAAACCTGGGAAATCTTTATTTAAAGCAGAAAAAATATGATGAAGCTAAAAAATGTTATCTCAAAGCAGTAAAGCTGGCCCCGCAGATGCTTTCTGGTTGGATGGGGCTGCGCCATCTCTCTTTGGCTAAGGGGGATTTGAATACTTTTATTCGTGCGACTCTGGCAGTTCTTCCCAGGCTCGATGAACAGACTCTGGCTCAGAGCATAGAGATACTCTTTGAGCATAATCAGATTGAAAAAGCCGATGAAATACTTACGCAAGCGGACAGACTGGGCCGTAAAGGAGATGCTTTGGATCTTCAGAGACTTTTGATTTATCAGCGAAAAAAAGATAATTCCGGGAAAGTTGACGCTATTTATAAGCATCTCTCAGATAAGTCTGAACTTACAGATCAGATTCGCAAGGGTTTGGCCCGTTACGCTTTGCACAATAATGATTTTGACACTGCAATAGCTCATATAGAGAAGATGGCCGAATCCGACAGCACATCCAAGAGCATTCTATGGCGTGCACTGCTTGCCAAAAAGGAAGAAAGAAAGGTAAAGCAGTTAGTTCAGCTTCATATAAAAGAAGATCCCGATTACTTTGACAGTTGGTTTGTGTTGGCTGTTATTGAGGCATTCAGGGGAAATCGGATTCGTGCTGAACGGTTTCTTATAAAAGCGCTGGAAAATGGTTTTACTAATATGGAAGAGCTCAATCAATATAGTCATCTGAAACAGATTTTTGAATCACTTGCTCCTCAATAAAAATTACGAAATACTCAATGGTGTTGACAAAGTTAGAGAAAAAGATTACTATTGATGTGTTGGTTAATTTATTTTAACTAAAAACCGTCTGATTTTGGTTTTAATTAATAATGAGTCGGGTATTGTACGGAAGGTATCTTATCAAGTACAGTATTACCGTTTGAAAGGACATTAAAATGAGAAGAATTGAACGGATCCCTGAATCCATTTTTGGAATGGAAAACAGTTCGGTAGATGCAAACCGTTTTTATACAATTCTTCTGGATGCCAAGGCGGCCAATGTGTCTGAGAATATGTGTGATATTGCAGAAAAGTTGCTTTCAGGTGAAAAGGAAAATGCAAAGATTGCACTCGAACAACTTTGGAGTCTGAAGAAAAATCTGGTAACTGAGTCTAATTGCACAATAGATCTGCTTATTAGTTTTTATCAGGATAAGATGGATATACTGCGTACTAAAGAGGAGCACATTAAAAAAGTCAGTCGGGATTCCAGAGATCTTTTGGAGGAGAAACGCAAAAGAGATGAGGAGTTCGCTTCCATAAAACAACAGATTATTGAGTGCAACAGTGAGCTACGTGAGTTGAGTTCCAAGCTTGAGAAGCTTAAAGTTAAAGAGCAGGAGTTGTCTCTTATCGAACAGCAGCTTAAACAAGAGCTTAATTCCAATGAAAATGAGATTGTTAACGGACTTTATGAGATAATTCTTTCTCAACAGGATAAGGATCAGCAAGACGCACTGAAGGAAGATGATAACGCTTCAAACCAGGATTATCACAGCGTCATTGAACAGATTAAACCACAGGATGAGGTTGATAAAAAACAGGAACCTCATAACTTACCCGAGCAAAGTCAGTCTGCACCGGTGCTACAGCAATCAGAGATTTCCAAAGGTGATACCGGGCAATCAACTGCGGCATCATCAGGAGCTGTTATTCAAGAAATTATACCTCTGGCTCCACCTTACCCCAAATCTGTTGTTAAGACAACCAGAGGAAGGGTCATAGGAGAGTATTATTATGACAGTAGTGTATATAAAAACAGCCGGCATTACATCTTTAACAGCAGATTTTTTTATGAACAGCTTTCGATGAATGTTAAGCTTCTAAGGCAGAGGTTTGACCAGAACATTTACTCTGAGATTCAGAAGATGATTGAGGATGCTCACAATAGAATCTCTGAAAGTGATAAGCTTCATTTTGAGGTTTCGACTAATGAGATTTTGAATGTTAGGACGCTTAAAAAATTATGGCAGGATGTAAAAAGCCGGGATATTGATGAGGTTGACCGTTTCAGCAACAGGCTTCGAGCAAAAATCGATATGCTGGGTTTTAATTACACAATAATGTTGCAGGAACAGATGAAGCGGTGCACAGAAAACTGAATATTCAAATTTGCATTGCTGCAATTCTGCTGATTTTTAGTGTTGCTGGTGTTGAAAATAATGATCCGGGTGACTCTTTTTCTGCCGATAATGTTGAGTCTTCAGCCCAAAACTGCAAAAAAATGGCTAAAGTGGCTAAAAGTGAGCAGTTACAAAAGAGCCTTTCCGTTAAGTTCCGTCCTGGTGCATTCTTTTCAAAATTCACCAAAAAGAGTGCTGTGAAAGAATATGCACAAAAGTCAAAGGTAATAATACAAAAAAGCTTGAAAAATAAAAGGAGCCGGACTGCTCTGGTTGTCTTGTCTGTATTTACTGCGTGTGTCCTGATTTTCATTAGATATTATAAAAAGCTGAGAAAAGTAAACCGATTCATGACTACCACCAGGTTATCGGTTATGAACAGTTTTGTGCGGCAGGCCTGCAGATACATTGAAAACAATTATGCAGATCCAGATTTGACTGTTGATCAGATCTGCAGTGATCTGATAACTGGAAAAGCTTATCTGGAAGCTATTTTCAAAAAAGAGCTGGGGATGAGAGTGGAAGATTTTATCGATCAGGTGCGCATAAACAGAGTAAAAATCATGATAAATAAAAATCCGGATTTATCATTATCAGAAGCTGCGAAAGCAACAGGATTTTCTGTCGAAAAGGAATGTCTGACAAAGTTTCAAAATATCTGCGGAGTGGATTTTGAGGCTTACCGGGACAAAATTTACCAGAGCAGTGGGTTTTAGTGATGGTAAAAATGGTGTTTATTTTATTATCAGTTTTTAATGGCTTTCTTTTTGCAGATATTGAAAAAGAGAAATGGGAAGCGGTTCAGTTTTATGATTCCCTGGAGGTGTTACTAAATGGCCAACTTGTTGGGGGGCTCAGTTGTAATCTTATTGTAAGGGATTTGGTGGTTGAGATTTCCAATAATCTTGATATAGAGGCTTCAATTTATGAAAAAAGAGTTTATGGCTTTGATGGAAGTTTAATTTCTGCAGAACAAAAGATGAAAAGTACCGCAGGAGAAAATTACTGGAAGCTTGGCTGTGATATGGGGCGTTGGAGCCTTTTGGTGAGAGCCGGCGGTGTAGAGCGGATAAAGGATGTATTATCTGTAAAAGAATCGATAAACTCTCTTTATGAGATCTACCGAGGCATTTTGGATTCTTCTCTGCAAATAGGAAACAGTTGGACAGATAGTGCTTTTGAGCTTACCTCTGGTGAATATATCGTTTCTAACACTATATGCAAGGAAAGACCGGTAAAAAATAACAGTTACAACTGGGTGCTGGTGAGTAGAAACAATGTAAGTGGCAGAGATGAAGTCTGGAAGTTGGATTGTAAGGGAAAAACAGTGTACAGGGAGATTTACCCTTTTGTTGTAAGTGCCAGTGGTGTTTCATCAAAGAGCGACAAGATAGTGCAGAGGGATCTAATTGAGGCTTTTAAAATCGGGGTAAAGAGAAGGGCTGCAGCGACTGAGCGAATATTTTTATCTTTTGATTCTGCATATCTGCCTGATACCTCTGTTATTGGTTATTATCAGAAAAGTGGTGACGGATATTTACTGAAACCTCCGGAGAAGGAGTGTGGTAGCAGTTTACTGGGTGAGAGGGTTGCTGATTCTCTGATGCTCTATACATTACCAACGGTAACGGTGCAGGCTGATCATCCTGATATAATCAAACTTTCAAAAGCTATGCAAAAAGATACA
Organism: Fibrobacterota bacterium; assembly: GCA_023412475.1. Lineage (GTDB taxonomy): Bacteria > Fibrobacterota > Chitinivibrionia > Chitinivibrionales > Chitinispirillaceae > JAAYPC01. The sequence continues at coordinate 23,868 of JAEYNR010000049.1, read as the reverse complement.
GATTCTTTGTGTGCTGTGGTGAGAATATTTAATGATTCAGTTTACCGGATGCTCAAGAAAAAAAATACAACAACCTTTTCCAGCGCGGTAGAGACGTTGAGGTCCGGTTTTGGAGATTGCGGAGAGCACGCGGTGTTACTTGCAGCGCTGTTGCGGGCTACAGGGATTCCTGCGCGGGTGGTGATGGGTTTGGTTTATATGTCATCTGGAAAGGGTTATTATTATCATGCCTGGGTCAGTGCTTATACCGGGAAGTGGATATTTGCAGATCCCTCTCATGGGGTATTTCCAGCTGACCGTGACAGAATTCCATTGATGATTGATGATACGGGGGAGAAGGTTCTGCAGCTTTCAAAACTTTTTGGCAGGGTAAAGGTTGAGCATAAGCGTAAATAGCAGAGCCTTTTGTCTTAAGAAAATATTGTAACTACTCAGGTAATCTGAGTAGCCAAAAAACATTTAATAATATCAAATCGAGAAAAATAGGAGCTATAAAATATCAAAACAATATCTAATCAGAGGTAATTCCCCACCTTCCTTAGTACCTAAGTACGGTGGATGGGCCAAAAAAATATCTAACGAAGAATCTGAAGAATAAAACACTTTTTTCTTCACGGCTTATCTGATTAGATATTCTATTTCTGATTCTATCCGATTCTGTCTGATTGTTTCTGATTGTTTTACAAGATATTTGTTTCAAGAGCTGAGCAGTTACAAAATATCTTGCTAATCCAGGGATTATAAGATATTTTGAGACATTTGATATGACAGCAGTTTTGAGCTTTTGTCAAATTTAAAGATATTCGGAGTGTAGCGCAGCCTGGTAGCGCACTTGGTTCGGGACCAAGGGGCCGGAGGTTCAAATCCTCTCACTCCGATGAATTTAAAGAGTTTTAAATCATTAATTTATCTAAGAATCAGTTTATAATTTCATTCTTTTGATTATTATAAAAATCTCCATTTAAAAGTGGCTTTCAAGTATATTAAAACAAATTCCATAAAGGTTTGGTTGAGTTTTACCAGCCCTCAGTCCCAACTCACATAAGGCATTAAAAAATTAATAAAAAACCCCAATAAAACGGGGGTACTTTTTTATTTTGGGACCAGGAGGGAGTCGGAGATTAATATCTTCTCACTCCGATAGATCCAATACAATTGTCCTTTACGTAGTGAGATGTCTTGTGAATCAGCTTTCCAGTTTTTACCAGTCTCCTTTACGTTTATATGATATGAATTTTGGAGAGGTTTCCAGACACCTACACCGTTGCCCATCGTTGATAGTTCCAATTGGTTCTATGGAGCCAATTGGTCTTTATGCAGTAACAGGAATACTGAGTCGTTGTGCAGAAAAGTTTGCTGAAGCATTATCGTCAAAGCTTCAGGTGCTTATGGCTCCACCGTTAAATTACAGTTGCACAACTGCATTTAAATCATTTGAGGGCTGTGCCGGGATAAAAGGGAGGACATTTACCAATATGGTTACCGAGATTTGCGGGGATTGGATCTTTCAGGGATTCAGCAGGATACTTCTGTTAAGTGTTTCATCTGAGAATGATGCTGAATTAAAGTGCGCTATAAAATGGTTGAACCACAGTGGTGAAAAAGTCAAATTTTATTCACTGCAGTCAGACACCAGGGTGGCTGAGCATGTTAGCCACTACAGAGTTGGAAAAGAGTTTGGAAGATCGGAATATCTTATTCTTTCGCTGGCCCGGTTTCTGTTTCCACAATTACTTAGGGATAGTAATCAGAGCAATGCTTCTGTATTACCGGATATAAAAGAATTCAGGAACTGGACTAAAAGAGGAAAGGATCCGCAACTGTTCAGAAAGATATTTCCGCATGGCTCAACTTCAGAGCTTGCAGGCCAGCAGAGTAAAGCGGCTGGAAGAGATCTGTTCGAATATATAATGAAAACACTGGAAGATGAATATTCACCTTTTTTGATAATACCGCAAAATGCTACTTAACAACATAAAAGAATTTAAATTTGACAATGGCCTGAAAGCTATTTGTTTAAAAAAGAGTGCTGCTCCCATTGTTTCTGTACAGCTTTGGTATAAGACCGGCAGTATTCATGAGCACGATGGGATGCGTGGAATCAGTCATGTTCTTGAGCATATGATGTTCAGGGGTTCGGCAAAATTTAAAGCTGAGGAACATGCCAATCGTATCAATGCAGTGGGGGGGCACTCGAATGCGTTTACTGCTGAAGATATGACTGTTTATATGAACAGTGTTCCATGTAAATCACTAGAGATGGTTCTTGAACTGGAAGCCGATCGCATGGATACCTTGCGATTGGAGAGTGATATTTTTCAAACTGAAAAGAAGGTGATTATTGAAGAGTATCATACATACATGAACAATCCTTTAACTAAAGCATTTCTCGAGTTCAGGCAGGAGTTTTTCAGAGGTCATCCTTATGAGGTAAGTCCACTGGGGAAACTGCAGGATCTACAGTCATTAACTGTTGAACAGTGCAGTAACTATTATCAACAATGGTATTCACCTGACAATGTAATATTAGTGATTGTGGGTGATTTTGATGAAGACAATATTTTTGAGCTGATAAACAGGCATTTTGGAGATAAGAAGCTTTCTGGTCGTGGTGGGGCTGGTAGGGTGGATTTGGCGCATTCGGGTATCAGAAATATGGCTAACCGGATGAGCCGAAGGGTTGATTTTGATGTACCGATATTGATAGTTGGTTTTCCGGCTCCGTCATCCTCGCATGAGGATGCGGTCCCGATGGAGATATTGCAGCATGTGCTCTCTGGTGGTGAGAGCTGCAGGTTGCATCGGGAGATTGTGAGGAAGCAATCGGTAGCTGTTATGGCTGGTGGAATGAATCACATGCTGAAGCTTGCTGGTATGTCTTTGTTTTTTGTTGCTTTTACTCCTGATATAGCAGTTTCCCGTGTGGAAAAAGCGGTTCTTGAGCAGATCAGGAAAATCAAATCAGAAGGAATTACCATAGCTGAGATGGGGAAGATAAAAAACAGCGTTTTGACTAGTAGAATTTTTGAGTTATACAATGTGGATAATATATGTCAAAAGATTGGATATAGTGAGTGTATTGAGGGTGATTACCGGTTATGGGTTAGACGGCTGGATGCATTGAAGACACTGGACGGGGACAGACTGATGAATGTGGCACATGCCTATTGGGATGATTCAAAATGCCATGTGCTTTATCTGAAACCATCAAAGGTCAATCCACTTCTATATGCTGGCGGACTGTTTCGCAGAATATTTAGTAAATTCAGGCGGGGATACTGATGGCAGGCATTTACAAATTTCCAGAAATTGAAGAAGTTGTGCTTTCAAATGGATTACGTCTGATTATGGTTCCAGATGATGAACAAGATGGATTAATCGCGATTGTTCAGTTCTCTGTGGGTACGTTTTCTGATCCGTTTGGTATGGAAGGGACAATGGAGCTTTGTGCAGGGCTTCTTCAGAAGGGTTGTGGGCAGTTGAACGCCGAGCAGTTCAACGAGAAGATGGAATATGCAGGAGCATCGCTTTTTTCAGACATCGGAGAAGAGCATGTGGCTATGGGGGTGCGGATGCTTGCATCGAAGCAGCAGGAAATTTTTCCGTTATTCTGGAAAATGATTTCTAATCCAGCGATGGAGCAGCGCGAGTTTACTATGTTACAACGAGAGATGGTTACTGCATTAAAGGCTGAAATTACTGAACCGGGAGTGCTTGTAAATCGTCATTTTTACCGGGGGCTTGCTGGTGAGGAGCATCCATCCGGAAGGTTTTATTCCATAGCGTCTGTAAAAAATATTACAGTTGAGAAGGTGAGGAATTTTTATAAAGATTATTTCTCTCCGGCTAAAGCGATACTGGTAGTAGCAGGAAAATTTGATCCGTATAAATTTAAAGAGCATAATTTATCTGTTTTAATGGAGTTTAAAAACATTAATAATGCGCCATCGGTTGTGGCATCAACGGTAGCGCAGCCTCGAAGAGCGGTGCGAATAATTGATAAGCCGATTCTTACCCAGTCTTCAATAATTGTTGGGCACAATGCGCCTGGAGAGGTTTTCGCCCGGAAGGCTGAATTAATTTTGGCTAATTACATTTTTGGTGGAGGAAATTTTTCCTCCAGGCTTATGAACAGAATTCGAAGCACTGATGGCAGGACATACGGAATTAGTTCTCAAATTGCCTCCGAGCGATATTTTGGGGCTTTTTTGATTCAGACATCGACTCAGAACAGCCAGGTATCAACGGTGATTCGATCGATTCTGGATGCCTATAAAGAGTTTAGTGAAAATGGAGTGGAGCTGCAGGAGCTGGAGAATGCCAAGCAGTTTGCGATTGGCAATATGGCTTTTCAATTAGAGGGGATAGGCAATATTGCGGAGAAGTTGTTATGGCTGCGCTTTTATGATCGGAGCGACTCATATGTTGAAAATTTTGATTCAATAATTAACCAGATCAGTCTTGAAGATATCAATGAAACGATACGAAACTGCTTTTTCCCTGAGAATGTGATCATAGTGGTAGTAGGCCGCAAGGCACAGGTCTATAAGCAGCTTAAAGAGTTTGGACCAGTGTCTGTTTTTCATTATCGGGACAGATTTTAGGGTTTCAAATTTTTAGGCATGAATTACTCATAAACTATATTTTAGTGTGTATGGAATCTGTAGTCTTAAGTTTAGGCAGTAATCTTGGTGATCAGTACATCTATATTAGTCAGATGGAGGAGTCTCTTTTTTCAATCTTGAAGGGGGTACTGCGCAAATCTGACCTGTTGAGGACAGAGCCTCTCGGGGTAGAATCTCAGCCTTGGTTTATTAACCGTATTGTCAGTGGTAGTTTTGAAGGCACAGCTCAGCAATTATTGGAATGTACCAGAGAGATAGAAAAAAAGCTGGGACGTGACAATAAGAAGCAGATGGCACCCAGAACGGCTGATATTGATATCTTGTTATTCGGAGGACAAATCATTAATACTTCAGAACTTGTAATACCTCATCCCCGGATGCTTTTCAGAAGATTTTGTCTGGAAGGGATGAATCAAATTGTTCCAGACTGGCTTATTCCTGGGACAGGGATGTCAGTGTCAGAGCATTATAAGCAGATGGGACCACAGATAAGAGCTCAAAGGATTTTCAACTTTCATGAAAAAGGATCAGATTACAGCGATGACAGACCGTGACAGTCGAAGTTCATTAAATTTCAATTATCTCTGTATAGAAGGGGTAATAGGGGCAGGTAAGACGTCATTGAGTTATCTTCTTGCTGAGCGATTTAATGCAAGGACCATTCTGGAGGAGGCAGAGGAGAATCCATTTCTTACCAAGTTTTATGCTGACCGTCGGATGTTTGCATTTCAGACTCAGTTATGGTTTCTGGTCTCCCGTTACAAACAGTTATCAATGATGGTTGCTCAACAGGATCTGTTTCATCAGGTGACCATCAGTGATTACATTTTTGCCAAGGATCGGATATTTGCCAATATTAATCTGGATGAGGACGAACTTATTCTTTACAATCATCTTACCAGAGTCATGGAATCCTCAATAACTCAACCAGACCTTGTGGTTTATCTGCAAACTTCCACCGATGTACTTCTCAAACGCATCGAAAAACGTGGACGTGCCTATGAATACAATATGGATCGGGATTATATCGATCTTCTCAATCAAGCCTATAATCACTTTTTTTTCCATTACAGCAGCACTCCTTTATTGATAATAAACACTAATGATATCGATTTTGTAAATAATTCTGATGATTTTGATGAACTCGTGGAGCAGATAGTGAGGGCTAGAAATGGCACTTCCTATTATCAGCCGATGGGCTCCCGAGATAAAACACTGATTGTGGAGCGCAGAGCGGGTAAGAAGAAAAACGATACCCAGCTTTAAAGTTAAGGCTGCTGGTTTAGAAAAAAATGTGCTCAACAGTTTGTTTTAAGGAAAGTATATGAAAATTGTAAAATCATCGGCTGAAATGAAAAATCTTTCGCTTACTTATCAGAAAAGTGGAAGCACTGTATCACTGGTGCCAACAATGGGGGCATTACACAAGGGGCATCTTTCGTTGCTCAAAATTGCCCGTGAGGTCTCTGATATATCGGTATTGAGTGTTTTTGTAAATCCGACTCAGTTTGGCCCCAGTGAGGATTACCAGAAGTATCCCAGAGTGTTTCAGCAGGATTGCATTTTAGCTGAGGATGCTGGTTGTGATATCATATTTGCTCCTTCTCTTGAGGATATGTATCCACCTAATTACAGTACCTATGTTTCGGTTGAAAAGGTAGCAGAGAATCTTTGTGGAATAAGCCGGCCAAATCTTTTCAGGGGAGCGGCTACAGTCGTTTTAAAATTACTTAATATTGTTAATCCTCAGATTGCGGTCTTTGGACAGAAGGATGCTCAGCAGTTACTGGTTATTCGAAGAATGGTAAAAGATCTGAATCTGTCGGTAAAAATCGAATCGGCTCCAATTTTCCGAGAAGAGAGCGGATTAGCGATGAGTTCAAGGAATTCCTATCTCACGGCTGCAGAAAAACTGGATGCGGCTCTTATTTATAAGAGTCTCAAAAAAGTGGAGCAGCTATATAACCGAGGAGAGCGAAACGCTTTGGTAATTGGTGAGACCATTGCTGAGACATTAAGGCAAACATCTCTTCTTAAGCCTGAATATGTTAGCATAGTCGATCCTGTAGAATTAAAATCACTGGATATTTTGCAATCGACAGCACTTGTTGCTATTGCCTGTTGGACTTTAGAAAGTGGCACTCGCCTGATAGATAACATCGTTTTAGGAGGCTCATTGTGACTAGCAATAAAGATATTCCTTTAATATTTAATCTCTTTCCCAGGCATTTTAAGACCATGCATAAATGGGCAGATGTAATTTCTCATGTAAAAAACATGGGATTTAATGCCATTTATGTGAATCCTTTTCATGAGACCGGTTTTTCCGGCAGTTTGTATGCAGTTAAGGACTATTACCGGCTTAATCCCGCTTTTCTAAATGCACAAGATAACCCTTCCGATTTTTCGCCATTAAAAAGTTTTATAGGCAAGTGTATCGAAAACGGGCTCGATCTGATTATGGATCTGGTAATAAACCATACTGCTTTTGATTCGGTTCTTACCCAATCACATCCGTTGTGGTATAAACGTGATGCTTCGGGGAAACTGATGTGTCCGTATGCTGTTGATCCTGCGGATGCCTCCAATGTGACAGTATGGGGTGATCTGGCGGTAATCGACAATGAAAAAAGTAAGGATATCGACGGATTGTGGAATTATTGGGATGATCTAATCAGATTTTACCAGGAGATGGGAATATTTGGGTTTCGATGTGATGCGGCTTATCAGGTGCCTGCAGCGTTATGGCAACGACTGATCTCATCATCCAAAAAGCGGTATCCTCAGACCAGATTTTTTGCAGAGACGCTTGGTTGTCAGATGTCGGAAATAGAAGCGCTTTCCTCGGTTGGCTTTGATTTTTTGTTTAATTCCTCAAAGTGGTGGGATTTTGATAAACCCTGGGCAATTGAACAGCACAGTCTTAACAAGAAGATTGCACCTTCGATTTCATTTCCAGAATCACATGACACAGAAAGATTAGCTTCAGTGAAACCCGGAACCATGGATGTTCAGAAGTCCAGATATGCAGTTGCTGCTCTGTATTCAAAAGGGCTTCTGATGCCTATGGGATATGAGAATGGGGCTACTACCAGGATGGATGTAGTGAAGGGAACGCCTGCAGAGGTAGATAAACCGCAATGGGATCTGTCCTCGTGGATAAAACAGATTAATGCCTTAAAGAAAAGTGTTGCTGTTTTAGGTGAAGAGGGTGAATGGAGTGCATTGTGTGAATATCATCTGCCATTTCTTTTTCTTCAGAAAAATTCGGATTGCGGAAATCCTCCTGTTTATGTATGTATTAATAAACGACTGACTGCAGAAACTGATGTTGAAGAATGGATGATACCAGAAAAAGTTAAGAACTGCACTAAGGCAGTGGGTTTGCTTTCTGAAAAGATCAGTGAAGAACCGCTTCCTCCTGCATTTACACTTGATCCTGCAGATATTGTGTTGTTTTTTTAGTGGTCTTATAAAGAAGAAGTTGCTGTAGAGATGAAAAAAGCGTTGTTCCTTGACAGAGATGGTGTTATCAACATCGATTGCGCATACCCTCACAAGCCGGAGCAGATAATTTTCTCAGATGGTATTTTTAATTTATGTAAAAAGGCCTTATCCAAAGGATATCTGCTTGTTGTTGTTACAAATCAGGCAGGGGTGGCAAAAGGATATTTTACTGAAGATGATGTAAAGAGGCTTCATGACTGGATGCAGCAGCAGTTCTGCAATCAGGGAATAAAGATTGATGCATTTTATTACTGTCCTTTTCATCCCAATGCCACGGTCGAAATGTACAAGAAAGATTCAAGCTGCCGCAAGCCGGGACCGGGTATGATTCTTCAGGCTGCGAAGGACTTTAACATTGATATAAACGAGTCGCTGATGGTTGGGGATAAGGAGTCTGACAGAATTTCGCTTCCCGGGCTCAAATCTATAATTATTAAGAGTCAGTACTCTAAAGAGGATTATGATGTTGTGAGTCTGGCAGAGGTAGAGAGATTTTTGTAAAAACTGCAATAAATTCTGCAAAAAAACGAAAAGGTAGCTTAATGCAGGAGCTATATACGGCAGCGGTGTGCGCACAAATTATAATTGAATTTTGATTTCATTTTCATAAATATCCTACAGGAGGAGTTTGTGGTTAACAAAACCCCTGAGAAGAGCGAGTCTTCTTTTAAGAAGTTATTTCGCAGAACCTGGTTTTATTATGCGGGTTTTGCCTTGTTGTTGCTTGTAATATTTGGCCAGTTTTTCTTTTCTGACAAGATGTTCTACAGCTCAGACCAGCTAGGGGGATTGGATAACAAGTATTTCCTGAAGAATTCAGTATTGCAATTCAAGCAGTTTCCAATGTGGTTTAATTCCAGGTTATCGGGGATGCCATCTATAGATGCAATCTTTGGAGATGCCATTTATCCACCATCAATGGTCATGCACCTTCTTTTTTCGATTCCCCGGTCGATAGGCATGAAGATGGTGTTTCATATTTTCCTTGCTGGAGTATTCTTTTTTCTGTTGATGCGAAAAGGCTTCGGATGCAGCCGGGCTCTCTCTTTTGTTTGTGGGACATTTTACATGCTCAATCCTCAGTTTGTATCCTTGATTTTCGGGGGACATGATGGAAAGATGTATGTGATTGCATTGCTGCCTTTTGTTGTCTGGCGATTGAAGGCTTTGATGGATGCCCCGGGCATACGTAACGCATCGTTTGTGGGTTTGGGAGTGGGCATGATGCTTTTAACTTCCCATATTCAGATGACCTACTTTTCGTTGTGGGGATTGTTTTTTTACTGGCTGGTTTCAATGGTAGTTGCGATGGTGCAGAAGAAAAGCAAAGGGACAGTGGTTTCTCTTGCTTTGTATTTCTGGGTTGCCATATTTATAGGCCTGGGGGTAGGGCTTATACAGCTTCTTCCTTCTTATATGTATGTCAAGAATGCGTTTTCGGTCCGTGGAGTGGACCGGGGTTTTGAGTATGCGGCATCCTGGTCTATGCATTGGCCTGAAATATTTTCCTTGTGGGTTCCTGAGTTTGTAAATTATTTCGATCATTACTGGGGACAGAATCCTATCAAGCTTAACACTGAATATGCCGGGGCGATTGTGTTATTGCTGGGAGTGCTTGCTGTTATCAGAAAACCTGGAGTACATCGGTATTTCTGGGCAGGGCTTTCCATTTTCTTTCTTTTATACTCGTTGGGTGAGCACTCCATCATATACAAGCTTGCCTATCATATCGTGCCAGGTGTAAGTAAATTCAGAGCAGCATCGATGATTACCTTCTGGTATTCTTTTGGAGTGATACTGTTGGCAGGATTGTTTCTTAAGGATGTTGCAGAAGGCAAGCTCTCCCGGATGAGTGAGGTATCACAGAAAAAGTGGGTTAAAGGAATATTACTGGCAATTGCTGGTTGTTTTGTGATAACCTTTTTGTTTTCAAATAAGGGTTTTGTCCAGGGCTTATTTGCTAATGCTTTGCTCGATCAGAATAAAAAAACTGTGTTTGATATAAACTTTTCAGAGCAGTTTGTTCCCTACCTGTGGCTTTGGATGTTTTTTGCAATCAGTACAATGATGTTACTGTATGGTGTGATAAAGGGTAAAGTGAGTGCACCGGTTTTTATAGCAACAGTGTTTCTTTTTGGTCTTGTGGATGCATTAAGGATTGATATTGGTACAAAGCCGTCACTTCAATTGAAGGGGAAGAGAAACGGGTTTATTGAGCTTATAGATCCTGAGCGGTTTGTCAGGCAGGAAGAGGTACTCACCAGGCTTGGCAATGAAATGAAAACAACTCCATTTCGCTGTTTTTCTCTTCCTGGAGCAATGGCTATTCGCAATAGTGAAGGAATTTACGGTCTTGAGGGGATAGGTGGTTTTCATGATAATGAATTGAGGTGGTACAGGGATTTCAGGGGGGATCAGCAGGATAGAAACTTTTTTTCCTCGCTGATAGGTTTCTCTGGAGATGGTCAGGCTTATCTGAAAACTGAAGAACTTATGAGGGGTAATCCCTATCTTAATCTGGCAAACGTTCAATACTATCTTATTCGTTCTCAGGGAAGGCTAATGGCGGTTAAAAATGAGCATGCGTTAGGTAGAATTTCCTTTGCATCCAGATATGTGGTAATGGATTCTGCACAGATATTAAATGCACTCAATGATGGGAGTTATGATTATCGCAATACAGTGGCTTTAACGAGTGCACCTCAGATGCAACAGGCCAATACTGATTCGATACTTGGGAATATGTCGGTTTCCTGGAAGGAGTATACTCCTAATTACAGAAAAGCGGAAATTTCTTCTCCTGGAGATGGTTTTCTTCGAATTTCAGAGATCTATTATCCAGGATGGGAGATACGGGTTGATGGAAAAAAGACTGATTATTACCAGGCTGATTATGCCTGGATGGCGGTTCCAATCACCGGGGGAAAACATGTTGTGGAGATGATTCCACGTTCAATGGTTGTAGGTAAAGCTGCAATTGTATCAATTGGTATGATGCTTATTCTTTCGGGGTATTGGCTGTTATTAATTATTAACAGGAAAAGAAGGAAAGGTTCTTCTGTTAATAAAAACAGCAATGTGTCTGTGCCTGGAAAAAACGGTGTACTTGTTGAGTACTGATTTCCAATAGATATTGTTTTAGACTGGCAAATGCAGATTGTTTCAGGCCATGTGCAGCAATCTTAGAAAAAAGAATCACATTATGGGGTTTTTCAGTAAGTTGTATAGTTTGGGCATTCGTTTAAAGGGAAGTACGGAATATCTATCCTATGGGCGAGATGTGGTATCGGGTTTTGTAAAAGAATATGCGCGATCTTCGGGTTTGCAAAAATTAAAGATACTTGATATAGGTTGTGGTAGCGGTGATGATCTGATTAGAATTCGTGATGACAGTGGTGCAGAATGTGATCTTTACGGCATTGAGTTTTATGATCCTTATTGCTGCAGGTGCCGCGAGAGGGGGATAGATGTCTGTTCTGTTGACATCGAGCATGAACCACTTCCTTATACTGATAAGTTTTTTGATGTCATCATTATTAATCAGGTCGCTGAGCATCTCAAAGAGATATTTTTTGTCTTTTCAGAAATATCCCGTACTGTAAAGCCTGACGGATTGTTGGTAGTGGGTGTTCCAAACCTTGCAGCGTGGCATGACAGGTTGGCGGTTTTATTAGGTGAGCAGCCGACTTGTTTAAAAACACTTGGACCTCATGTCAGAGGTTTTACCGTGCCATCATTCAGAAAGTTTATAGAATGTGACAGCTACTTCAAACTTTCCAGATTTGAAGGCAGTGGCTTTTACCCTTTTCCGGCACTCTGCTCGCGATTGCTATCCAGACTATTTCCTTCATTGTCAACATCTGTTATTTTTGACATTCGACGAACCGCGAAATCTGGTACTTTTATTGAAGTGTTGAATTCGCGCTTTTTTGAGACGAATTTTTACACCGGGACTTGATTGTATTATTTTTGTGGTTTGTATTGAAATTTAAAATCATTTCGCATATTATAGGAATGGCTCCTACCAGCTTCATCAGTATAGATAAATTGGCAATAAGGATATAAACACCTAATTGCTCGGAAGAGAGTTTGAGGTGTTTAAACATCATTGCAAACAGGGCTTCTCTGACCCCCATGCCATTTGGTGTAAATGGTTGCGCCATGCTGATGATTTCGATCAGTGGAATATAGGCAAAACACTCTTTTGGAAAAAAGGAACCAGTAATTCCTTTAATTGTCATTATAGTGCCTGTTATTACCAGAAATTGAACGATTATGGTTATAAAAGTGGTAAGGAGGACACTTTTTTTTCTGTATCTGAACTGATAGATGGCTTCCCGTAGATTTTCTATCTTTGAGAGATAGCGTGGTGGTGTGATTTTTCTGGCCAGGCTTCTAAAGGGAGTAGTAAGTTTTTTTGAAAAGGAAAATGCAATCAGAATACAGATTGCCACAAAAGGGATAAGCGATGCTTTAACAAGCGTAGCTGAAACCGCAGAATCGGATAAAAGGATCAAGCCATAGATAGAGAAGGAAAATGAGACAATCAGACCTGTGATTTTAAATATCCACGCTGTGCTCCAGCTTGCGGAGGAGCCGGCCCTTTTTACAACCATTAGCGTTCTGACAACATCCTGAGCGGCGCTGGTGGGAAGGACAAGAGAATAGAATAGGGATTTGAAGTGATATGATATAGTTTGAATGAATCTCAACTCTTTATTGAAAGAAAGAAGCAGTATCCACCAGCGCAAACCCTGCAGGAACATGGTTACCAGAGTAATGGAGAGGATCAGAGGGATTGTCCACCATTGAATGGCATTAAATGCGGCAACGAGTTTTGAAAATTCGATTTTGGACAGGATCCAGATGAATGGGAGTACAACTGCAACAATTCTGATAATTTTCAGTATGATTTTTGAGAGTCTGTTCTTCATAATTATATATGTAAAATACGTTTAGCATTACCGGTTATGAAAAAGTATTGTTAAGATTCAGGACTCTTGATCTTTATTTCAATGTTGAAACGAAATTTGAGGGGCTGTTAAGTTAAAAAACGGTAATCCAGGAATAGTCAGCACATGTCTGTTTCAACAATTCCATTATGATGAGGTATGCCGCCCCTATCGGGGCTTAAGAGGGTGCTGTGAGGTTGGCTCCGTAAGCTGCGGCAGTAGCTCTTGCTTGGGTTATGCATGATCTCGCCCTTGCAAGGCTCAAGAAATAGAGCTTTCTTTGCAATACCGGGTAGGGAAAGGCGGAATGTTTTTTAGAGAGAAATTCAAAATTGGCGATAGTAATTTAACTGGGAAAATTTAGTGTTTTTGGGAGCTTATTGGAGACGGGTATTTTTTTTTAATGCTGATTGCCAGATTTTCAAAAGAGGATACTATTGATCTCAGTGGAGAAGGGAGAATCGATTTTATACTATTTAGTAAAGCTGAATCTTCAGTTTCAAAAGTAGCAAGAAAAAAGGAAAAAGTGGCATAAACCAGACAACCAGCTATAATGGAGACAACAAAGCCAGAGAGGGAGTTGTTTTGAAGGGTCAATAGTTTTATGGTAGAGCCCATAAATATGGTGGAGCAGGTGATTTTCAGGATTGAGATGAAAGGGAAAGTGAGTTTCATAGTCAAACAGGTATAGATAAGGCCACCTACAGATCCCAGAATGGTGGTTAGGCTGTGGCAGAAAGCTGCACCGAGTGCACCGTAGGGTTTTATCAGGAAAACACTCATCACAATGTTGATAGCGGCCAATACCATACCATATTTGTAGATAAATGATTGTTTATCGAAACCATAGAGAATAGCTGATCCGGGATTAGCCAGACTTGAGATAATGGAGCTGAAAAAAATAATCTGGAGAACCTGCCGTGCTCCGGTAAAGTCTGTTCCGTACAGATGCAGGATTAGTTGATGTGAAAGGATCATTCCGGCTGTACCTACCGGAAAGGAGAAGAATGCCAGATATCGGATTGAGATATAAAAGAGTCTTTTCATCTTTTCTCTATCGCCTGAGCCGCAATAAGAGGACATCTTTGGGAAGAGGACTTTCCAGAAAGCTATGGGAATGATGGTCATGAATCTCTGAGCAAGATTGTAACCCAGGTTGTAATAACCGATCTCGATAGCATTGCAGAATCTGCCTAAAAAGAAATTTTCACTTTTATCCCACACGATTTTATCGCATAAAATAATGGCCAGTATGCTTTTGTTATATAACATGATCCTTTTTTTAACATCCCTGGTCAGACCTTTGTTGTTTTTAGTGATAACGCCTTCACGGTAGAGTATATATCCATAGAAAAAAGCATTAACACAGGAAAAGAGGAGCATGACTATCATAAGTCCTGTTATACTTTTGTCCATCAGCAGAACTATGATTTTTGCTGCAAAGGAGAGTGGTGTTATTACCAGGTTTGCATAGGTAAAGTATACGAATTTTTGAATGCCTTCAATTGCAGCGGAAAAGACAGCGGTTATAATTCCAGGGACCAAGCCCAGGGCTGCAATAAAAAAATAGAACGATTCGTCCGGAGAAAAGAAGTAGTCTGCTATTTCTGATCTCAGGAAAATTAGCACCAATGCTGTAAAGCTTGTTATTATAAGTTCAATTTTTAGGACATAAAAGATGATGGGTTTAAGAGAAGATGTGTTATTTCTTCCCTTGAACTCAGCAATGAATTTTGTAACAGCATGAATCAGGCCCATACCAACGGCCCAAGTAACTGTATTTGAGAGCCATAAAACAAGATTAAATATACCATAGTTGGATGGTCCGAGTTTTCGGGCGATCCAGATGGAGATGCCCCAGGATAGAACCATCATGAAGCCTGTGTTGAAAAGAATCAGAGCCGAATTTTTAATTAGCTGTTTTCCAGGAACATTTTCCAATCTGATCTCCGTTTTACTAATGGCTGTGACCTGCGATTACCTTTTGATAAAATTCCAAAGTTTGAGCGCCGATTTTTTGAGGATCATGGTGCTGCTTTAAATATTCATAAGCGTTTTGTGCCATAGTGCAGCAGTGCTGATAATTGGTTAATGCATATTTGACCTTTTCGATGAGGTCTTCCGGATCTTGCGGCTTGAAAAGCAAACCGCTTTCATTATGCCTGATTATTTCATTTATTCCACTGCTATTGCTGGCAAGAACTGGTAAGTGGGCGGCCATTGCTTCCAAAAGTGAATAAGGGGCATTTTCAAATATGGATGGAAAAAGAAACACTGAAGAGCGGCAGTACAGGGCTGGCAGATCTTCACGTTTCAGTGGGCCTGAGAGACAAACTCTGGCACGTTGCTCGGTGGTAAGAGATCTCTCCAGCGTTTCACGATAGCAGCGTATTCCACCGGGTTCTGAGTTTCCGGCAAGTGTGAAATGGATGCAGTTATCCAGTTGCAGTATTGAAGGAAGCGCTTTTATCAGCACTTCAGCACCTTTTCTGCGTTCCAGTCTGCCTGTAAAAAGTAAATCGAAGCGGTTTTCTTTAATTTTTTTATTTATATGATCAAAATGTAATGTTGAGACAGGATTACGAATGATAAAAATATCAGATGGACGCAGTGCATAAAGCTTACATATTTCAGACTTGAGTGCCATACTGGGGCATCGGAAGCCTTGAGCATTAGCGATGGCCTTCCTTTCAAATTTGTGGAATGATTTTCGGGGTCTTTTGAATTCGGTCAAATTAATTTTATCGACGATTTCAGAAGGCATGTGGAAGTTAATCACTACTGGGAAGGGAAGAGAGGGTTTGCATGCAAATGCAAGTCCGCCGTAGTCCGGAAATTCGACTATGTCAATATGGTCTTCATGATGTATTTTCAATAGTAAGTCACAGACATATAGGGAACATCCCATTTCCCAATTTGTAACACCGTCATTTTGAGATCTCAGAAGGCGAATTAATCTCCGGGGTGTTTTAGATTTATAATAGTGAATTGCCACAGAATCATGAAGTATTTCTGAGTTGGTTCCCTCTCTCAGAAGCATTTCAATTTTATGTCCCTGGCTGGCCAGGGTATTGGCTAGAGTATAAGAATAGGAGGCGATTCCCCCCTGATCGGAACCGGATGGCGATGGGTATTCTGAGTTGACTATGGCTATATGCATGTTATTAATATTAAAAGAGATAATGTAATTTTAGCTAATTTTACAGTTCAGGGAGGAGAGGTGCAACTTTAAAGTGAATGGGTTGGGAGAAGAGGAGGGATTGGCTGAGGTCCCTCTGTTTTTTTTAAGGATTGTTGTAACTACTCGGCTCTCTAAATGATTAAAAAAATATAGAATAATTTCTAATCAGAAAAAAAAGAACCTAATATATCGGCAATTAAATGTTGCTCAGTTATCTAATCGGAAAAAAAACTATAAACTACGAACCTAATAATATCCAAACAGAAGGAAATTCCAAATCACAATACTTAAATCCTAAGCAGGAGACAAGAATGTTTCAAGGTATTTGAAGTATTTCAATTTGGACTTGTTGAACGGATTTTAATACCTCGTTTTTTAAGATAATCTTTGATCTGCTTTATAGTGTATTCCCCATAGTGAAGCATTGATGCAATCAGGGCAGCATCAGCATGTCCCTGGGTCAGAACTTCATACAGGTGTTCGGGTTTGCCACCACCACCAGAGGCAATGACTGGTATTGAGACTGCGTCGGCAATCATACGGGTAAGGTTAATTTCATAGCCGTTTTTTGTGCCATCTGCATCGATTGAGTTGACGACCAGTTCACCGGCTCCTATGTTCTCGCCTGTTTTAGCCCATTTCAAAGCATCTATGCCAGTTTTTGTGCGTCCACCATGTGTAACGATTTCATAGCCAGAGGGGATGTTTTCTGAGAGGGGAACAGCAAGAACATCCATGGACAGTACTACTGCCTGAGTTCCTAAAGCTTCAGAGGCTTCGGTGATCAGAGCAGGATTGTTGACAGCAGAAGTGTTAAGGTTGATTTTTTCTGCGCCAGCCAGCCGAACCTGTGTACAGTCTTGCACAGTGCGCAAGCCCCCACCAACAGAGAAAGGAATAAAAATTCTGGAGGCCACTTCACTGACCACGTCTATCATTATATTACGGTTGTCACTGGATGCGGTAATGTCGTAGAAAACCAGTTCATCTATGCCATCATCGTAGTATTTCCGAGCAGTTGCTATGGGGTCACCGATCTCTTTAGTGTTTATAAATTTTACACTTTTAGCCAGCCTGCCATTGCGGACATCCAGGCAGGAAATAATTCTTTTACTTAGCATACGTTCCGTTCCATTGAGAAAAACCAGATAATATTTTCAAACCAGCAGGTCCACTTTTTTCGGGGTGAAACTGGGTTGCGATCAGATTCGCCTTTGCAATAACAGCACAGAAAGAGATCCCGTATTCACATACTGCGATAATGGAGTCCACATCAGAAGGTTTGGGATAGTATGAGTGCACAAAATAAAACTCATCATCTGGCTTTAAACTATCAAGGACCGGGTGAGGTTTTTGCGTAAGGATAGAGTTCCATCCAATATGAGGAATTTTTAAGGATTTATTGTTAAAGCTGAATTTTTGGCATTCACCTTCTACCAGTCCCAGACATCTGGTATTACCTTCTTCGGAATGAGAAAGGATGATCTGGGTGCCCAGACAAATACCCAAAATGGGTATGCCCTTAGAAAATGCCTGTTTTAATGCGGTATCCAATCCTCTTTGCTGTAGAATTTTCATTGCTGAAGCTGCATGACCTACTCCTGGGAATATCACTCTTTTTGCATTAATAATATCTTTTGGATATAGGGAGATTTTAGAAGGGATGCCAAGATAATCCAGAGCTCGTTTAACCGAAGTTATATTTCCAGCTTCGTAATCAACTATAGTGATCATTTCATTTTCTCTGTTGTTAGTAAGAGGTGCCTCTTCGCAGGGTATGTTTTAAGTAAAAAACGTAACTACTCCGGTAATCTGAGTAGCAAACAAATAACATAATAATATCAAATCGGAAAAAATAGGAACTATACAATACCAAAACAATATCTAAACGAAGAATCTGAATGAAAAACCCTTTTTTCTTTAGGGCTTATCTGATTAGATATTCTATTCTCATTGTTTCTGATTTTTTACAAGATATTTGTTTCAAGAGCTGAGTAGTTATAAAAAAACAGTCCAATAAGTTTTAGTTTATGAAAATAATTTCTGAGTTATCACTCAGGTAGACCTCGGTGATGGAATTTTTTAGAGGTTTAAACTATTTTTCTTTTTACTTTTCACCATGGCAAATTCGGGTGAATATTTCAGGGAGCGGGGGGATTTGAAAACATATTCATGTTACCTTTTTGATGCTGATGGTACACTTTTTGATACGACAGAGCTTATTTGTCAGTGTTATTTTAACACAGCAAGAGTAGCCGGCATTACTGAGCTCAATAAGGAGAGCGTCTTAAGTTCTATTGGCATGACTCTACGTGATCAGATGGAGATCCATTTTGGTCCTCTTACAGAAGAGCGGTTCGGGTATCTGAGGGAGGTTCATATGGATTATCAGGTATCCGCATATAAAAAATATCTTAAGCTCTTTAATGGGGTGCATGAGAGTTTGAAGTATTTGACTGAACGGGGTAAGCGCTGTGTGGTGGTGACATCGCGAATGAGGCCAACTCTTGATGTTTATCTAAAAGAAACCGGGATAATCAGTTTTTTTGAACATTTTATTACTCCGGAATTGACTTTGCGACACAAACCGGATCCTCAGCCTGCATTTAAGGCGTTGGAGTTATTGCATTGTGAGCCAGAAGAGTCTCTTTTTATCGGGGATTCTACCTTTGATATAGAGTGCGGGCATTCGGCGGGAACGGCTACAGCGTTTGTCAGATGGAGCCTTAATGAGCCTGATACCTTAAGAATCCCACCCACCTATTATCTAAATGATATGAGGGATTTATGCATTGCTTGAGATGTTTATTAGTAAGATAAGGAGTATT
Organism: Fibrobacterota bacterium; assembly: GCA_023412475.1. Classification (GTDB taxonomy): domain Bacteria; phylum Fibrobacterota; class Chitinivibrionia; order Chitinivibrionales; family Chitinispirillaceae; genus JAAYPC01. The sequence goes on along the minus strand of JAEYNR010000049.1, from coordinate 4,775 downwards.
GAATTGATTCAGCTTCGATCCATAAAAAAGCGATACAGTACATTGACTGTGCTGGATAATGTTTCTTTTGAAATCTCTGCAGGAGATTTTTTTGCCCTACTGGGCCCAAATGGCGCAGGAAAGACCACCATTATCCGTATATTGCTGGATTTCACGAGGGCAGATTCGGGAGAAGCGCTAATAAAAGGTATATCCAGCAGGTTGCCTGCAGCACGTAAGGGGATAGGTTATCTTCCGGAGAATATCAATTTACCTTTATATCTTTCCGGCAGGGATTATTTGCAAAGGCATGCCAGACTGAGCGATCTCATTGGAAAAGAGGCAGAGATAGCGATTGACCGGGTATTAGAGACTGTTGGAATGAAGAGTCGCCAGAGGAGTCGTTGTGGAACATATTCTAAAGGAATGATGCAAAGAATTGGTTTGGCAGCTTCGCTTATAGTTACGCCGCAGATACTGATACTTGATGAGCCAACGAACGGGCTTGATCCTATTGGGATACGTGAGTTCAGGATGATATTGGAGAGTTTGAGGGGGCAGGGAATCACTCTTTTTCTTAATTCGCATATTTTATCAGAAGTGGAGCGAATCTGTGACACTGCAGCGATTATGGACAAGGGAAGTTTGCTTGTAAAGGATGAAATTCCCAATCTGCTGCATGAAGGGGAGACGCTGGAGGATGTGTTTATTCGATTAATAAACAAAGAATAAGCACGAAATTAGAAAAACGAAATAAGAGCAGGAACACGAACTAGTGGATATGCCTGCGTTTTCCAGACCTCAGTCTTCTCAAGGTGACAGTGCATCTTATCGTCAATTAATCGTCCTGATTATAGAATAGGTAATAATTAATTTCCGGAATAATAAAAAGTGGGCAGGTGTTTATTTCTGGCTTTTTTTGGTGGCGATCAAATCTCTTAGACGTGCGGCCTTTTCAAAATCAAGATTTTTTGCAGCATTCATCATCTCTTTTTCCAATTGTTTAAGTTCAGATTCATTGGATTTTTTCGATTTTGATTTACGGATAGTTTTTGTGGAAGAAGAATAGGATGTTGCTGGTTCTGCAGCAGAGAGGATTTGTTCAGGTGTGGGGCTTTCCTGGTAGAGAGTGAGTTTTTCTTCGATTTTTCTTTGAACGCTTTTGGGAGTGGTGCCATGTTCCTTGTTATAGGCGAGTTGTTTGTTTCTTCTGCGGCTGCTTTCATTGATAGCTTTTTTGATTGAATCGGTGATCTTATCTGCGTAGAGAATGATTCTTCCATTAATATTTCGTGCGGCTCTTCCGGCGATCTGAACGATTGAGCGCACGGATCTGAGGAATCCTTCTTTATCGGCATCCAGAATGGTTACCAGTGCTACTTCGGGCAGATCCAGTCCTTCTCTGAGGAGGTTTATGCCAATGAGGATATCAAAGGATCCTAGTCGGAGGTCTCTTAGGATGTCGGTACGTTCCAGTGTATCGATTTCTGAGTGTAGATAGCGGACTTTGAAGTCCAGTGATTCCAGATATTCGGTGAGGTCTTCGGCCATTTTTTTGGTCAGAGTAGTAACCAAGGCTCTTTGTTTTTGTTCGACGGTTATTCTGAGTTGTTCGATGAGGTCATCGATCTGATTTATAGCTGGTTTGATTTCGATAGGAGGATCTACCAGGTGGGTGGGGCGGATGATCTGTTCTACAAACAGTCCTTCACTTTTTCGTAGTTCGTAATCTCCTGGTGTAGCTGAGACGTAGATGACTGAGTCGATTAGATTTTCGAATTCATTGAATCTCAGTGGTCTGTTATCGAGAGCGCATGGTAAACGGAATCCATGTTCGACCAGCGTTTTTTTCCTGGCGAGGTCACCGTTGTACATTCCCTGGATCTGTGGAATAGAGACGTGTGATTCATCGATAATGAGCAGGTAGGGTTTTTTAAAGAAATCGATAAGGGTATAGGGTCTACTTCCTGCCGGTCTGCCATCGAGAATGCGGGAGTAGTTTTCGATCCCGTTTACATATCCTACTTCCCTGAGCATTTCCATATCATAGAGAGTGCGTTGTTCCAGTCGTTGAGCTTCGAGCAGACGGTTTTCAGATCTGAACATTTCTAGTTGTTCTTTTAGTTCATTGTCTATTTGTTTTACTGCCTGATCCATGGTGACACCGGTAGTCATGTAATGTTTTGCTGGGAAGATGGTGACTTCATCCAGAGTGTTTAAAACTTTAGCGGTGAGGGGGTTTATTATTCGGATAGCTTCGATCTGATCACCGAAAGTTTCGATCCTAAGGGCCAGTTCATCATAAGCTGGTTGTATTTCGATAATATCCCCTTTAACCCTGAACATTGCTCTTTGCAGTGAAATGTCATTTCTGGTATACTGCATATCAGTTAGTCTGAGGAGCAGTTTGCGTCTATCGATGGAGAGTCCGGTTTTTAGAACCATGCTTGAGGCCAGGTAGGCTTCGGGGGAGCCGATACCGTAGATGCAGGAGACGCTGGCTACGATGATTACATCGTTGCGTGAGAGGAGGGAGCTGGTGGCTTTCAGCCGCAGCCGGTCGATTTCGTCGTTTATCATAGAGGTTTTAGCGATAAAAGTATCGGTGGAGGGGATGTAGGCTTCGGGTTGATAGTAATCGTAAAAGCTTACGAAATATTCCACTGCGTTTTCCGGAAAGAACTCCTTGAATTCCTGATAGAGCTGAGCGGCCAGAGTTTTGTTATGGGAGATGACCAGGGTAGGGAGTTGGATATGTTGGATGACGTTGGCCACGGTGAATGTTTTTCCAGAGCCGGTAACCCCCAGAAGTACCTGGTTTTTTACTTCGCTTTGGAGGCCATTAGTGAGTTGCGCGATTGCTTCTGGTTGATCGCCGTCAGGCTGGTAGTTTGATTTTAATTTAAAATTCATAAAAGTATTACGAACGGTTGGTATTTAAATTACAAAAATGTTATAGAAAAAGTTCATACTATTTAAAATAAGTAAATCAGGGGGGCTGGTACAAGGTTGTCGGGCCATGTTGGATTGGATTAATAGAGGTATTTTGAGCAGAATGTGTGGATTTTTTCACTAAGGTATTCTCCTTGAAAGTACATCATGGCATGATTTGCTCCTTTTATTATGTCAAACTGGGCATGAGGGATAAATTGTGGTATTGAGCGGGCGTGGCTCAATGAAACCAGCCGATCTTTATCCCCATTGAGGGCAAGTACTGGGCAATTGATTCGTACTGCATCTTCGGTGCCCTCACAGGTGGTAATTGATCGGATTACCTGGCGGTACCAGTCGATATCTTTCATCTGGATCATACTCTTTAGCGAAGAGAGGGGATTGTTTTTGCCTTTAAATGCCAGTGTAAGAATTTTCTGAATAAGCCAGTGAAGTTTATAATCGGGGTGTTTCAAAAGGAAGCGGGCCAGCTCTCGACTTCTTATTCTATCGCCTGTAGTAGAGTTGATGACAAAGGAGGAAGCCAATACCAGTGTTTTAATTCTTCTGGAGTGTGCGGCTGTGAAGCGGGTTGCGATGCTTCCGCCAAAAGAGACGCCGCATAGATACAGTGTATCAATTTTCAGAGTATCCAGAAAATCATCGATCAAGAAGTGGAAATCGTTCATATCACCACGGTAGGTGGCAGATGATTCGGGGAAATCGTAGGCAATGAGTTGCCAGGTGTCAGATAGTTTGTGAAGGTTAATAAAATTACGGGCATCAAAAACAAGTCCGTGAAGGAAAAGAAATGGTGGGGCATTATTTTTGGGGCATGGATGATAGAGGTAGTGGTGAGTGCATCCACTGAAAGGGGAGGTTATTTCTTTATAGATCCACCCATTAGTGGCTGATTGTTTGATCTGGCTTTTCAGAGAGCTTTGGTTCCGGGTTGGTCTCTTATTATTATATGGTAAAGTTGCGAGCAGTAAATCGAACGCGGTGCCGATTAGTTTCAAGGTTAATCTGGTCATAATTTCTATAATTAGCATATAACATACCAGTATAATTTTTAAGATCAATTCAAGGTATTATGTAACTACTCAGCCACTTCTGCCGGTAGCCGCGAAATCTCAAAACTCATTGATAAAAGAATAAAGATGAAAACAAAATTCGACAAATAACAAATTCAAAACAGGAACAGGAACAAGAAATGGTAATAAGGCCAAATAGAAAAGCTTAAGCAACCTTGAAACATCTTATCCCCTGTTTAGAAATAAGGTTTTGTGATTTGAAATTTCTTCAAAGCTACCTTAGTAACAATACTATTTAGAGAGTTTATTTCGTGTTTTAAGATTAAAATCGAAAAAAGTGGATAGACATGGAAGGGAAAATTAATGGGTTTTTCAAAAGAAAATAAGCCGGAATTATTGGCCCCCTGATAAGGAACTATCTGTTTGGAAAACATTGATTTCCAAATTAAAAATTCAAGGGATAAAAAGGTTTGTCTGCAGTAACATTGGGCAATCTACTCTTTTTTCCTCCTGGAACAGAACTTTTTGCCGACAATCCTTTCTGGATAATCAGTTGTGCTTCACAGGGAGCAATAAAAAAATAGGATTCAGGCATTTTGCATTTTCATTGGAAGATGAGTACTTGAATCTCAGAGAGGGCGAATGTTTGGAGGTGAAGAAAAGTAATGGGCTTTAAGGAAAAGAGGATCAAATGTTAGGCCAGGTTTGGCCCCCTAGGGACGGAGGAAAATAAGTGACGTTATAAAAGTTCCTCCGTCCCTAAACTCCAGACCAAGAATGGGAATCTGCGAACTCAAAATGAAAACCATTGCTCCTTATCGGCTTTGATCG